>OMVN01000016.1 GCA_900314525.1 uncultured Eubacteriales bacterium
TGGCTTTTTTTAGTTGAACTTTTATGGCTAATTTCTCCCGTCACTATTTTGGTTATTTTAACCTATCTGTATTTGGTTATTTTTGCCTGACTCTAACAGACCATAGGGGAGTGAGCGTATAACCGGAGGGAGGAGCGATAGCGACGGCGAAAGACATTGCCGTATCCGGCACAAATGTAATTGGAGATTTAGTAGAAACAGAAGAGGATAACTATTCTGAAATCTGCTTTATTACGGAAGGAGAATTGAAAATAATGAGACAAGATACAGATAAAAAGAAAGAAGCAATGACACGTATGGAAATGCGTATATCCAAAGAGGATAAGGCACTCATAGAACAAAAGGCAAGAAAGGCAGGGATTACCACATCAGAATTTATTAGGAGAAGTGCACTTGGAAGGCGACTTCCGTGTTATGGAGATACCACACTTTTACAGGAATATTCTATGCAACTTGGTAAGATCGGTTCAAATCTGAACCAGATTGCAAGGTGTTTCAACCAGGGATTTATATCGGATAGTCTTAAGAATGAAGTTAGAGAGACTTGCGGGGAACTTTTGAATTTGAAGTTTCGGATTTTACCGGCACTTGAGGATGTAGCCTGTGGCAAGAAGTATCAAAAGAAAACAAAAAGTACATCAAGCGGCAAAGAAAGTGGGTGATTAAATGGCTATATTAAAGCATATTCCGGTGAAGAACCGTTATTATTCATCTGCTGTAGAATATCTAACCTGTCAGTTTGATGAATACATCAACAAACCGATTCTCGATGAAAAGGGAAGGATTATGGAACGGGAAGAGTATCTGATTGAGGGTGTGAACTGTGATGTAGATACTTTTGGAGCAGAATGTATTGAGACGAATCGATTCTATGGTAAAAATAATGCAGTCAAGGATGTAAAAGCACATCATTATATCATATCCTTTGATCCGACAGATAATATAACGATGGAAGAAGCACTTGCATTTGGAAAAGAATGGTTATCCGTCTTTGCACCAGGGCATCAGGCATTGATTGCAGCACATCCGGATGGTCATCATGGCAGTAAAAATATGCATGTTCACATCGTATTTAATTCAGTAAGGAAATATGCAGGAGTGCAGGAGAAGTGGCATTACAAGCCCTGTGAATGGAAGCAGGGCTGTAAGCATAGAAGCACAGGAAGGATGATGCATAATGCCAAGAGGTGGGTGATGAGAAGATGTCTGATTCAAGGATATGAACAGGTGGATCTTCTTACCAAGAAACATCGGGATGATTACTGGGTAGAGAAACGATTGATGCAATCTAATGCGAAGGACGGTATTGGGGTAACATCAAATAAAGAGATGATAAGAAATACGATTGATAAGTTGATACCGGCGGTAAAATCATTTGAACAGTTGGTGGACTACCTGACCGGTATTTATGGCTGGAACATACGTGTTACAGATAAAACAGTCACATTTACTATGCCGGATATGAAGCGGGGAATCCGTGGTAACAAGCTGGGAGATGGATATGGAAAAGCTGAACTAATCGAACGTATTGATGTTGCTGTAAAAGAGAAGGCTGCTGTTGAAGCCAAAAGGATTGCAGAAGAAAATGAAAGAGCAGAAGCAAAGAGGATTGCAGAGGCAAAAGCTAAGGCGGAAGCAGAGGCAAGAGAAAAAGCAAGGCTGGAAGCAGAAAGAAAAGCGGCTGCTGAAAAAGCGGAGCAGAGAAGAAAAGAAGAATTGTCTCAGCAAAAGAGAAAATTAGCATTTGAACGCAATAGTATTCAACATAATTATTTTATGGAAAATGCTAATTCGGATGATTGGAATTCAGATTATGCGAAGTATCTGATGGCAGAGAAGATTACAGATTATGATTCCAAAACACTGGAAGAGTTATCTGTGCCGATTCTGACGAAGGAAGAATTTGAGCAGAAGCAGATTGAAAAAATGCAGGAGGCAATCAGTGAGAAAGCACGAGAATTATGGAATGATGCACTCAGTAATATTGATGGCACGGTATATTCGAATAAGTGGGAATACCTGGACTATTTAGAAGAGATAAGGTTTCGACGGGTATCTACACTTACCTTGCAACAGGTAAAAGAACCAATTCTATCTTTTGTGGAATTCAATGAGATGAAGGAACGGGAAAGTGTCATGCATGTAGAATCGGTTGAAAGTGTTCAGAATGTTGTAGTGGACGAGGAAACAGAAGAAACAATTGCTGTTCAACCAAAGTCGACAGAAAAGCTTGAGATTCAGGAGATTTCGAGAACAAAACCAATAGTAGAAGCGGTTGCTGACGTTGAACCGGTTATTGAAAGACCGTTAACTATTGAAGAGAGGGCAAGAGTAATATCGTCAAAAATTCGAGAAAAATATGGAAGATATGACAAAGTGCCAGTGAAGGTAAAGGCAGAGATGTTCCAATTTTCTATAGATGATTTGCAAACGGATATGAAGCTGCATTCATTGGTGTTAAAAGAGCTTAATGTGAAAATGTATAGTTCGGAATTGTACGATGATTATATGAGTGTTGTGGATGTGACGGATAAGAAAAAGCTAAAGGAGGAGCGGAGTATTAATTATTACAGTAGTGAGAAACGTTGGAATAAGAGTAGATAGATTGAACTATTGATGATGAGAGCAGATATTTATTGACTTAAAATTGGGGTGAATTGGAAAAAATATCTGCTTATACATAAATTTCACAGGTTGAAAAAATCAATTTTAGATTGAAATATATATAATTTGGTGGTATGATAAAGATGTTATAGTAAAAAGTTGTAATGTCGCGAAAGGGATTAATAATGGCAATTAGGTACAGCAAATTATGGAAACGTTTAATAGATGAAAATATGATGAAGGTTGACCTTAGAGATCAGGCAGGAATTACAACAAATGCGTTGGCAAAACTAGGGAAGAATGAACATGTGAGTACACAAGTATTGGAAAAAGTATGTAACGTATTGCATTGTGAGATACAAGACATTATGGAATTCGTTCCAGATGAGGAAAGGGAAGAAAAGTAATATGGCTAAGAAGAAAACAGTTGAAAAAGCATTGAACTTAGATAGTATTTTATTTAATTGTAGGGATTACCTACGTGCGGCACGTAACTCAGGCTCATTCTTTGAAAAGAGAGATATGATGCTTACACTTGTATTCTTAAGATTTATTGGAGAAAAGTATGAAGACGGAATTGAAAGGTTAAAGCAAACGCTGATAGAACAGGGATTAGACCCGGAAGATGAAAATATAAGAGCAGCCTTTTTTGATGATGCTACTTTCGCAGATGGAACATATAATTTACCACCAGAAGCAAGATGGTCGACAATCATTAATACACCGGCTCCGGGATTAAATGTTGCACTTGATACTGCTTTGCAAAGACTCGAGGAAGAAGATTCACAATTAAAGGGGTGTTTTGTTAAAGGAACATTTACTGCACGAAATCTAGCTGCCAATGATATAAAGAAAATTGTTGATGAGGTAAACAAAATCAACCATAAGGCATTTGGCGAAGAGAAGGATCTTATTGGTCGTGTATACGAATATTTTCTTAAAGAATTTGCAGTAAATGCAACAAAAGAAGAAGGAGAATTCTATACACCGCATGACGTGGTTCAATTGATTGCAACTATGATTGAGCCTTATGATGGCACTTTATATGACCCTTGCTGTGGTTCGGGAGGAATGTTTATTCAGAGTGCTGAACTTGTAAAGTCAAAGCAGGGAAACTTAAATGGCATCAATATTTATGGTCAGGAAAAAGAACCAGCAACATATCGTCTTGCAAAAATGAATCTTGCACTTCGAGGAATTAGCCATAATCTTGGTGATGAAGCTGATTCTTCATTCACTCATGACTTGCATAAGGGATTGTATTTTAATTATATAATGGCAAATCCCCCATTTAACCTTAAAGGCTGGTATAACGACAATTTAAAAAATGACGCTCGTTGGGCAGACTATGTAACACCACCGGAAAGTAATGCTAACTATGCCTGGATTCTGCATATGCTTTCGCATTTGAAGAAAGCTGACGGAGTTGCCGGTTTTCTTCTTGCAAATGGTGCATTAAACGACAGTGACACTTTAGAAATTCGTAAAAAATTAATTCAGAAAGATAAGGTGGAAGCTATTATTGTTCTTCCTAGAGAATTGTTCATTACTACTGATATCAGTGTCACCCTTTGGATACTGAATCAGAATAAAAAAGGCGGTAAATATCACGGTAGAAATCTTCGTAATCGTGAACATGAAATTCTTTTTATGGATTTACGTCAGTGGAGGGAAAACCCAGTTAAAGGCGAGAACAAAAAGAAGGTACGTTTGGTAACGGAGCAGATTGAAAGAGCAGCAGACATATACCATACATGGCAGAGCGAAGGTACTGATGGTACGAATTATGAAGTGCCTGAACTTTATCGTAGTGTGGGTATTGATGAGATTGAAAGCAAGGGATGGACACTTACTCCGAGCAAATATATAGAATTTATTGACCATGATTTGGATATAGATTATGAAAAGGAAATGGCTCGTATTCAGGCGGAAATGAAAAAAGTTTTGGTGCAGGAAAAGAAATCCCAGCAGATGCTGGAAGATGCATTTAGGGGGATTGGCTATGGGATTGACTAAATATAAGCTTGGAGAATTAATAGAACTTGTATTAAAAACGAATTCAGAATTGCGATATGGTCCAGATGATGTAAGAGGCATGACCATTACTAAGGAAATAATACCTACGAAAGCTGATGTAACGGGAACGGATTTGTCAAAATTCTTAGTGGTAAGTCCTGGAGAATTCATTTACAACCCAAGAACACATGGCAAAAGAATTGGTTTTGGCTACAATAACACAGGCGATACATTTATTATTAGTTGGAATAATATTGCATTCAAAGTAAAAACATCTATGAAGGATGTTGTCTTAGCTGACTATTTATTTTTACATTTTAAACGTGACGAATGGGATAGGGAAGCTTGTTTTCAGTCATGGGGAAGTTCAACAGAAGTATTTTCTTGGGAAACTTTATGTGATATGGAAGTTGACCTCCCACCACTTCCAATTCAGCAAAAGTATGTTGACATCTACAATGCTTTGATTGTAAATCAGCAAAGTTATGAGCGTGGATTGGAAGATTTGAAGCTTGTTTGTGATGCGTATATTGAGGATTTAAGACGGAAAATGCCTTGTAAACCTATTGGACCATATATAGAACGACATGATGTAAGAAATGGTCCTAACGGAACTAAGAATGTTATGGGGGTAAGCACTGCTAAAGAATTTCGAGAACCTACTTCAAAAGTAAACCGAAATGAACTGGATAATTACAAAGTGGTTAAGCCGCGTCAAATTAGTTTTGTACAGACCACACACAACGAAAAGGTTTTTGCATATGCTTTTAATAATACTGATGAAGATATTGTGGTTACATCAGTTAATGAAGTATTTTCTGTAGATGAGGATAAGCTTTTGCCTGAATATCTTTCGATGTTTTTTAATCGAACAGAATTTGATAGATATGCACGATTTCACTCTTGGGGTTCTGCAAGAGAAACATTTACATGGGATGATTTAATTAAAGTTGAAATACCTATAGCAGATATCACTGTTCAGAAGTCTATAGCAGACATCTATAAAGTGTATAAAGATCGCAAAGGCATAAATGAAAAACTCAAAGCACAAATAAAAGATATCTGCCCTATTCTTATTAAGGGCTCTATCGAAGAGGCGAGAAAAACAAAGGAGGCGTAATCCATGGCAAGATTAAAAGAATACAATGGTCATTATTGTGAATCGGAATATGAGTATGCCTTCATTGGATTTTTGGAGGCCGAGGGTTGGATTTATTCTTCTGGTAACAATATTTCTCGTGTAACCAAAAGAGATGTGCTGATTGCTGATGATTTCAAGAAGTTTATATCCGATACCAATTCAGAATTAACAGAAGATGAGGTAACTCAGATTTTTGATAATGTTCGTCTTGTCGGAAGCGAAAGTGACTTTGCTACTTTACACAAGGTATATGGTTGGATGGTTGACGGGGTACAGTTTACACCGCAAGACGGACTGGCGAGAATGATACCTCTCATTGATTTTGAAAATTGGGACAAGAATATATTCCGTGTGGTAAATCAGTTTACAGTAGAATATACAAACAATGGTCAGAAAGAAAATCGTAGACCGGATGTACTCTTATTTGTTAATGGTATGCCATTGTGCGTTATTGAATTGAAAAATCCTGCTGATGCAAATGCTACGATTTATGATGCATGGGAGCAAATTAATATCCGCTATTGGAGAAATATTCCACATCTTTTACATTACTGTCCTCTGGCTTGTATTTCTGACGGTGTTAAAACAAGACTTGGAACAGTTCGTACTCCTTATGAGCATTTTTATGCCTGGAGACGTGTGAATGAAGGAGATACTGTATCTACTCTGCCTTTTGAAGAAACCGAAACAATGATAAAGGGTGTTTATGCACCTGAGCGATTCTTAGAGATTTTCAGAGATTATATTTATTTTCAAGATAGCATTTACGATAGTGACGAAGTTGAAATTGTATGTCGTTATCCACAGTTCTTTGCTGCAAGATTACTCAAGCAAAGTATTATTAATTCTGTTGCTACCCAAAGTGGTAAAGGTGGAACATATTTTGGTGCGACAGGATGCGGAAAAACTTATACAATGGCTTTTCTTGCCCGTCAGCTTGCACTTCGTTGTACAGATATACCTGAAATCGGATCACCGACAATTATCCTGATTGTCGACCGGGATGAACTTCAAAAGCAGGGGGCAAAGCTTTTTACAAAGAGTACGGAATTTTTGAACCTTGGTGAAGTATCTGTTGTAAAAAACAGAGCACAGTTAAGACAGGAACTTGGGGCAAGGCAAAGTGGTGGTTTTTACATTTGCACAATTCAGAAGTTCTGCGACCGGGAAGATGACAAAATCGGTCTTATTAATGACCGACAGAATATTATATGTTTCTCTGATGAGGCACACAGAACTCAGCTTGAACATTCTAAGAAGATTCAATTCAGCAAGGATGCTGATGAAAATATGAAAGCTATGGTTTCAAAGCCATACGCAAAGGTTTTGAAAGAGGCATTTCCACAGGCTACTTTTGTTGGATTTACCGGTACTCCTATTGCAGAGACATATCAGACTTTTGGTGATGAAATTGACCGATATACAATGGACCAGGCCGTTGCAGACGGATTGACTGTTTCTATCAAATATCACCCTCGTATTGCAAAGGTTTTACTTGATAAGGTAAAAGTAAAAGAGATTGAAGATTACTATAAAAAATGTGCTGATGATGGTGCAACTTATGAGGATATCGAAGCAAGTAAAAAAGCAATGAGTTCTATGGAAGTAATTCTTGGGGAACCTTCCCGATTAGAACGTCTTGCTACAGATATCCATGATCATTATATTTCTTCCTGTGCAGGTGATCCGGACAGAATACAGAAAGCAATGGTTGTTTGTTCAAACAGAAAGATTGCATATGCGTTACTTCAGAAATTCAAGGATAAATATCCTGAATGGTTCGAAGAAAAGAAATCACCTGATGGAGTTTCTGTAACCGAAGAAGAATTGAAAGAATTGAAGCCAATGCCATTTATCGCAATGGTGTCTAGTGTCGGCAGTAACGATGAAGAAGATATGTATAATTATTTGGGCGGAGTTAAAAATGATAAGCGTTCTGAAGAACTTGACGCTGCTTTTAAACAGGAAAAATCAAACTTCCATATCGTTATTGTCGTAGATATGTGGATTACAGGCTTTGACGTTCCTTGTCTTACATACTTATATAACGACAAGCCTCTTAAGAAGCATTTGTTGATACAGACAATTAGCCGTGTAAACAGAAAATATCCTGGAAAAGAATTTGGTATGGTAATCGACTATATCGGCATTCGCGACAATATGCGTGAAGCAATGAAGGTTTATGGTGGAGATACTTCTGTTGCCCCTACATCTGATGATGTTGAACAGGCTACATCAGTGTTCAGGGAAGAATTAGAAATTTTAAAAACACTGTTTAGTGATTATGATTTATCACCTTTCTTAAATCCAGATTGTGATCCTATCGAGCGTTACAGACTTCTTGCTAAAGCTGCCGAGTATGTGTTTGCATCAACGCAGGAATTACAAACAGAAGGAAACAAGGGCTCTCAGAAGGTTTCATTTAAAACCTACTTCTTAAAAACAGTAAAACGAATGAGAAGTGCTTTTGATATTTGCCAGCCTTCCGGTAATCTTGGTGAAGAAGAATCTGCACTTGCACAATGCTTTATGGCTATAGCTGGTTTTGTTCGTAAAATGAGTGGAACAAGTGAAGTGGATACAGATACCATGAATCGTGCAGTTTCCAAAATGGTTGAAGAAGCATTGAAATACAATCAGGTGGAAAGTGTTCTTGAAAGTGGCGAGGAAGAAGATATCTTTTCACCAGAATACTTTGAAAAATTATCTGATGTCAAAATGCCTGCGACCAAGTTAGAACTTCTTATAAAAATGCTTCGTAAGCAGATTAAGGAATACGGAAAAGTCAATCAGTTAGCTGCAAAATCGTTCCAAGAAATGTTGGAAAAGACTATTGCGGAGTATCATGAAAGACGTAAACATCTTACAGCGGAAGAAGCTGGAGAAACACAGGAAAAGGCATCAGAGGATATTATTAGGATTGCAACAGAACAGGCTTTAGCTATTCTTCGTCAAATGAATGAAAACAGAGAAAGCTTTCGTAAAATCGGTTTAACCTTTGAAGAAAAAGCATTCTATGACATTTTGATTTCACTGCGTGACCAATATAACTTTGAGTACGGTACAGATAAAGAAGTAGATGGTGTTGTAGTCAATGATAAATGTAAAGCATTAGCTAAGAAGATAAAAGATATTATTGATACAAAATCCTCATTTGCTGATTGGCTCAATAATCAGAATGTTCGTAACCAATTAAAACTTGATATAAAAATCTGCTTGGTGAAGAATGGTTATCCACCACAGTATAGTCCGGAAGTATTCAATAAAGTTATGGAACAGGTGGAGAATTTTGAGGAGTATTCAGAATCTAATGTTTCACATAATGTAACTCCATTTGTTTCGAAGGATTATAAGTACGAACAGACAACCGATAGTACGTTAATGGTTGCAGAACCACCAGCTCCATATGGCAAATAAACGTAGCGGTTATAGATTTATTATTTGAACAAAAAGAAAGTGAGATAGTTGTGTTTACAGATTTAGATAAGAATAAAGAGATGTTACTTGGCTCTTACAAAAAACTTAAGAGTTACTACCATTACAACAAAAATTTTGTTTTTATGAAAAAGAAAATTGCAGAACTGGAAGCGGATGAGAAACATATGTTGAAGGTTTTAGAAAATCTGGCACAACTATTAGCTGATCCGGATGCAGAAGTAAACACCCAGCAAATTGATGACTGGTTAGATAAGATTGATTTTTATGTTATGCCTAAGTCATTTACAAGTAATTCTGTCAAAAATGAATTGTTTATATCTGCTGAATGCAATGAAGAAAAAGAAGTTAATAAAGTAAATTTCTTTATTGATATGCCAATAGAACTTCATTTATTGGAAACTTTGTGGACGGTATTGATAGGGAAACTTGTTTTTGAGAAGAAATTGGTTTCTGCAAAAAGTTATGGAAATGCTATTGATGACTATGTCTTATACAATAAGCAAGAGGGATTTTTAGACTCAATCAATTTTAGTAAAAATAAGTTGTTTAAAATATATTTTCCACAGTATTGTAATTGGAAGAATGATGCAATTGAGACAGTTGCAACATTAAATCGTTTTAACAGAAGCCAAATGCTTTTTTCTATTGATGTAAAGTCTTTTTATTATTCTGTAGTTTGGAAATTTGACTTACTAGATGATAAGATGGTCGATGATGAAAGATACAAAGCCCTTAAATTTTTAAATGAAATAATTAAAAGAATATTTGAAAGATATACAAGGATTATTAATGAGTACCGTATTTTGGGACAAAGTATTGAAAATGAAGAGTATATCTTACCAATAGGATTGTTTAGTTCAATGTTATTGGCAAATGTTTATATGTATGAACTTGATAATGATATAAGTCAAAATCCAAATGTATTGCATTATGGGCGATATGTTGATGATATTATTCTTGTTGTTGACGTTACCGGTGATGAAAAAAATATATCGGAAGATAATGCATTTGATAGATATTTGGTAGAAAAGAATAACATTTTGAACAATGTAGAATCAGGAAAATATACAATAAATAAGTATCCTAACCTATATATTCAAAAAGAAAAAGTCAAGATTATGTATTTTAATAAAACAGGGTCGAAGACGTTAATAAATCAACTTTTGAAGACTATAACATACCCAAGTCAGATGAATGTAATACCGGATACAGAATTAAGTTTGGTTGATTTTGAAGAAGCTGCGTATGCCAAAAATGGGATTGGCGTGGAAACAAAAATAAGAGATATTGGACAATTGGAAATTGATCGTTTTCAATTGGGGTGGCATATGTCTCAAATTGTAATGAATAATAGAGTTAGAAAAAAATATGTAACAAGAGAGGAAAAGGTTCGTAGACAAAATGAGAGCGACAGCATACTACGTTTCTTTCAAGGGGCCAAAGCATTAGAATATTCGAGTAATTGGATAAATGCAATGTATTATTTCATGTTGACTTCGGATACAAATCGGTATGCGTGGAAGCAGTTTCAAGGAAATATTATAGATGCAATTAAGCAGATAAAGGTTAGTGATATTGAAGATGTAAAAAAGAATAAAAAAAGAAGAATTTCATCAAAACTAAAGAAAGATCTTGCTTTGCACTTTGATATATGCATTTCAACAGTCTTGGCATTGAACATTCAGTATTGCAGAAAGGAAAAAAAGACGGTTTTGGCACTTGCAAAAAAGATGCGTAAAGCCAATCTTTTTAATCATCATTTGGTATCATACCCATTGGTTAATTATTCAGATGATATAGATGAAAATTGTGATTTAACCAATATATTACCAGAGCAAATTCATAGTATGAATCTTTTGATACGTGATAGTAAAAAGTCTAAATTATCGCCAAGATTTATAAATTTGGATGAAATCTATCAATATGTCTTTTTAAGAAAATTTTGCAATGGTGGTAATTATTATGGAGATGAAGATAATACAGTTGTAAAGAAGAAACTGGAATTTATTGAAAATTATTTCTATGAAGTAAATCAGATTAATAGAGGTACAACATCGCATTTAGCGATTACAATTAAAAATGAAATGCATAACGAATATATTTTGCAAAAAATTGAATTAGGAAATAAATGTGCTGTTAAAGAGAAAATTAAGATTGCTATTGCCAATATCAAATTAGATACTAAAAGATGTTGTATGGGTCTTGCGTGTGGAGACGATGTTGAGATAGACAGATTACGACTGATTGATTTTATGTATAGAGCATATGCGAATGGAAAAAATGACAAAGTAGATTTTTTAGTATTTCCAGAGTTCTATATGCCTTTACAGTGGATTTCGGATGTTTTGGCTTTTGTAAGAAAAAGTGGTATAACTGTTGTTTCGGGACTGCAATATGTGACTAGTGGTCATCGGGCTTATAATAATGTTGCAATATTTGCACCAGTGAATACAGGGAGATATACAAGTTCCGTGTTGTTTGCGCGTGAAAAAAATGATTATGCTCCTATGGAACGTCAAATATTAGCTTTAGAAAAATATATATGTGTAGATCAAGAAAAACCGGTCTATCAAATGATAAATAATAGAGGGATAGATTATGGGCTGTTTTTGTGTTATGAATTTACAGATATAATTGCAAGAGCCTTGTATAAAGATAAAGTGGATATCATCTTTACTCCGGAACATAATAGGGATACTTCTTATTTCTCTAATATAATTGAAACTACGGCGAGGGATTTGCATGTATTTATTGTTCAGGCAAATACCTCAATATACGGAGATTCAAGAATAACTGGTCCATTTGGCAGAAATGATAGAAATGTACTGCAAATTAAAGGTGGTGACAAGGATGATATAATTATAGGTACTATTGAACTGGGAAAAGTAAAAAAGTATCAGCAAGATGAAAAAGTAGACTTCGATAATAAGATCCAAGAGTATCTGAAATATAATAGAAAACAAAAATATGAAGAGGAACAAAAGCTCTTTAAGGAGCAGAAAATTAAGATTGCAAAGACATCAGCAAGATTTGGTGGTAATAAATAAAACATATAGGTGCATTATATTATATACAGGTATATTGGCGGATAACCGGAAGAACCACAAATATTTGTTAAAGAACTACGGTCATTTTTAGAAGATAGGATTATTAAAAATCAAGCGAATACTACTTTGAAAGAACATGAGAATCAAGCATTTGAGGAAATACTTATACTGCTTGAGAACACAGAGGTACCCGAAACATTAGATTGGTCCTATTTTGCACCTTTTGATGGATTTAAGAAGTTGTTGACAGAGATGAATGTTAATGAAAATCGGTTGTGATTGACTGAGAAGGGAAAGAATCGCATACATTGAATTCTGCAATGGATGTAGGGCTTGAAAATGTCACCGAAGAAGATTCTAAGGATTATGTTGGAATAAGAATGGCTGATTTGCTTGTTGGATTAATATCTCGATTGATGCAATCATTGAAGATATCATTAATTGGAAATTATAAAGAAGGGGAAATTAAGAAGACTTTTTTGGATTCTGATTGGTTTGCATTGAATCAAAGACAGCTTGATTTGTATTAAAATTATATCGGGTAATTTGTGAGAATAATGACTATTGGTACAAATCTTTTTCTGGAATTTATTCGGATGATTTGGTGGCTTTTGTAGCACTTCTTCAATTTATGAATCATTTTTTAGATGCAGATGAGATTCATAATAGTAAGATAGAAATGCAACCAGAATATTATAATGCTTTTGTCTGCGAGAGCTTGAACGAACGTTATAAAATAATGGGAAATAAATTACCGATTGATCCTATATTAGAAGATGACAAAAACTATTTTTACAATCAAAGAGGTGCAAAGGTTTATAAGGATATTAATAAGCAACCTATGTTGCCATTACATAGTGGACAGAATGAGTATTATATTCTTTCAGTTGGATTTTCGTAGAATGAGACTCCATTGGTGACCATTTTTGAAAATGAAAAGTCTATATGTTTTAGGTTACCGAATGAGTACAGTGATTGGAATATGACTGTCGTAGGGGCTTCCAACATGGGTGAAAGATTATTTCCATCAAAAGTGTTATTTTCATTAATTGGTGGAAGGTATTTGGTTGATATTTTATAGATTTTAGGCACTTCAGAAATTTAAATATATTGTTTTGAAAAGTAGGTGAATGAATGGAAAAGATTTTTTCGTATAATGTAGATATAGATAAAACAGCATATATGAATTGGAGAACCAGACAGCATCAACCCATTCATGATATGATGATTATTGCTGATGGATATATGAAGGCAGCGATAATGCTTGCGCAAGATTGTTTGCAGGATAATGGAGATCAAAAGGCGGATATTGTAGTTTTCCCAATGCTGTTTTCGGCAAACCATGCAATAGAGTTGTATCTAAAATCTATAAACTGGTCTTTGAATATGTTGCTGAACATGAAAGAGTCATTTTGTGGAGGTCACGATATCAGGCAGATATGGAACACAGTAAAGAAACGTATGATAGGTTTTGAAACCGATAAAGAACAACGAAAACAATTTAAGGAAATGACCAAAGAGTTGGACGATTATATTTCAGAATTATATGATAAAATCGATAAAGATCATAATGCTAATGCAAAGATGAAAAATATGGATTTTTCACGTTACCCGTTTAATACCGATGACGAATATCATTTTTATATCGAAAATTATGGAAATGAAGTTGTTGATTTAGAGATGTTTGTGGAGGTATTCAAAAAGATAGACTATATTTTAAATTGTATTGCTGGATATTATGAAGAAATGGCAACATTTGTTCCAGATTATGATTGAGAGAAAGCATCGTAATAAGTTATGGTACATATCTGTATAAAAGAGTGTTCACTATGTGAAGTAAGGATAGGAGGAAAGCATGAAAGTAATAGATGCTAACACATTTGTAAATAGTTTTAAAATTAAGCCGGATAAAAGTATGTCTTTCCTCTTGGGAGCGGGAGCATCTGTATCATCTAATATTCCATCAGGTGGGCAAATGGTATGGGATTTTAAAAGAACGTTGTATTGTACAGACAATAACATTCGGACAAGTTTGTATGGTGATTTGTCTAAGGAGAATGTACAGAAGGAGATACAATCATACTTTGACGGTCGTGGGGGATACCCGGAATTATGGTCGCCAGAAGAATATTCATTTTATTTTGAAAAGTGTTATCCGTCAAGAAGTGATCGAGAGTATTATATTCGAAATAAAGTACGAGATATAAAACCGTCATTGGGATATTTATGTATGGGGGAATTGATAGTCAATGGAAAAATAGATTTAGTTTCAACGACTAATTTTGATGATTTAGTACAAGCTGGTGTTCACTCAATTAATCCAGGGTTTTCAATTAAAACAATATCATCTGCGGTTAGCAATAGTGTCGGATTTGCGTTGAATGAGGGATTTCCTAATATAATAAAGTTACATGGAGATTATTTATTTGATAAATTAAAAAACACAGAGTCAGAATTGCAAAAGCTAGAGGATAAAATTGCAGATATCTGGAAGACCTCTATAGAACAAAATGGATTAATAGTTATAGGATATGCTGGCAATGATAATTCTGTTATGTCTGTATTGGAAGAATTAATCAATGAAGGCGGTATAAAGAAAGGGGTATATTGGTGTAAACCAAGAGGCAGTAAACTTAGTATAAAAGCATGCAAGTTTATGGAGAACGCATGTAATGTTAATGAACAGTCAGTTGTGGTTGAAATTGATGGTTTTGATGACCTCATGTATAGTCTATATTTGGCTATGAATTTGGAAAATTCCAATATTGATGAATTATGGAAGGGGCATGATAAAAAACAAGAGATTTTATATGATGCGATAGGAAGGCATACAGCATCAGCAATTACTAATGCATTACCAGCAATACAGTTTCCAAGAAAATGTTATGTATTTAGTTCAAACATTACCACTTGGAAAGAATTACGGGCAATAACAAATAATTCTTGTGTTGCTATTTTACATAAAGGAAAAGTATGGGCATTGGGTAGCAAAAACGGAATTTTAGAGGCTTTTGCAGATAAAAACATTAGTGATATTGAGGAAATGGATATTCCAATATATATGATGAAATTGGAACATTCGGATGTTATTGGTATGTTTTATGAGATTATAGAAAATAATTTGTTAAGCAAAGGCTTGTCTTCATTTGGAAAAAATAAGTACTTTGATAGAAATAGCAGGCGAATAAGAAACGGTTATTTTGTTTATGATGCAATTAAAATAGCGCTATCATTTGTTGAAGATAATATAGTTATGAATTTATTGCCTACAGTACATGTATTAAAAAGTGATGGTTCTCAATTAGATAGATTTGCTTATCAGAATATTGTAAACAATGAAATGTCAACGCTATATAATAAGCAGATGAATGAAAAGGTAGAAATATGGGTACAGAAATTATCAAAGAACAGGAAACTAATCTTTGAATTAGGAAATGCTATATTGGAGTTTAGTACACAACGAATTCGATTTGCAGGAACAGGCAGCATTGATAAATGTTATCAAGCAAAGGAAACTGAACTTGCTTTTGACTATGAAAATGAAAGTTGCATTGCAGTCAATCAATTAAAAGGATTAATTAATTATGGACCATTAGAATCATATGCTAATCGAAGTGTACGATTAGCAGTGCTGTCGCCTAGAGAATGCGCAGCAGATATATGGAGGCACTTAAATGAACTAAATAAGCACCATGCAACAACTTTAAAGCAGGATAAGGCATTTTTACCAGAATATATAGGATTTCAAGATGTTTTTAGATGTGGATTGAATATTCCAAATGGAAATGATACCAAAAGATTTAAGGGTTATTCTTTAAGCGGTGCTTTAAAGGCATCTGCTGAAGAGTTCTTTAATGGGATTTGTCGATATATTGATGTGATGGAAAGGGAAAAGCATGAATTTGATGTTTTGGTAATCTATATTCCGAATCAGTTAAGTAAAATGCGAGAACTGAAAAATGAAAATGTTTATTTTGATTTACATGACTCACTAAAAATATATTGTGCGGGTAAAGGTATTGTTACACAGATAATAGAAGAAAGATCAGTTCATACCAATAGTGATATGGCAAAGATTATGTGGGGGCTTTCCACGGCTATATATGCAAAAACTATTGGAAAATTATGGAAACCAAAGATGACAAGATATGACACGGCGTATATTGGATTAAGTTATGTACAATCAATAAAGAATAATGAAAAAATATCAATTGGTTGTAGTCAGTTGTTTGACTCAGAAGGAAATGGCATGGAATTGTACTTACGTCCGTTAAAAGATCCACAGATTATACAGAAAAATCCGTATATGAGAAGTGGAGATGCTTGCCGCCTTATGAACAATTTGAAAAGAATTTATGACGAATCGGTTCCTTTGCATAAACTAAATCGAATTGTAATACATAAGACAACACATTTCACAAAGGAAGAAATGGAAGGAATAACAAAAGGACTTGCAGGTGTGGATAATATCGAGCTGCTGCAAATTCAAGAATTTTCTGCGTGGAGGGCTATAAGATTTCAAAATGATGTTGCAACACCATTTCCGATTCAAAGAGGAACGGTTATTCCACTTGATAAAGATACATTTTTAATCTGGACACATGGAAGTGTTCAGCATGATGAATTGGCTGGAAAAAACTTGAATTATTACAAAAATGGTAGAGGAATACCAGCACCATTATTGGTAAAAAGATTTATGGGAAAATCATCGGCTCTGGAATTGGTCAATGAAATTCTAATGCTTACTAAAATGAATTGGAATAGTGGGGACGGATTATACAAAATATTGCCTGTAACGCTGGATTTTGCTAAGGCATTGTCCCGTGTTGCTAAGCAAGACTTAGTGGTCTATGATAGACCGTATAATTTTAGATATTTTATGTAGGGATTATCAATAATCAAGAATGAAATCTGTTTAAAGGAGTGACACCGAATGATTGATATATACACAGAAAAAAAGGATTCAAAAGATTGGATTATCAAGAATGATTTATTCTTTAACTTAAATACAAGTAATGAAGAAATGTCTGATAATGAAGTTGCATTAATTAAGCAAGTCGATGGTGCAAAATTGACACCAGACAAGCATATAGAAACCAAGTATGGATTGGGAACTATCCGCAATCTTTCTTCTGGATGTAAGACATTGCTCAATATAGTAAAGCATCCCGAAAAAGTGGTGTGCGTAGAGGAATGTGGACCGAATGTGCTTAAGGTGATATTTGCCATGGATAATATAAAGATTTATATGTCACGCCCATCTCTTGCAGATATTCCGGATGATGCAATTATTAGATTCAATGATACGGATGTTGTGACAGGAAGTGCTGGGTACAATGCGTGGTGGAGTAAGGAATATGAAAGGAGAGAGGCGAATGATTTATAATAAAATAGCATTTCAAGCAGATCCTTTTTCATATGATTTGGTGTTCGATGATCGTATTACTCTTGTTGGCGGAGATAGTGGTACTGGAAAGACAGTACTTTATGACATATTGGAGGATTTGAAGCAAACCGAAGAATACTGTGCAATTAAACTATTCAATTATAAATCTGAGGATATATTAGAGAAATTGAAGCAGTGCAGAAACAATTTTGTTGTTATTGATAATGCTGATATTTTGATGGATGACGAGGTAAGGCAATTCATTAATTTTGAATTTTCGAATCAGTATATGTTATTCCTAAGAAATTGCGATGGACTGAACGTCTCAGATAAGAGTTTTAAGGTAATGAAGTTTGAGAGTAATATGATTACTTTAGAAGAGGAATTGTGATATGAAGTATTTATGGACAGAGGACACAGGTGCTGGACTCCACTTCTGGAAGTTAGTCAATCAGCTTTTCTTTGATAATGCACTTGTAGTTGAAAGTAAAGAGAGTAACCAAGGCATCTTGTATTCCTTGATATCATTGAATGCAAAGGAAGAAGATGAATATTACATAGCATTTGACTATGTGCCGGATAATCAGGATATTCGAAATAAGTATCGCCAGTTGAAACAATTAGTGGAAAAGTCAGAAGCAAAGGTTATTATTCTTGATATGATTTGCTTTGAATACTTTATATTGGCATTCGATAAGTTGGTGTCTTGGACTGGAACCGGTAAGAAGGATAAGATAAAAATGCGCGAAGAAATTCTTGCAGCAATAGAAGATCACAGAATAGATTTGTCAAAGATCAAGAATCAGACGACAATGCAGTATTTGTCTGGATTCAAGAGATATTCTACAGAGCGAGTGATGAAATCGTTAGTAGGTGAATTTACACAAAATGAGAAGTGGTCTGTTAAGGGTTTGCTTATGGGTGAATGCTGGTGTAAGGATTGTTGTGTATCTGAACATCTGGATAGTCTTAGGTGTGGAAAGCCAGAAGTTGAAGGTGGAAGTGAGAAGATGCGGATGCTGATACAGTCAGATGAAGTACAGAGAGTGATTGGAGAAGTCATTATTTAAAAATATATCTACTTAACAATTGATGGCTGTATTATGTAAAAGGAAGTGAAGAGTTGAAGATTACACATGTTAAAATATGCAATTATAGGAATTTAAGGAATATAGACATAGGCTTAGCAGAAACAGTTGCAGTTATAGGAGAAAACAATAGTGGTAAGAGTAATTTCTTAAAAGCAATTACGCTTCCCTTTTTAACCGATGATAATACACATATCAGTAAGAAAATATCATGGTCTGATATAAATAATGAAACTAAAAAGTGTTATTACAATAAAATTATTGAAAGCCAGAATAAAATTAAGAATGACGAGATTACTATTGAGCAATTTGTAGAATTATTGCCAATAGTGAGTGTTGAAGTTAGTATTCAGGCAAGTGGTGCAGAGGAATATTATGTCAAGGATTTATCATATGCAATTGAAGATGGGAAAATTCAATATGGTATAAAATATGAGTTTGCACCTAAGAGTTGTGAAGATATATTCAGAATGGTAAAGGAAATTGTATCTGTGAATGAAATCAACGATACGAATTTGAATGAGGTTAAAATGAATCTCTTACCAGTAGAATATTATAATTACTCAATAAAGGTTTCTGATGGCAGTAATATATCATATGACACATTAAAGAAGTTTAAATATGAGGCTCTTGAGGCAGAAAGAGACGATTTTTCAAGAACTAAAAATCAATTAGGTTCAAAATTTTTGGTTGATTTATTGAAGGATGGACTTTCAGATCAGGATAAATTAAAAATAGAAAAAGAATATAGCCATTTCTTTGAGGCGTTAAAAGAAATTAGTGATATAAATGACATAATAAACTGGCAAGATACATCGGAGCTAAAAGCGGCAAAGAAGTTTTTTTCGCATATTAATATTCTTCCTAATATGCCACCAATGCAATCCATTTTAAACAGTGTAAGATTAGGGTATTCAGAAGAAGAGCTGTCAATGCAGGGGTTGGGACATCGTAACTTAGTATTGTTGTTTGTTCTGATTAATTCGTTGATTGGCAAAAATTCGGATACTGCTCTGAATGTTTTGACGATTGAAGAACCAGAAGCACATTTATGCATTAACAATACTAGATTGATGGTCAGTTTTCTAAAAGCATTTACAGATAAGAATAAAACTGTTCAGTTATTCTACTCCACGCATAGTACTGAATTTATTAATAAAATGAATTTAAAAAATGTGGTGGTTTTACATAAGGGAAAAGCATTTTCGTTTGTTGACGAATTAGAAGATGAAGATATAGCATATTTAGCAAAGAATCCAAATTTGGATCTTTTTAAGCTTTTTTTCTCTAAGAAATGTGTTTTGTTTGAGGGAATATCAGAAGAATTACTAATTCGATCTTATATTGACTCGCAAGTATCTTTGAGTGAGATTGAATTGCTATCATTCCATAAGGGATTTGAGAAAATAATGAATATTTGGAAAAAAATCAATGAAGGATCAGGGAATAAATTGGGCATTATACGAGATTATGATGACCAACCTGATGCAAAGAAACGACATGATAAGTATAATGATGATAAAGAAATATGTGTTAGGACGACAGAGTATTATACCTTAGAACCGGAAATTGTAAATACTGGTGACAACTTTAATATTTTGAAGGAAAAATATGGAGAAGTTTTCGGTTGGAGTAATATGACAGCTGAGCAGCTTACAGAAGCATGGAAAAATGCAAAAGCATCAGATATGTTTACTATTTGTAAGGATCTAGCTAGTGGTGGATTAGAAGGATTTCAAATGCCCAAACATATTCAAGATGTATTAGATTTTCTTTCTCAAGAGCAGGAAGAGGTGTTATAAAGTGGAAATAAATATAGCTGGGGCCGGAGCAGGAAAGACTACAAAGATGTCAGATAAAATAATACTTCTTCGTAATCAAATTGATGAGGATAAGAAAATATTTTGCGTTGCGTTTACTAATAGTGCTGTAGATTGCATTCGTAGAAAATTATGTGAACATTATGTACAAATCCCGCAAAATATAATAGTGAGTACGATTCATTCATTTCTGTATAGAGAAATAATAAAACCGTATTATCATTTACTTTATGGAAAGAAATATGAAAAAATATCTGTTGCAGATTTACCTCAAGATGCAAAGTATAAAAATGCAAAGATTAAAAGACTTGATGAGTTGAATGTACTTCACCAAACAGTAATTCCTGAACATGCTAAATGGGTGTTATGTAAAAAATCAAAGGACACAAAAAGTATAAAGGATGGCAGAGTAATCATTAAAAATGCAATTGCAAAATATTGCGGCGCAATCTGTATAGATGAAGTACAGGATATAGATAAGCATATGCAAGAAATTATAGAAGAATTAAGTAGAATGGGAATCTCCATGTTGCTGATGGGAGATCCAAAACAGGATTTAAAAGGTTTTAAATGCTTAAGGAATCTTATGTCTATATACAAGCAAAATGTTAGATATATATCGGAATGTCATAGATGTCCGCAATTACATTTAGAACTGTCAAATCGTTTAGTAGATGAAAATGAAAAACAGAAATCTGAAAAAGATTCCGGACAATTGTCAATATATTATGAAAGTGAAATTGATTGTCGCACGTTAATTGAAAGTCAAAAATATGATTTGATGTATATATCTCAGAAGCAAGGGGTATATGAAACGCATGACTACAAGAAAAATAATATAAGAGAGAATTTAGCGGAAGAACTTGAACCATTGTTGTCTGAGAATCATCCAACCAAAGATACTCTGACAGTAAAAAAAGTAGCGTATTATTATGCTGGGAAGATGATTGAAAAGTACAGGAATACGGGAAAGAAAAAAGATGCAATGGCATTACTGAGTAAGTGCGAAAAAATAGATTCAAGAAGATATGGCATTATCATAAATATTTTTGAAGACGAAAGTCCAATAAAACAAGAAGATAAGATTTTTGTAAAATCAATAGACTACATAAAGGGAATGGAGGGGGAGAAGTGTTTATTCATTCTCACAAATGACTTGGCAGCATATTTATTTAACGATAATAATACCGAGGCGAATAAGACGAAGAATAAGCTTTATGTAGCACTTACTCGTTCGTTAAATGAATTGTCGATATACATATTAAAAGAGGTTGAGAATAAATACACAAAGAAGAGAATACAGGATTTTTTTGAAAGATTTCTTTGAATATAAGATGATAATAAAGGTGGTGATGAGATGTTGGTAGATGAAATATGGGATTTCAAAAGTATTAACATGGGGCGCGAGTTAGAGATTTCTGGAGAATTTATATATGAATCAGCAAAGAAAACAATGTCGATAACTGGATTAAATAATCAATATGAGATTAATATCATATTGTATACCGGAGCAGTTGGCATAGAACGATTACAAAAAATTTATTTGTGTCTTGTTCTACAAAATCCAACTGATAAGGAATCTGTTCCAAAGTGCCTAATAGAACATAACCATCAGGAATTAGAAAAAGAAATTGAGAAATATACTACAGAACAACTTTCAAAAAATGGAAGAAGTCTTTTGGGAGTTTTTTCTAATTATTATAATAATTACCGATATGCGAATTATATACCGGGAAAAAATAGCAGTGAGTTGAGAAAGTTATTTATTAGTTTTCTGAAAAAACAAAATGGAAAATTCAATTTTGATGAGCCATGTGCTTTGATCCAGTTTGAAGTATTCAAACGTTTTTACATAAATGAATTGGGAAAATTGGCTAGTTATTATTTTGAATTAATAGAACATAAGGCAAGAGAAATTGGTACGTATACATATGAGATTGATTCGTATTCAAATGCTGCTAGGGTCTTTTTTTCAACTCAGAGAAGATCTCTTTATGAGCAGATGGTTATTGAACAAAATTCAATAAAAGAGCTACTGCTCTATATGTATAAGAATAAGCGAGAGTCAGGTGTTTTTAGATTACTGAATGATATGGAATCTTTGGAAATGGATGATGCACTAGTAAATGATTATTTAGCTGATTTATGTGAGGGAAAAGTCAATAATTGGTTGATAGATTATGTAGACGAGCTGTATGAAGAAATGGAAGACATAAAGAAAAGAAAAGAGCGTAAGGAATTATTGGCATTGATTGGAAATAGATCGGTTTTGTTTGATTTTGATGATTTTGAAGATGATGAAAATGAATCATACCACAAGAATATGTTTGAAAGCGACGATATTGAGGGGGGAGAGAATTTGTAGTTTGTAGTTGCAAAAAATGAAAATTAACTTGTCATTCAGGTATCATCAAGTTATAATATTTCCATGGCAACAGTTTGGCAACAACCATTCAGTAGGTCAAAATAAATATTGTAATTGATATAGAAATATGCCCCATATTCGATCGAAACTTAAACAAAATAAGTTAAGCGATGTTTGGAACATAATGAGTTTGAATAATTTTAAAAAGCTCGCAAAAGCCTATAAAATGGGCATTTGCGAGCTTGTTTTTTGTCTTGTGGTACTATTTTGGTACTATAAGTCTTTATTTAAGAACAATTGAATAGTATGGAATAGTATCAAAAGAAATAGTTTTATTTGTTGCTTTAATAATATCTGTTCCTCGATTAATAATTATTTCTGATAGTTGATTTAGGAATGAAACGATAGAGTTATCATCTTTTGTATCAGGTGAAAATAATGACAAACTATAGTCATTGTTAACATATTGATGATAAAAATGGTCGTTTATAAAATTTTTCCAGTTCTCTTCACAATTTGAATTATATGATTGCCATAAAAGCGGTGCCCATTTACTTAATGTTGAATTATTTGAAGCACGGGTCTTATATATTTCTTCTTTTTCGGTGTACGATTTATCAAACCATTGCTGTTTTAAGTATGATAATTTAGTAGTCCATAAATCGTAGCCATTACCACCGGGGTTTGCACCTGTAGGAGAAAGGTTTCCTATAGTATAAACAAGGTCAAGATACTTCAAAAAAGCATCCCAAACTTCTGTGTTATGACCAAATTTTTTGGATAATTCAGTTGATATCTCATAATCAGATATTTTGCAAAAGTCATTGTATAATGGAAGGATGTTGGAGGAGCGATTTGTATTAGTAAGTTTGTTATTTGTCAATCTTTTAAAAATATTCCACCAACCATTCATTAAATCAGCGTTTATTGTTAGTATAGGATTTGAACTATTATTTTGAAGTAAGTAACCACCATTTTGACGCGGCACATGAGACCATGTTGAATAGTGAGGATACAATTTAAATATTTCAACTGATAATCTTGAATATTCAATATCGGGACCGCTGATTGTATTTTCAAACCAAAGTGTACGTGCAAAACGATTTAGTCTATTCCAGTGCTTAATATCGTTTTCGGTGAGATAGGATAATCGTACATCAAATTTATTTATTGCAATTTTATTCATTAAAACTCCTTACGCATGCGGCCATGTGATTTTCCACTCAAAGTATTCGTTTGGAGAAATCTCTCCATTATTTAATTTCGTTTTCATCTCACACCAGTCTGACAAAAAGTCATTTACCAATCCATATTCAAAAGTTAATGCAATGGGTGCACCTGCACAGTCATAATCATCTTCGTTATAAGTTGGTTTTGCTGCTTCAGAAGGCTTTGAAGGTGTCATTGCAGTTAAGTGAATCAGATTACCTGGTGCAGTGTACTCAGGAAATCTTGTCCCTTTTCCTCGTGCAGGAAGAGAAGAGGCGCTTTCCTCGAGCCAGAAGAGTGTTTCGATAATATCTTCCGCAGCACCTAAACTGTAGTCAGAGATTGCTTTGTAATTACAGTGCAATGCGTCGGCAAGCTTTTGAATCATATCATCACCGGGAATGCGGGCACCGGTTTCGTATTGAGAGATACGGACAGACATATTTTTTCCCTCAAAACCGAGAGCACCACCCAGGTCATCCATTGTCATTTTGCGGAATACCCGTATTTTCTTTATTCTTTCACCTATTGTCATAGTGTAGTTCCCTCCATTTAGATGTGTTATGGACTTTTAAGGAGAGTATAACACGAAAAAAATGAAAAGGGAAGTTTTTCTATACAAAAACATTAGAAAAACTTCTTGACAATTCAATACGTTATGGTATAGAATAATCACAATCTATTTATCTATACCATACAGTATTGAAAAAAGAATGAGCGATATCGGAAATCTAACAGACATTTGCCAAGACCTTTCAAGAAGCGAGCGAATGAAGACACTCCCCTAAGTGGACTGAATACCTCGAGCAGGAGCGGGCGGTATTATCTGAAGTAATCTTTCAGGTAATGAGGCAGGTTGGAACACCGGCAGAACCGATATGAGAACGCCAGCATTTTTGAATGCTAAGGAATGTGAACAGTTGGACGGAAAAATCTGATTACAATTCCTACGGACAAATACATAATACAGAATTTATGAAGCAGTTATTGTGACTGTATCATAAATGTCTGTATTTAAACACATGAAGAAGGGAGGCGCAGTGCATGAACGAGAAGTTTTTAAAAGTAGATGATGTGATGCAGATACTGGGCATTTCAAAATCGGCAGCTTATAACATTATGCGACAGTTGAATAATGAACTGAAAGAAAAAGGCTATGCAGTTATTCGTGGCAAGATTAGTCGTAAGTATTTTGAAGAGCGATTTTATGGAATGACAGAAGCTGTGTAACAACAAAGGTATTAGAACACAAAGCCGGTAGGACCTAAGATGTCCTATCGGCAATAGGAAAAGGAGATGATGAGTATGCCAGCATATAAGGATAGTAAGACTGGTACCTGGTTCGTCAAATTCTATTGCAAGGACTGGACTGGGGAAAATAAGCAAATAAAGAAAAGAGGATTTGCAACAAAGAGGGAAGCGTTGGATTATGAGCGTAATTATAAGATTCGTCAGGAAAATAATCTGGATATGACATTCGGAGAGTTCTGGAAGTTATATACAGAAGATGTGAAAAATCGTGTTAAGCTCAATACCTGGCTTACCAAGGAACACATTGTGGAGACAAAAATCTTGCCGTACTTCAAAAATCTGAAGATGAATGAGATTACAGCAGGAGATGTGAGAAAGTGGCAGAACGAGATGGTAGGATTTCGATATGAAAATGGTGAGAGTTATTCTCAGACTTATAGAAAAACCATGCATAATACGCTGAGTGCAATTTTTAACCATGCCTGCAGGTTTTATAATCTAAAATCAAACCCGGCGAGACAGGCGGGAAATATGGGAAAAGAGGAAAATAAAGAAATGCTTTTCTGGACTACCGAGGAGTACAAAAAGTTTTCTGATGCAATCGTGGATAAGCCTATATCATTTTATGCATTTGAAATGTTGTATTGGACTGGAATGAGACTTGGTGAGTTGCTAGCTCTTACAACGGAGGATTTTGATTTTGATAAGAATACAGTCCGTATCAATAAATCGTATCAGAGGTTGCAGGGGCAGGATTTTATTACAACACCCAAGACTCCAAAAAGCAATCGAACGATAAAACTTCCTAAGTTTTTGTCGGAGGAGATGCAGGATTATTTTGCAATGCTTTATGATCAGGAACCTACAGAAAGAATCTTTCAGGTGACAAAAAGTTTTCTCCACCACGAGATGGAGAGAGGTTCAAAGCTTGCAGGAGTAAAGAAGATCCGAATCCATGATCTTCGTCACAGTCACATTTCACATTTGATCGACCTTGGATTTTCTGCTGTGGCAATTGCTGACAGAGTTGGTCATGAGAGTATAGATATAACGTATCGCTACTCGCATTTGTTCCCATCAAAGCAGGTGGCTATGGCAGATAAATTGGATGAGGTCAACGCAAGCTATGAAGATGGTGTGCAAGATGAAGTTGTGGAAGATGTTGCGGTAAATGAGGTTATTGAAGAAAAAGTAACGTCGGAAGAATTAATCGAGAACGATAATAAGATTCTTAATATACAAAAGTATCTTGCAGGATAAAAACAAGGGGATGTGATGGCATCCCCTAGGTAGGAGATGAATCAAATGAGCGAAAAGAGATTAGATGCAAAAAACAGATGGAGAAATGTAGTGGTGGCGTTTCGTATGTCACCGGAGGAAGCACAGGAGCTTAATGTGAAAGTTGCGTTGAGTGGTCTTTCCAAGCAGGACTATATTATACAGTGCTTATTAAATCATGAAGTGAGAGTGGTTGCGGGAAAGAAAGTTGCAAGAAAAATGGAAATATATCTTGAAGCGATGCTGGAAGAATTGCAGTTTTTGCAGGATGAAAATATGAGCAACATTGATTTTGATGAGATGCTCATGCCATTGAAGCATATTTTAACTATTTTAAAAGAAACGGACTAGAAAGGATTGGAGGAAGCGTGATATGAGAGAACTTAGAATAGACGGAACTTTGATTTTGGCTGTGGATCATGGTTATGGAAATATAAAAACAGCTAATACAGTATTCAGTAATGGATTCGTGGAGAGAGATACAGAGCCGGTAATGAGTACAGATTATTTGTATTATGGTGGCAAATATTATGTGCTGGACCAGGGGCATAAAAATTACACGAAAGACAAAGTGATGGATAATGATTTTTACATCCTCACTGTTGCGGCAATTGCAAAGGAACTGTATTTGAGAAATGTTAGATGTGAGAAAATTCATTTGGCAGTGGGAGTGCCGCTTAAATGGATGGATTTACAAAAGGAGTCATTTCAGGCATATATGCTTCAAAATTCCGAAATTAGATTTGTATATAAAGGCAGAATATTTGAAGTGGAAATTGCAGGTTGTAGTGTTATGCCACAATGTTATGCTGCGGTTGCAGAGCTTCTGCCAGAATTTAAAGGTTTGAACATGATTGTAGACATTGGGAATGGAACGATGAATGCCATGTTCTTACAAGATGGCAGACCAGTAGAAAATAAAATGTGGACGGAATTGTTTGGAGTACGTCAGTGTGCTTTAAAAATCCATCAGACGTTATTAGATAAGTTTCAGGAAGATGTGCCGGATTCAATCATCAACACATTTCTGATGAATCGTATGGCAGATATTGATCCTGAATATGAATATTGGATGGAGGCAACAGCGAAGGAATATGTGAGGGAGTTGACTGCAAAGATTTTTGATTTTGGATACAACGAAAAGACAATGAAAATGTATGTCTTGGGCGGAGGAGCAAAGCTTTTGGAACATTTCAGCACATTTAACAGAAGCAGAATCACATTCAACTTTGACATCAATGCAAATGCAAAGGGCTATGAGTATTTCTGTTATGTAGCATTGAAAAAGAAGAAGCTTGGAATTGCCGGATAACTGAGAAGTGAGGGCAGGTGAGACAATGAAGAAGAAAGAACAGAAAATCGTCAGATTTTATTCTGATAATCCTGAGCATCGAAAGGCGTTTGACATTCTCCAGAAAATTAATGCTGAAAAAAATTCTTCCATACAGGATTTCATCATTTCAGCAATAAATCTCCTTGGAGATATGGAACTAAATGAAGAATGTCCGGCAGAGGACAGGAAGGATTGGGAAGAACCGCTTATTGAAAGAATAGCTGGAGCGGTCGAAGCAATTATTGATGAAAAGCTTCCTCAGATTATTGCATCGTACCTTCTTGAAATTCAAACAGGTCAAACTTCAAATCCTTTGCCTGCTTCACATGCTTCTGATTTACCAACAACAAATGTAATATCTGCTGCTGAAAGAGTAACGAAAGAAGCCAGTGAGAATGAAAATGGCATGGAAAAAGATGTTGAAGCAAATGACATGCTGGATTTGGACAGCTTTTTCTCGTGATAGCATGACTGCTATCACAATCAGATGAAATGATATCAAAACAGGCACTTGTGATAGCAAAGAAAACTGAAGTGGTGTAGTGCTATCAAAAAGTGCCGGAAAGATATCTATATTATAATACCTGCTATCAAGTGTGATAGCAGTAAAATATATCGGGTGCAGGTGCTCCTACCAAGACGAAAAATGATGTAAACGCTGAAGGCGTTTATATATTTTTGGGGGAAAAGGTCCGACCTTTTCCGCATCTTGCAAAACCAGTGAACACTACGAATTTCATGCTTGCATGAGAATGAGTAGTGTGAACGCCAAACACACCGAGCATGAAATGCGAGGTGCAAAACCAGTGAACACTACTTTTGGAAAGGATGAAAGAGCAATGGGACAGATAAAAAGAAATTGGTTTAAGACAACTTTTTTAAGAAACGAAAGGGGATATGATTATGGCAGATGGAAAGAAAAGATACAAGTCTGATAGGAAAGATTATAAGATTTCGGTGAAATTGTCGGAGAAGGATATGGATATTCTGGATGCAGCAGTTAGAAAAAGTGGAAAGACTGTAAGTAAATATGTACGGGAATTGATTCGTTTAGGTGGCAATGTTGACTTCCGATATCCAGAGGACAGGGCAAGAGTTATCAGGATTTTTTCTGGTATCGCAAATAATATCAATCAGGCGGTCAGACTTGGAAATACACAAGGAGAACTGTATTTCAGCGATATTGATAAGTTGCAGAGAAGTCTTGATGAAATCAAAATCTTATTCAGGGAGGTGCTGGAGACATGGCGATTACAAAGATCCTGAATATTAAGGAATCAAAAGGCAGAAATCCGGCATCGCATCTGGAAAATGCTTTGCAGTATATCCAAAATCCTGACAAGACGGAAGAATGTGTTTTGGTGGGCAGTATCAACTGCCTGCCGGATACTGCATTTGAGCAAATGGTAGAAACAAAGAATATATTTCACAAGACAGGTAACAGACAAGGATATCATGTGATTATTTCGTTTTCTCCGGAGGAGAAAGTTACGGCAGAACAGGCAATGTATGTATTGGAACATTTTGCGAAGGATGTACTTGGGGATGATTATGAAGCTGTATTTGCGGTTCATACAGACAGGGAACACATGCATGGACATTTGATATGGAACAGTGTGAGTGTAACAACTGGAAAAAAATATAATTCGCCAAAAGGAAACTGGAAGAATCATTTGCAACCGATTACCAATAAGTATTGCAAAGAGCTTGGGCTTGGTATTATTCCGGCAGAATACAGTAAGAAACCAAAGAACATCAGCAGGGATAAATGGGAAAAAGAAATGTCAATGAAAGAAATTATCCTGCGTGACGCACAGATGTGTGCTTATGCCGCCGGAGATGTGGAACACTTCAAATATCTGATGAGAAGACTGGGCTATATATTTAAGTCAGGAGTGTGGATGGAAGTGCAGGCTCCAGGATACAGATATTATCACAGTCTTGCAAAAATGGATGAAATGTTTTCAGAGAATAAGATTAGATATTATGTGGATATGCCTTGGATGGTGCATCCACATTTTTATTCTAAGAATATTCGGTATTTGAAACACACAAATCTATCAGAATTTCAGAAAAAATACTATGCTAAGATGTACCGACTTCGTATCGTGGAGCAGAACAGGTTTAAAGTCAATGCAGTAAAGTACGCAGAGGATTTGAAAAGGTTTCATCAGTTGCAGGATGAGTATTTGATGCTGGTGGATAATAATATCAGAGACTTTTCTGATTTGCTGGATTATAGAAGTGAACAGGAAAAGAAAATGAAGGAGATAGATGATAAGCAGCATGAGATTTACAGGCTTAGTTCCAGTAAAAAAGCGGGCAATTAAGACTGACGAACAGTATCGGGATTATCAGTTGTGGCATATGGATATGCAGAAAGAGTTGGATGTATTGAAGCAACAGAAGAAAGATGCAAAAAAGCAGATTGGTCTGGTGGATATGGCGATAAAGGAAAATCTGTATACTGCGTATCATGATGTACCGGAGATGGGAGAACTGGTTGAGGATAAAGAGATTGTGATACCTCAGATGGATGAGGCGGTGGCTTGTAAGGAACTAACAGATGAGGTTGTTGCGCTGGAAGTGGAAAGAGCGGATGTAGGTGTTTCGGTTATAGATGCAATACACTGGGAGGAAGAACAGGAGAAGGATGCTTCGGAAGATGTGTGTGTTGATGTCTTAGAGTATGTCGAAAAGGCGAGGGATGGTGAAACTACTATTGATGTGCCTGTACAGAAATATTGTGGAGCTGATTTGAAAGAATCATATGAAAATAATACAGAGGAAGCGCATAGCAGCAAATTAAAATCTACAGTGAGTATGGATAAACTGCCAGTAGTGACAATTACGGAAAGTAATTCATTTTATTCGTATCCAGATTATGCAGTCAGTTCTGACGAAGAGAAGCTACGAATGGCAGTTATTGATGGAAATGATGATGTAATGGCAGTATATGAGAAACTGAATAGCTTCTTTAAGCAAATCGGACACAAAGCTGATTTTGATGAGTTATATGAGGAAGCGAAGAGGTTAGCAACTGTTGTTAGAAAGAACGTTGTGGCTGATAAGACAGATAAAATAGTAAGGGAGCTTACAGCATGTGGTCCATATAAGTACCTGAAAACATCAGTGAAAGCAGATGCTTTTAAGTTCGAGGTAAGTGATGCCAGTGGTAATTTGAAGATTTTTATGAGTGTGCTGGATAAATTGGGTGTGAAACTTGATGGGGAGCAACTGTATGAGGAATATCAGAAAATTTATGATGAGACAGTAAGCAGGAATGAGATGCATGATATGGAACAGGAGAAGCAGTGGAATAAGGGCAGAGGGAGATAATTCCTCTGTCTATTTCATGAACTATTATGGTAGTTTTGGATTACATTGTTGAAGAGAAAGAGATAAAAATAAAGCATATTTTGAGTTTCGAGAACTCAAAAGTTATAATTGTAAATATGAAAGATAGATGATATAATTATTTTTGAGAAAAAAGGACTATTTGGCGTGATAAATCGGAGGAAAGAACATGTCAGAAAATCAGGTGAAAATATCTTATAAGCCCTTATGGAAACTATTGATTGATAGGGATATGACGAAAACTGAATTAAGAAAAAGAACACAAATTGCACCAAGCACATTTACGAAGATGAATAATGATCAGCAGGTATCATTGGATATACTGGCTAGGATATGTTTGGAACTGAAATGTGGATTTGATGACATTGTGCAGATTGAGTCTGAAGAATAGAAATAGTATGGAAAGAGAGGATTTATTGTGGCGGATAAGAACAATGCAAATATAGGATTTGAAAAAGAAATATGGGATGCGGCTTGTGTGCTTTGGGGACATATTCCAGCAGCAGAGTACAGAAAAGTTATTATTGGACTTATTTTCTTAAGATACATATCAGCGGCATTTGATAAAAGATATAAAGAACTAGTAGAAGAGGGCGATGGTTTCGAGGATGATATAGATGCATATACTATGGAAAATGTTTTCTTTGTACCAGAGGAAGCAAGATGGTCAACTATAGCATCTGCAGCTCATACTCCGGAAATTGGAATTGTGATTGATAATGCTATGAAGGCTATTGAGGCAGACAATAAAAGTTTGAAAGATGTTCTTCCAAAGAATTATGCTAGTCCAGATTTGGATAAAAGAATCCTAGGTGATGTTGTTGATATATTTACAAATAGTATTGACATGACTGATACAGAAGCAAATGAAGATTTGCTTGGAAGAACATATGAGTATTGTATTGCACAGTTTGCAGAAAAAGAAGGTGCAAGTGGCGGAGAATTTTATACTCCTTCAAGTATAGTAAAAACATTGGTTGAAATCTTAAAACCATTTGAAAACTGCCGCGTATATGATCCTTGTTGTGGTTCGGGTGGAATGTTTGTACAGAGTGCAAAGTTCATTCAAGCACATAATGGAAAAAGGGGAGCAATTTCTGTATATGGTCAGGAAGCGAATGCTGATACATGGAAAATGGCAAAAATGAATATGGCAATCAGAGGCATAGATGCTAACTTTGGACCATATCAGGCAGATACATTTACGAATGATTGGCATAAGACTTTAAAAGCAGATTTTATACTTGCGAATCCTCCATTCAACTATCATCCATGGAATCAAGAAAGGTTGGTTGATGATCCACGTTGGAAATATGGTCTGCCACCAGCTGGGAATGCCAACTATGCATGGATTCAACATATGATTCATCACTTGGCACCGAATGGAAAGATAGGATTAGTACTTGCAAATGGGGCATTATCTACACAAACAAGTGGAGAAGGAGAGATTCGTAAGAAGATAATTGAAGATGATAAAATTGAAGGTATTATTGCGATGCCTACGCAGCTTTTCTATAGTGTAACTATTCCGGTAACTTTGTGGTTTATTACAGATAACAAAAAACAGAAGGGCAAAACATTATTTATAGATGCTCGTAATATGGGGCATATGGTAGACAGAAAACATAGAGATCTGGATGATGAGAAAGATATTAAATTATTGGCAGATACTTTTGAAGCATTTCAGAAAGGAATATTGGAGGAGAAAAAAGGCTTCTGTGCAATAGCGACGATAGAGGATATAGCTAAACAGGATTATATCTTGACTCCGGGAAGATATGTTGGGATTGCGGAACAGAAAGATGATGGGGAACCATTTGAGGAAAAGATGGGAAGACTTACATCAGAACTGTCGGATATGTTTGCAAAATCACATGAACTAGAGGATGAAATAAGAAAAAAATTGGGGGCGATTGGGTATGAGATATAAATTGCAAGATATAGTAGATGTTACTATGGGACAATCGCCAAAATCTGAATTTTATAATAATGATGGAGAGGGTGTTCCATTTTTGCAAGGAAATAGAACATTTGGTTTCAAATATCCGACATTTGATACATTTACAACGATGGTTACAAAAGAAGCAAAAGCTGGCGATGTAATAATGAGCGTTAGGGCTCCTGTTGGAGATTTAAATATAACACCTGTTGATATATGTTTGGGAAGAGGTGTTTGCTCTCTAAGAATGAAAAATGGGAATCAGGAATTTTTGTATTACATGATGAAATACTATATTCCACAGTTAATGAACAAGGAAAGTGGAACAGTATTTGGTTCTGTGAATCGAAATGATATTATTGGATTAGAAATTGATATACCTAATGATGCAGAAAAACAAGAGAAAATTTCAAGATTTTTGTCAATGCTTGATGAAAAAATTCAAATTAATAATAAGATAAACAATAATTTAGCGGCTTAGAGGTCAAGGTCAGAGACATCAAGCTCGCCGGACATCAGACGGGGTAACAAAGTATCTCTGATTTCTGTTAAACGCTTTGATTCTCTTGTTGTTGATAGAATCATAGAAAATATGGGCTTCATTATTTTATCAAACTCATTCAGTACTTCATCTGTTGGTAAGTTAGTGGGATAATTCTTTAGAATATCCGTTTTAAGGTTTGTAAATACACTGCCATTTCCAAGTGCAACCAAATTATCTCGGATGTGCTTGAAATACAGATATAAGTATTCGTTTGAAAACTTGGATGACGGAAAATATAGCCAACCATCGTGTATGCAAGTATCTATGTCAAGAATTTTGGGTAAACCGGGTGTGGCACTATTTGATAAAACCAAGCTTCCTGCTTTGAGAAAGACAGTTTTTTTCAATCCTTCTTCAATGATGTATTCTTTGATTTCACTGATGAATGGTGAGCTAATACCAGTTGCATCGGATATTTTCAACCAATGTAACCCACTATCCGACAAGAAGTTTTGAATAGGACGAGGAGAGCCGCCACGCTTTATTTCAACAAAATCGCCAAGTACACCATATTTCCAAGTGCTTGGAACTTGTCCGTCAAATGGTTCATAGTCAATGAACCAAGATTTGAAAAGTGCCATTGCTTGCTGCTCTAAATTATTGTTTAGCTTATAACATATCCCATTACTTCCGTGGGTGGCGGGAGTTAATATCGGGGGACTTCCGCCCCATAGTCGTTCTCTATTAAATATTCGAAGGAGAATTGACTGTGAAACAAGATTTAATCAAAGATGTTATTCAGGGTATGTTACCTTTCCTGAATAACGCGCAAAATGAGAAGCTGCAAGAAGTGTTGCAATATACCCTTGCAAAGTATGAGGTAACTGAGAAGCAAAACCAAGAGAATAACTCGGAACAGAACTATGTGGAGCTGTTCTTATCGGCAAAGCGAATTGAGGGCTGTTCCGAGAAATCTCTTAAATACTACAAGGCTACTATTGAAGCAATGCTCGATGAGTTGCACAAAAATGTCAAGCACATTGTAACGGACGACATTCGAGGATACCTGACCGAATATCAGGAAAAGAAGAAGTCAAGTAAGGTTACGATAGACAATATTCGCCGTATCCTTTCCAGCTTCTTCTCTTGGCTGGAGGACGAGGATTACATACTGAAAAGCCCGGTCAGACGAATACATAGAGTTAAGACCGGCACAAACATCAAGGAAACCTATTCCGATGAAGCGTTGGAACTTATGAGGGATAACTGCACGGAGTTGAGAGACTTGGCCATTATTGATATGCTTGCTTCAACGGGTATGCGTGTCGGAGAAATGGTATTGCTTAACCGAAATGATATTGATTTCAACGAGAGAGAATGTATCGTGTTCGGTAAAGGCAGCAAGGAACGAGTGGTTTATTTTGACGCTCGAACTAAGATACATTTGCAGAATTACTTAGAGAGCAGAACGGACGACAATCCGGCACTATTCGTGTCGTTGAAATCGCCACATGAAAGGCTGAAAATCGGTGGAGTTGAGGTTCGTCTGCGTGAATTTGGAAAGCAATTAGGGTTGCAAAAAGTACACCCGCATAAGTTCAGGCGTACACTTGCAACAATGGCAATAGATAAAGGAATGCCCATTGAGCAACTACAACAGCTCTTGGGGCATAGGAAGATAGATACGACCTTGCAATACGCAATGGTCAAACAGAGCAATGTTAAGATTGCTCATCGAAAATATATAGGGTAGAGAGGATTATTATATGGCTGAATGGATTGAATGTAAAATTTCTGATATTGGAACTGTTGTAGGTGGTGCTACTCCTTCAACGAAAAAAACTGAATATTATGAAGGGGGAAATATCGCTTGGATAACCCCGAAAGATTTAGCTACATTCAGTGGTCGTTATATTCAACGAGGCGAAAGAAATATTACCGAAATCGGTTTGAAAAGTTGTTCCACCCAGCTTTTACCTCAAAACACAATTCTGTTTTCTTCAAGGGCGCCAATAGGATATGCAGCTATTGCGGCAAATGAAGTATGTACTAATCAGGGATTTAAGAGTGTTATTCCGAATGAAGATACTGACCCACTTTTCCTATTTTATTTACTCAAATACAATAAAGATAGGATTGAAGGTATGGGGAGCGGTACGACTTTCAAAGAAGTGTCTGGCAATACTATGAAGAACATAGTAGTAAATGTACCTGCTGATAAAGAGATTCAGACAAAGATTGCTTCGTTATTGGGGGCTATTGATGACAAAATTGAAGAAAATGAGAGGATAAACAATAATTTAGAGCAGCAAGCGAGCACGCTTTTTAACAGTGCCATTGAACAATCTACTTCAGTTGTTTATGCTGAACTGGGTTCGTTGGCAGATGTGAAAGGCGGAAAACGCTTACCTAAGGGCATAAATTTGGTTACTGCTCCAAACAAACATCCATATATCCGAGTTCGTGACCTCAACAACACTGTATTTGCTTCACTTTCTAATAATTATGAGTATGTCGATGATGAAACACAACAAAGTATTTCCCGATATATCGTGTCAACAGGTGATTTACTAATATCTATCGTCGGAACCATCGGCTTAACCGCAATTGTTGACCATACATTGAATAAAGCGAACTTAACTGAAAACTGTGTCAAACTTACTAACCTTAAAAATGTTACACCCGAGTATCTATTGTTATTTCTGCGTTCTTCTCAAGGAGTAGAAGCAATATCTAAAGGTACTGTTGGTGCAGTGCAGCTAAAGCTACCCATAAAAAACATTCAGTCCATTGCCGTGCCATTGCTGTGTGACGAAGAGCTTCTACCTCTGAATGAAACACTATCGGCTATCTTTTCTCAGATTTCTGCCAATATTGTTGAAATGAAGCAGTTAGCTGATATACGAGACACATTATTACCAGAACTTATGTCCGGCGAGCTTGATGTCTCTGACCTTGACCTCTAAGCCGCTAAATTATTGTTTACCATTTTTACAGAAAGGATATAAGATATGGAGATTAACGAAAAATTAGAACATTTAACAGAGACGCAAATTGAAGAAGTTGTTACTATGTATATGGATAAATCAATCAAAATATCGGATATACTTAGTAAATATAATATAGATGTAAAACCTGGGGGATTATTGAAGATTTTACCACCAGTAAGAACTAATGATGTATGCGTGATTTGTGGAGAGTTCTTGTATAAAAATATAGAAGCAAGAACTGCGTATTCGTATAGCGGTGAACAGAGTGATAGGTTTTGTTTGAATTGTGGTCACAAAGAGTATGCAAATAATGGGTGGAGAAGAAAAAAGTGCGATTGTAATGGTTGTAAAGCTATTGAGATGATGGAGTATGAGCGCAAGAAAAAAGAAATCAGAAAAACATATGAAAAAGAAAATGATAGAATTGATTTTGCAGAATTAATTCTGGCAGATCAGGTTAAATTAATATATTTGTTGTTCAATAATTCGTTTCATAATACTTCACAGATTGCACCAATGGAAGTGAAAGAAAATTGGATCGAATATATTAATCGGATGGTTGAAATCAAAGCAATATCCGTTTCACCGGAAAGTGAAGTAGAAGCTTTTTGCGAAGATGACTTTCCGAACAAGTATTATGTTGACAAGGTTCATTATGATGTAAATGTTATTATTGATGAAGCAACATTGCACAAAATTAATAAAAATACCTATTTCTTGGAATGCAGTGAGGACGAAGAATTAATCACATTATTTAAAGAATATATATACAATGATTTGATTATAAAATTTGAAGAAATGTTGGAAGCTAGAAGACTTCAATTGCATATTTCAGAGAATGCTAATAATAGGTTTATTGAATTGATAGACAAAATAAGCTATACGCAAATATTAGCTTTGTGCAATCGTGTTGCTGTATTTTTCTCAGATAAAGTTTTGATTGGAGATATGACAAAGAGTGTTGCGAAAAATGCGGCATTGTTGAATGTTTCAAAGTTTTATGATAGAGCAGTGGAATCGGAATGGACTTTGAATCATGCTGAAATTGATTATGTAGGTAGAGAATTAAACTTTTTCATTGAGAAGGTATTGAATAAAGATATTACAATATTGAAGGACGTGGCTTCAGTAGAAAATTTGAAAAATTGGAGTAAACGAGAAATAGATTATAGTAAAAGAATTGGCTATGCAGAAGATTAGTGAGGTGATACACATGTCCACAACATTTACAGAAGCAGACTACGAAAATTCCATAATAGAGTTATTCCAAAATATGGGATACCAATATGTTTACGGACCAGATATCGAACGAGATTTCTACAGTCCATTATACAAGGATGTACTTATAGAATACATACATAGACTAAATCCTTCTCTACCAGAGGAGGCTATTTCTGATGCAATGTACAAGTTACAGAATTATGAAAATGGAGACCTTGTACAGAAAAATGAAGTGTTTATGGACTATATTCAGCATGGCATTCCTGTCAGATATACGGCCAATGGAGAACAGTGTTCTTCATTGGCATACATTGTGGATTATAAAAATGTGGACAATAATTCTTTTATCGTAGCAAATCAGTGGACATTTATTGAAAATAGCAACAAGAGACCTGATATCATCTTGTTTATAAACGGACTTCCAGTTGTTTTAATAGAATTGAAATCACCTTCCAGAGAAGAAACAGATGCATCAGAAGGATATTTGCAGATTAGAAATTACATCCATGAGATTCCTTCTATGTTTATCTATAATTGTATTAGCGTTATTAGCGATCAGTTGACATCAAAGGCAGGTACAATTACTTCAGGTGAAGACCGTTTTATGGAATGGAAAACGAAAGATGGGAATTATGAGAATACGCAGTATGCTCAGTTTGATACATTTTTTGAAGGTATGTTTGACAGAGCAAGATTGCTGGATATTATCAAAAACTTTGTCTGTTTTTCAGATGAGGGATTGAAGAAGTACAAGATACTAGCGGGATATCACCAGTATTTTGCGGTAAATAAGGCTGTTCAGATGGCAAAAAAGGCGACAGTTACAGATGGAAAGGGTGGTGTTTTCTGGCATACACAAGGCTCTGGAAAATCTTTATCAATGGTATTTTATGCTCATTTGTTGCAGGAGGCATTGGACAGCCCGACTATAGTTGTAATTACGGATAGAAATGATTTGGATGATCAGCTTTTTGGGCAGTTTGCAAAATGTAGTTCATTTTTGAGACAGGTTCCAGTTCATGCAACATGCAGAAAACTAGGACAAAGTTCAACAAAGGATGATATTGGATTAAAGGATTGGCTGAATGGCAGACAAGCTAATGGAATTATATTTACCACAATGCAAAAGTTTGAAGAATCAGAAGAACCATTATCTGAAAGACGAAACATTATTGTAATGGCGGATGAGGCTCATCGTGGACAATATGGTTTAAAAGAAAAAATAAAAATGGTAGAAAATGAAGATGGAGAAAAAGAGGCTAAGATTGTAACTGGGACAGCCAGGATTATTAGAAATTGCCTTCCAAATGCTACATATGTGGGATTTACTGGTACGCCTATATCTATGAAGGATAGGAGTACAAGAGAAGTCTTTGGAGATTATATTGATATATATGATATGACGCAGGCGGTTGAAGATGGAGCTACAAGACCAGTTTATTACGAAAGCAGAGTTATCAAGTTAAAGCTGGATGAAGCAACACTCAAATTAATTGATGCAGAATATGATTTAATGGCATCAAATGCAGATGCAGAGGTTGTAGAAAAGAGTAAAAAACAATTAGGACAAATGGAGGCAATACTTGGTAATGACAAGACAATAGACTCATTAGTATGTGATATTTTAGATCATTATGACAACAATAGAGCGAATCTGCTTACAGGAAAAGCTATGATTGTTGCATATTCACGCTCTATTGCTATGAAAATATATAAGAGAATTTTGGAACTTCGACCGACATGGACAGAAAAAGTCGGGGTTGTTATGACTGATAACAACAAAGATCCAGAAGAATGGAAAGAGATTATTGGAAATAAACGTCACAAGGATGAGATGGCAAAGAAGTTCAAGGACAATGATAGTCCACTTAAAATTGCGATAGTAGTTGATATGTGGCTTACAGGATTTGATGTGCCAGCACTTGCTACAATGTATGTTTATAAGCCTATGAAGGGTTATAATCTTATGCAGGCAATAGCCAGAGTTAATCGAGTCTTTAAAGATAAGGAAGGTGGACTTGTTGTTGACTATGTAGGTATTGCATCTGCACTCAAAGAGGCAATGAATGATTATACTTCACGTGATAAGAAAAACTATGGAGATACTGATGTTGCGAAGGTTGCATATCCGAAATTCTTAGAAAAACTTTCAATATGTCAGGATTTCTTCCATGGATATGATTATTCTAAGTTTATGACAGGCTCAGATTTGGAAAGATCAAAAGCCATTAGCGGAGGCGTAAACTTTATAGTTGGTGTTAATAAAGAAAAAGAAAGAACAGAGTTCTTAAAGGAAGCACTACTTTTAAAACAGGCACTGTCATTATGTTCATCAATGGTAGAGGAATCACTTCGCGTCGAAGCCGCCTTTTTCGAATCTGTCAGAGTACTTGTAATGCGACTTATGAATCAGGGACAGGGAAAGAAAATATCCCTTCCAGAAATGAACGCCAGAATAAATGAATTGCTAAAGGCAAGTATAAAGAGTGATGGTGTAATCAATCTGTTCTCTGATGTATCGCAAAATTTCTCACTCTTTGATCCGAAGTTTTTAGAAGAAATATCAAAGATGAAAGAGAAAAACCTCGCAGTGGAATTACTAAAAAAACTGATTGCAGAGCAGGTTCAAATATATCGAAGAACTAATGTTGTAAAGTCTGAAAAGTTTAGTGAAATCATCCAGCAAACCATGAATAGATATCTTAATGGTATGCTTACGAATGAACAGGTAATAGAAGAACTTCTGAATTTGGCTAAGCAGATTGCAGCAGCAAAGGAGGAAGGAGATAAGCTGGGCCTTACAGCGGATGAATTGGCATTCTATGATGCTCTTACAAAACCGCAGGCTATTAAGGACTTTTATGAAAACGAAGAACTTATAGCAATTACTAAGGAGCTAGCTGACACACTTCGTAAAAATCGTACAATCGACTGGCAAAAGCGTGATTCAGCACGGGCTAAAATGCGGATGATGATTAAGAAACTACTAAAAAAACATAAATATCCACCAGAAGGCATGGATGACGCAGTACAGACTGTTATGACTCAATGTGAACTTTGGACGGATAACAATGACATGGGGCGAGAAGAAAATGTAGTGGATTTTCATAGCAGTGTCTCCTATGTGAATGAGGATAGAAGTACGATGATGGTAGCTGAGTCACAGACGAAATACGGACAAGAATAGGAGGAATGATCATTGGATGCGACAAAGGGAAATATATATTCAATACTAAATGGGAATAAGCAGTTTCTGATTCCGGTATATCAGCGTTATTATAGCTGGGATATTGAACAGTGCAGAAGACTTTGGAATGATATTGTTGACATGCAGAAAAAGAATAAGAAGGGACATTTTGTAGGTTCCATTGTTAATATCGCAGAACAGGCGATGCCAACAGGAGTTCAGAAATATATGATTATTGATGGACAGCAGAGAATGACAACATTGACTTTGCTATTGATAGCACTTAGAGATTATGCAATAAATCATCCAGAGGATACCAGCATTAATTCTCGCCGAATAGATAATATGTTGTTAAAAAATGAATATGAAAATGGCGATGAAAGATACAAATTGTTATTAACAGAGAATGATAGAGATATTCTTATAAGATTGGTAGAGAAAAAACCGATACCTGAAAATACTGTGTCACGTTTGTTGACAAATCATAGATTTTTTGTAGAGCAAATAGAGAAGAACGAGTTGATGCCGGCAGAAATTTATGAATCTATAGGAAAATTACAGATAGTAAATATAACGTTGGATAGAGCTGTGGATGATGCACAGGCAATTTTTGAAAGCCTGAATTCTACAGGCAAAGAACTGTCAGAATCGGATTTGATCCGAAATTATATATTGATGGGATTGGAAAACGATGAGCAGAGTTATGTATATGAACATTTTTGGAGACCAATGGAGTTAATGTTTGAGTATGAAAAACAAGACTCTGTTATGGATAAATTTTTCCGTGACTATCTTACAATGAAGTTAACCAGAATTCCCAAAATAGACAAGGTATATGAAGAGTTTAAATTGTATCATGTGAACTGCGAATTCTCATCAGTTCGTGATTTGTGTGAAGATTTATTAAAATATGCAAAATATTACACAGATATGGTTTTTGCTAGAAGTTCAAATCCTGTAATTAAAAATTTGTATGTGGATGTGAATGATCTGCGAATGGAAGTTGCATTCCCGTTTTTACTTAAAGTACATAATGATTGTTCAGAGGGACTTATTACAGAAGAGAATTTTATTGAAATACTTAAGATGTGCATAAGCTATGTTTTTAGAAGAAATATCTGTGATATTCCAACAAATTCTTTAAATAAGACATTTGCTACTTTGCGAAACGAGATAAAGCAAGATGATTATATGAATTCAATTAAAGCGTTCTTTGTTTTACGAGATGATTATAAACTGTTCCCGGATGATGATAAATTTGAAGCTGCATTTGTTTCAAGAGATATTTATAATATGCGTTCAAGGAACTATATTTTAAGCCATCTGGAAAATTATAATAATAAGGCTCCGATTATAATTGAGAATTACACCATTGAGCATATTATGCCACAGAATGCTAATCCTAATGATGAATGGAAGCAAGAATTGGGACCAAATTGGAAGGATGTGCAGAAAAAATATCTTCATACAATAGGAAATCTCACGCTTACGGCTTATAATTCTGAAATGAGCGATAAACCATTTATGGTAAAAATGGAGATGGAAGGTGGATTTAAGGAAAGCGCCTTACGATTAAATTCATATCTCGTGAAATTGTCGGAATGGAATGAAAATCATATTAAAGAGAGAGCAAAATTATTATCGGATAAAGCAAAGGAAGTATGGGAGTATCCTAAAATATCAGAAGAAGAACTTGCACCATACTGTGAGGAAGAAAAGCCGACACAGAAGTATTCATTGGATACATATGATATTAATGTGTTTACGAAGACATTATTTGAAGTGTTAGATAAGCGAATTATGAATCTTTCCTCAGATGTAAAGAGGGAATATAAGAAATTGTATATAGCTTATAAATTGGATACGAACTTTGTGGATGTGGTTGTACAGAAGCAGAGATTAAGAATATCTGTGAATATGAAGTTTTCAGAAATTCATGATCCTAAAGGCATCTGCAAGGATATTACTGGTCTTGGACGATGGGGTAATGGTGATGTCGAGTTATTTATGGAGCATACATCAGATGTAGATAATGTTATGGAGATAATTGAGCAATCGTATAGGATGCAGGCAGAATAGAAATTTTTGCCAAGAGATTATTACAGGTTGCAAAATATATTACTTTGCCTTATAGAAATGGCTATAAGGGTATTATGTATTCTATGTCAAGAACGTTCTTGACCAGAATTAATAGTATACAGTTGATAATATTAAGAATTATATTGTCCATTGTATGACCTCCTATTACCAGTGAATTATAGTAGCTGTTAATATTATTATACAATACATCGTATGTGGAGGATGGTAGAGTTCCTTGTGAAAACAAGGTCCAATTGATTTTAATGCTTACTGATATTAGATATCTACCGGTCGTTACTCAGTAAGCTTTTAGGAGAAAAATGAGTAGAAAGATATATAAAGATAAGTATTATACGCACTTAGATGTGAAGAAACATCATAAGGACTATCAGCAAAGAGTCCAGAGTATTAATTGGGTCAGTAGACATGGCTTTTATCCATTTATTCATTTTAAAATGGATTGCAGTAAATACACTGTTATTGAAAATGGAAAAAAAGATATTAAGCCAAAGGAAAGAGATATATATTATGCTGCACATATTGACAGATTTATATATGAGTATTATGGAAACCGTCTTAATAACAGATACAATGAGTATATGAAATCAAATGGGATAAGCCGTGTTTCAACAGCTTATAGAAATTGTACACCAGGAAAATGTAATATTGATTTTGCAAAAGAAGTATTTGAATATATTGTAAAATGTGAATCGGCTTACATTTTTGTGGGTGACTTCAGCCAATTTTTTGATAACCTTGACCATAAATATTTAAAAGAAAAAATAAAATGTGTAATCAACGAGGAGTCATTAGATGCTGCTGATTATGCTATTTACAAAAATATTACGAAGTTTACATATATTGAAGCTGATGATATAGAGTTTGAGAAGGGTCTGTTGAGAAGAGATATGCGAGGTATGGATAAGTATTTTGAAACAGATGAATTTCATGAGTTTAAGAAAAATCATCTTCGCAAGAACCTTAAAGATTATCAGATTCCACAAGGTTCATCTATAAGTGCTGTATATGCTAATGTTTATATGATAGATTTTGATAAAAAAATAAATGACTTTATCACTTCACAGAAAGGGATGTATAGAAGATATTGTGATGATATTATAATTGTTGTTCCTATGACACAAGAAGATGTAAAAGGAAAAAATGAGGAGATTGCTAAATTTATTTACAGTACCAGAGATGGCATTCCTAATTTAGAATTAAACGAGGATAAAACTGAACATTTTTTCTACGATAATGGAATTATAGAAAAGATAAAGGGGAAAAGTAATCTTATTAATAATCTTGGCTTTACATTTGATGGAAAAACTGTTCGGATAAGAGATAAGAGTTTGTTTAAGTTTTATTGTAGAGCATATAGAAAAATAAAAAAAGTAAAAGAGAATACTGATGAAAAGTCTTTTAATGCAGGAAAGAAAGCAATTTATCATTCATATACACATTTAGGTGCAAGCAAGTATTCTAAAGACCATGGGAATTTTCTTACATATGCTTATAAGGCAGATGAAATATTTAGTCAGAGTAAACTGCTTGTTAGCGATATTAGGAATCAAGTGAAAAAACACTGGTATAAGATTGACAGTAAGTTAAAGGAGTAAATAGATTAGAACATGGAGGAGTGATTCTACAGATGAGTAATAGATTGGAATATGATATTAAAGAAAAATATGGTTATGAATTAAATGAGATCAGTAATAAATTAAATCAGCTTGAGGCTGGTAGAATATATGAAAATGGTGGATCAAAAATGGACGGAAGTCTGGCTACAAATATAAAACAACTTCGTAAAATGATAGGTGAATTATTATTAAAAATACAGAATGGTAAGGATGGAACAGATGATGAAATAGCAAAGCTGTTTATAAATAAAGATTATTAATGATGGAGAATTAGAGAAGATTATGAATTGGGTAGATGTTTTAGTTGTAGGATTGCTGTATTTCATAATAAGTATGATGTTTAGTCTAAGATACTATTGCAATACAACGGTTTTTATCCCGATAATATCTCATTTTAGCTCAAGATTAGTCCAAGATTAGTCCAAGATTAGTCCAAGGCAGAAAGGAAGTGATATTTATGGACATAAAGCAGCTAATTGGTGAAACCACAGATTACGACAAAAAGCTTGCACTTGAAGAGAAGAAACCTAAAAGCTGGTGCAAGAGTATCAGTGCATTTGCCAATTGTTTTGGTGGCAAGTTGATATTTGGTGTATCGAATGATAATGAGTTGGTGGGGCTTGCAGACGCTGAAGGTGATGCAGAGAAAATTAGCGAAGCAATAAAAACACATTTGAATCCAATACCGGAGTTTAAGTTGTATTTTGAAAAATATGGCGAAAAGATTTTTGTTATTGTGGAAGTTATGAAAGGGCAGCAGACACCATACTATTATGAAGGTGATGGACAACTCATTGCATTTAGGCGTATAGGAAATGAAAGCGTTCCGGCAACTCCTTCACAGCTAAGAGAATTGGTGCTTCGTGGCAGCGGCGAAAGCTACGATAGTCTGAAATCAAGATATGATTTTGATAATATGTCCTTTACAAAATTAAAATCAGTATATAAACAGAGAACGGGGAATATATTTGAAGATACAGATTATGAATCTTTCGGACTGATTGATGAAAAAGGAAATCTAACGAATGCTGGAGCACTTCTGGCAGATGAATCACCGGTACGTCATTCCAGATTGTTTTGTACAAGATGGAATGGACTTACTAAAGCATCAGGAATAGTGGATGCACTTGATGATAAGGAATATACTGGCAGTCTTGTCACATTGTTGCAGGCAGGAACTGATTTTGTGAGAAATAATTCCAAGAAAGCATAGCGTAAGGTTGATGACGGAAGAATTGAAATGCCTGATTATCCGGATAGAGCAGTGCTTGAAGGTATAGTAAATGCATTGATTCATAGAAACTATATGGAGATAGGTAGTGAAGTCCATATAGATATGTTTGATGATAGAATTGAAATATATTCACCTGGCGGAATGGTAAGTGGAATATCTCTGGAAGGAAAAGATTTGTTGAAAATCCCGTCAAACCGAAGAAATCCGATATTAGCTGATATATTCAGCCGCTTAAAATATATGGAGCGTAGAGGTAGTGGATTTAAGAAGATATTGGCAGATTATGAGGGACAAGTAGAATTTGATGAAACCAAGATGCCGGTCTTTGAGGCAGATAATGATGATTTTACATTGATTTTGTATAATTTGAATTATGGTTCTAATTATGCAACACATGCAAACGAAGAGAAAATTCAAGGTGATACCCAAGATGATACTCAAGGTGATACCCAAGATGATACCCAAGATGATACTGAAGAAAAAATTATCAAAATGATAAAGAAAAATCCGAAAGTATCAACGGCAGATATGGCCAAGGAATTAAAAATTGGAATTGCAACAGTAAAACGAAAAATCAAAAAAATGTCTAATGTATCATATGTCGGAAGTGGTTACAGTGGACATTGGGAGATTAACGAATAGAAAGTGCATTATATTATTCAAGCTATGAAAAGAGAAAAAATAGTTTTTGAGCTAGATTAGTTCAAGTAATTATATTTTAGTCCAAGATGAAAGAAGAAAATGCTGATAAACAGAGGTTTTTCTTCTTGAACTAAAGATAAAATTAACTCAAGAGTGAAACAAATAAGTCGAAGAAAAAATATTAGAAATGTGTGAATTAGGTGGCATCCAAGAGTATTCTGGAGTTAGTCTCAAAGAAGTCTCATGAGATTTGAGAATTGGTGAGACTACATAATATGGCAGAAAAGCGATAAAACCGTCATTGGTGGTTGAATTGTATGAGTACAGTCTCAAGTCAGTCTCATTTTTGACACTGTTTGTTGAGACTAACATGAGACTGAGGAGGATTAAAATCATGGACATAAGCAAAAAAGATTGGAAATTATTTCGAGAAAGATTATCAGACTGGCAGGAAAACTATATGAAAGGTCTTGTCAAAGAGTATGTGGATTTTCTGAATGATGATACAAAGCATGCATCAGAGAAATTCTGGGAACTGGAAAAGCGGATAAAGGAAGATAAGCATCATCCTGGAGTTATTATGGAGATGAGCAAGTCAGAGGCAATATGGGATATCGTTCGTCTTATAAGACTGAAGGTGATTACATATGATGATTTATCAGAATTCAGTGACGAATTGCAACAGGAAGTAAAAAGAATACTTGAGATAAGCAGGTGATACACGTGGAGATAGGTGCAACAAAATCAGTTCAAGAGCGATTAAAAACAACAAAGATTGATGAAATAAAGGGTGCTTCACTTGTGTTTTGCTGGGATACACATTTGACGAAAATAAAAGGAAGAAATGTCCTGTTTATTGTAAATGCCAGCAATCGCTACACAATAGCAATGACCGATATCGAACCAAGAAATTGGAAGTATTATACATTGTATATCGGTCGTGTGATTCATGGTGTGATGCAGCAGATGGGATATTCTGAAAGCCAGATAGATCAATATTTTAAGATGTCAGGCGATATGATTGTGACAAAGACACATGGGAAGAAATCGGTTGGCGGAATTAATAGAATGGTAATGGATGCTCAGTATTTTGATAAGAAACTGGAGAAAGATACAAAATACCAGTGGGAACTGAGCGAGTATCTTAACAGAGACATTTGTCAGCCGGAGGGATTCGATGCATATGGATATCCAAGTGAGCTTTTTAAATTAGACATGGAACGCATTGGAATTGTGCCTAAGAGAAATCCAGCAAAGGTGATTGATTTCAGCCAATACATAGAAAATAATCGTGGTACTACTGATTAGTACCACAAAACTTTTTGTTGCAGAAACAGCAGTTTGAGATTATAATTTCTATAGGTGAACTTGCAAACCAACAGACGATTATTCTTTGAATAGTCAAATGACCTGCAAGCCACCGGAACTACACACAATAATGACAAAAAATAGCTGGTACTGGATTGGTACTAAAAGTGTGTGAAACGAAAAATAATGTGTGGAAAAACCATTGTTTTCAAAACTATATGGTATAGAAAACTAACTAAAACGAATCAAAATCACATCAAACTTTGCGAGTTTGAATAGTAGCCACAGGTCTGGGAGTGCCCTAAAACAGGTCGTTCCCGGACTTTTCTTTTTGCTCTGCTACTATTTTGCTACTAACCGCAACTACTCTATTTCACATCTTTTGATTTCTTAGATAGCTTTTCTTTTAGGCATCGGGATTACTTTTCCTGATGCTGTTTCTCTTGGCATAGGGCCATATGGAAGTCCTGTATTGGCATATGCTGTATCCGAAGTAACTGAACCACTTGCCATATTACCATCATAGGAAATTCCCATGGTTTCAAGCAGTGGATTTCCCATTGGAGGCTCCGGTGTCGGTGTAGCACCAACTGTAGCTGCAAGCTGTTCCAGATTGCTGACAAGCTCCTGTTGTTTATGTGGAAACAGATGGGAGTAAGTATTCAGTGTTGTGGATATTTTTTCATGTCCAAGTCTGTCAGCAAGGATAAGTGCATCACACCCCTGATTGATAAGTAAACTGGCGTGACTGTGGCGGATATCATGGATTCGTATCCGTTTTACACCGGTTTTCTTACAGCCTCTTTCCATCTCGTGAGAGAGAAAAGATTTTGTGATGGGAAAGAGCCTCTCGTTCGGAGCAAGCATATAGCGGGAATCCATGTACTCTTGCAGTTCCTGACACAGGAAATCCGGAATGGGAACTTTTCTCTTACTTTTCTTTGTCTTTGGAGTGGTAATGATGTCCTCTCCGTGAAGACGCTGATAGGTTTTGTTGATATCAATCTGTTTTGCGATAAGGTCGATATCAGCGGCAGTAAGTGCCAAAAGTTCTCCTTCACGCATCCCAGTCCAGTACAGTACCTGAAAGCAGATATAGGATAGAGGTTTGTCTTTGATACCTTCACGAAAAGCAACATACTCATCGTAAGTCCAGTAATCCATTTCTTCTGCCTTTGCCTGTCCGATGCTTCCAGCCTGACCACAAGGATTCGTGTTTAAATCGTAGAAGCGTTTTGCGTAATTAATCATGCAGGTAAGCTGATTATTGATGGTTTTCAGATAAGTTTTTGAATATCCTTTTGGGGAATTCATCAACTGATTCTGCCATCTTCTCACATCGGAAGCCTTGATTTCATTGATAGGCTTCTTACCAAAGAAAGGCAGAATGTGAGTTTCACAAATATGCTTCTTAGTCAGGATAGTTGACTGCTTCAGACGGGCGGTCATATCCTCCATATAAAGTTCGTAGAGATTTTGAAAAGTCATATCCGGGTTGGCAGACTGCTTCTCGAGAAAATCCCTTTCATAAGCCAAAGCTTCCTTTTTAGTGGCGAAGCCTCGTTTCCACTTCTGTCGGTTGTTGCCCTGCCAGTCCGTATAGTAGAACTTGCAGAACCATTTACCAGTCTTGTTATCTTTGTAAGCTGGCATAAATATCATCTCCTTTATCAAAATGTTTGACCATATAAATATGGTATGTGGGCACCTATCATGTTGTAAAACTCAGATTTTTGGTGCATTTATCCAAAGGCTATGATATAATCTACTTGTCTAGGGTGATTATATTAGCCGTTTTGGTTAGATCACTTACATATGCTCCGGCAGTTGTTCTTCTGCAAAAGAATGGTGTCGGGGTATTTTTATGCATTAAATTATCTCTATGGTAGAAATTTTCTTTTTGTTATTTTGGCATTTTTCAGAGTCATTGACATTCTCATCAGGAGTGGCATCTGAGAAATAGCTTTCTGAATAATATTCCAGTGTTTCATTCTGCCAAGCTTCAAACAGTTCTTCACTAATTGTTCCATTTTGCAGTGCGGAAAGCCTATTCATCCAGTTTTCCATAAACAGACAGAAGTCTGCGTTATAAGAGCCATTTCCTTTGCCATCAACCATAAGAGAAGAAGTCCAGTTGGGACTTTCCGGCGGCTTGCTACAGGCAAGCTGGAATGTAATATCCTTTATCTTTGTCATGGTAAATAATGCTTTGATTACATCCGACAATGTGTGGAAACTGTAATCAGGAGAATTATCTTCCATGGTGTCCTTAAGCTCAGTCTTTGCCTCTAACAGCTCCTGCCATGGTATATCCAGTTCGTCTGCTATCTGCTTAATAATTCCAGTCTTTATGATAATCTCACCGGATTCGTATTTTTGAATAGTACGTTCAGATTTATCAAGTCTTTTAGCAAATTCCTTCTGCGTGATTTTTAATTCCCTACGTCTTTTCTTAATTGCTTTACCGATTTCCTGCGGTGTATGCATAGCAAGACGCTGGTCATCTGATAAACTCATATGTTCACCTTCCTTATATGTGGTAAATACGGATTCGTGAAATGATAGTCATAATCCGTATTTTTAATAGCTGATTTACTACGGTATGAATACTATATCATGAAACAATACGAATTTCAAGTGCGTATTATTAGAAAAGTTTATTGACAAATTGTGAGGATGGTATTATGATTGAATACGAATTATAAGTACGGATTAAATTGCGATAAACTTATCTGTTGCTACAAATCCGTACTAATAATGAAGTTTATAGGAAAGGAGTGGTTGTATGATAAAGACAAAGGACGCATTTATTGATGCAAAAGAAGTCAGTGAGATTCTTGGTATTGGGATGACAAAGGCATATGCGGTTATTAAGGCATACAATGCCGAACTGGCAGCTCAGAATTATTTTACAATGAGGGGAAAATGTCCCAGAAAATATTTTGAGCAGAAGATATACGGATATGAAGACTGTTATTCCAAGTCGAATAATCTCGCATGGAAAGCAGACAGGGTAGCGGAAGAAAGCAGCTATCAGGCAGAAGAAAAAAGTCCCGACCAATTAGGTCAGGACTAATTACAGAGCCGAAGCCCTGCATATGTATCTCGCAAGTACAGTATAGCAGAGGCTCCCGGCTGTTGCAACGAAAACAGAATATTAAGTCGTAACAGATAGTGTCAAGTGATGTATGAAAAAAAGAAACATAAAAACTGATACTTTAAAACGTCGAAAATCTGTAAATAGTTTATGTTGTGGCAGACTAACGCC
>OMVN01000059.1 GCA_900314525.1 uncultured Eubacteriales bacterium
CGTGAATTCCAGATAGATTTCTTTAAGATGGATATTAACAGTCTGCCTAAAAACGCTTCTTCTCTCAGTTTCTCCAAGTTCGACCAGAATGTAATGGGAATTTGTCTTTCTTACAAGGTAAACCTTGGATTATCACTCAGAAAAACTTCTCAGGCTCTTAACGACATCCACGGAATAAAGATATCTCATCAATTAGATCTTGATTTAAAATATCTTTTTTATATTTCAACTGATGTTCAAGGCTTGCCCAGGTGTCCATTGCAATTGTCCTTACCTGAAGTTCAATATAAAATTCACCTGGATTATTTCCATTTACATCTTTAAAAGGAACATTAATTGCAAGAATAATATGATAACTTCTATAACCATTTTGTTTTGCATGCTTAATATAATCTTTTTCCTCGATTATTTTACAATTATCTAATGTCTTAATATAGTTAATTGTTGTATAAACGTCATCGATAAAAGATGAAACTACCCTTATTCCGATAGCATCCTTTAAGATATGCAGTGCACTGTATTCATTTTCTGGAATACCTTTTCTTCTACATTTTTCTCTCATACTTTCTTCAGATTTTATACGATATGAAATATGTTCAAACATTTTAGTATGATCAGATTTATAAACATTATCATTATATTCATCCATTAAATTCTTAAAATACATCATTATATCAATTAAATTATCTTTATATTCGCCATATATACTTTCCATATTTTTTACCTCTGAATATATTACTATTTTATCAATATTATCATATAAAAGTGAAAATTTGGTGATATATATTTAAAATATTGATATTTAATTTTATAATATAATAATGTATAATTATATACAATATATTGTCATGTTTACGTGACGGAATGGAGGTAATTATGGAATTTAATGAATTAGTTTCAATAAGAAGAAGTATTAGAAAATTTAAAGAAGGGGCAACTATTGATAAAAATGATATCGTGGAAATGGTTAAAACTTCTCAAAATTCACCTTCTTGGAAAAACTCACAGACACCAAGATATTATGCTGTGTTATCCGATGAAATGCTTGCAAAGGTAAAAAATGACTGTCTGCCAGAATTTAACAGAAACAGTTCTGCTAATGCACCTGCTCTTATTGTTACAACTTTTGTAAAAACAAGAGCTGGATTTAACAGAGATGGTGTTGCAGATAACGAACTTGGTGACGAGTGGGGAGCTTACGATTTAGGACTTGCAAATCAGCTCTTGATATTAAAGGCAAAAGAAATGGGATACGATACATTAATCATGGGAATAAGAGACGGTGAAAAATTAAGAGAATGTCTTGAAATTCCTGATACAGAAGAAGTTGTTGCAGTGATTGCAGTAGGTTATAGAGATATCAATCCTGAAATGCCAAAACGTAAAGATACAAATGATATTCTGAAAATCTTTTAAGGAAATATTTTATTGTATAAAATTCAAAAAAGGTTATGACAAAAGTCATAACCTTTTTATTATATCTTTGATTATATAAAACCTACTGTGCTGCTGGCTGGTTTGTTGCTGTAGTATTTGGATCCTGTGCAGATGGCTCTGTTGCTGCCTGAGTCTGAGGTTCGCTAACTGCTGCAGTTGTTTCTGGCTGTGGGGTTGTTGTCTCTTGTGGAGATGTTGTCTGAGGCTGAGTTTCTGGCTGGGCAGTAGTTGTCTCTTCTGGCTGAGTTACTACCGCTGAACCTGTGTTTGCATTTCTGCTGCCTGTATGTCCGCTGCCATCTTTATATGTACTAGTGTTTACTACAGTTTCACTCTGAAGTGCTCCATTCATAAATACTTTCTTAACAAGTTTATATCCATATCCAGATGAAGATCCTGACTTCTGACTAACGTACTGAACAGATCTTCCTGCTGGTCGTGTCTCAACTCCATAAATATTAAAAGTAAGAGTACCACTAGAATATATTCCTTCAATATAAACTGGTGTATTTGTATTATTTTTTAATTTGAGATCCTTCCATGTTCCTGCAAGTGCTGCATCCATAGATAAAGGAACATAACCTACAGTCATTGAATGATTATATCTCTCTACTATTTCAAGTTCTGCATTTAAAGCAGCATTGTAAAGTGTTGTTGATACCTGACAAATTCCTCCACCTAATGTATCCTCTACCTTGCCATTTACATATGTGCCACCTGCATGCCATCCATTAGATGCTGTCCAAGGCTCAAGATAAGAGTTTACAGATATTGTTTCCCCAACTGGAATTGTAATTCCATTTAATAATCTCATTCCATTTTCAAGGTTCTTGTTTCGACTGCTATTTGCTCCGCTAGTAGAGAATTTTGTTGAAAATGATCCAATTAAATCCTTTACCTGAGCACAATCTGTTGTAGTACATGTAGGCTGGTCAACTACGACAGTAAGTTTATCTGTCCATGGTTTTCCATCCCAGTCGTTATTTAAATAGTTATGAATACTAGAAACGGCAGCTTCAACATCTACTACTCTACCTGTAGATTCAGGACTAATTGAAAATCCTGATCCGCTTCTTGATAATGATGCATTAACATGAGGAACATTATATTTTTTTGCAACCGCATTTATTGTATTTCTCATTGTCTCATCATTTACATCCATTTCAAAATCATATTTTACCCCACCATTATGTGAAATATCTTTTGATTCTTTGTATCTGCAGATTACATTTCCTTCCTGACAGTATGATGATGCTTTCGATACAATGTCTGTGTTCTTCCAATAATAACCTAAATCACCTGCAGTTGTTCCGACCTGGTTACCATCAACATCTAATGTTATATTCTGACCAGTAAATGTCTGAACATATTCATTTGCTTTAGCCATAAGTTCCTGTTCAGTCATTCCTCCTGCTTCAATGTCACCAACTGTAATTCCATCAGGAATTCTCTTTTCTGCAGCAAATGCACTTGTTGACATAAATGTCATTGACATCAGCACCGCAGCAGCAAAAATAAATTTGCCAGTGGTTTTATTTGAATTTTTGCATATCATTAATATGCACCTCCATTTTTAACAATATATATAGTAAGGATTATAGTTTGGTTTTTATTTATCGTCAAGTTTTTTTAGAGATACATAAAAACAATGCCCACGCCTGTTCTAACTGACAAACGTGGACATTGAATTGTGTTAAATAAGATTTTACATATCTAATATAATTAATCAAAATTTATCACAACAGTTCCAAAGCTGTTCTCTGCATATACATTAATAATTTTAGCATCATCTGACATATTAGAATTGCCATTAACTGTGAGGTTACCAAATGCGTTACTCTTTTTCACATTTAATTTCCAATCAGATGGAAAATGTAATGTTGTCTCCCCAAAACTGTTATTGACATAGATATCTGCTGATTTTCCTGCAATAAATGCATTGTCAAAATATACATTACAACTTGCAAATTTATTTTTTATTTTGGCCCTCTTAAAGCTATCGGAATTAACATATTTATTGGTTGTCCCGAAAGAACAGTTTACAAATACAACTCTGTCATTATTTTCAGTTGTATCGTCTGAAAATGATGATTCTTTATTACCATTCATCTTAATTTTATATCTGAAATCCTTAAATATCATATCTAATCCAATACTGATTAATATTGATGCAATTATTAAAATCCATGGAGTTATTGCAGTTATTCCAAGCTCCCTATCAAATATGCAACCTATTAATGCTAAAGGAATAAATATTTCAGCAAATTTAAAATTAAATATACCTTTTATAGCAATGATGCCTAATATCACAGTAAATAATATCTTAAACACAGGTAAATTCTGTAATAATCCTAATTTGCTAACCACCATTAAAAATGCTATTACTATTAAAAATATACCTATTGTGATATTTTTTTTCATTTTTTTAACCTCTTTTCATCTAATACATTTATTAAAGCCTTCACATAATTTCTAGACACATAAACTATTTTATTTGTGTTGGAAAGTTCCACTTCACTAGCACCAGTAATGTTTTTATGGATTGCACGTATGCTGTTGGTATTCAGAATTGTTGACTTCGCAACCCTCATAAAATTTCTCGGCAACAATTCCTCCAGTTCATATAGTCTTTGTTTACTTTCATAAATACTATTACAAGTATGAACCATAACTATATTTTCCTGAGTCTCTAGAAATAATATTTCATCTAAGGATAAATAATATAGCGTTGTCCCTTTATAAACATTTAATTGCATTTTAGTATTTACTGTATCAGCAATTTTCTTTTGCAGTAAAAGTATATCTTCAGTCAGAGATCTGCATCTGATAATTATTTCATCATCTTCAAAATTATCATCTACTTCCATCTTTATTTTCATAATTCTCTCCTACCAATTGGTATTTTTATGTATACATATCCTAATAATAAAGGCCTTCTTTAATTTATTTTATTATATAAAAATGACCTCGCAGAGTAAATACTTTTACACCAAGAGGTCATTTTATCATCTTAAGAGGTTAAATTTTTAACATTAATATAATTCTTTGTATCATTTTTTATAAATATCGGAATATAACTTACCACGACCAATAGTTTGATAACTGATTATTTGATATATTTAGATATATTCTGTTTACGCAACAAAACTACCGTCTCGACTGTGTTTTATTTGTGCAACCGAATTGTATGACCCTCAGAACCTTCATAAAACACCGGAAATCATAAGCTTAGCTGCTTTAAGTTATGACACGGGAGAGAAGCCTACAGGTTCTTTCTCTCCCGCGAACAATTAACATGTTTTAGGCAATTTCTATAATGTCTCTTGTGCATTCAGGAACAAGCCCTTCGCTCCAGGATGTAAGAAATTCTTTTTCATCAGAAAGTTTTTCAATTAAATCATATCCCCGCTGAATTATTATTTCTTCCGAAAATGGAACATTATCCTTTTCAAATGAGATCTCTCTTCCATCAACGCAGAAGATTATTGCTCTTGTCAGCCACACATTATACAATTCTTCGCCATTCCTAAATAATTTTTGATTCTCATTTATGAGAATAATTTTGTCAATAGTGCCTCTAACTGGGGTTGTTATCATTTCAGTGTCTTTGAAAGCCGATTTTACACTATCATCTACCGTTTCTGTAAACCTACAAATTGCAACGTCGTCAACATCCCCAAAATAATCAACTTTCTCCTGTATATTGGTCAACGAGAAAACACTCTCTCCAATGTAGATACCAACAATCTGCGTGACGCTGTTTGTGAAATCAAACGCATCGCATTTATATTTTATAAACTTTTCCCCAATTAACCCCTTTATCACATTAACATTGAACCTCATATCTATTGTAATCATATTAACTTCCTTTCAAAAAATGGATTTTTTGATATTTTATATCACCATGGTCAGTACTTTGCTTTATGTTTATTTCAACTGCAGGCGAACCATCCGACGAGGACACCTCTCTATATGAAAGGATAGAGCCGTCTTTCATCTTGGTATAGACACCTTTTCCATTGCTCATTTCTTTCTCGATACCACCATGAGCAGCTTTGTCGTAAAAATCATGTGCGGTTTTCACCGGATCATCACTCTTTATATTTCTCACGAAATCCCTTCCTTGACCAGGATCACCGAAGTATCCATTTTGATATTTATACTCACTCTTCAGTGAAGGCAAGTTTTCCGTAATAGAGTGATGATGTCCCGTGTCGCCCTTATAACCATGCCCCATTATTCATCGTCCTCCTTTTTATGCGTTTCTTCAAACAAAGAAGGATACCGATGAAATGATGCCTGTGAATAAAACTCGCCAAAGACATCATCCGGCATATAACCATGGACAAGAACATCCGTCGGCTCAAGCACCTTTATCATTTCCTTTGTTCCTACGCGGAACAATTCTTTATCACGTTTAGTATAAAGTTATACTTAAATATGTACAATAAATATTAAATAAGAATGTACAAATGTTATGATATATGAGTTACAAGGAGGAACTCATAATGATACTAAA
>OMVN01000028.1 GCA_900314525.1 uncultured Eubacteriales bacterium
CTGGTTCATAGTTTCGTGGCATAATAAAATCCTTCTTTCTTTGATTTTGATATTATATCTTAAAAGCCACTTGTGTTACAACTATATTATACCACTTCAAAAAGTCCTTACATGGGTTCACGACATAATTAGAAACATTGGATGAAACAGCGTCAATTGCAGAGTATAAAAGGGTTTTGATTTTTGTGTGGGTCATAAGCACCTCCTTGAAATTAGAACAACAGTTACATTTCTAATTTCAAGGGCCGCTCTCGCTGCCTCTTTTAATTCAATCAGCAGCGAGAGCGGCCGCACATTTTGGGCTTTTTGTCAACCTCTTTTAGCAAATTTTTTATAAAAATTGGGTTAGACCCCTTATGGAATCTAACCCTTTGCTCTTAACTTACTGACATTGATTCAGGATTGGTAAAAACATATGGAAACCTTGTGGCAAGGTATAGGAATGCAATCTGTTTTTTAATGGATGATACACATATATATGAGGCAATGGAGCCGTCTATGGAAAGTGAGAAGTTTATTTTAACAGATAAACCTCACAGCACAATTAGAAAAGAGGGCTTCCCGTTGGATAGCATATCTCTTGATATAAAGACGAATAAATACTATTACGATTTGCCAGAAGATAGATTAGAGCAGGTGGCTGTTGAAGATGGTTTTTTAGAGCTCTTCAAGAATATTTTAAATCTGAATTAGCAATTAGTACTGGAGGTTTGGTGTCATGACAGAAAGTGTAATTAAGTTTGTTAAGGGAATATTTGCTTATGATTGTAGTGGGCATGACTATCATCATACTATGAGGGTTTATCGTTTGGCTATGCAGATTGCAGAGCAAGAAAATGCGGATATGTTGATTGTGCAGTTGGCAGCTTTATTACACGATGTAGATGATGTTAAGCTTTCACCGGAAACACACGAGGCAAAGAAAAATGCAGTTGGATTTATGAAAAATAATGGCGTGGATGATAAAGTTATAGCTTCTGTGTGCAAGATTATAGATGAAGTTTCTTTTGCAGGAACGGATTCAGTTGTACCAAGCACATTAGAAGGAAAATGTGTACAGGATGCGGACAGACTTGATGCTATAGGAGCTATTGGAATTGCAAGGACATTCGCATATGGTGGTAGTAAAGGAAGAAGAATACATGATCCGGATATAAAACCTATGACTAATATGAATAAGGCGGATTATAATCAGAACCATAATTCTACAAGTATTAATCACTTTTATGAAAAACTCTTGCTGCTTAAAGATATGATGAATACTGAGACTGCAAAGAAAATGGCTATGCATAGACAAGCTGTTATGGAGGACTTCCTTGAAGAGTTTATGGTGGAATGGGAAGGAGAACGATGATATGTTGGAAGTAAAATTTTATGATACAGTAGATGATTCACTATTGAAATTTGCAGTAATTATTTCACAGAGCAATGGCAAATGGGTATTTTGCAAACATAAGGAGCGAGATACCTATGAGGCTCCGGGAGGTCATCGTGAAGTTGGAGAAGATATTTTGGAAACTGCTAAGAGAGAACTTCAGGAAGAAACAGGTGCCATACAGTTTGATATTAAGCCAATATGCGTTTATTCCGTCACGGGTAAGAATAGTGTAAATGAGACCGGTGAGGAAACATTTGGATTATTATGTTTTGCAGAAATAACGGAATTTGCTGGTAAGCTGGAAAGTGAGATAGAGAAGGTTGAGCTTATGAATGAGTTGCCTGAAAGCTGGACATATCCGATGATTCAGCCTAAATTGATTGAAAAGTATATGCAGATAGAAATGCAGTCTTACAGTCGGATACAGCTGGCAGCGAAACAGACTATAGAATACATAAAGAATACTATCAAGCCGGGAATGAATTTACTCGAGATTCGAAAGTTATGTGAGGAAAAACTGTTAGAGTTGGGTGCTGATTCGTTCTGGTATTGGGATGTTGGTGCATTTGTATTTGCAGGAGATGAAACAACTGTTTCTGTATCTGGTAAGCAGTATGTAACTTCGGATAGAGTTATAGGAAACAACGATATAATAACCATTGATTTAAGCCCACAAGTAGCTAATATCTGGGGAGATTATGCGAGAACTATTATTGTGGAAAATGGTAAGGTTGTAGAGGATATAGGGCTGATTGAAAATACAGAATGGAAAAGCGGTCTGCAGATGGAAGAAAAATTACATATAGAATTATTGCGTTTTGCCACGAAGGAAACAACCTTTGAGGAATTGTACTATCATATGAATGAGTACATCGTAGAAAATGGATTTGTGAATCTTGATTTTATGGGTAATCTGGGGCATTCCATTGTGAAAACCAAAGGTGATAGAGTTTACATTGAAAAAGGTAATGTGACGAAGCTTGGCGATGTGAAGTATTTTACATTTGAACCGCACATAGCATTTCCAGATTCAAAGTATGGATATAAGAAAGAGAATATTTATTACTTTGACGAAAACGGGCTGATGGAACTTTAAGATATAGATTGGATGAAAAAAATGATTAGAGAAGCAAACAAAAATGATTTAGATGAAATATTACTGCTTTACCTGTATCTTCATGAAAAAAGTATACCGGAAGATTCACAACATTTAAGAAGCACATGGGACAATATTATAAATGATGCCAATCATCATCTTATTGTTTGTGAGATTGATGGCAAGATCGTGGCATCCTGTGTATGTGTGATTATTCCCAATCTCACAAGAAATGTTCGCCCATATGCATTTGTTGAAAACGTGGTAACACATGGGGAATATCGAAAGAAAGGATATGCTACGGCTTGCCTAAATTTTGCTAAGAAAATCGCAGAAGAGAATCATTGCTTCAAGATGATGTTGCTTACAGGTTCAAAGGAAGAAAGTACATTGAATTTCTATCGAAATGCCGGTTATAACAGTTCGGATAAAACGGCGTTTATTCAGTGGATTGATATGTAAAAAATGGAGAAAAATTATGATATATGAATTAGGAAAACCAGAAGATTTACAGGCTGTATACAATGTAGTGCAGCATACAATAAAAACAATATACCCGAAGTATTATCCAATGGAAGTAGTAGATTTTTTCTGCGAGCATCACAGTGAGGATGCTATAGAAAAGGATATTAACAATGGTTATGTAAGTGTGCTAAAAATAGATGGAACAATCGTAGCAACAGGTTGTTTTGTGGATAATCACATTACAAGAGTTTATGTCCTACCGGAACACCAGAAAAAGGGATATGGCACATTTATTATGAAAAATATCGAAGAACAGATTGGCGAAAAATTTGATAAGGCATATCTGGATGCGTCACTTCCGGCGGCAGCCCTTTATGAAAAGCTTGGATTTGTGACTGTAATGCATGAACGTTATCCTGTAGAAAATGGAGTGATACTTGCGTATGAAGTTATGGAAAAGGAACTTCATAAAATCTCGACAGATATTAATTATGATGGAAGAAAATTTATTCCAAAAATGAATTCTGAAAACGGTGAGGTTGGTGAACAGACCAACTTTACATATCATCAGAATGGAAATCTATTGTGGGCTGAATATAGCGGTGGAGATATATTAAAAGGTTCGTTGATTGGAAAGGTTTTATGTAATGGGGAACTTGATTTTGTGTATCATCACATGAATCGGAATATGCAAATTAAAACAGGCAAGTGCCATAGTGTACCAACTGTACTAGAGAATGGGAAAATAGAACTTTCTGAACAATGGCAATGGACAAGCGGAGATTATTCTAAGGGAGAGTCTTTGTTAGTTGAGGTGTAGGATGGTAGAAAGATTTGAATATAAAAGAGCAACAATGGAAGATATTGATGAATTGGTGAGAACAAGGATTATAGTCCTTCGTGCAGCCAACAAACTGTGGGATGATGTAGATATGTCAACGGTGGAAAAGGAGTCTTATGCATATTATAAGCGTGCGTTAGAAACCGGTGAACATATTGCATATCTGGTGTATGATAATGGAACTTTTATCGGTGCAGGCGGTGTTAGTTTTTATCAGGTTATGCCCACATATCATAATCCTACTGGTAAAAAGGCTTATATTATGAATATGTATACAGCACCGGAATATAGAAGACAGGGAATTGCAATTCACACATTGGATTTACTGGTAAATGATGAGAGGGAACAGGGCGTGTCGCAGATAGCCTTAGAGGCAACAGATATGGGGCGGCCATTGTATGAAAAATATGGATTTGTAAAAATGGAATATGAAATGGAGCTGGTATGATGCATAAAGTAACAGACTTACAACCTTGGGAATGTCTCATGAAGAGAATTGTATGGAAACAATTAGGAGAAATTCGAGATAAGAAGATACTTGATTTCGGAAGTGGTATAGGAGTAACCGCAAACTATCTGGCAGAGCATAACGATGTAACAGCCATTGAACCGGATGGAGATAGCATAAAAGAGCGATGGATAGACAACCAATATACACAAATTGTTGGTAGTACCGATGAATTGCATAAATTTGATAATGAGACCTTTGATATGATTATCTGTCACAATGTCTTGGAGTACGCCGAAGATAGAGAGGATATTGTCAAGGAGTTTGCAAGGATTTTAAAATCTAATGGCAAAATTTCTATTGTGAAACATAATCGTGCAGGTCGGGTTATGCAGATGGTTGTACTTTTGAATGATTTTGAACATGCCCATAGTCTGTTAGATGGTAATGACGGAATGGCTTCAAAGTACGGAGCAATTCGTTACTATGAGGATGCAGATATTGAAAAATGGTGTCCGGAACTTGCAATTACGAAGACACTGGGGATGAGAACTTTCTGGGATATGCAACAAAATCAGGAAATACATAAGGATGTTGACTGGCAGGATAAAATGGTGGAAATCGAGATGCGAGTATCGGATATGGATGGATATAAAGACATCGCATTTTTTCATCATTTGATTATTGAGAAGAGATAGGAGACACGGTATGACAAGAGTGTATTTCGTGCGTCACGCACAGCCGGAACATGATTGGAAAGAAGACAGAACAAGACCTTTGACGGAAGAAGGCAAGAAAGATTCTGCAATTGTACTAGAATTTTTGAAGGACAAGAAAATAGATGCGTTTTATTGTAGTCCATACAAACGCAGCATGGATACCATTGCAGATGTGGCAGCTTTTTTCGGAAAAGAAATTATAACAGATGAGAGATTAAGGGAGCGTGAAAAAGGTCCTGATGGCAACAACCACGGAATGTTCCAGAAACGTTGGGCTGACCATAATTATCATGAAGATGGTGGAGAATCCATTGCTATGGTTCAAAATCGTAACATAGAGGCGCTGAAAGAGATTTTATCAGATAATACGGATAAAGATATTGTTTTAGGAACCCATGGTACTGCCCTTAGTACTATATTGAATTTTTATGATAACAGTTTTGGATGTGAAGATTTTCTAAGAATTATCGACTGGATGCCATATATTATTGAATTGGATTTTGAAGGTGATAAGTTGGTTGGCAAACAGGAACATTGTCATGTCGAGAAGGAATTTAAGGGAAAACAGCGTGCGGATAAAAAATAGCACTGATTTATGAATGGAAAGGTTGTAGTTATGCAATATGCAAGAAAATTAAGAAAAGGTGACAAGGTAGCAATTGTAAGTTTGTCGAGTGGAATACTCGGTGAAGAATTTTGCAGTCATAATATAGAGATTGGTGTAAAGAGATTAAAAGAATATGGTTTGGAACCGGTATTTATGCCGAATGCTTTGAAGGGCATTGAATATTTAAAGGCGCATCCGGAAGCAAGGGCGAAAGACTTAAAAGATGCATTTTTGGATGATTCTATTGCAGGGATTATTTGTGCCATCGGTGGTGATGATACATACAGACTTTTGCCTTATCTGATGGAAGATGATGAGTTCATAAAAGCAGTAGAGAAACATCCAAAATTATTTACAGGATTTTCAGATACTACGATTAATCATTTGATGTTTTATAAGCTGGGATTGTCTTCTTATTACGGACCAAACTTTATTTGTGATTTGGGAGAAATTGCAGATGAAATGTTACCATATACAAAAAGAGCTTTTGAGGGATATTTGGAAGGCAATGAATATGATGAAATTGTATCCAGCGATATTTGGTATGAAGAAAGAGAAGATTTTTCTAGAGTTGCAATAGGAACAGAAAGAAAAACTCATAAAGAAGAACGTGGTTTTGAACTTCTGCAGGGAAGTGAAATTTTTCAAGGTGAATTATTGGGTGGATGCTTGGAAAGTCTTTATGATATATTGACAGATAGCAGATATGAGGATGAAAAGGAAGTTTGCGAAAGATATGGTCTGTTTCCAGATAAGGAAGAGTGGCGAGGAAAAGTTCTGTTTATAGAAACCTGTGAAGAAAAACCGATTCCGGAATTGTTTGAAAGAGAAGTTGCTTTGCTGAAAGAAAAGGGAGTATTTGACGTGGTAAATGGCGTGTTGGTTGGAAAACCACAGGATGAAGCTTTTTATCAGGAATATAAAGATATTCTTATTAAAGTAATAGATAATGAGAAACTTCCAATTGTTTATAATGTGAATTTTGGACATGCTACACCACGATGTGGATTGCAGTATGGTGCTGTTGCAAAGGTAGATATGAAGCAGAGAAAGATTTTTGTGAATAAGTAGGAGAAGGTGTTATGGCTGTATCATATAAACGATTATGGAAATTATTAGTAGATAAAGAAATGAGCAAATCAGATTTGCGTAAGAAGGCAGAAATTGCCCCTAACACAATGACAAAGCTTCGCCGTGATGAAGAGGTGAGCCTTACAATTCTTAGCAAAATCTGCAAAACTTTACATGCAGACTTTGGTGATATTGTGGAGTATGTGCCGGATGCAGAAATATGGGATTTGTATAATGAGAACAGAGAGCTTCTGGGAAAAGAACATGTAAGAGGAGAACAGTTACCGATAGACGGATACCATCTGGTGGTGCATGTTTGGATTCGTAATTCTAAGGGACAGTACCTTATCTCGCAGCGCTCCGCAAACAGACCAACATATCCTTTGATGTGGGAATGTGTAGGTGGTTCGGTTGTAAAAGGTGAGGATAGTTTATTAGGAGCAATCCGAGAGGCAAAGGAAGAAGTTGGAGTTGATTTAATGCCGGAAAATGGACAAGTTCTTTTTACAAAGACACGAAAAATCATTGAGGGAAAAATCTTTAATGATATTATGGATGTTTGGCTGTTTGAATATGATGGAGAGGTTGATTTAGGCAATGCTACAACGGATGAAGTGGCACAGGTTGCTTGGATGAATCGGGAACAAATAAAAGAATTGTTTGATGCAAATATGTTTGTGGAGACATTGGAATACTTCTTTACGGAAGTGGACAAGCAGTAAATAAAATAGGTGGTGTTTTAGTGACTAATTCAGAAAAACTATTAAGTTCTTTTTCAGAAGATTTCTTTTATAAAGAGCTTGTATATGCTGATTTGAAATTCGTTCCAAAAGGTGGGACAGAGATAGAATTAGCGGATTTAATTATAAATCTTGAAGATGTTATACTGGCAATTCAATTAAAGGAACGGAATGAAAGGGATAGGACGCAGGACAAAAATGTAGAAGAAAAGTGGCTGAAAAAGAAATGTAAAAAAGCAAAGGAACAGATAAAGGATACAATTTTGTTTATCAATAATGAAAAAGTCTCTTTCGTAAATGCTAGAGGAAAAGCAACAAAGATTAATCCTAATGCAGAAATTGTTCCGTTGGTGGTTTTTGAAAATGTTAGTATATCAGAATACGAACATTTACTTCGTAGCCATACTGCTGATGGTTTATCAGTTAATTGTATGTCAATAGATGACTTTCAGCTTATGTGTCAAGAATTAGTGTCTCCAATAGAAATAATAGAATATGTAAAATGGAGAAAAGCGTTTTATGAAAAAAACGGTGCAATTAATTTATTGATTACAGAAACAAAGAAAGGGTTCTTTCTAAGCAAGCCTCAGAAACAAGAAACTTTGGTACATCGATATTTATATGAACAATATGGAGATGATGTATTAGCAGAAGATAATTTTTATTATGAGCTTTTTAGACAATATGTATCCGTTTTATATGAGCATATAGAAGTGGTATCCGAGCCTGATGGATGTTATGAAGTGGTAAAATTTTTGGCACATTTATTTAGGGATGAAATAAGGTGTTTTGTTGAAAGAGTTGATAAAGCACTTGTAATAGCTAAAAGAAAAAGATTTGAATTAGTAGGTACGTTGAGTAATTCGCAAAAGGAATATGCTATGGTCTTTACTGCTACAGAACAAGGAGAACAGATACCATCGGAGAAATTATTGTCTGTAGTTTTTGAAAAACAAATAGTTCACACTTTATTACAGATAATAACATATTGGATTGATGACGATGAATACAGAATAGATTTTGTTTTGTGGCAAGATAATAGAAGTATATAGGACAGGTTGTAAGTGAGAAAGGAGAATTTTTGAACATGAGTGATGATTTTAATTTAGATATTATGCAAAATGATACTGAACTTGAAAAATTATGTACTGATTCAGTAGAATTAATACATTATGCGAGAAATGTGATTGTTAAACATGTAAATATTGTGCAGATAATGACTTATTATTCATTGGGAAGATGGATAGTAGAGACTCAACAGATGGGGCAGAAACGTGCAAAATATGGAAGTAAGATTATCAAGATATTATCCGAAAAATTACAGGAAGAGTTTGGAAAAGGATTTTCAGAAGATACTTTGAAAAATGCCAGAAAATTTTATTTGACTTACAAGGAACGAATAAGTGAAACGGTGTTTAGCCTTTTTGCAATTGAAAAAAGCGAAACAGTGTTTAGCCTTTTTGAAAAAGAACCTCCATTCATTGTTTCGTGGTCGCATTATTTGCAATTAATGCGAATAGAAAATGAGGATGAGCGTAGCTTTTATGAAATTGAAGCTGCAAAATCAGGATGGGCAGTTCGTACTTTACAAAGACAATATAATTCAAGCTTGTATGAGCGTTTAGCGTTGAGCCGGGATAAAAATGGTGCTTTACGTCTTGCAAAAGAGGGAAATGTGATTGAAAAACCGGAAGATATAATAAAGCAACCTACAGTTTTAGAATTTTTGGGTATGGAAGAAAAGGCAAAGTATTCTGAAACAGACTTGGAAACAGCACTTATAAATAAATTGCAGAAATTTTTGCTGGAGTTGGGGAAAGGATATTTGTTTGAGGCAAGACAGAAACGGTTTACATATGACGAAGAAAATTTTTATGTAGATTTAGTATTCTATAATCGTCTGTTACGTTGTTATGTATTGATTGACCTTAAAGTGGATAAACTAACACATCAGGATATTGGTCAGATGCAGATGTATGTTAATTATTATGATAGATATGAAAAACTGGAAGATGAAAATCCAACGATAGGTATTCTTTTGTGCAAGGAAAAGAATGATGCTTTAGTTGAGATTACTTTGCCCCAAGATGCTAATATTTATGCATCAGAGTATAAATTATATCTGCCGGATAAGAAGTTGCTCCAGCAGAAATTGAAGGAATGGATTGAAGAGGAAGAAGAATAAGAGTTCTATAAATGTGTGTATTTTTGATTTGAGTTTATAATTAATATGATGTAAACATGGAGGATGTAAATGGCAATACAAAATACTAAAGGTTTTCAAGATTTTATTGTGAGCCAGGAAATGTCAGATGAGAAAGAAAAAAACATAGAACAAATGATAGGAGCTTTTTCTGAATATATAGTGGCAGTTAATCCGGAATATGCATATAATAAGACTTATTTGAGCGCGTATGTGAAAGATTTTATTCAATGTCAAAAGGCATTAAAACTAAAATATCAGATACTTTTAGATAAGATTTTGGTTAGGATTTTTGCTACCGGAATTGAACAAGAATGTATAATCAATATTGATGATGTGTGGAAATTTGAAAAGGGAAAAGTAAGGCTTAGTAACACATTTAATCCTTATATTGTTAAAAGGCACAAATTACAACTTGAGTTGGAATTGATACATGAAAATGGATTTGTGATTGCAGAAGAAATAAATATTGATGACAATTATGAGAAAATAATTGATGCGTGTATAGCAACCTTTATTGAACGAAGAAAGGAAGTACTTGAGGATGAAACAGAATGAATTAAGCATACGCAAGAGATTGTTTAGTAAGCAGAATATATATTTGGCGTTGTATTCTGTTGAGTCGTATATTTCGAATAGAGAATTGTTAGACAAAGGGGATAAGGAGGAACTCAGTAAATTAAAGGACAAATTTGATGAGGAAAACATTGAAAAATGGATTGAAAAAATACAAGAACGTTTATATCAATTGATTGATGAGTTCCATTATTTACACGCACGAGTATTCTTCAAACCAAAAAAATATGATGCTGAAAACGATAAGGTTGTATTTCGACCTTTACATTCTTCAAGCCTTCTTGATCAGATTACAGCAGTTGCTATGTTGAATATTCTTATATATGATTTTGATGCAGATAATAAAATAGCTATGTCAAATTTTAGTAGGCTTATCCCTCATAATTTCTATGGAAATAGAGTGGCATATGAACCAGAGAAGTTATTTAAGCCATAGCAAGAGCAGTATAAAGAATATACATCTAAAGCAAATGATTACTATAAAAATTTCCATGAGAACGGAGAATACAAATGGGAAGTAAATCTTGATTTAGAGAATTTCTTTCCCTCGATAAACCCTGTCTGTTTATATAATTATATAGTTCAACAAATACCGGTTGAATATAGTGAAGATGATAAAAATATGCTATGTAAGATACTAGAAAAACTGATTTTTGTTGAAATTGAAAAACTCAGCAAGGAAGATTTGGATATATATTTAGGTGAAAAAAAACACGAGAATTGTAGATTTGCAATAGGACTTCCACAAGGACTCCCTCAAAGTTATTTTTTGGCAAATCTTCTTATGGTAGAGGTGGAAAAGTTTTATAAAACTATTTTGCCTGGTGAAATGGTGTTTTATGTTGATGATTCTGCTGTATTTACAAATGAAATAAAAGATGTTGAAGATTTTGGACAAAAGATTAAGGATGTCAATGAAAAAATAACTGTGTGGATGAATGGGTTGTATGAAAAGGAGAATCAATTTATTTCGACAGATTTATTATCATTTGTTGCAGAAAAAATAGACTTGTATGGTATAATCATTCACCCACCTGGTGATAAGAGTACAATTTCCAATATTGCAGATAGTAAAGAAGGTGAAGTATATATTCATTGTATTGGTCGAGAAACATCAAAGACTGCATTTGATATCAATACAAGTTTTTCGGATGAAGAAAGCAAAATACTGTTAAATAAAACAGAAAGTATTTTAAAAGTAATAAACAAAGAATTAGAACAAATTAATTTAGAAATAAAGGATGAGCAGCAATTAACTGCTGATGATAAAAAATATAAAGAGTCCTATAAAAAGAAATTGGTCCGTTATAAAAAATTCTTTAAATATCGATATAAGGATTTACAGTACAGAGAGAAAAGCGATACGCAATCATTACAGGAAGAACTTTTAAACGACTTGAAATTTTTGGATGATAATAGTGATAAACGGAGCAATCTTTCAGAATTTTTTGAACTGTATAATGAAGACACATTGGGGGCGACCATCAGTTTTGTATTGAAAGCAATGCGTGAGATGGGAGAGGATTACTCTGTATTAATTGAAAAAATCATTAAATTAAATCTGTTGTTATTTGGGAAGAATAATAAAAAAAGTTCCTATCTGTATGTTGCATACAAGGATTATATCGAGCAGTTTCAATATGAGACTTCGGAAGTGTCAGCATACACAACATTAAAAAGATTGATCAAAGAAAGGACATCTTATGTAAGAAAAAAAGCAGACAACATTAAAACTAATTTTGTAAAAAATGAATTAAAAAGAATACATGGTGAATATCCTGTTAAGGATATTATGGGGCAGGAGTTTTATGATACTGCGAATCTGGTAATATCCAATTCGTCTGAAATACAAAGGCGATGTATAAATGCAGTTTTGTCAGGTTTAATGCAAATAGAAATTAGTGATGATGTAGTCTTGCAGAAAAATAATAATAGAAAAATTACATATTCTGAATTAAGAATATTGATATATTTGAGAAATAATCATTTTACGCTCGAAGATTTTGAAAAAGCTAAAGAGGATTTTGTTCGAGACGAGTATCAGCATGCAATTGATTATTCAATCATACAGGTATTAGGAGTGTTTAAAACATTCGTGAGTGTTCCAGCATATATTGACAATCTTATATTAGTTCATAAATACACTTGTGACGTATGGAAAAATGGCTCAAAACATTTATATTTTTATACCCTTCATAATCAAGAACATGCTGTTGATCTGATTCAGAATTCATTAAAAATAATAAGGGCTATAGACTATATTAATATATCAAAAAATGACTATTATGTTTTGTTCATAGCCTGTTATTTACATGATATATCAATGGTAACATTTCCAGATTTAGATTTAATTCAATCCGGAGATTACGAGAGCAATAAAATATATTCGGATTTTGTTAAGAATGTACGTGAAGAGTTGAAAAAATCAAATTTAGCAAAACGACCCGTGAAGAGATTGCTTAAAGAGTATTATTTAAAAGTTGATTCGTTTTATGAAAAATTAGTACGAGATAATCATGCAAAAAATAGTGCTACAGAAATAAGAAATCGACATGAACTAGGTTTTATAGATAGTGCACTTAGAGAAATTGTTGCAGAGGTATCAGAAGCACATGGATATAACGTAAATGATATTTATAAAATCAAATCAACTGCCAGTTCAAAGTTATGGAGCCAAAAATTTACAAAGATAATCTTAAGATTAGCAGATTTGTTGGATATGAGTAATTATCGTGTATCTGCATTGGTTTTGAATCACAACTTAGATAATATGGGAGATACTTCTAGATTCCATTGGTTGTCACATCTGGTTACAACGGGTTATGAAATAGAAACGGATTATTATTTGGATAAGGGCAAAAAAGTAGATTTTTTGGAAAAGAATAGTATTATTGAAAAAATTATGCTGCGTATAGATGTTGAGTTACCACAGTTAACACATGAAAAAACGTATGGATGTAAAATGATGGGGTTAGAGTCAATTGATAAAACCACAATAAAAATAAAGTGTGGTAAAGAATGTACAAGTGATAAATGCAATTTCCTTTGCAAGTGGTTTGCTCAAAAAAATTACTATTTATTTTTGGAATTGGCATCTTTACAAGAATATTTAGAATCGCTTCCAGATAACTATTTTAAGACAGAGATTGAAGTAGTAGTGAATTCAAGTGATAAAAATAAGCTATCCTTAAAGCAATTTACATTATTGAAAAAGTATGTGGATGGAAGGTAGGTACTGAGATTTCTCTGATACATACTTAAGTTGTTCGTAACGAAATGATATGATTATAGTCTCATCAGTCTCAAATTATGACGCGACTGGTGAGACTACGATGAGATTGATGAGACTAACGCAAAAATGCTTCTTAAACTTGGGGGATTATTAATTTAATTCATTCATCGCATCCACATAATCCTGCAAGCCATTTTCTTTCAGTGCAAGCTTAGCATATGTAAGTGGCGAATCTTCCGCTAACCGGTACAGATATACAATATCATTCGGGTCATCAAAGATAACAGAGGAATTACATTCCTGACAACGAAAAACAAGAATTGTGTTCTCACCGGTATTGATGATAACGGAGTCTGTGGCTGGTTCATACATACCGAATTGGAAATTAAGATTGTTATTCATGGCATTCTCCTTCCCAAAGATATTTTGCACCATCTAGCAGGTCAATAATAGCTGTAAGCATATTAGTGTATTCAATCTGTAATTCCTTAATGGCTTCCGAAGAAGGCAGTGTATCAGGTGTGCAGGCGGTTGAAGTAAATCCCCTCTGCATTTCAAGTAATTGCAGATACAACGCATTTACAGTTTGTACCAAAGGATATATAGTTTCTTTCTTACCAACAACGCAGATGCGGTTATAGATGCAGGAACGGATAAAGTAATCTTTCTTCATCATTCCACTGGCAAGAATACGGGCTTCAATTTGTTTTCGTTCAGCGTCAGTAATTCTGAAGCTGATGGTTGGATTTTTATGTTGATTGCTCATGGTAATGCTCCTTTCGTTTTGGCTGTGGCAGCAGGCGTAATAGATAACCTGACAGCCACAGAAATTTATTCATTGTGAATAATAAAAAAGTAGATTATATCAAGCCTATGGAAAACTTTAGGTGCAGATACTGCAACTAATTTGCTACTAAAAAATTTGAAAACGATGCGAAAAGACCGATATTTTACGAAATAGAAGTGCCCCAAATGTAGGAAATATCAGCATATGTGAATAGCTGATAGAAAACTCGGGAAGAGTTTGAATAATTTTAGAAAGCTCGCAAAAGCCTATAAAATGGGCGATTGCGAGCTTGTTTTTTGTCTTGTGGTACTATTTTGGTACTAAAATGAGCTGTGCAGTGGATAAGAAAATATTGGCATGAAATGCTTGCATTTCCAAGTCAATATTTTTCTTATCCGATATAGGGCGAATGCCCGCCATCGAGATGAAGCAAAGCGAAATCGAGATGGTGCACAGCGGATAGTAAATCTTTATGCATGCGGCCATGTAATTTTCCACTCAAAGTATTCGTTTGGAGAAATCTCTCCAGCATACAATTTCGTTTTCATATCATTCCATTCTGATAAAAATTCATTTACCAATCCATAATCAAATGTAATTGCAACAGGAGGTTCTGTTGTATCATAGGAATCTTTATCGTATGTCATAATAGTTTCTTTTTGCTTTTTGGCAGCTATCATGGCAGATAAATGTATGAGATTTCCCGGACCAGTATATTCAGGAAAACGAGGACCTTTGCCACGGGCTGGAAGAGGTATTGTGCTTTCTTCTAACCAAAAAAGTGTTTCGATAATATCTTCAGCTGAACCTGATCCATAATCAGATAGAGCTTTGTAATTGCAATTGAGAGCATCAGCTAATCTCAAAATCATATCTTCTCTTGGAATACGGTCGCCTGTTTCATACTGTGAAACACGGACAGACATATTCTTACCTTCAAAACCAAGGGCGGCACCAAGTTCGTCCATTGTCATTTTACGAAAAATTCTTATCTTTTTAATTCTTTCGCCAACAGTCATTGTGTAGTTCCTCCTTTTTGACAGTGTTTTTATAACATTACATGCAATGCAAAATCTCAGTTTGTTAAATACTAAGACACAGTATAACACACTAATTGGAAAAATGAAATATTTTCTATACATAAAAAATTAGAAAAAAGTATTGACATTCTAAATTAAAAAGTATAGAATAACAACAATAGAATACTAAACAGAACAGTATAGAAAAATGCATTGCTGGTAGATATATGTTTATTCACTAATTGGGATATGAACCACTATTAACGCAGCCGGAGAATACATAATACAGTATTTATGAGATGGCTTATGAATTAAATTTCATAATTTACTGTATTGAAAACAAAAGAAGGGAGGCTGAATGTATGGACGAAAAGTTTTTAAAAGTGGATGAAGTGATGCAGATACTTGGAGTATCCAAATCGGCTGCGTATAAGATAATGCGACAGATGAATGATGAGCTTAAGAAAAAAGGTTATGCAGTCATTCGTGGAAAAATTAGTCGCAAGTATTTTAATGAACGATTCTACGGAATGAAAGAAGAAATTTAGTAACAAAAGATATTTGTACACAAGCAGGTAGAATGAAATTTATTCTGCCTGCGTCAAGAAAAGGAGAAGAGGTATATGCCGGCATATAAGGATAAGGCAACCGGTAAATGGTTCGCCAAATTCTATTGTAAAGATTGGACAGGGAAGAACAAGCAGATAAAGAGAAGGGGATTTGAAACAAAAAGGGATGCCTTAGAGTTTGAACGCAATTATAAGCTTCGTCAGGAAAATAATCTGGATATGGAATTTGAAGAGTTTTGGAAACTATACACTGAAGATGTGAAGAACCGTGTAAAGCTTAATACCTGGCTTACGAAAGAACATATTGTTGAAACAAAAATATTGCCATATTTCAAGAACTTACGGATGAATGAGATTTCTGCAGCCCATGTGCGAAAGTGGCAGAACACAATGATAGGTTTTCGATATGAAAACGGTGAAGGTTACTCTGAAACATATAGAAAAACCATGCATAATATTTTGAGCGCAATTTTTAATCATGCCTGCAGATTTTATAATTTAAAAACTAATCCGGCAAGATTAGCTGGAAATATGGGAAGAGAAGAAAGTAAAGAAATGCTTTTCTGGACTGTCGAAGAGTATAAAAAGTTTTCGGACGCAATTGTAGATAAGCCTATTTCCTATTATGCATTTGAAATGCTTTATTGGACAGGTATGAGACTTGGTGAATTACTTGCTCTTACAATGGCGGATTTTGATTTTGAAAATGGTACGGTTCGCATAAATAAATCATATCAGAGACTTAAGGGACAAGATTATATTACGACACCAAAGACACCAAAAAGTAACAGGACAATTAAACTGCCCAAATTCCTATCAGAAGAAATGAAGGATTATTTTGCAATGATTTATGATATCGAACCAAAGGATAGAATCTTTCAAGTGACAAAGAGTTTTCTTCATCATGAAATGGAGAGAGGTGCAAAGCTGTCTGGAGTAAAGAAGATAAGAATTCATGATCTTAGGCATTCTCATATATCACACTTGATTGATCTTGGTTTTTCTGCCGTTGCTATTGCAGACAGAGTCGGTCATGAGAGTATAGATATTACGTATCGCTATTCGCATTTATTTCCGTCAAAGCAGGTGTCTATGGCTGATAAATTAGATGAAGTAAATGCAAATTTTGAAAATGATGATCAGGATGTAGTGTCGGATGTGATGGCTGAAAAGTTAAAAACGCAAGAGGCGGTCGAGAATGATAATAAAATTCTTGATATACAAAAGTATCTTGTGGGCTAAAAAAGAATGGGATATCAGAGAGATAGGAGATGATACGAATGAGTGAAAAAAGAGTTGATGAAAAAAAACAGATGGAGAAATGTAATGGTTTCATTTCGCATGTCACCTGAAGAAGCAAAAGAACTTAATGTAAAAGTTGCAATAAGTGGTCTTTCAAAACAGGACTATATAATCCAGTGTTTATTAAAACATGAGATAAGGGTTGTTGGAGGAAAGAAAGTTGCAAGAAAAATGGAGATGTATCTTGAAGCACTCCTTGAGGAGCTGCAGTTTTATGATGAGGAAAAAATGAGTCAGATGGATTTGGATGAGATTCTTATTCCCTTAAAGCACATTTTGACGATATTAAACGAATCAGATTAGAAAGGATTGGTGTTTATATGATTACAAAAGAAACGACTTTATTTGAAAAGAATGGAATCAGATATGAACAGAGAGGAGATTATTTATATCCTGTGCTGGGTGCATGCGATAATGCAACTATTGCAGGGGTTGGCAAGTATGGAACACTTTGGATGACATGGTTGTTTGAGCTGGATAGAAAGCTACATCATCAGTATCTGCTGGAAGGAGTATTGGTTGAAAAGGCAATTGAATTTCAAGAGTATGCATGCGAACTAGAGGAACAGATTATAAACTAAGAGGGACTACCACTAGGGAAAAAGGATGATTATTTGTCGGTTGTAGCACTTATGAGACAAAGATGGGAGCTTGCACAGGAAATTATATTTCACGATGGGATTGTTTCCATAAAAAAGAATAAGGAGCTTCGTGAACAGGAAAAACTGAAGAAATTGTAGGTAACGAAATATGAGAGATCTTAGGATAGACGAGTCTTTAATATTGGCTGTAGATCATGGCTACGGGAATATAAAAACAGCTAATACTGTATTTAGTAATGGAATAGTAAAGAGAGAGACAGAACCGGTAATCAGTACAGATTATTTGATGTATGATGGTGATTTTTATGTTCTTGATCAAGGGTATAAAAATTTTACGAAAGATAAAGTGCAGGATAATGATTTTTATATCCTCACTATTGCTGCAATTGCAAAAGAGCTGTATCTGCGCGGTGTCTGTAGCGAACAAATACACCTGGCTGTCGGAGTACCGATTAAGTGGATGGATTCACAAAAAGAGTCTTTTAAACAGTATATGCTGCAAAATCCGGAAATTCGGTTTTTATATAAGGACAGAATTTTTAACGTGAGAATAACTGGTTGTAGTGTTATGCCACAATGTTATGCAGCAGTTGCAGAAATACTGCCGGAGTTTAAAGGGCTGAATATGATTGTAGATATTGGAAATGGAACAATGAATGCTATGTTTTTGCAGGATGGCAGACCGGTAGAAAATAAAATGTGGACGGAGTTGTTTGGTGTGAGGCAGTGTGCTCTAAAAATCCATCAGGCATTATTGGATAATTATCAGGAAGATATTCAGGAGTCGATAATCAACACATTTTTGATGAACCGAATGGTGAATATTGATCCGGAATATGAATACTGTATGGAGAAAACTGCAAGAGAATACGTGAATGATTTATCAGCAAAGATATTAGATTTGGGATATAACGAAAAGACCATGAAAATGTATGTCTTAGGTGGCGGAGCAAAGCTTTTGGATAATTTCAGTACTTTTGATAGAAGAAGAATAACATTTAATTTTGACATCAACGCAAATGCGAAGGAATATGAATATTTCTGCTATGTTGCGTTAAAGAGAAAGAAGCTGGGAAATGTCGGATAGGTGAGAGCAGGTGAGACAATGAAGAAGATAGAACAGAAAATTGTCCGGTTCTATTCTGATAATCCAGAGCACCAAAAGGCATTTGATATTCTTCAACACATTGATATTGATAAGTATTCATCAGTGCAGAATTATATAATTACGGCAATAAATATGCTTGGTGAGATGGACGCTAATGAAGATTATACGTTGAATGAAAAGAAAACATGGGAAGATCCCATTGTTGAAAGAATTTGTGATGCTGTTGAAAAAATCATTAACGAGAGGCTTACACAGGTTGTTGCCTCATATCTTATCGGAATTCAGACAGGACAGACTTCAAATTCTTTACTCACTACATTTTCAATTGACTTGAGGATGACACCTAAAATTGAAGATACTAAAACTGAAAGTGAAGATGAGATAGAAAAAGACCTTGAAGCAAATGAAATGTTAGATTTGGATGCTTTTTTCTAGTGATAACAGCAAGGATAGCGTAATCAGGTGAAAAGATATCAAAAACGGCACCTTTGATAGCAAAGAAATGAGGAAAAATGCAGTGCTATCAAAAAGTGCCGTAAAGATATCAATATCATAATATTTGCTATCAAATTAGATAGCAATAAAAAATATACTGGGTGCAGGTGCTCCTGCCAAGACGAAAAATTATGTAAACGCATGAGCGTTTATATATTTTTAGGGAAAAGGTCCGACCTTTTCCGCATCTTGCAAAACCTATGAACACAACTTTTAGAAAGGATGAAAAGACATGGGACAGATAAAAAGAAATTGGTTTAAGACAACTTTTTTAAGACGCGAAAGGGGATTTGACTATGGCGGATGGAAAGAGAAGATACAAGTCTGATAGGAAAGACTATAAGATTTCGGTGAAACTGTCGGAGAAGGATATGGATATTCTGGATGAAGCAGTTAGAAAAAGCGGAAAGACTGTAAGTGAATATGTGATTGAATTGATTCTGGTAGGTGGTAATGTTGACTTTCGATATCCAGAGGACAGGGCAAGAGTTATCAGGATTTTTTCTGGTATTGCAAATAATATCAATCAGGCAGTTAGACTTGGAAATACACAAGGAGAATTGTACTTCAGCGATATTGATAAGTTGCAGAGAAGTCTTGATGAAATCAAAAGTTTATTCAGGAAGGTGCTGGAGACATGGCGATTACAAAGATCCTGAATATAAAGGAATCAAAAGGAAGAAATCCGGCATCACATCTGGAAAATGCTTTGCAGTATATCCAAAATCCAGACAAGACAGAAGAATGTGTTTTGGTGGGCAGTATCAACTGCCTGCCGGATACTGCATTTGAGCAAATGGTGGAAACAAAGAAAATATTTCATAAGACAGGTAACAGACAGGGATATCATATTATTATTTCATTTTCTCCTGAGGAGAAAGTATCGGCTGAACAGGCGATGTATGTAATTGAAAATTTTGCGAAAGATGTTCTTGGAGATGATTATGAAGCTTTGTATGCGGTGCATACAGACAGAGAACATATGCATGGTCATTTAATCTGGAACAGCGTGAATATGACAACAGGTAAAAAATATAATTCGCCTAAAGGAAACTGGAAGAACCATTTACAACCGATTACCAATAAGTATTGCAAAGAGCTGGGACTTGGTGTTGTTCCGGCAGAATACAGTAAATCACCAAAGAATATCAGCAGAGATAAATGGGAAAAAGAAATGTCTATGAAAGAAATAATACTGCGTGATGCAAAAATGTGTGCTTATGCCGCCGGAGATGTTGAGCATTTTAAATATCTGATGAGAAGTCTGGGGTATATATTTAAAAAAGGTGTGTGGTTAGAGGTACAGGCACCAGGGTTCAGGTATTATCATAAACTGGCAAAGCTGGACGAGATGTTTTCAGAAGATATGTTACGGCATTATGTGGATATGCCATGGATGGCAAAGCCTTACTTTTATTCGTCGGATATCAGGAGATTGCACAGGGTGAAGCTGTCATCATTCCAGAAGAAGTTTTATGCAAAGCTATACAGATTAAGGATTGTAGAACAGAAGCGTTTTGTAGTTGGTGGAGCAAAGTATGCAGAGGATTTGAAGAGGTTTCATCAGTTACAGGACGAATATCTGTTGCTTGTAAATAATGACATTAAAAGTGTTGTGGAGCTTGCGGAGTTCATTAGTGAGCAGGAAGAAAAGATGCAGCAGATTGAGAACAGACAGCATGAGATATACAGAGAAAGCTCTAGTCGGAAACGCAGTATAAAGAATGAAGAGCAGTACCGGGAATATCAGATATGGCATGTGGAAGTGCAGGAAGAACTGGACGAACTGAAGCAGGAGAAAAGGGAAATTAAGAGGCAGATACAGCTTGCTGATGACATTATAAAAGAAGATTTGTATACAGTTTATTATGCGGTGTCGGGGAAGGAGGAGATTGTTGCTGACAGGGATGTTGAGATACCGGGGATGGAAGAACAGGAGACTGTGTCTGAGGTTGAGATAAAGGAAGCTACTGATATTGAGAATGCTGATACGGAAATATGTAGGAAAGAAGATGTCTCTGTTGCAGACGAATATAGTGATATCGAAAAAGAACAGGCATATTTATATGTTGTGGAATCTTGTGAAATGGATGATGGTGATTCGGAACAGATTTATGCGGGTGAACTAGGAGCTATATATGATGAGGTGGCAGTTACTCATGTGGTGTCGGATAAGGCACAACGGATTGCTGATAGGTTATCTGCATGTGGGGCATATGCGAATATCGACGTTGCTGTTAAGGCGAATCTATTCGAGCTTGATATTGCAGATGTAAGTGGAAGTATAAGGCTGTTTTCAGATGTTATGAAGAGGCTGAGGATAAGACTGGCTGGAGACGAGCTTTATGAGGAGTTTCAGAAAATTTATGATGAGAGCGTTGGCAGGGATGCAGGGAAGGAAAAGCCGGAAGATAAGGTATGGAATAGGGGCAGAGGGAGGTGATTCCTTTGCGTGGTATAAATGAAAATTAAAAATATTTTAACAAAATGAGCTCATTTGCAAGCTCATTTGCAATTATATATTAGGGGTAAATACTATGATTTGGTGATTTGGCGTATGCGTAATTTAAATTGCAAACGCTAAATTGCCATGATATAATAAATACGGATAGTTGTTTTGACATATAAAGGAATATATAGAAAGGTTTGTTATGAGAATAAGTTATAAGAAACTTTGGAAAATGTTAATTGATAGAGAAATGAAAAAGAAAGATCTTGCGGAGTTGGCGGGAATTAGCACTACATCAATTGCAAAATTAGGCAGGAATGAAAATGTTAATACAGATATACTTTTAAAAATTTGCGTAGCATTAAAATGTGATATTTCGGAAATTATGGAAATAGAAAGAGTTGAGGAATGAAAAATGGATGCTTTTACAGTATTGGAGAATACATATTATCTTATAAATAGAAATTTTGACTTTTACAAAAATAATTTTGGACATGCATATTATGTAAATGTTCACGATGAAGAGACATATTTTATAGATAAATTATTTAAGAGTGCAGAAAATAAATTTTCCCCATCTGATAAGATGTTGAATTATGCGGTTTCATCAATATATACATCGGTAGTTGTTTTGGAGGAATACCTTAAAAGAAATAATATAAAATATACATTTAGTGATATGGATGATATATGTGTTGGTTTTTCAAAGATTGATGACGAAAAGTACAATTTTAAAGATAAGACATTTGAAGAATTAGATGAAATACTATTCGGATTATTGACAGATGGTATAGATTTAGAGTCAAGAAAAAAATCTGGTAGTGAGCGTACTCCTAAAGAGATTATTAAATACATGCTAGATATGCTGGGCTATGATAAATCAGTTTCTACTAAAAAGTCAATTATAGATCCCGCTTGTGGAACAGGAACATTTGTGAAGCAAATAATGGAAAGGTTTATAGGAGGATTGAGAGAAGACGTAGATTTATACCAATTGTTATTGGAAGATAAATTAGTGCAAGCTTATGATACAAAACCATCTAATGTGTTTGTAACAAAGATAGTAATTATTACGAGTTTGCTGAAAGCAGGAGTTGTTAATGATATAGAATTTGTAAAAATATTGGTAAAAAAATTACCAATATATTGTCAAGACTTTTTGACCGCATCTGATAATGCTGATTATATTGTGGGCAATCCTCCTTATATACGTTTGCAAAATCTTACAATGGAAGCAAGGGAGTATATAAAAAATAATTTTATAAGTTCAACTGGGAGGTTTGATATATTTACTTGCTTTATTGAACATGGAGATAAATTGTTAAAGCAAAATGGAAGGTTATGTTTAATAACCAGTGATAAGTATTTAACTGCTAATTATGGTGTAGGCATAAGACGATACTTAGTAGAAACAGGGCATGTAAGAAAGATTATTGATTTATTTGATACAAAATTTTTCGGGGCTGCGGTATTACCTGCAATTATTCTATGTGAAAACTCTGATACAAAAAGTCCTTTGGTTGAATATATAGGAATTAAAACATCAGAAAAAAAAGGCAAACAGAAATGTTGTAATGCAACAGAGCTTTTTGAATATATAGAAAAAATTGGCGCATCAAAGGAATATGTTGAATATGGAGATGATGTAGATTGTTGTACATTTGAAATATCAAAGGGACATTCAAAATTACCAATGGAAGGGAAAACCTGGAACCTATCTTCGGACAATGAAAGTCAAATAAAAATGAGAATGGAAAGAGAAAAACTATGTTGTTTACAAGATATATTAGATGTATGTGTGGGGATAAAGACTACTGCGGACACTGTGTTTGTAAAGCCAATGACGGAGGATTTTATAAAAAAATATAAGTTCGAAGATGAGGTTGTTTACCCATTAATTCAGAGCTTTGATGTTGAAAGATGGTCAATTAAGTGGGGAGAGAATAAAAGAGATCGCTATATCTTATATCCTCATAAAGAAGAGAAGGGAATTATGAAAGCATATAGGCTTGAGGAAATCCCAAATGCTGCAAATTATTTGCTTGGCAATTCAGAAATATTGAAAGGGAGGAAATATTTAACAGAATCAAAAACACGTGAGTGGTATGAATGCTGGGTTCCACAGAAATTATCTAAATTTCGCCAAACTAAAATTGTTACAAGAGATATTGTATCGTCTAATACTTTTGCGTTAGATGAAGAAGGATATTTGTGTCAAGGAAATACATTTTTTTTGACGAGAAAAGAGTCTCTATTTGCTACAAAGTATGCAGATATGTCTGAGCATGAATTTTATTGTTTTGTGCTTGGATTACTTAATTCTACAGCTTTGGAATATTATCAAAAATTAATTAGTGGTTGTTTATACTCGCAAAAGTACAGATATACAACAACTAACTTGAACAAATGGCCAATTCCACGAATAGAAAATGACGATGCAAAGAAAATTGCGAAGTATGTGGAAGGTATTATGAATTGTAATATAGAAACACAAGAGGCTGAAAGCAAGATTAATGATATTGTTTTCAAGGCTTTTAATTTGTCGGAGAATGAAATTGTTCAAATTAATAAATGTACTGGAAAGGAGGCAGCATAATGAATTATATTGAAATAGGTAAAATACCACCAAACAGTAAAAACGAGCTATCTACGCCAGAGCAACTTGTTGAAAATTTGAAGTCTCTTATAGGAGAAAAGTTTCCTTTAACGGGAAAACCAAGAACGGATGGATCCAATTTTAGAAAGATGATTACAAATCATTTGCTTTCTAATTATATTCCGAAGGAAGCTGTTGAATATGAGATTGTACCACCAAAGCAGAAGGGGGTACCATCTTTTTTGAGGGAATATATAGATACATATATAGTAACATCTGGAGTTAATTATAATTTACAGGTATGGAATAGAAATCCTAATAGCTCATCAGTGCAGGTGGATTTGAAGAATGGAGAAACACTTTTGGCAAGTGATGTGAGATTTGTGCTGGGAAAAATAAATGCGGATGAAATTATAGAATCCATTGTTATTATGACACCAGAATATATCGAAAACAGATTTGGTAAATTTGGGAAACCAACGGTAAAACAACAATTAATAATTTCCAATAAAAAAAGAGAAGAGATTTTAAAGAAACATAGTATGATTGTTGCGGATACGAATATATCGGTTGATTTATTAGATACTGAAAATAATATGGTTGTTGGAGATGTTAATATTAAAGACGAACCTGAAAGGGTGCTTCCGATTGAAACTATTAATCAACAGGTAACAGAAAAGTTGTTGGGTGAAAAATTAGATATATCGTTGTCAACGAAGCAAAGGGGGCAACAACTCGAGCGAATGGTTGCATACCAACTTGGATATAAGAGATTACACGAAGGATTGGAAGGTGGATATCCTGATATTCGAAATCAGATGCTTGAGGTAAAAGTGCAAGACTCACCAACGATAGATTTAGGGAGATATTCACCGCAATTTGAAGAACAGATAAATGAAGAATTTACTACAAGAACGATAAGATATCTTATAGCTTTAACAGATGCTTCAAATGGTGAGATTGATGGTGTTGTATTATGTCCAGGAGATGAACTGGGAAAACATTTTACTTATGTAGCAGAGAAGAGCTTTAAGTGTCAAAGAAACATACCGATGAGTTTTTTTGATGAGTATAAAGGGCAGGTTGTGTATAATCCAAATTAACAAAGGAGGTCGGAAGATGGCAGAGATAGATGATTATTTACAACCAAGGGCTGCAATTACAGAAAATGTTGATTTACAACATATTCAAGAAGTTGGCGGGTTTTGTCCACTCTGTGGGAAACAATTATTGGTAAAAAAAGGAAGTAAAGTAAATAAACAGTATCAGATTGCACATATTTATCCTAATAGTCCTAACGCTCATCAAAAAGTTGAGCTTGCAGGATTAGAACGCTTAGGGAATACAAGTGAGGATTTTGAGAATAAAATCGCCTTATGTAAAAATTGTCATGGATATTATGATGATCATACGACCAAAGAAGAATATTTGAAAATTTTAGCAATAAAAAAGGAATTACTTGCAATAAATAAAATTCGAGAAAAAGTATCAACGGAAGATATTGAAGAAGAATTATTGATATTAATGAACCAACTTACAGCTATTACAGATCAAGAAATAGAGGAAAGCATTCTGAAGTATAAGGGAATTAAGATTGCGAACAAAATAGAGGATAATTATTGCATATTAAGAAGGAAAGTCGAATTCAATGCTTGTACATATTATGGATTTATTAAAGAGAATATGAAAAATTTAAGTGTACAGAAAGGATTAAAATTTGAACTGTTAGCATCGGAAGTGAAGACAGCGTATTTGAAAGCAAAAGGGAATACGGATGACAAGGTGATAATTTTTAATTCGCTAGTTGAATGGATGAAAAGTAAGGTTACAAGAACATCTAAAGAGGCTTGTGAAGTTATGATATCTTTCTTTATACAGAATTGTGAGGTGTTTGATGAAATTTCCGAATAAATTGTTTGAGTACAAAGAGACTGTCATCTACGATTGCGTGAAAATTTTGGAACAATTGAAAGAGGATACACAGGTATTCGAATTGTATAAAATATGTAAAAGCAAATGCAATGGAAGTCAAGAATTTATTGACGCATTAGTCGTTTTGTATGCCATTGGGAAAATAGACTATGATAGCGATAAAAGGAGAATAGTGAGTGTTAAGAGAGATAATATGTGACAAATTTAAAGAAAAGAAAATAGAATTTTATGACGGATTAAATGTTGTTTTAGGTGATGAGCAAGGAAGCAATTCAATAGGCAAGTCTACATTTCTAATGATAATTGACTATGTATATGGCGGAAAAGATTATGTGATGAAATCAATAGATATACAAAGAAATGTCGGGGCTCACATAATCAAGTTTTCTTTTGTGTTTAAAGGTAATAAATACTATTTTTCTCGAAATACCAGTGATACAGAATATGTGAATATATGCAATGATAAATATGAAGTTACAGAAACGATTACTTTAGAACAATACACAAATAAACTGAAGTCACTATATGAATTTGGAGATTAAGACATCAGTTTTAGAGATGTTGTTGGAAGGTATATTCGTGTTTACGGAAAAGATAATTTAAATGAAAAGCATCCTCTTGATGTGGTGGGAAATGAAAAACCAACGCAGGCGATGAATGCATTGTTAAAATTATATGATTTGTATGCAGCAATTAGTGAGTTGGAAGATTTGGCAAAGAGAAAAGGCGATGAGTTAAGTGCTTTTAAAAATGCTCAAAAGTATCACATTATATCTAAAATAGGAGCTCGGCAAAGAAAAGCGAATGATAAACAAATAGCAGAATTGGAGGAGGAAAGGGAGAAAATTACAGATGAGTTAAATAATAGTATTTTAGATATTAATTCGGAAAAAACAGATGCAATATTAGAATTAAAAAGAGAAATAAGTGATTATAATAAAAAGATACGTGCACAAAGAACTAAGTTAATCCCGTTACAAGAAAATATTTCAGGAAGCAGAATTATTAGTAAAGATGATTTGTCAATGCTAAAAAAGTTTTTTCCAGAAATTGAAATAAAACGATTAGAAGAAATACAAAATTTTCATAAAGAAATAAGTGTTGTTTTAAAAGAGGAAATAAAAGAGGAAATCAGTAGTGTTCAAAATGTAATACAATTGTTGGAAGGCAATAAAGCACAAGTTGAACAAAAGGTAAAAGAAATATCAGAAATGTCTAACTTGTCACAAGTGATTTTGTTTAAATTCGCAGAGTTGCAGAAAAAAATTGAAATATTATCAAATCAAAATAAATATTATGATGAATTACAAGTTTTGAGCAAAGAAAAGAAAGATGCAGATAGCAGAAAACAAATGATGAGAATGCAACAGCTTTCTCAATTACAGAATTTGATTAATATTAAACTGCAACAATTAAATGACGAAATATATCATGCCACAAAGAGACCGCCAATAATTATGTTTGATAATAAACAGTATAAATTTGAAACAATTGATGATACTGGAACAGGGACTTGCTATAGGGGAATGGTGTTATTTGATTTAGCGGTTTTGCAGGATACATGTTTACCAATTTTAGTGCATGACTCCGTATTACTGAAACAAATAGAAGATGTAGCTATAGAGAAGATATTGGATATGTATAAGGATTCCCAAAAACAGATATTTATATCTTTAGATAAAGCCACCTCATATAGTAAAAAGAGTCAACAGATATTGTTTGATAAAAAAGTATTATGCTTAGGACCTAATGGGAGAGAATTATTTGGTCAATCATGGAGCAGAAAATAAATCTGTTGAGTAGAAAACATTTTGTTGCAGAAACATCATCTGGAGATTATAATCTCCATAGGTGGACTTACAAACTATCAGATGATTATTCTCTGAATAGTAAACGAACCTGCAAGCCACCGGAACTACATACAATAATAAAAAAGTGCAATGGTACTGGATTGGTACTAAAAATATGTGAAAAGAAAAATAATGTGTGGAAAAGATGCGGTTTATCAATACACAATAGTATAGATAACTGTATTGAAATAATCTGAATCAAACCAGACTCTGCGAGTTTGAGTAGCCTGTAAGTGGTTTAGAGGTTGGTATAACAAATCAAGTATTTTCAAGGCTTGAAATCATGTTAAGAAAACATGATTTCAGGCCTTTTTTGTGTCGTGATACGATTATGATACTGTTTTTCTCAGAAAAAACTGTATCGGAATTATTTCAGAATAGTGTCCAAATCTGTTTTTCATCTTTTATTTTCCACAATTTGTAAAAATTTCAAACTTTTTTTGCTCTCGTTTAGTAATGGGGATTTTTTCAACCCAAATGTATTACGTAACAAGAAATAGTACGTAAGCGGAGGGCAAAAGATATGTTTGAATGCAGAACGTTTATATCAGTAAAAGAGATCTGTCAGGTATTGAGTGTTTCCGAATCAAAGTCATATGCAATCGTTCGTGACTTAAATAAGGAACTTTCTGATAAAGGCTACATGGTAATCCCGGGTAGAGTAAGCAGAAAGTATTTCGAAGAAAGATTCTACGGAGTTGATTCATTTGAAAAGGAGGACGAAGATGGCAGTTTATAAAGATAAGAAGAGAGGCACTTGGTATGTGTCGTTGTATTACACCGACTGGACAGGCAAGCAGCAGAGAAAATTAAAGAGAGGCTTCTCGACCAAAAAGGAAGCACAGGACTGGGAACGACATTTTTCATTGGAAAAAGCCAGTAGCCTTGATATGACCTTTGGAGATTTTTACAAACGCTATACCGATGATGTAAAGCCAAAGCTTAGAGAGAATACGTGGAAGTCCAAAGAATATGTAATCGAGTTAAAGATACTACCGTATTTTAAAGATTTGGTTATGCGTGAGATTACACCGAGAGATGTTATTGCTTGGCAAAACGAGATGCGTAAGTGTGAGTCGCAGGATGGTGAAAAATACAAAGGAACCTATCTTAGGAAGATGCAGGCGGAACTTTCAGCCATATTCAATCATGCGGTGAAGTATTACGAACTGCCAAAGAATCCGGCTGTAATTGCTGGTCCACTTGGACAACACCATGCAGATGAAATGCTTTTTTGGACAAAGGAAGAGTATATGCGCTTCATTCCCGAGGTCGCGAATTGGATTGTCAACACTTTTTTAGACAACTTTTTTAAGGTTATTTTTCCGATATTGTACTGGTGTTTGATAACCAAGTGAAGAATGTAGTCTGCAATGAT
>OMVN01000024.1 GCA_900314525.1 uncultured Eubacteriales bacterium
AGAGGGAAAGGATTCCTTATATTTTGGCATTTTTTGAAAGTTGTTTACTAGAATATTTGAAAAGTCAAGTGGATGTGGATAAAAGTACGGAAACTCAAGACATGACTAATATTGACATAAATTAGCAGATATCGTATTATATTTAAAGTGCCTGAAAGAGGCTAAAATTCAAATAAAAGTATATATGGAGGAAAAAGAAGATGGGAAGAGACGTAATAGTAGCTTGTGATTTTTCAAGTGCAGAGGAAGTATTTGCATTCCTTGACAAATTTGAAGGAAAGAAACCATTTGTTAAAATTGGTATGGAATTGTTCTATGCAGAAGGACCTGCTATCGTAAAAGAAATTAAGAAACGTGGACATAAGATTTTCCTTGATCTTAAACTTCATGATATTCCAAATACAGTAAAAAAAGCTATGGCAGTATTATCAAAACTTGATGTAGATATGTGTAATCTTCATGCAGCTGGTGCAACACAGATGATGCAGGGGGCTATTGAGGGATTAACTAGAGAAGATGGAACTCGTCCAATCCTCATTGCTGTAACACAGCTTACATCAACAGATCAGGAAACAATGGAAAGAGATTTACTTATTAAGGAACCAATAGATAAAGTAGTTATGCATTATGCTCTTACAGCTAAAAATGCAGGACTTGACGGAGTTGTATGTTCACCACTTGAAGCTGGAAAGGTTCATGAAACATGTGGAAAAGATTTCATAACAGTAACACCAGGTGTAAGATTTGCAGATGGAGATATTGGAGATCAGAAGAGAGTAATGACACCAGCACAGGCTAAAGAGATAGGTTCAGACTACATTGTAGTTGGTAGACCAATTACAGCATCAGCAGATCCTGTAGCTGCATACGAGAGATGTGTTAGGGAATTTATTGGTTAATAAAGATATATATTGTTGAAAAAGAGTGTAGTTCACCACTATTGTGGTGGACTATTTATTTTTTAGGTAACTACTCAATAAGTGTCTGAAGGTAATCTATGTTATAAAGTTTTTACTCAGGGAGAATCTATGAAAGAATATTTAGTAAAAGAAACAGTTGGTAGTCCAGTTATAATTTGGGGAATGTATCCCCATTCAGGAAATGAAAAAGAAAATTTAATTACAAGACTTGAAGAATTATATATTACAAATTGCACAATTATAGCATTGGAGGTAGAAGACTGGAATGCAGAATTTTCACCATGGAAAACAGAGTGCGAGGGTGGGGATTTTGCTGGGAATGGAATTCACACAATTAATTATATTAGAGATTATATGATTAAAAAAATTAAGCAAAAATACGGAAATGAGGTCAAAATATATTTTATGGGATATTCTCTTGCAGGACTTTTTGCAATCTGGTCATTATTTTTGATTGACGAATTAGACGGAGCAGCTTCTTGTTCTGGTTCAGTCTGGTTTCCAGATTTTTTAAATTATGTCACAGAGAATATTGATAAAATACATTCAAAAAAAATTTATTTGAGTTTAGGCGGAAAAGAAAATAATACAGAGAATAAATTATTGTCAACTGTACTGGATAATACTAGAAAACTTAAAACATACTTAGAAGAGCGTAATAATGTTTTCTTTGAAATAAATAGAGGAGGACACTTTGCAGATTCGGGAAAACGCCTGGCTAAGGCTATAAGATGGATAGTGTAAAATATTAAAATAAATTTAATATTTCATTCTCCATTTCGAGTTCTTGTATATTCTTTTGGAGTGCCTTGTATTCTTTCACGGAGATTATTTGATTTGTATTTTGTCTACAACCCGAAAAGATTCAAGTTGATTTAAATTAATATAGTTAGTAGAAATATTGACATTATACAAGTAAAAATGTAAATAATTTTTAAATATTCTAAAAAAAAATTATGAATTTTAACAATGGTATTTCTAGTGTATTTGTATTATCATATAAGAGTTCTGCGCAAAAATAATGTTTGCGTGTAATTAATATAAAAAATACAGGAGATAGAAAAAATGAATACCGACCGACTAAAACCCATGCTGTTTAGCGTAATCAAGAAGTATAATGCGGGAATGTTCGCAAAAGATGTAGTTTCAGGAATAATCGTTGCAATTATTGCATTACCACTTTCAATAGCACTTGCTCTGGCATCAGGTGTTGGACCACAGGAAGGTATTTACACAGCGATTGTAGCTGGATTTATCATTTCATTTTTAGGCGGAAGTAGAGTTCAGATTGCGGGACCTACAGCTGCATTTGCGACAATTGTTGCAGGTATAGTTGCAAAAAATGGAATGGATGGACTTGTAATTGCTACAATAATAGCTGGAATTTTACTGGTTGTTATGGGATTTTTGAGACTTGGATCACTGATTAAATTCATACCATATACAATTACAACAGGTTTTACTGCAGGAATTGCACTTACAATACTAATAGGACAGATTAAGGATTTCTTAGGTCTTACATATCCTAAGGGAACAGCTACAATTGAGACAATTGATAAAATAAAAGCAATTGTAAAAAATATTGGCTCAATAAATACAGAAGCGTTAATTGTAGGAATTGTTTCTCTTATAATCCTTATTGTTTGGCCATATATTTTTGATGCTATTCCAGGTTCATTAATAGCAGTAATAGTGGGAATACTTATGGTTAAGTTTATGAATATGGATGTAAATACAATAGGTGATTTATACAAAATCAGTAGCAAACTTCCAGTACCTCATGTACCACATATGACTTTTAGCACAATAAAGAGTGTATTTTCTGATGGTGTAACTATTGCGATTCTTGCAGCAATTGAATCTTTATTATCATGTGTTGTTGCTGATGGAATGATAAATTCGCACCACAGATCAAATATGGAACTTATAGCACAGGGATTTGGAAATATTGGTTCTGCATTGTTTGGAGGAATACCTGCCACAGGCGCGATTGCAAGAACTGCAGCTAATATAAAAAATGGTGGACGTACACCAATTGCAGGAATGATTCATTCAATTGTATTAGTCCTTGTACTAGTAGTACTTATGCCTTATGCAGCTTTAATTCCAATGCCTACAATAGCAGCTATATTATTTATAGTTGCATATAATATGTGTCAGTGGAGAACTTTCTCTCACTTGTGTAAAACTGCACCAAAGAGTGACATTACTGTTCTTGTTTTGACATTTGTACTAACTGTAGTATTTGATCTTGTTGTTGCAATTGAGATTGGAATGATAGTTGCATGTGTATTATTTATGAAACGTATGAGTGATGAATCGGAGATAAAGGGATGGAAGTATTATGATCCTGATGATGATCCTGATGGAATTGAACTTAAAAAAGTTCCAAAACATGTTAGAGTTTATGAAATTACAGGACCTATGTTCTTTGGTGATGCTGATCAGTTAGCAGAGGTAAGAGTAAAAGACTTTACAAAGGTTTTAGTAATTCGTATGCGTGGAGTTCCAGCATTAGATGTGACCGCAATGCATTCAATGGAACAGCTTTATGATAAGTGTGTTAAATATAATATAAAACTTGTATTCTCTCATGTAAATGAACAGCCTATGAATACGATGAGAAAATGTGGTTTTGTAGAAAAAGTCGGGGAAGAGAATTTCAGAGAACATATTGATGATGCACTTGAGTGGGCAGAACAATTTGGAAATGAAAAGTAATTATTACTAAATATGTATAGTCATCGTGACAATTGTTATGATGACTATTTTTATTTTATAAAAAACATTTACAATTTATATATTGACTATCTTATAAGTGATTTTTATAATTTATTTATAATTGCAATTTTAAATATACAATATTTAAGAGAACAGGGAGGATGATGTTATGAAATTGAACAAACTAGCTAAAAAAGCTGTTGTTGGAATGCTTGCATTTTCTGTTGCATTTTCATCAATAGCACCACTATCTGCCTCGGCAGATACAGAGAATGTTCCAATTGTAGGCGGTGCAATAACGAGCATTATTACACACAATTTTGGAGCATTAAAATGTGAGTACATTGAACGTACAATAATGTTTGCATTAGGAAATGTCAGGCAAATGCAGAAAATGATAATGTAGCTCAGGTATTAAAACTCACAAAGAGGTTACTTGGAAATCCGCAGTCGAATGCTCTAGGACAGATACAGGCTCTTTGTCAGCAAATTAGCAGAGATCTTAGTATCCTTTCTGCAAATCAACATGCTGATTCAGAGGCAATTAAAGGAATGCTTGCTAGAATTGACGTTGATTCAAAGAAAGAAAATTATTCTAACATTTGGTCAAAGGTAGATAATGTAAATGGAAGATACACCGAATTGTACAAAATTTTTCAGGATTTGATAGATGCGGTGGATGAGTATAATCCAGATGATCCAAATTCTTTAAATGCAGTACAGGCAGCCTATAATCGTGTAAATGATCTTTATGAAGATGGTGCTAATGGAATTCAGTCACATACACAGATTGAATTTAATTTCCCTAAAGATTTAGCTGCAATTACTGAAAATATTAGTCCATATAACAGTTATGAACCAGTTGATTACAGTAAAGATGTATCTGATGAAAGTGGTTGGGGAAGCAAAAATGATAATAAATCTACAGTACTTTCTACATATTATGATTTGGCAACATACGTAGATGCATTTGAAAATGAATTATATGATGATATGATTCCACAGATTAATTATTTAGCATATGTTATTAATAATTATATAAGTGTATACAAACTTTACACACAATTTGGAGCAATGAAAATTTATTCTGAGCCTGCAAGTAACAATATTTCCGTAGACAAAAATGATAATTATTCTCCAGAACGTCAGAAACAGGCAAGAATAGATGAACTCTGGAATAATTATAATGAGACATATTATAAGGCAATGAGAGCTCTTGCACAGGCAATAAGTTTGTATGATTCAAAATTAGAAGGTGCAATGAGAAGCTATGATACACAATCTGTATTATATTTTAACAATGTAGTTGATTCAGTGACTCCTGCTAATATGCTAGGAATAAGAGACGGAAAGATAAGAAAGACTTATACTAGTAACAGATAAAAGACAGATAAGAAAATGAAGATATATCAGATGAAACCAATTACATCTAATATTACATATGCACTTAGAACTACAGAAAACTCTGCATTAAAAGGTACAGATCTTATATTTAAGGGGTTAAGGTACAGTCCACAGTCAGCGGGTTCACCATGGCCTGTTCCTTGGTATAATGATTGTTATGGATATACATGTGATTATTATAATCTGATGTTAGCTCCTTCTTCACCTACTAAATATGAATTGATTGATGCCAGAGGTGGAATTGAAGGTCTTATTTCCCCTCCAGCATATGTTTTTGCAAATGAGAATCTTCATACTTACTTGCAGAGTCACGGAGTACAGGGACTTCAGAATGTAAGAAGTTCGGCATCAGATGCTGGAAAGCTTGGTGAAGGACAATTTATAGTAGGAAAACAGTTTACATGGGATCCTGCAGGACTTAATTATGATGCGGACTTTACATGGCTTAACATATCTCAGGATCTTAAGCCTACACTTACGGCAGGTAAGGCTATTCAGCTTGATGCAGATTCATTCCATGATAAGAGTGCTGCTAAAGATGAAGTAATGGTTATGTATTCAGGTCAGCCAGTTGTGTCATTTTATATTCCTACAAGTAATGATGCTGATATAATTGCTACAACAACAACTGACACATCAACACAACTTTCAGAGAGATCTGTTTTTACAGGCGGTACTACAGTTCTTTTGAAAATCAGACCACATGATGGAAAATATATAAAATCACTTGTAATGAATGATAAACATAAACAGGATGAGAATCCAGAAGTGGACAGTAAGGAATATAAATTAGCAGATATTTATTCTGATGATATGTATTCTTTCCAGGCAGAACTTGAGCAGGGTGAAAAGGTGTGCGACAGCAAATATGATAATGATGCAGGAAACCTTGTATTTACAAATGACAGTGGTGTCGACAAGAAATATTATTATTCTAATGAACCAGTTCAAGTAAGTGTTATTCCTTATGATGGATATATGTCAGATGGAGTAGAGATAACTGCTGCGGATGGAAGTGTAATAGCATATGAAGATGTAACTGAGCGTAAAAATGAATTTACACCTACATGCCGAACATATTCTTTCAATATGCCAAAACAGGATGTTAAAATAAAAGCAAAATATAAGACGGCATACACAGCAACAATAAGTAGTGCAATAGATATGGCAAATAACTCAGCAGATTATAATGGAGTAGTAACAACAAAGTTTGAAAATGCAGATAGTATGAATCCTTCAATGTGGAATTCAGGATCAGTAAATTATGTTGAAGGTTCTTAAGATAATGATTTGAGAAGCATAGAGACAACAGTACTTGATAATGGCAGTATGGGTTATAAGTTCTCAATGCCAGATGAGAATGTTACAATTACACCATATTACAGGCTTATTGATGATGATGAACATCTTGCTGAGCTTTCATTTAATAAAGGTGGAAGTGTTTCATTTACTGATTGTAATACAGTATCAAATGCTTATATAAATAAAATGCTATAATCCTGAAACAGGACAGTATGATATTGTTTCTATTCAGAATATTCTGAAATACAATCATGCAGACCTTGTAATGGCACCTGAACTCATCAGGAAAAAATTTGGAAAATGGCTGGACGAGAATGGAATTGTATTCGATTTCAGTCAGCCTATTACAAGAAGTATGACATTAGTTGCACAGTATGATGACGTTGAAACGGAAACAACTACCGAGACACAGCAGACAGAAACAATTACAAAAAACAATATAGACAATATTCAGAAAAGTACAACAATAACAGATAGTACTAGTAAACCAGATAAGACTGCAGATGTTGTACCTAACACAACTGAAAACAGCAAGGCTCAAGTATCAGGAAAAAATCCTAAAACTTCAGATAATAGTATGAACACAGCAATAACATTACTAATTATGATGTTAATGTCTATATTTACAGTAATATTTATGAAAAAAACGTACTGGTAATAATTAAATTAAAAAATGTGTCATCCCAGAAAATTAAGGGATGGCACATTTTATATTTGCATAAATACATTCCAACGGTTATAATTATTGATAATTAATTTCTAAAATAAAAAGACTTGGAAGGATGAGAGATTTATGTATAAATATGATCTTCACTGTCATACAAGAGAAGGTTCTGTTGACGCAAAACTTGGAATTGTTACATATGCTTTAATGTTAAAAAATCTTGGGTTTTCAGGTATGCTTGTGACAGATCATAATTCATACAGAGGATACAATTATTTTAATAAAAAGAGAAAAAATAATGAGTTACCTCACGGCCTCAAAGGTTTTAGAGTATTTAAGGGAATAGAATATGACAGCGGAGATGCGGGACATGTTATAATAATATTACCAGACGGAGAACATATACCAGTTCTTGAAGTCAGGGGACTGGATATTAGTGAACTTGCAGAAATAGTTCACAGACATAGCGGTATTATTGGAGCTGCACATCCGTTTGGAACAGGATATTTTGCGATTACCAATACGAGGATTTATCGAAAAAATCCAGAAATAATGAGATGTTTTGATTTTGTTGAGGGTTATAATTCTGGTCTTAATAAAAAATCAAATAGGAAAGCAGTTGCATTTGGAAAAAAATTGAAAAAACCAATGACATCTGGTTCAGATTCTCATAATCCAGTGAGAGTTGGGAGTGCATTTACAGTCTTTGATAAGAAAATTACAGATAATAACAGTCTGATAGAGGCAATTAAATGCAATAAAGTAGTGGAATTTTCAGGAAAATTTCATTTGGAAATGACCAAAAAGAAAAATCCTATGCTAGTAAAACTAGGAATAGTAGGTTATGTAGTTTATAATAAAGTAGGCAAGATTATAAGGACGAATAGCAGGAGAAAGCTATTAAAACATTATTACTATGAAATAAGGTGATATTACATTTGGAGGATTTATGAGATTAAAGAAAATTACAATCTTAATATTATTAGTAATCATTTTATTTTCTTTGTTCCCATCTTATATGAAGGTGAATGCAGATGAGAATAATCGTACAGTTGTCCGTGTTGGATATGTTGAAATTGATAACATGATGGAAGGTATGAGTGATGATGCGGAAAAATCTGGACTTGGATATGAATATATACAGAAAGTATCATATTACACCAATTGGGATTATGAATATGTGTATGGAGACTGGGACACCATTTTAGAAAAACTATATAATGGTGAGATTGATATTCTGGCAGGTGTTTCAAAGAATGATGAAACGCAGCAGAAAATACTTTTTCCTGAATATTCAATGGGGTCAGAAAATTATTATCTTGGGGTTGCAAAAAATAGAACGGATCTCCTGAATCAGCTTAACTGTGCTTTATCAAAGATTTCGTCTACAGATCCTAATTTTACAAGAAGACTGACTGATAAGTATCTTTTGGGAGTATCAGTTAATACGCAGATGCAGGAAGATGAACTGAAATGGATAGATCAGCATAAGATAATTTGTATTGGATATATGAAGGATTATATGCCATTTTCTGACTGCACCAAGAATGGTGAAGCAACAGGAATAGTAACCGATATTATGGATGAAATTCTAAAGGTATTGGATATTCAGGGGAAAATCAAACTGAGATATGTGGCATTTAATAAAAACAAAGATATGATTAAGGCACTTAATAGTGGAAAAATTGATGTGGCATTTCCAGTAGAAGATAATGTATCATTAGCTGATAAAAATAAAATATTTCTTACTTCTTCAGTCATTACAACATCAATGAATCTGGCATTTAAGGGAGATTATGATGAGGGTGATACTAAAACAATTGCTGTCAGAAAAGGAAATACACTTCAAGAAGAATATACACGCACTCATTATCCCAATGCAAAAATATTGTATTATGATACATTTGAAGAATCACTTAATGCAGTAATGAGCGGGAAAGCAGGTTCCATTATTATCAATGATTTTCGTAAAGATGGGTACTTAAATAATACAAGATATAAAGAGTTAAACACAGCTCAGCTCCCCGATACAAGTAGTCGCTGTCTTGCAGTAAATGCAGGAGAAAATGAGCTTCTGTCAATTTTAAACAGAGGCATAACTAATCTGCCAGAAAATTATTCAATAACAGCAACATACAAATATATTGGACGACTTGCAGATTATACAGTTGAGGATTATGTGAATGATCATTATTTATTGGTGATTATACTTGTTGCAGTTATAATTGCAGTGATTTGCGGTTTTGTTGCATACATAGTAAATAGTAAAAGTAAAAGAGATATTCTGTATGAAATGGCACATAAAGACAGTATGACAGGAATCTTTAACCGCAGGGCATTTGATGAAAAAATGGATGGGTATGGTAAATCTATTGTTGGAGGAAATATGATGATTCTTATGATGGATTTAAATGGACTAAAAAAAGTAAATGATACATTAGGACATGAAGTTGGGGACGAAATGATAGAAGGAGCAGCAGGATGTATGAAAAGAATATTAAGTCCTTATGGTGAAATCTATCGAACTGGCGGAGATGAATTTGTTGCAATTATAAATATAAGAAAATCGGAGCAAAATAAATTAATTAAATCTCTAAATAAATCTTTTAGTGAATGGAAAGGAAAGATCTGTGATTCACTTTCAGCTTCTATAGGATATTATTATTGCGACGATGAATCAAAACTTACTATGAAAGATTTGATGCTGATTTCAGACCAGCGGCTGTATAAACAGAAAGATATATATTACAATAAAAATAAAGAAATTTAAATTTAATAAGGAGAATTTGTATGGAATATAAATTTGATGTAATATCAGCAACTGATAAGTGCATAAAATGGATTAAGGAGTGGTTTGAGAATAATGGGAGTAACTGCAATGCTATAGTAGGTATATCAGGAGGAAAAGATTCTACAGTTGCAGCAGCACTGTGTGTAAAAGCTTTGGGAAAAGACAGGGTTATCGGGGTAATGATGCCAAATGGTGAACAGGCAGACATAGAAGATTCCAAGTTCGTTTGTGAAGTGTTAGGAATTAGAAATTATACAATTAATATAGCTAGTGCGTATAAATCAATTATTTCAGAGATAGAGAAAAATAATATAGAAATACAGCCTCAGACAAAAGTAAACCTGCCTCCAAGACTTAGAATGTCATCACTCTACGCAGTGAGTCAGAGCAATAATGGAAGAGTGGTGAACACGTGCAACATGTCTGAGGATTATGTTGGTTATTCAACTAGATATGGTGATTCAGCAGGTGATTTTGCTCCACTGGCTAATTTCACTGTCACTGAGGTACTTGAAATTGGCAGCTATTTAGGATTGCCAGATAAACTAGTAAAGAAAGCACCTTCTGACGGTTTGACAGGAAAGACAGATGAAGATAATTTAGGATTCACATATGCAGAACTTGACAGATATATAAGACAGGGAATTGAACCATCAAAGGATAAGAAAGATAGAATAGATTTATTGCATAAAAAAAATCTTTTTAAACTGCAGCTTATGCCATCATTTAAAATGGAAAAAGAGGAATAATTATGACAGAATTGGTAAAGGGATTCAGAATTGCCAAAATCTTTATAAAATTAAATTTATAATATCTATAGAATAAATTAATAAAAAATTTAGGATATTAGTGTAAATTATTGACAATTTATACAGAATTTTGTATATTATAGTAAGTATTAAATAAAGGAGGACATTGAAAATGGTTAAACAGAGAAATATAGCTTTATGTGTTATTTTTTCAATTATTACATTTGGTATTTATGGAATCTATTGGTTCATATGTTTAACAAATGACGCAAATGAACTTGCACCTGAAGAGGCAACAGCATCTGGAGGAATGGCAATTTTATTTACAATAATCACTTGCGGTATCTATTCAATCTACTGGGTATACAAACAGGGTAAAAAGATTGATGCAGCAAAGGGTGGCGATGGTAACACAGCTATTCTTTACCTCATCCTTGATATCATCGGATTATCAATTATTGCAACTATATTAATGCAGAACGAGATTAACAAACTCGCAGCATAATATATGAGAATTATTAAATCTGAGAATAAGAGATTAATAAAAATCATTCATAGAATAAGTCTACTGTTAGCAGTAGGCTTATTTTATAATGTTTTTATTATAGTTACAGGATGGGGGATTCCATGTATAATCCACAGTTTAACAGGATTTAATTGTCCAGGATGCGGTATTACACGGATGTGTGTCAATATTTCAAAGTTACAATTTAAGAAGGCATTTGAATACAACAGATTTATATTTATTACCTGGCCTTTTATTATGTATGAAATCATTTTAGAATTGTATAATTATGTAAATTACAGAAAAACCAAGAGATGCTTATTTCATAATATTGTAATTCTGTTATATGTTGTGTTACTGATTACTTGGGGAATTGCAAGGAATTTTTGGGGAATATAAATTATTTAAAACTAATATAGGACAATCTAAAGGTGCTCCCTTTTCTAAAAGTTACGGAAAAGAGAGCATTTATTAAAGGAGAATAAATAAAATGGGTGATATAGAATTTAATATGATCAAGATATTTATTATTGAAGCAATTATACCAATAGCAGCGTATTTGTTATATTTTTCCATAAAAAATATGAGAAAGGAATAATATCAAAAAAATGGTAGATGTTCTTCCACAAATGGGTTCACGGTTGGCAGATCAATGATTTGTAATGGCAAGAATATACTAGTGGGCTTTTTTAGAGATAAATAATTATGTAGAAAAATTATATACAGTGGGATATAATAACGAAAAACCTTTAACAAAAGAAATAGGAGGACTTAATAATGTTAGAAGTAGGAATAAAAGCACCAGATTTTGAATTGCCAGATCAGAATGGAGAATTACATAAATTAAGTGATTATTTGGGTAAGAAAGTAATATTGTATTTTTATCCGAAAGATAACACTGCTGGATGTACAAAACAGGCATGTGGATTTTCTGAGAGATATCCACAGTTTACGGAAAAGGGAGCAGTAATTCTTGGAGTTAGCAAGGATTCTGTAGCTTCCCATAAAAGATTTGAGGAAAAACAAGGGTTATTATTTACATTATTGTCAGATACTGAGCGTAAAGTAATAGAAGCATATGATGTATGGAAAGAGAAGAAAAATTACGGCAAGATTTCTATGGGTGTGGTACGCACCACATATCTTATTGATGAACAGGGAATCATAATTAAAAGTAATGATAAGGTAAAAGCCGCTGATGATCCAGAGAATATGTTACAGGAGCTTTCATAATGAAAATTATTTTGTCTCCGGCAAAGAAAATGAATGTTGACACAGATAAAGTTGAGGTACTTAGTAAACCAGTATGTTTAGATAAAACAGAAGTAATATTGACTTGGCTTAGGAGTAAATCCCGTGATGAATTAAAAAAATTATGGGGATGTAATGATAAAATTGCTGAGCAAAATTTTAACCGTATTGAAAATATGGATTTATATAAGCAGCTTACCCCAGCTGTAATTGCATATGATGGAATAGCTTACCAGTATATGGCACCAGCAGTATTTGAGGATGGACATTTCGAATATGTACAGGAACATCTGTGTATCCTATCTGCATTTTACGGAGTGCTAAGAGCAATGGATGGAGTTGCACCTTATAGGCTTGAAATGCAGGCTAAGGCTGCTATTGATGACAACAAGAACTTGTATGATTTTTGGGGAAGAGATTTATATGATGCAGTTATGGATGACAGCAAAATTATTATAAATCTTGCATCGAAAGAGTATTCAAAGTGTATAGAAAAATATTTGAAACCAGATGACAGGTATATAACAATTACTTTTTGTGAAAAATCTGGAGATAAACTTGTAACAAAGGCAACTTATGCAAAGATGGCAAGAGGTGAGATGGTTAGATATATGGCAGAAAAACATATTGAGACTCCAGAAGAAATACGGAATTTTGACAGATTAGGATATATATACAGAGCAGATATATCTTCTGATTCAGAATATGTGTTTGAAAGAATACTAGTATAATTCCTTGTAAATAAAGTTATTGCATGTTAAAATATTTATAAACAATTTATGTAGTTATACCCCCTGTGGTATTTAGAAAAGGAGGACTAAAAATGAGATTTTTTGTTTGTGAACATTGTGGAAACATGGTAGAAATGTTAAAGGATTCAGGAGCGCCTATGACATGCTGTGGAGATAAAATGAAAGAATTGGTTCCTGGAACATCAGATGGAGCGGTTGAAAAACATGTGCCCGTTGTAGCAGTTGACGGAAATAAAGTAATTGTTTCTGTAGGCGAAGCAGAGCATCCAATGGTTGAGGCACACTTTATTCAGTGGATAGCAATTGAGACAAATTCTGGAGTATACAGAAAAGTATTAAATCCAGGTCAGACACCAAAAGCAGAGTTTGTTTTATCGGATGGTGAGTCTGTAGTTGCTACATATGCATACTGCAATCTCCATGGACTTTGGAAAGCAGAGTAGGACATAAGTTTATAAATTAAAACATAAATGCCGATGCACATATCATTTTATTTGATATGCTCATCGGCATTTTATTTTAGTTTCCCCCTTTCTTGAAAATGCAGTCTCAACACATTGTATTAATTCTTCTATAATTCTGAAAAATAAATTTGTCAATAAATAATTAAAAAAAATACGTAACAATTTTAAGCTAACATACATATTATATTAAAGATTAAAATTTATTTTGAGGTTATATAATGAAATCAATTAAAACATGTTCAGGTACAGCGGATTATTCGAAAGTAACAGGAGACAGAATCCTCCCATTTCTATTTGTATTAAATGAAGCGGATTCTGTATTAAATCCTGTGGAAGGGGAATTGCAGAAATTTTGTTATGATGTGACTGGAGTTGGACAGGATGATGAAATATATGATGATTTAAGTCATTTTGTATTAGGTATTTGTAAGGATATCTCATCAGAAAATATTGCAGCAATAAGTGTAATTATAAATGGGGTTACGCAGGATGTAGTATTGGGAGAAAATGTGGAAATATTAACGGAGGAAAATCCTGATCCTACAACAGAATGTGCAGGAATAAAGTTTGATTTTCCTCTTGATAAAGTAGAAGGGGAAATGCAGGTATGCATAACATTTACACAAACATATCCAGTGGGACCAGTGAACGTATGTGTTTTTGGTGGAAATACAGTTGCTACAGGATTAACAATTTGTGGACCTGTATGTGGATAATTTCAAAGCTGTGAATCTACATTTTATCAGAACGAAACAGTGTGTGTTTCAGTAACTGTGACACCATATGCAACATCCAGAAATGCAATTGCACGTTGTTGTGGGAATCCCGTGGTAACAGAACAGAATAGCTGCCCAAGAGGAGAGAGAACATGTACATTTACAGTAACACAGCCATTATGCATAGAAGTTTCAATTGAATTTGGAGCAGATATAAGTACAGGTGATGCAAGTGTAATATGTGGCGGGGTATCTGAAGAGGGTTGTGAGTGCAACAGTGACAATTCAGAAACATCAGTTAATGATGAATATAACATTGTTAGAAAAAATAGATTTTTTAATAGATAGGATGTAGATATATAACTTTAACTGACTTCCAATTATATGAATTTATATTCAGATAACATGAGGTCTTTTTTTAAGTTAAATGTTTTTTATTGAGAAGAATATTTAATTTTGCTAAAGTTAAAAGTAGAAAGTGTAGAAAATATGTGTGACATTTTATATAATATAACTATAACTTTATTTGAAAATACAATATTTGAAAGGGGATTAATTAATGATTAAACCAATTGTACATGATATATTTTTTCTCGGACAACCATCAGATTCTGCAACAAAAGAAGATATACCAGTGGCTAAGGATTTGTTAGATACGCTGGCAGCACATACGGAAGAATGTGTTGGAATGGCAGCTAATATGATTGGTGTAAGGAAGAATATTATAGTTGTAAATATAGGTATCATGAACATAGCAATGATTAATCCTGTAATAGTGAAGAAATCAGTTCCATTTGAGACGGAGGAGGGATGCCTTTCTTTAAATGGTGTTAGGAAAACAACAAGATACAGGAATATTGAAGTTGAATATGAGGATATGAATTTTAAAAAACATAGTGGGAAGTTTTCAGGTTGGACAGCACAGATAATTCAGCATGAATGTGATCATCTTGCAGGAATTATTATTTAGAAATATAAGTGTGAATAATAATATTAGTTTTGTGAAAAAATAATCTAAAATATAGTTAATAGGGGGGATTATATATTTGGATGAAAGAATAAAAAAAATGCTGAGTAATCCTACTTTACTGGTGATTGATTTGCAAAATGTCTATTCTAAAGGACAAAAATGGGAGTGTAAAAATTTTGATGAAGTAATTAAGAATATCAAATTATTACTCAGTAATTTGAAAAATAATAAAGTTGTGTTTACGCGATTTAAAGCAAATCAGAAACCAAAAGGTGTATGGGAAAATTACAATATGCAGAATGCAGACGTTAATTCAGATAAATGGTTAAATAATATAGCTGATGGAGTAAAACAATTTTCGGAAAAATATCCATGCTATGATAAATCGGTATATTCAGCATATAGTATAAAGTCTATTAGAGAAATAGCAGCAGAGTCATCTTGTGTTGTTATTACAGGTGCAGTTGCAGAATGCTGTGTTTTGTCAACTGTCATGAGTTTTATAGATGCGGGAGTATATGTAGTATATTTGAAGGATGCCATTGCAAGTATCGATGATAAGGTAAAAAGTGCTACATTAAATGTTTTAGACGGATTTGCACCCCTACAGATTAATATTATGGATACAAAAGAGATTTCTGATTTTATGTCATAGATTTGTCTTAGGTATAGTTGTATAATACAATTAACAAAGATGAGAAAACAATTTAAGGAGGAAATAGGTATGCCAGGAACTAAAGATAATAGTATTTTAAATTACTGAGTAAGGATGATAAAATTAAATTTTTTGAGAAGTTTAAGAATTTAGTAGAGGAATATAAAAAAGATTTTAATGCATCGATGATAAAAGAAGGGAGAACATCTAGCAACAAATTGAATTATGTTACAGAACTTGGAAATATTATAGATGGCATGAAATCTGATATTGAAAAAAAAGGAACTGTAAATTGGGATGAAATTACGAAGGATAATTCAAAAGCTTTATTAATAGGTCATGAAATTGATAAAATTGCAAACCACATTTCAGATAAATCAGAATTAAGAGATTTATATTTTGCAGTGCTTGGTGGAAAGATACAAAAGGACAGAACAGTTGGTAAAGGAAAAATTACTGTAGAACCTTTAAATGAAAATGAGACAATCAATTTTTATAATTCAGTGAAACAATTTGCGAATAAAAAACATATAGTTTTACATGAAGAAGGTAAAATTAACAATAAAATAGATGAAATGTCAGCAAAAATTGAACAGAATAAAATTATTACTATAAAAAATAAAATTGAAAAAAGTGATAGTGTATATTCTACTTTTGAAAAAATTATAAGTTCTGAATTTGATAGAACAGATATTCTTGACAATAACAGATTTTGTGGTGGAAAAGCAAGTAATTCTAAGGAATGGAATGGATTTGCAAAACAAATTACTGATATGAAAGAATATTTCGACATAATGAGAAATGAAAAAAAGGATGACCTCGAAACTAGTAATACACACATGAAGAATGCTATAATTCTGACAGAAGATCTCTCTTTAAAGGCACAGTTATATGTTGTGGAAAAAGAGGGTCAGTTTATTGCAGGTAGTTCTGATTCTGGAAAGGCACGATTAGAATTTGCCAGAGAAATGATTTCAATTTCGGAGAGAATGAAAATCGCTAATGAGATAATTAAAAATGATAAATTAAATATTGATTTATCAGCAAATGGATTAAATATTTCAAAGCAGCAAATGATAGACATGGTAACTAATGGTGAGTATGTAAAATCAACTTACCTTGCATCATATAATGCATTTTCTTCAAATGGAATGAAAAATTTAACTTCAGGTAGAATTAGAGACAATGAATCGTTAACAGAATACATATCATCTGCAGTTGCAGCAGAAAAATTAGCAGACAGAGCAGCTAATCAGGCACTTGCCAAGCAAGGTGGTAAATACAATACACCAGAGAGTAAACAATTTTTTGTTCAGAATTATAAAAAACAATTGTTTAATTCAACACAATTTATAGATTATCTTAAAAAGAAAAATTTCAATACGCCTGAAAAGGTAGCTGCAATTGATAGTGTAGAAATGAATGCAGATTTTAAGAAACATGTAATTGACAAAGTCAGTGTAAAGATAGGCGAAAAGGCAGTAAAATCAGCTGATGCAATGAATAAAATGAAAGAAAATCTTCAGAATATTAGACAGGCAGGAAATCCAAAAATTAAAAATCCTCAAATCAAAGTTACACAGGCTAAGGGACCAATGGCATAAATATTTAGATATAATGATAAATGGGACACCATATGGTGTCCCATTTATTATATAAACTATGAAATTATTTATTATCAGTAATCAATAACAAGAATACGATCAACAATAGGATTTAATCTGCCTCTGTATGCATAGGATCCTGATTCAAAGCAAAGATATAATTTACCTTCATCAGTAGAAATTTGTTCAAGCATTGGAGGGAGAATATAGGTTTTCTTTGCTTTTTTTGTTGTTTTTATAATATCATTATTTTTGCCACTGTTTGAAAACTCCATAAGTTTGGAATCGGATGGTCCACCAGATTGTGAGATTATTGCAACATCGTTTTCAATTGTAAATCCCTGGGCACCGCCGTTAATGAAATCAACATTACAAGGCATTAGAAACGAACTGTTGTCTGATAACAGATAATCTGCAGCTTCGTTTAATGTTTTTTTAGTTTTTTTGCTTACAGTTTCATATCTGTCATTATCAACATCATCTAAATAGTTATCTATCTGATCTCTAATATTTGAAGCAAAGCCTTCTTTAAGTGCACCATTGCTGTCTATTTCAAATGCCTGAATTGTTGTAAATTCTTCAAGATTACTAACAAAATTACCTACATATAAGATCCCATCGTTATAATCTAGAAATGAAGCACGATTAATAGAATATACAGGATAGCTGTACGTATAACCAAGTGGTTTGGCACCCGAATAGCTGTACGTTTTATCCGATTTGTGTGATTCATCTAATGAGTAATTTTTAATGTCTCGAAGTGTAATACAGTTTACAAATGCAGTGCTGGTATTTCCATCATAACCGCAAATCCATACGTTATTATGGATATTGTCAAAGGTTATTCCTCCAACATGTGGCTTTCCTGGAAGTACAACTTCCTTTATGAATTTATGGGTGTTTTTATCGATTACGTATATTACGGAATTATGTTCTTTTGCAGAACAATATGCCGAAATAAGCAAATAATCTTTTGCAATGCAAACACCCTGTGGAGTCATAGAAGTACAGCTGCTTAATTTTTTCTTTGAATTAATTGACCTTGTACTATACAACCCTGGAATAATATAGCTATCTTTTATTATTTTATCTATATCGTAGTTTTTTCCAAAATTGTAATTATTAAGAAGTTCTTTTATTTGTTTGTCAGAATAGATGGCTGATGTACTTGTTTTTATGGTACTGATATCACGCTCATGGCTTTTTCTGAATATATAGGCATTATAATAATAAAAATGATAATCAAAAAATAGAAGTACAATAATTGAAATTATACCTAGAACCAAAATTCGTTTTTTACCAGTAAGTTTATTCTTTAAATGATGGACTATCATAAGTACAATTTTGAACAAATAAGTTATAAAACGTTTAATATAAGTAAAAGGTAAAGCTGTAATCAGTGCAATATAGGGATACGGGGTGAGTACAATTCCAAGATCCATAACACTTTCTTTAAAAAGCTTAAAGTATAAAATATAAATAACAACAAAAGTGCCAGACATCAGCAATTGAGCAATAAATAGTAGTGGAATTTTACATTCTGGTCCCTTTATTATATAGATTACAATCTGTAATCCTGCAAGAACAAGAACAATTAAATACAAATATCTATAGATTAATAGGGCATTGAGAACTTTATCAATGCCTGATTCAGCGTTATTCGGCAAGGTTTCCGATCCAGTAAGCTGTTTAGTAAGAGTGATAATACCATTGATTCCTTTTGATATTTCAGATGAAGTATTATAAAGCTCTTCAGGACCAATTGCACCATCCAATGTATCATTAAGTGATGATCTTATAGAAGTGAGATTAATATTTGTAATATTACTCAGTTTAACAATTACATCATCAACCATAACGGATGAAGTCGAAAAGACACCTTGGTAACGGCTGAGAACATTACTTTTTATATAGTCTGACTTAAGCAAATTTATAGAAAATAATACAAATAAAATTGCTATGATTGTTGTAATAATACGACGTATGATTTTCATAATTAATAAATATCCTTGTAATATATTATGACCTATTTTAGCACAGTTATCATCCAAGTGGTATAAAATTGTTTACAAATTATATTTTTTCTGATACAATACATACAATTATTGGTAGTTGGACTAATGAGTCGAGACGAAAGGTTCTCGGCTCATTTTTTGTTTTTTTACAATAAAATACAAGAAAATTATGATTATTATTGTATTAGTCCTTACATTACAATAAAATATTATATATAAGAAATGGAGTTTTTTATGCCAAAGAATTTTTTTGAAGAAGTAGTTTTTACTGCAACAATGGCACTGTGTATGGTGTACGGAATGATTTGCTATAACATAGCAATCAATACTGGAGGAATGACAAATAGAGTATTTATTATGGCTCTTGGAGAGCTTAAGATTATGTGGCCAGTTGCCATTCTCATTGAACTGTTAGTTGTAGGAAAAATTGCACCTATCCTAGCATTTAAAATTGTTAAACCTACAGACAGACCACAATTTATTACATATGCAATTTCTTTTTTCATATGTGCACTTATGTGTCCTATTATGTCACTGATTGCAATATTCTTATTTAAGAAACCTAGTCTTGCAACATTTGTACAGACTTGGGCAATGAATCTTCCAGCAGCATTTTTATGGCAGTTTGTAGTATGTGGACCATTTGTTAGATTACTATACAGACTTGTGTTTGATAGAAAAGTAAGAGTTGAAGCTTAATTTACGGAGGTTATATTATGGAGAAGGTAGAAAAGGAGGCTATATGGCCAGGTCCTGAGGGAATGATTCCCTCACTTCCAAAGGACGCATCAAATGCATCATGGCATACCAGACATTTTCTGGATGAAATTCTCATTGAAGAGAGAATTATAGGCACAAGGGAAGCAGAGATTACAATGAATTTATTTGGAGAAAAGTTTGCATCCCCAATTATGATGCCTGCTTTTTCACATCTTAATAAAGTGGGATTATCTCATAAACCTATGCAAGAGTATGCCATGGCGGCAAAAGAGATGAATATCGTGAACTGGGTTGGAATGGAAACTGATGAGGAATTTGCAGAGATTGCATCAGTAGGTGCTAAAACAATAAATTTGCGGATTTTCCCCATGAACTAAATCTTCCATTTATAGCCAAGGGTGTATTAAGTTCTAGAGATGCTGCACTTTGTAAAAATGCAGGTATTGATGGAATAGTTATAAGTCACCATCATGGAAGGCTTCCATTTGCTGTACCCCCTCTTATGGTATTATCAGAAATTAAAGCTGTATCAGGAGATATGAAAATATTTGTTGACTGTAGTATGGATGATGGCAGGGATGTATATAAAGCAATGGCATTAGGCGCTGATGCTGTATCAGTTGGAAGAGGAATTCTTCCAGGCTTGATAAAAGAAGGAAAAGATGGTGTTATAAAGAAAGTATCCAGAATAAATGAAGAACTACGAGAATTAATGGGGTATACCGGGGTTAAGAATGTATCTGAATTTGATCCTGCTGTTCTTTGGTATCACGGAAGACATTTTACAGATAATAATTAGGATAATTCAATTAGAAAGGCAGATATATCATTTCAGATATATCTGCCTTTTATTGTATAAAAAAAACGTTAAATGTGATATAATTAGTAAAAATTTACTGGACTAGAGATGATAAAATGGAAAAAAAGAAAAAATACGTAAAAGGTGCACTGGCATTTATATTTCTTATGGGAATAGTAAGTCTGTTTTCTGACATGACTCATGAGGGAGCAAGGAGTATTTTAGGAGAATATCTGAATCTTACTGGAGCCACAGCTGCTACAATTGGATTTGTCTCAGGACTGGGTGAACTTCTTGGTTATGGACTGAGAATTGTATCAGGACGAATAGCAGACAGAACAAAACATTACTGGACACTTGTAATAATAGGATATACAGTCCAGGTACTTGCAATTCCAGCACTTGCTTTGGTACCAGAAAATGGTTGGATTCTTGCATGTGGACTTGTTATCATGGAACGAGTTGGAAAGGCAATAAAAAAACCTGCTAAGAACACTCTTGTCAGTTTTGCTTCGTCGGAAATTGGACAGGGAAAAGGTTTTGCCTATCAGGAATTTCTAGATCAGTTAGGAGCTTTTCTTGGACCAGTTATACTTTTTATAATCGGATATGTGAAGAAAGCAGATAAGCTCATGTCAACATACAGAATTTGTTTTCTGATTCTTGGAATACCGGCATTGATTACAATTTCTCTAGTATTAATTTCAAAATATAAATATCCCCATCCAGAAATGTTTGAAAAAGTAGAAATTTCAGATGACAAGTTCACAATGAGAAAATCATTTATATTTTATATGATTGCAATTAGTTTATTTGCATTTGGATTTCTTGATTTCACACTTATTACATTACATGCGGCAAAAACTAATGCTTTTCCAAAGGAATCATTAAGTCTTTTGTATGCCTTAGCAATGGCGGTTGATGCATTTGCAGCATTATTCTTTGGCTGGATGTTTGATAAGATAGGACTGAGGGCATTGATGATTTCTACACTTATAAGCAGCTTGTTTTCACCACTTATTTTTCTTTCAGACAATAAAATATTTATTCTTGCTGGAATTGTAGTATGGGGAATTGGAATGGGTGCACAGGAAAGTATAATGAAGGCAGCAGTTAGCAGAATTATCCCAAGAAATACGAGATCAACAGGATTTGGAATTTTTGAGACAGGATTTGGAATTTTTTGGTTCCTTGGAAGCTGGTGTATGGGGGCACTTTATGATATTAATGTTATAGTAATGGTTGGAATTTCAGTAGTAGTGCAGTTGTCAGCAATTATTTTTTACTGGATAGCAAATAGGACTAACTAGGAATTAAGGGGGGAGAATTATGCAGTAAATGAATTGCATTTAAAACTAAAGTCAGAGATTCTTAATCAGAAGGCACATAATATTTCTGCGGATAGTGACTGGTAAACAAATGAAATTGGTAAGCATAGATATAGAAATTTGGCAAAAGAGAATAACACTCACATTGTACTTGATAAGCAGTTACTTAAGCAGACAGATTCAGTAGCAATCGATTGAATTGATTCATTTACAAGGAAATGGTGAGTTAAGGAGATTATTAATGGAACAGATAAAAATATTAGCTGAAGCTTTGATAAAACAGGGATATATTGTAGAGTGTTTTGAGACAAAGGAAGAAGCAGTTGAGTTTCTTGATGGTGAATTAGATAAAAAGATTATTGGAATTGGAGGATCTCAGACTGTAGAGCAAATGGGATTATTCCCCGCTCTTGCATCTCATAATACAGTTTACTGGCATGATAAAAAACCAGATAATATGACTATTATGGAGATAAGACGGGCTGCATCTCGTGCTGCTGTATATATATCATCAGTGAATGCTATATCAGAATTTGGAGATATTGTTAATATTGATGGTACAGGAAATAGAGTGGCTGCAATTTCATTTGGACCAGATGATATATATTTTGTAGTCGGAAAAAATAAGATAACAAAAGATTACGAATCAGCAATGTATCGAGCAAGAAATGTTGCGGCACCATTAAATGCAAAAAGATTAAACAGAAAGACACCATGTGCAATCAATGCAGATAAATGCTATGACTGCAAAAGTTCTGATAGAATATGTAGAAATTTTGTAGTGTTTAGAAATATGCCATCTGGTGCAAGATATCATGTTATTTTGATAAATGAAAATTTAGGATTTTAAAATATAGTTATGAAAATAGGGAATATAAAGTTTTTGTTGCTAATGATAACGACGTAGTTACTTCCTCAATGTTTGTATATTTAATACCTAAAACACCAAAGCCAAATAGAAATCAAAAGTATATTTCATATTTGACAAATGTGTATACTAGAAAGGAATATAGAAATAAGAATATTGGTACAGAATTATTAGAATATATTAAGGAATATCTGGCAAAACAGGATTGTGAATTGATATTTGTATGGCCTAGTAGAAATTCTGTTAATTGGTATATGAGGAATGATTTTACTAATGAAAATGAAATATTCCAGCATTCTATAAAATAATCGAATATGTAAGCATATATGTGGAAAAAAGAGTAGAAAATCATGTTATGTTGTAGAATAAATTATGTAAAAAGATAATTTTAAGGAGCAGTAAATGTCTGATTTATTAGAAAAACAAGAAAAATAGAGGACGCAATAGAAAGGATGACATCTCAGGAGCCATATCATTGCAGTCCGTTTGATAATCCACCCCAGTTAAAGAAAAGGGCAAAGGATTTAATGATAAAAAAATATAAGTGGAGGTAAAAAATGATTTTATTTGTAAATTGTTGCATAAGAAGTGAGTCAAGAACAAAAAGGCTTGCAGACAGTCTTCTAGAAAAACTAGGACAATATGAAGAAATAAAGCTTGAAGAAATAAATCTGAAACAAATAAACAGGGAAAGATTAAACAAAAGGACGTCTTTGATAGAAGATTCAGAATTTGATAATCCTATGTTTAATCTTGCAAAACAGTGGGCAAATGCCGACATAATAGTAATAGCGGCTCCTTTCTGGGATTTGTCTTTTCCTTCAGAGCTAAAGATGTATATTGAAAATATATATGTCACTGGAATTGTATCAGAATACGGAGATGATGGAAGACCTCAGGGCCTATGCAAGGCAGAAAAGCTATATTATGTAACTACAGCTGGGGGACCATATAATGATAAGTATGGATATCAATATATAAGAGATATTTCCTTAAATTATTTTGGGATAAAAGAAACAAAACAGATATATGCTGAAATGCTTGATATAGTTGGAAATGATCCTGAAAAGATTCTTAAAGAAGCTATAGAAAATATTACATTATAGATTGGAGAGATAGATGACTGAATTTAGAAAAATGAGAAGATTTAAACAGGAAATTTCAGCAGAAGAATGTGTAGAAGTTTTATGTACGGCACCCCGTGGAATATTAGCATTTAATGGTGAAAATGGTTATCCATATGCAATTCCAATTAATCAATTTTATGATAAAGAAGATGGAAAACTATATTTTCATTGTGCTAAGCAGGGACTAAAATTAGACTTGATGGAAAAGGACAATAAAGTCTGTTTCACTGTTATAGATGAGGGATATAGAAAAGATGGAGAATGGGCACTCAACATTAGAAGTGTTGTTTGTCTTGGACATTTAGAAGTAATAAATGATCATGGAAAAGTTCTTGACCAATGTCGTAAGCTCGCAGGAAAATTTTACCCAACAGAGGAATCGATAGAAGAAGAGATTATTAAAGCGGGTGATCGGGTTAATATGCTTGTTATGACAATCGACCGAATGAATGGAAAATTAGTAAATGAATCATAATAATTGTGAAATTATTATTTCCATGGAATTATGACCAGATTGTAAGATCATATTTGCAGGAAGACAAGAAAATCATGGACTATGACACAGGTGGAGCGGAATATTTGCTTTCATTGTATGAAGGAACTATACACAGATATCTTATAGTTGCAAAAAAGAAATAGAAAAAACAAAGGTAATTCACAAATATGGATAAATCAAAAAATAATATAGCCTATTATCACCTTCCAGGATTGTTTGAATTCTATGAACTTTACAAAAAATTTCTACCAATTTTTCGTGAACATAGAGAATATTTTTATGACTGGTGTGATATCGGATCAATTTACGGTGCTCCATCAGACTGTATTTGGGGTGGAGGACGCATCGAAATTGGAGGACAAAATCCTGAGGAAGTACTTAAATTAACAGAAGAGTATGGAATATCAGCAAGACTGACATTTAGCAATTCACTGCTAACTCTGGAGCATTTATCAGATAATAAATGTAATGAATTCTGCAGATTATTTGAACAAAAGTCAAATAAGGAAAATGAAAATAAGATTCAAAATGGAGTTATTGTATATTCAGATTTACTTGTAAATTATCTGAAGAAAAATTATCCATCACTTTATCTGATTTCATCAACCACAAAAGTACTAACCAATTTTGATGATTTAATTAATGAGATAAATCGCGCAGAGTTTAAGTATGTTGTTCCTGATTTTAGATTAAATAAAATTTATGAAAGATTAAGAACAATGACAGAAAAACAAAAAAACAAAGTTGAATTTCTCTGTAATGAATGTTGTTATTATGGTTGTGCTGACAGAAAAGCATGTTATGAGACTGTCAGCAGACAAAATCTTTTGGAGAATTGCCCAGACCATGTATGCACTGCACCTGGTGCAGAGGAAGGTTATGTATTCTCTAAGGCAATGACAAATTCAGGATTTATCGGTATAGATGATATTCAGGAGATATATTTGCCAATGGGATTTTCGAATTTTAAAATAGAAGGCAGAGGGCTTGGAAGTGCATTGGTTTTGGAATTTCTGCTTTATTATATGACTAAGCCAGAGTATCAGCTAAATGTTAGAGAGAAAATATATTTGGATAATATGCTGGATTTATTCTAATCTATGGTATAATACTAAAGTTAAAATTAAATTAGAACGTTAATTTAATAAAATTAATCTAATAGAAACGGAGATTTATTATGGAAGACAATAAGAATTACGAAGAAAATATCGATGAAAACATTACAGATGGTGAGTGTGAGGATTGTAGTGAAGGTAGTTGCAGCAGCTGTAGCGGATGTGGAAATTATAAGCCTGATTTTGATGGACCAAATGTTGGTAAAAGAGTAAAAGTACATTACAAAGGTACATTTGATGATGGAACACAGTTTGATTCATCTTATGACAGAGGACTACCACTTGAATTTGAATGTGGAGCAGGAAGAATGATTCATGGATTTGACAAGGCTGTAGCAACAATGAATGCTGGAGAAACAGTAAATATTCACTTAACACCTGATGAAGCTTATGGGGAAAGAAATCCTGAGGCAATTATTAATGTTAAAATAAGCGAATTACCAGGAGCAGATAATCTTAATGTAGGGGATCATGTTGCATTAACTAATTCTTTTGGACAATCATTTCCTGTAATTGTTATTGAGAAAGATGATGATAATATAGTATTTGATGCTAATCATGAGATGGCTGGCAAGGAACTTAATTTCCAGATAGAATTGGTAGAGATTTTATGATTAAAGAAGAACTGATTACTAAGATGACTGAATTTAATGCAGGAGATCCAAAACAGATTCAGCATCTTATCAAAGTATATGAGTTTGCACATACGATAGGAGTTAAGGAGTGCATAGACCAGGGGACTCTTCGTATTCTTGATATTGCATCAATAATGCATGATATTGGTATAAAGCCAGCAAGAGAAAAATATGGAAATACAAATGGAAAACTTCAGGAACAGGAAGGACCAGCATATGCTAAGATAATGCTTGGTGAATTTAAAGACATTTCGGATGAAGAGATAAATAGAGTATGCTACCTAATTGCACATCATCACACATATGAAGAGATTGATGGTATTGATTATCAGATTTTACTGGAGGCAGATTTTCTTGTAAATGCTTTTGAGGATAGGCTTGAAAAAGAAGAAATAAGTCATTTTAGAAATAAGATTTTTAAAACAAAAACGGGAATATATTTGCTAAATACAATGTTTGGATTGGAATAATTTTTGATTAATGTTAACCACCAGGTTTGATTTAGATAAATAAATCATTTTGCAATTTGTGAACGACAGGATTTAATTGGTGCAAAAAATCACTGCCTTGATATTTTAAGAAAAGAGAAAAGTTTATAGAAACTTTCGTGGTAAGGTATATCGTCATATGTTACAATTTTTTATAGAATAATAAATGTTATGCTTGAAGATAAACCGAAAGGAGTTTTATATGAATTTTCTAGAAAATAGAATTGCAAAGGATGGGGCAGTTAAGGAAGGAAATGTATTAAAAGTTGGAAGTTTTCTTAATCATCAGATGGACATAAGGTTATTCCAGCAAATGGGAGAAGAATTCAAAAGGCGATTTGAAGAAAAGGAAATAAATAAAATTTTGACAATAGAATCATCAGGAATAGGGATTGAAAAGGGTTTTCAGCCAGGAGGCACAATTATAAGAAATCTTGGATATCAGCTTGAATCACTAGCAATTGTTGAATCAATGGATGCAGAAACTGGAACAATTACATTTAGAGAGCAATAATTATGGGTGAAGGAATGTATAAAAAATCAAGTGTGGATTATATTTATAAATTAGATGGAAGAGTTCCTTTATCAAAAGCAATACCATTTGGATTGCAGCACATTCTGGCAATTTCGGGATTGGATAGAAATGTTCAAGAAAAAGAAACATCTGGGGCTATAGCTTGTGATGGTTTTGTAAGTGCATTTTCAACAGTGTTTGGATGCATTCCAATTACATCATTTAGTCAGAATATTGGTTTGATAGCAATGACAAAAGTTGTTAATAGAATGGTGATTTCGACAGGTGCAGTTATAATGCTTTTAGCAGGTATATTTCCTAGTATAGGAGCAATACTTGCAACCCTCCCAGATGCAGTACTTGGTGGATGTACTATAATGATGTTTGGAAATATTGTTATCAGTGGATTACAGATGCTTGGAAGATGCGGCTTTTCGCAAAGAAATATTACAATTACAGCACTGTCATTAAGTGTGGGTATTGGCTTTACACAGGTTCCGGAAATATTTGCAATTTTTCCAGAAACAATACAGAATGTCTTTGCACAGAATTGTGTTGCTATTGTATTTTTGATGGCAGTTGTTTTGAATCTGATTTTACCTATGAAAAAGGAGAATTCAAATGGCACTAAATAGAAAAGAAATTAAAAAAGTTTTTGAGACATATACTTCCAATTATGATATAAATGATATTAAAGTGAAGCTAAAGGTGGATCATACATACCGAGTTGCAAGCTTATGTGACAAGATAGCAAAAAGTTTGAATATGAATGCTAGTGACTGTGATTTTGCATGGATGTCTGGAATATTACATGATATTGGAAGATTTGAACAGTTGAGAAGATTTAGTACATTTCAGGATAAAGATTCAGTAAATCATGCTGCGCTTAGTGCAGACTTATTATTTAATGAAAACCTAATTTGTGAATTTACAGATGAGGATGAAATTGACTATTCATGTATGGAGAAAGTTATAAGATATCATAATGTATTGGCATTGCCAGAAAATCAGGAAGAACGAGAGCATACTTTTTGTGACATATTGCGTGACGCAGATAAGATTGATATTTTGAGGGTAAACTGTGAAACCCCAAGAACAGAGATTTATGATTTATCAGAAGAGAAATTTGCTTATTCTAGTATAACTGATGCTGTATTTGAAGATATAATTAGCGGTCGAAGTGTGGACAGGAGAAACAGCAGGACTGGAATTGACTTTATATTGGGACATATAGCATTTGTTTATGGATTAAATTTTGAAGAGAGTTTTCGTGAAGTTAAACGTCAGGGATATCTTCAAAAATTACTTGATTTTAAAAGTGAAAATCCAGATACTGCAGAAAAAATGAGACAGATTTCTGTCAAAATAAATAAATATCTTAAAGATAATATTTGAAATAATATTCTGATAAAAAATGAATTGAGAGGTGTTGATATGTCAGCATATTTTTCTTTGACGTTTGAAGTTAATAAAACCAGTAATGTAATTAAAAATTTTTATAACGCATTAATTAATTCGGGCCTTATTTTTAAAAGTGGTTATTTTGAAAGTAAAGATGACACCTATGAGGATATAGTTGAGTGGAATCAAAAGAAATTAGATGACGATTTTGTTCTGGGATATAAAGAACATTGCTCAAATGACTATAAACAATTATTATTTAATTATTATGATTTTTCAGAGGTTAGATTATTTATAATGAATCACAGGGAAAAATCAAGTTTTACTTTTGAACTAATTGTGCCAGAGGAAGATTTAATCGAATATGAAAAAGAAAATACTGGCAATACGGAATACAAAATAGCTGAGAGAATGGAGTATCTTAAATATCTGGCAAAACAAGTGTGGATGAAGGATGATGTGTTAGCAATACAGTCTGGATGGGAAAATAGCGATGTTCCGCCGTATGCAGAAGAGATCGAGGAGGGAGCCAGACCCCAGCTGGAGCCATTTTGTATTATAAATTCCCTTTCGAATCTGAAAGAGCCAGGGTGGATGTTTGAGAGTACCGAGAAAAATGGGGTATTTATTGAAAATACAGAGCACTGGTATAATAAATTGGATGAACTGGTTATCTGTGAGGATAAAGATTTATAAAGTTATATTGATAGAAAAGAGTGATTTAAATCGCTCTTTTTTTATATACATAAATTTTGAAATGGGTATTATGCTCAATTATTAGAACGTTATATAAATAATAAAAAATATATTGACAAAGCAAACACGATACACTATTGTATTGAGTAAGTAGTACAGTAATACAAGATTATTTGTAGATACATTAATATTTCGGAAGGAGGTATGACATGGCATGGGAATTTAAGAGTGACAGACCTATATACACTCAATTATTAGAGAAGATACAGCTAATGATAATTTCAGGAAAATATAAGCCTGGAGATAAATTACCATCGGTAAGAGAATTTGCATCAGAAGCAGCTGTAAATCCTAATACAATACAAAGAGCCATGGCGGAATTAGAACGAATAGGTCTAGTTTATTCTAATAGAACCAGTGGAAGAATGATTACTGATGATTTAGAAAAAATTAAGGAGATTAAGAAGGAACTTGCTAAGGAATCTGTAAATGAGTTTATGCAGAATATGGGCCGACTAGGTTACAGTGAGGATGATATTATAGAACTTATTCAGAAATATAAATAATCGAGTATATTAGAGGGAATGGAGGAAGAAAATGAGTGAAATAATTCTGGAAACAAAAAATTTATGTAAAAAATATGGAAGCTTCAATGCACTTAATGGTTTGGATTTAACAGTAGAAAGTGGAAAATTAATTGGACTTTTGGGTCCGAATGGAAGTGGAAAAACAACATTAATTAAGCTATGTAATGGTCTGATTCAAAAATCCAAGGGTGAACTAAAAATATGCGGAAACGATATTGGCGTTGAAACTAAGAAAATAGTTTCATACTTGCCAGAGAGAACATACCTTGATGTAAATCTCTCGCCTTCTGATATGATAGAATTTTTCTCGGATTTTTATGAGGATTTTAATGCTGACAGGGCAGTAGAAATGCTCACTAATCTTAATATTAATCCTAAAGCAAAGATAAAAACAATGTCAAAGGGTACAAGAGAGAAGGTTCAGCTTATTCTTGTAATGAGTCGTGAAGCAAAATTATATTTGTTAGATGAACCAATTGGTGGTGTTGATCCAGCAGCGCGAGATTATATTTTAAATACAATAATTACAAATTATAACCCAGATGCAACTGTTATTATTTCAACACATTTAATTACAGATATTGAATCAATACTAGATGAAGCGATTTTCATAAAAGACGGAAAATTGGTTTTACATAAAACTGTAGATGAAATAAGAGAAACAGAAGGGATGTCAGTTGACGGATTATTTAGGGAGGTATTTAAATGTTAAGAAAATTAATAAAACATGAATTTAAAGCTAACTGGAAGACATTCGGATTAATATATGCAGCATTACTTATATTAACTTTGGTGACAAGGGGTATATATGAATTGGATTTTGAGAGTGAGATTTTTAAGCTTACTAAATATATATGTACCTTTGCATATGTACTTGTGGTGGTCTTTGTTGCATTTTTCAATATTATAATAGCAGTGGTAAGATTTTATAGGAATATGCTAAAAGATCAGGGATATCTTATGAATACAATTCCAGTAAAGACCAGACATAATATTGCTGCGAAGACACTTACTTTCACCATATGGGGAATAGCTAGTTTTGCAGCAGCACTATTTTCAATCTTTATATTTTTTGTTGGTAATGATAAATATAGTTTGATAATGAAACAAATAGGAAATACAATTTCAGATGTATTCAAATATCCATCATTAGGTGCAGGATTTATCCTTTTTATAGGAATAGTAATTATTCAGTATGCTGCAAATCTTTTAGGAATATATGCGGCGTTATCTATAGGACAGATATTTAACAAACATAAGATTTTAGCAGCAGTAATTTGTTATTATGCCCTTAATAATATAATATCAGGAATTTTTATGTTTTTGGGAATATTAATTCAACCTTTGATTGATAAGTTGGATAATGTTCAAATTCAGGCGACTAGCATCAATAATTCTACAAGATTTGTTTCGGAAATTAATGCAAATTTTGGCCCAATATTAGGAATACTTATATTTAGCTTTATTGCAAATATAGTATTATTAATAATTTATTATTTAATTTCAAATTATTTTCTTTCAAAAAAATTGAATTTAGAGTAAATAGGTTAATATATAAAATCAGAACCCAATGTGTCTAATAAATATATGTGTCCGTTTTGAACAGATATTAAAATTGGACTACGTTGGGTTTTGGTTTTAGGTTTATAATGAAATAAAATTAAATTTTACATAAATGTCCAAATATGTTCCTGTCTTTGACAGTTGTTGAAATAAAAAATCGCTACAACCATTGTATTTACTGGCTTGTAGCGATTTTTTTCGTTGTCATGAAGTTTAGTAATTTTT
>OMVN01000044.1 GCA_900314525.1 uncultured Eubacteriales bacterium
GCGTATAAGATTTTTGTTTTTTTGCCATTGTGTAGAACTCCTTTTTGATAAGTATAGGCTGTTCAACATTTCGTGTCCATAGTTATATCTTAACACCAAGGAGATATTTTATTTTGTAACAAAAAATATGCCGTATTTATGCGGCTTTAGGCGTTTCACAAACGCCTAAAGAGGATAAGTAGCTGAAAGGAGTGATAACTATAAAGAAGCAAATTAAGAAAGCATTTATAATTATAATATGTTTTTTTATAATTATGATAGTATATTCTGTTTGTAATAACTCTAAGCAGGGAGAAGCAATAAAAGAATTCTATAAAAAAAAGGAAGCCTATGAAGATATAAGGAAATTTATAATTAACGAAATACAAGAAAATGAACAGAAAGACATTACGATTGATTATACAAATACTACAGATAATGTTTGGTACTATTATTTTTCTAGTGCAGATAGAATGTCATTTTCGGAATCATGTCCTATATTGGATAAAAATGTAATAGATAGTTTGGATGTATTAAAAGAAATTAAAGGAACAAGGTTTGATTTTTGTGGCAGTGTGAGGTATAAAAAAAATAAGATAATTTACTTTGTTTATGATAAAGAGTATGCCTTTGATAGACGTTATAATATTTATTGGTGCGAAAATATAGATACATTAAAGTTGTATATACAAGGAGAAAAGAAATATACTCTGAAAAAATTAGGGGAAAATTGGTATTATGTTGGTTTTGAAAAGTAAATCAGGAGCTGAACTTTTTTATTAGATAAAAAAGGCTCCAGCATGGATTAAGGGTAATAATGGATTTACCATTACGGAAAGTATTGTGTAACGAAATAGTTAAATTGGTGAGAGATAAAGCAAAATGGATAGCTAGTAAAGAGGATGAATATTGAGAGGGTGAATAGATTATGAAAAAATCAATTTTAAAGGTATTTCTAATTTCAATATGCTGTCTTATGATTTTGATAGAATATAATCTTCCAAATAACATAAAGTAAAGAGATGCATCTGATAAGAATGTAATAGATAGTTTGAATTTACTAAATGAAGTTGAATGGACAAGTTTTGACAAATGTGATGCAAGCTCTGTCGGTGAATATACAGTTGTTGACTTTAATTATGACTGGGAATGTGCTTATGACAGGAATTATATGATTGCTTGGTGTGAAGATTTAAAGCCTGAAAAATATTTATACAATCTGATACACTTCCTGAAACGGAATATATATTAAAAAGGTTAGGGTGTGATTGGTATTATATTGGTTGGAAGTAAGAAAAAATTTAATTGAATATTTCTAATGAGAAAGCAATGTTAACAACTTAGTAGTGGTACGGCATCAACGTGAATATATGGCAATGAACCAATAACAATAGAATTCTATTGATGCAAAATCGACTGAAAAAAGGGCAGACTTTCCCCTTGGTTCTCTTAACAACATTTTTTTAAATATAGAGTTTGTATTTCAAGAAATACCTTAGGGCATCACCGCCTTTCATAAAAGATGTTAGTGCGTTGTCTTATTATTGTAATGATGTGTAAGCGCTTCAAAACAAGGCGTCTACCAATATATTCAGCCATCTGCTAAACTATCCTCAAATTAAATATTGGAGGAATTCTGTTTATAGATGAAGAAAAAGTTACTCTTTGGAAACAACGCATGACATCGTTTCAATCTAGTGGATTATCTATCAAAAAATGGTACAGGGAAAATCATATTGCACCACCTACTTTCTATTATTGGAGATCTCGATTAGAAAACGAGATTGTTACAAATCAGCCAACATTTGTTGAAGTAAAACAAATAGAAAAGACAATTGTGGCTACTCAAACACATCATGTTTCTATGTCGTGGAAGGAATTGCATTTTGAAATCACATCTAAGGAGGAAGCAGATCTGGTTGCATATTTTATTCGCCAGCTGCAATCATCATGTTAGAACGCTTTAGTAAGACAGCTTCACATATCATTTTTGCGTGTGGACCCACCGACTTTAGAAAGCAATCTGAAAGTTTAACCAATCTGGTATCGGCTAATTTTAAATTAGACCCATATGAGGATGATTACATTTTCGTGTTTTGCAACAAAAAGAGAAATGCAATTAAAATGTTTCGTTATGATCATAATGGATTTGTTCTTGCTAGTAAAAAGCTTTTGGATGGTATGAAATTTCAATGGACAAGGACACCTGATGAGATAACAGAAGTGACACAGCAACAACTAAAATGGTTATTAGATGGCTTGTCCATCGAGCAAAAAACGGCACATCATGAAGTGAAAATGTCAAGCGAAACTAGTTGTTTTTAGTAGAGAAAATAATGTAAACGCTCCACAGTGAGTACATAGACTAGCCTATACTTTTTTGAGATAATAAAGTTACTTAAAAATTGTCAGAAAAGTATAGTCTATAGTTTTTTGACAACAGTCAGGAGGCTAGTATATGAAACAAGAAACATCCGTAGTTGCAAGAAACTACAGGCTACAGGAATGGGCGGTTATGGTTCGGGAATGCAACAGCAACCACATGGAATGACTGTCAAACAATGGTGTTTGGAACATGATGTTACACCTGCAAACTACTATTATCGACTAAACGAAGTCAGGAAAGCCTGTCTTGAGACACTTCCCGTCGAAAGTATCCAGCAACAGGTTGTTCCTGTTCCTCAGGAATTGCTCAGACAGAAAGCAGTTGCACCTAATGTATCCGGATTGGATGTGTCAGTGAATGGCATTTCTATACATGTAACAGAAACTACCAGTCCGGAACTTCTGAAAATGGTGCTCCGTGTGGCTTCCAATGCTTAATGATGCAACCTGTTTCAAAAATGTTTATATTGTCACGGGTTATAGTGTGGGAATTGTTTTTGATTATGATGAAAAAACAAATATTGAAGGCGTGGAAAATTATCTGTAATTTGACAAGAGTGTTGTATATTAAGTGAATTATAACAGCAATAAACTGTGACATATACGAAGGAGGAGCATAAAATGTTTTTTTTCATTTATAGCGAAATAGGCGAACTAGAACATAATGCCATTGTAAAAAGCGCTTTTGAAAAGATGATGTTCGAAAAATTGCAGTCGGAAGGATATTGTGATATTAATCCATTAATAGGGAGACCGAGAACCTCTAAATCTGAAATAGAAAATAATTTGAAGAAATTAGATTCTCCATTGGCTAAAGTTTTTGCAGGAAGGTATGCTACAAATACTGAGGAACTCGAAAAAATAATGCTACCAGTACTTAAAGAGCTGGAAGAAAAACTATCAAAAAATAAAAGTTCTTTTGATGAATACAACTACTTTGCCATTATTTATTTTGTCTTTCAAATGTACAAATCTGTTGATAAGAAGCTTGATTGTGTAAAAGAGTTATACACAACTTGGAATGAGCACGAGCATGAGTATGATATCAGGATGTCAAACGGAATAGTTTTTGATGCGGCTAAGGTTGAGGTGAATTTTATATCTTCAATTAATCAGTACGTAGATTATTTGGGACAAATTAGAAAAAAAGAGGAGAAACTGTTTTTTCGAGGACACAGTAAAGTTTCTTATGATTTGAAACCGTCTTTATTTCGAAAAGAAGAATGGTTATCAAATGAAAAGAAAATGTATTTAGAATTAATGGCGAAATGTCCTTATGAATTCGAACGATTAGAATCACATATAGAAAAATTGGCAGAAATGCAACACTACGGTTTGCCAACAAGATTGTTAGATGTCACTCAGAATCCATTAGTTGCACTTTATTTTGCATGTGAATCCCAGCATTCGTATTATGGCGAGATAATAATTTTTTCACAGAGTTTGGATTCTATAAAATATTTTCAGAGTGATACTGTTGCAATGCTAGCATCCCTTCCTTTGTTTACTAAAGATGAGCAAATGCAATTTTACCATTCAAGTTTTGTCAAGTCTTCAAATGTGAATGATTTTAATGATAAAGTTGAACGCCTTGTTCACGAGGTGAGAATGGAACGTCCTGGTTTTAAATCGGAAATAAGAGCAGAGGATATAAGAGATGTTGTTGTTTGCATTCCTGCAAGGAAGAATAGAAGAATTGATAATCAAGAAGGTGCTTTTATTGTTTGTGGACTGCTTGAGGAAACATATGGTGGTAAAAAGTATAATACATTATCAAATGTGCGATTAAAGTTGGATAATAAAAAGATTACAATTTGCATTATTGATAAAAAAGCTGAGTTGCTAAATGAGTTGGAAAGTTTGGGGATAAATAAAGCAAAGATTTATCCGGAAATTGATGATGTTTCTGATTATATAAAAACACATGTTAATATACCGACATAATTATTAAAGAAATTTGATAAGAAGAATGGGGGAGAAGGTACGGATGAATAAGCAACAATTTGATATGGATATACAAGCAGCAGACAATAATTCTTTGAGAATTGGTGCTGCAAACAGAATTGTTCAGCTCTTGCAGAAACTTCGCTACAGTAATAATGAGAATAGTGCGAAAAGATGGATATGGGAGTTATGCCAGAATGCCAAAGATGTCTGTAATTCTACAGGAAAAGTAAAAATAAGCATTAATTATGATGAAATGCAGAGAAAAGTGTTTTTTCGACACAATGGTAAGGCTTTTTCAATGGATAATATATTATCGCTTATCAATCAGGCTTCTTCTAAGGATCGTAATGATGGTAGTGAGAGAAAAAGCGGAAAGTTTGGAACGGGATTTATTACTACACATCTGTTATCAGAAGTAGTTAATATTTCCGGACTTCTAAAAATTGGTGACGAATATTCTAAGTTTACTATTTCTTTAGACCGCACAGGAAAGGAAAAAAATGAAATTATAGCAGCTATGGAGAAGGCTGTTGGTGATTTGGGAGGTTGTACACCTGTTGATTTCTTAGATTTTGATGAAGACGAATATAATACTGTATTCGAGTATGAGCTAGACGAGTACGGGATGAAGACGGCACGAGATGGATTGGAGAGTTTGAGAGTATCAGCAGCATATGTTCTTGCTATGCTTCCTGATATTGAGGAAATTACTGTTGAAAATACTGGAGAGAAGTTTCGGTATAAGAGAGAAGTGAAATGTGGATTAGAAAATGCAACTGTATCTGAAATTGAAGTGGAGCAGCAAGGTCATTGTTGTAATAAATATGTATTAGGAATGACAGAGGACAATGTTTCTATTTATATAGCATTGGAGCATATGGATGATAATATGAAGATTCTTCCATTTTCTGAGAATCAATCCAAATTGTTTTGTGATTTCCCTTTGATTGGAACAGAGGATTTCCCTTTTCCAGTTTTAATTAGTTCTCCACATTTTAATCCCACAGAACCAAGAGATGGGGTGTTTTTGACATGTAAAAATATGGCGAGAATTGATGAAGAAATAGAAGCTAATCGTAATATTGTAGAGAAGGCATGTGGTTTGTATAAGCAACTGTTGAAATATGCAGCAGAGAAAAAATGGGACGGAATTTATAATATCACCAAAGTGACTTCTTACAGTAAGAAAGAATGGTATGACGAAGAATGGTTGGAAGAAATAATTACAAAGTGTAAAGATGTAATACTGCATATCCCGATTGTTCACACAGCATGTGGAGATATGAAAGCATTGTTAGATGATTGGGATGATCAACAGTTGTATATTATTTCCGATAGTAATGTAGCTATACGTGAAAAAATATGGGAACTATTAAGTCATATGATTCCGGATATGATCCCTCAGAAAGAAGATTTGCATGAATGGTATCATTCCTTATGGTCAGGATGCAACAGTTATACATTTGAAACATTATCGGAACAAGTGAGTAATTTCGAAAATGTAGATACATTAGTGACCAAATTGGATCATATTGATTGGAGGGATTGGTTAGATGAATACTATGTTCTTATTGATGAAAATGAAAAATGGCAGACATATGTAAAAAATAATCAGCTAAGTATTCTGCCAAATCAGAGAGGAGACTTCTGTAGTGTAGCTAGTCTATGTTTTGACGTTGATATTCTGGAAGAATACAAAGATATTCTAATGGATTTAGGAAAAGACATAAAAGCAGAGTTATTACATTTGGATTTTGAGCGTAGTGAATGGTTTCATTGTGCGGAGATCAATAATGGTCAAATGTTAGAACTGATTGAAAAACAGTTAGAACAGGCGGAAAAAGAAGAAAAAGAACGTGTTTATCAAAAAATAACTTTTATGTATAACGATTCTTTCGACGGTTTGGATTCACAGAAAAAGATATGCAATTATGCGAGTAGTGTATTGGAATTAGAGTTGGAGATGCATGAGGTTAAAGCAATTTCTGAAAAACTGTTGCATGAAGCTTTAAAATATACGATAACAATGGTTGCAGATAGAATAAGCGAATACAGCACGGTGGTTGGACTGGCTGAACATTTGGATACTTCTAAGGAAGAAGCTGCTATGTATTTGACAAATTTTATAGAATTTGTAGTTAAGCAGGGATGGGATAATCTTATTAATAAGGTCACAAAACCAATACTTCCAAATCAGAATGGTAATTTTACAATTAAGGAAAAAATCTTTCTTGATAATGAAATGGATGAAACATTAAAGGAGATAGCCTGTATTGCCGGATATGATATTAGAGAAGAATTGTTGATGAAAGAGATATATTTGGAACTTCCAGAGAATCGTCAGAAAACAAATAAGGATATAGCCGGCTATATTACCGAATTTGTGCAAGATAATAGAAATACAAAGGAACCGGAAATACGTAATGCTTTCCATAAACTTTTGCTTTGGATAAAGGATCATCAAAGTGAGGCGGAAAATATTTTACCAATTCTTTATGCAAATAAACACTATTTGTATGATGACGACGACATTGCCAATAATATTAGGCAGGCAGAAACATTTACAAATATAATGAGTAAGTATGATATTGATTCCCCTGAACAGTTGGAAGCAATAATCAGGCAAGGCACTAAGGGTGCTGTGGTCGATACGGCTTTGTCAAAGGAAGCTGTTACGGAGGAAGTTCTGTTGCAATATGGAATCGATTCGCAAGAAGCATTAGATATGGCGTTTTCCAATTCAGAGTTTGCAAGCCAATTTATTAGGGAATCTAGGCATGAAATAAGCACATATGAGTATGTAAAGAAAATTCTGGAGAGAGCTCAGAAAAATGTTCTTTCATTTCTGGATGAGCAGGAGGAATATGACCTTTCGGATATACAGAAGATTGCGGACACAATATTTGTTGTTAAAAAGAATGGAAAGCAGATATATGTGTTGGCAAGACCATCCGATGGTGGAGAAGTCAGAATTTATTACCGAACAGAAATGGATATTTTAGACTATTCTATGGACTGGGAACTTTGGGTGGAAGATGGAAAAAAGGAACCACAAAAGATTACTTTCGGTAAAATGATTAAATTAACTGGTCTTAACAGAATACCGTTGAAAGGAATGTGATAAATATGGGTGTTAATGAGGATAGAGTGTCCTATATAGTCGAAAATAATGTACTGGATAATGTGATTTGCAGAGCTTTGGAGCTTCGCCCGACAGAACTTGCAAAATATATTTGTGGTCTGACCAATAATACTGGAGGATACATATTTCTTGGAGTTAAAAAACAAAATGGATGCATGAAGAAGGTAGGGTGTCAAAAAACTTTTAATGTGGATGGTGTAATAGAAATGGTAAAAGCTCAGCTGGATAATGAAATATCCATAAATTATGGCTTTGTATCGGTAGGTGGTGTTGATATATTTGCTATTGAAGTTGCGGAAAGTGACAAAAAGATTTGGCTGGAAGGAAAGTACTTTGTATATGAAAACAATGATATAGAGGAAAAGGTTGTCAATCAGAATGATGAACCTATAACATTATTTATCTCTTATACGGAGTGTGATGCACCAATTGTGGATATCATTGAAAATAAGATAAAGGAAAGACTAAAAGACAGGATTTGGATATCCAGATATACAGAGTTGCAGTACAAAGACAGTTTTATGGCATTTATGAACACGATACAGGATCATGACTTTGTATTGACTGTTGTTAGTGATACATATTTGAGACGTCAGGCATGTATGTATGAAGTTGGAGAGATTATTAAGGACCATCATTATAAAGACAGGCTATTATTTGTTGTGCTGAGTGAAAAAGAACGAAAATATTATGGTGAGGATGCACCAGAAAAGATAGGACCAACTATTTATAAAGGGGCAGAAGAACGATTGGAATATGTGGATTATTGGAAGAGACGCTATGATAATTTAGAAAAGAGAATGAGAGAAATCAATGATCTTGAGGCGGTTAGTAAAGCTTCCGTGGATTTAAAAATAATAGGGCAGATATTCCGTAAAGATATGAGTGAGTTTCTGGACTTTCTGTCTGATGAAAATGGTAAGAGTTTCGAAAAGTTATATGTAAACAATTTTGATGAAGTTATAGCGTGGCTGAAATAATAATACGGGGGGATTCCAATATGGATGATAAATTTAGGATGAAGCGAGAATTTGAATTAAAAGAAGGATTATACTTTGTTCATGGGTATTATCTAAGTGGATGGAGAGAGAATGATATAGAGGAGTTATATCGTGACCAGATGATATTGATGCAAGATAGTATGGATGACATATATGATATTGATGCTTATGATATAAATCTGAGAGAAATGCGTATGGAAAATCAAATTATGATTCCGGAAGGGGAGTTTGTGTATTACGATGGTAGAGAATTTCAAACAGCAGAGGATAATCCCACATCCATTGTGCATACGGAACTTAATAAGCAGCTAATCAGAGCGATTGGATTTCAAAATTACGGAAATCAGCCCAAGGAAGAAAATGAAGATATATCAGACGTATGTTCATATCATATAAATGTTGGACATGGAAACTGTAGCATTATCGTTTTTTGCGAAAATGGTTCATACAATATCTGGATGGTAGACTGCTCGGTATTTGATTATACTAATAAGCATAATTACAGTGCTAATTTGGAAGATTGTTTACAGTCTATTTTCAATAAGTTTGGAATAGACAGAATATCAAAATTAATGATTACACACCTGCACTATGACCATATTAACGGAATCGAATATTTAATTAAAAGAGGATGGATTGATGCCAATACAGAAGTATGGATGAATATACAATATCCTTGGATACAGCCTACATATAATCGTATTTTATTACAATTAAGTGCATTAGGAGTTAAATTTATAGATCCGATTATTGGTAATTCTACAAAAAATATTCATATTCTGTATCCGGATGTCAGCTTCAACAAAAAAAACAAGGCACCAAAGAACAATATCAATAATGCATCTGTTTTATATCAGATATGTTTTGGGGAAAAAAGTATGCTATTTACAGGAGATATTGAGACGGAAGGTTGGGAGAATGTATCAACTTGTATGCCCAATTTGTGTAAATCAACATATTACTGTATATCACATCATGGTAGTATTACAGGACATATTCGAAGTAATTGTATGCCAGCAAATCGTTGTATTACAACACTTGCAGATTGTGCCGATTCAACAAGATTACAAGTATTAATGGGAAGAGACGGAGCATATAAGGGGGTGTACAGCAGAAAAGTTCTTGGAGATTTTAAGAATATAGAAAAAACAGAGGAAGTACAGAAATACCTTAGTCTGGACTGGAAAACAGGTAAAGCGCATAGTGTTTAGTTTAGATAATATGAAGTGTCCCCACATTTGTAACAACGTGGATTTATCTGTATACTAGAGTTTGGAATGAACAATGGCAACATGGATTACCGAATACGGAAAGAAAAATGGAAATGGCAGAAAATGTAGAACTTACAAAGTAAAAAATTTTACGGAACTGATTGATCGGCTCCGCAAGAACAATATGAAAGAGGCTGCGAACAGTATATTTGAAATGGTAGAGTATGCCGATGCAATGGAGAAAAAATGGATTCGATCTTAGAGGGACTAGGGACGGTAAAGGACCAGCTTCGTAAGATGGAAGAGCGGGAGGCAGAGAAGGGTCTGAAACAGTCACTCAAAAGGGCAGTAAATAAGCTGGAACAGGACTGCAAGGCTATGAAGGAAAAACTGTTTGAAGTCAAGACAGAAATCAAGGCAAAGGAAGGGGAGATTGTAACAGCGGCAAAGCAGAAAGGGAAAGCTGCCTTAAATAAAGTGGCGTAGTTTCTTGGGGTTAAGAAGAAATTAGAAAATATCTGCCAGAACGTGCAGGAATCCATAGCAGATGTGGATAAGAGCATTGGAAAGATAGACGCTTTTGGCACAGGCATGAGGGAAGCCGGACAAAAGATCGCCAACACGTTCCGTACTTTTGCAGATAAACCGGAAAAGGAATACGGGGAGAAGAAGTTCTCAAAGACAGAGCTGATAAAGAAACCTTTTCAGGCAAAGAGAAAGCTGCTGTTTGGTATACTGAATTGTGTCGATGCCGCAATAGAAAAGACCGAGCAGCTTGCCGCAGAGGTGAAACAGTACCAGACGGATAAGGAAGAACGGGAGACAGCAGGTATTGGCAATGTGGAGGTTGTAAATCCGGTTGAATTTGCAGTAGTAGCGGAGCCGGAGTTCCAGTACGGGGCAGAGGCTTTTGAGGCACACCAGCAGGAAACAGTAAAAGAAATGGCAAAGGATAAAGCAACAAAGAATGTACCTGTAAATAGCGGAAAGAGCCGATAGAGAAAAGTCCTCTTGAATTGAACTTAGGTTTGATTCAAGGGGATTTTTTATTTGGATGGTCATTTTATGAAAAAATGGGACGGTATCTGCAAAGGGTATAGCTTTTTATTTTAGCCTTTGCTATTATACAAGAAATACAGAACATTATTCTATATAGTACGTTAAATACAGAATAGGAAGTAGTAAAGATGATTAATAATGTGCTTTATAGTGGTCTGTATAAAATGATAACTACCATTCGATACAAGGAGGAACAGATATGAAACATATTAGAAAGTTTTTTCAGACAGTTATGGTAATGGCGTTAGCTATTTGCTTAACAAGTATGCCGGTAATGGCTCAGGATGTAACTGACTTTGATGCGGTACAGCAGGAAAATGAGGCTGTGACATATGCATCTGTTCCGAGCGGATATACGCTTGTAGCTACATATAGCAGAACTCCTCAGACATACTATTTGGGAACAACATCTGTGAGGAGTACATCTACATTCCAGTTATATCTGCCGAATGAAAATCGTCAGGATTGGATTCAGGGAACTGTTAAATTTACTCCGGTAGGCGGCGGCACAGCAAAGGAATTTGCTTTTACAAATATGTCAGGTGAGTATAAGACTTTTAATTTATCTGAACTTACACCGGGTACATATCAGGTAAGAGTGTATGCGTATGCATTTGGTACATCAAACAAGGCTACAGCGTATTACAAAATGAACTATTAATGTGCGAATAAAAATACCCTGAATATAAAAGGATTGACGGTTTCATTTTATGGACTTTGACAGTTCTAAAATGAAATCGTTAATCTTGATTTTTGGGGATGGTTTAGGTTATGATAATGCGCAGATGTTAACAAAAGAATATAATATAGGAGGAAGGTAAACAGATGGTTGGAAGTATAGGAGTGGATAATCGTTATTCAACAAGTTATAACAACTTAAAACCAAATCCAGGATCAGATAAGTGGGCGAATACTTTGGCTCAGACAGTAGATAAGGATATTAATGGTGATGCCGATGTAAATAGTGCTAAAAAAAGTACAGTGATGGATTCTTATTTAGCGTTATCAGGAAGTGGTATAAATACTTTTAAACAGGCGTATTCAGAGTATAAATCTGAAAATTATAGAATAGTACCTGACAATGAAGCGGAATGCTTTGATATTTATAATAAAGACGGTGAGCGTTTAGGCGTATTTTCATATTCTGATGTAAAAATAAGACAGGATGCAGCAACGGGAAAGCAATTTTTGATTTCTGAGCATGGGACGATGAGTTACGATGCTTTAGTTGTAGATGGTGAACTGAAAGAAGCATTACAGAATGTTATGAATAAAGAGTCTTTAGATGTGGAAGAAATGCAGGGATTTACATTAAAGACGCATGCTGGTACGGGTATTCAGTATTTAGTAAAAAATGGCGAAGAGGGTAGAGGTGGCAAGGTTCTTTTGCAAACCGAAGATGACAGGAAGCGGTATGAGGAATTAGCTGAAATATATTTCAGTAAATACCCCAATTTAATCGAAAGCAGAGAAGAAGGATATATATGGGCTGATTTAGAGATTAAAGGGATGGCAAAACGAACAGATCAAGGAATTATATCTATGAGAGCTGATGGAATGTCTTACAGCGATAATGAAAATTATAAGAATAATTGGAATGTTCTGTTTTCAGGTTCTATGTATGAAATGTTGTATGAGTGGTTTCAGAATAACAAGGATAGTATGGAGGAAATCCGTAAGTTCTCTACATGGCAAAAGATCTTTGATAAAATTGGTGGAAAGTATGAAAGGGTTTGGTCTAAAGAAGAATTAGAACAGGGATATTTGAATAACTGATGGAATTAATGTGCCTATAAAGGGTTAATGGGAAAAAAGCCTCTTGAATTGAACTAGGGTTTGATTTAAGAGGCTTTTTCTATTACTTATTACACTTTGCGTAATTGCATGTCTATCTTATGTGTCAAGGCAGAAGTATAATCTCTGACATCATGGAAGCATTTTAGATAAAGTAAAAACTATTTTTGACCGTTTTCTGCAATAAAAATTACATGAAGTGGACTAAAACCAGTCCCTTTTCGATAGCTCTATCGAATACAATACTTTAAAAAGAACCGAAACGGGTTCAGAAGTGTGGTGATGATATGGAGCAGAAAATAAAGCAGGATGAAATATTTATCGGGCAGAACATCAGGCGTATCAGAAAAGAAAAAGGTATGTGGCAGACTGAAATGGTAGCATTGATGCAGTTAGAGAATGTCCCATTGACAAGGGAGGCGTTAGTGAAGATAGAAAGAGGAATACAGCACATACAGGCATCACAGCTTAGAGCGATCAGAAATATATTGGGTACAACGTATGATGAATTGCTGAAATAAAAAAGACAGATCGGTGTGATCTGCCATATACTATCATATTTTACATATCTATCCGAATGATAACAATTCTTTTATTGCTGCTGTATATGAATTTGAAGAGGAAACGATTTCTTTCAGCGTACATTCATTACAGTCCGGTATTTGTGAAAGCATACTGATTTTATGCTTTTTCCATAAGTAAGCAGCATTTTTCCCCGGAAGAATCTCAAAAATGAATTTATCCTGCCAATCGTTCAATACAAGCCCATTTTCTTTCAGAATAAAATAGGTCTGCATGGTAAGGCTGTAATCCTTCTGGCATATAAGGTATAAGTCATTCGCTGTCATATGTTTAAAGTCATCTATGCATGATATGTTGTTGCGGAACAGCAGTGGGTATATTTTAGATGAAAACTGATACTTGCTAAAATACTCTTTGATAGACAGCATAGATCGTATTTCAATATTGTATTCCTGACAGATTTGTTCCAATTCTAAAATGGTTTTTTCTCCTAAGTTCCGAAAATGCAGAATATCTTCTTTGGAATAGGAGGAAAGCTGCGAAAGGTACATAACACCGTTCCGTGTCAAGGCATTCTGCAATCGCTTCGACATGGGGACATCATAAATTGATATTTCGTTACTTGGCGGCAGCAGATAGCCTAAAGCGTTCAATTCATCAATCAGGGGTTCAATATTATAATTTTTTGGAAATTTATTTATAAGAGTAATATAGTTTTGTCCTGCAAGTTCCGAAACCATTGTCAAACCTATGCTTTTTAAGGCAGATTTAGAGTTGGCAGAAATGTTTAAGTCTTGAATTTTCATGTCTATATCATGCTCCTTTATTCTTAGAGGTTGAAATGGAAACAAGCCTAGTATAACACTTTTCCTGAAAAAATAAAACAAGAACGGACTAAAACAGGTTCTAATTTGGCAATTGTTGTGATATAACATAGTTGTAACACCTCGACCTAATAAGATATAATCTTAGGAGGAAACGAGGAATGTCACAAATGAGTAAACACTATGAACCA
>OMVN01000060.1 GCA_900314525.1 uncultured Eubacteriales bacterium
CAGGAAAGTCCTACAGACTGAAGGATCATTTAAAGCAAACAGACTAATTGTACATTTTAATATAATATTTTTTGCACATTTGGTCTTGACATTTTATAACGATTACTAAAAATACGCATAAAAAAAGACATCAGAGATTAATTCATCTCCAATGCCTATGTACCCAGCCAAGGTATTTCACTTTTACCTGCCTTGTGTAACGTAAATTTTATCACTAAGAACAAATGTTTCTTCTTCCCACCCTGGGTCAGCTTTAAATCCAGTAAATTCAACGCTTCCCAACCAAGGTAATCTTTTACCCACCTAAGGAACTTGATACCACAAAATTATTAACAGGATACGCCTAAAGTTGCATAAACTTTACGCCCCAAATTCCGTGCTCCCACGTCGCCCGCTGTAGGGTATCCCTACCACCCATTTATTACACAAAAGCCTTTCCACTAACTTGTGGTCAAATTGACCACAAGTGAAATCTGACCTACATGTTGACTGCAGGAACCCACGGATGTACTGAAAGGCAAAAAGAAAGGCCCGACTCTCAGGTAACTACTACCCGAAAATCGAAGCCTTTCGCTTCATCAGCTTAGCACATCCTATCCTACAGTAAACATGTTAATAAAGAAAAATACACACTCATTTCAGCCAGACAAAATTATTTTTCAAGTTCCTGCAACCGCTTTAGCCAGCGAAGTACAGCACCAGATTCTAAAAACGATAACAAAGCACCATCGCAAAATCGTTCTGCCCTAACAGCTCCTAATAACAATGCCATGATTGCCGTTGCATCAAGTTTTGATACATCGGCTGCTTCCATTGATTTTGTTTCCCACCTTATACCATTCTTCTCAAGAATATCTCCATAATTATGCAAATTCATATCCGGATTATCCTTATCCACCTGGTATATTGCATGCTCTAACTCACAAACGCATTCAGAGTAATTCACAAATGGAATCTGTAATGGTTTCTCTGGCATCCCATCATTATCTCTGTCAACAATCCATTCTCCAAAATCTTTATCTTCGATTGTTGGAATAAACCGTATTAATCCATCAAATCTTCCGCTCATAGTACCACATCCTATATGTTAATTCTCGTAATCTTCATCGGTTAATAACACAGCCGGAATATACTCTGTCTTTGGAACCATTTCTTTAATAAGTTTAAAATATTCCTTGAAATACTCACTCGGGCAAAAGAAATTTACAGACTCCCGATGCTTATCCTCAAAAGTCGCAATAATTTCTGTCGCTCCTAAATCCGTGGCAAATAAAATATCCGTGCTATAAAGATATTTCGGTGTCATATCAGCGACACGCTTAAATATCTGCTTAAACAGCGGACTATCCGTAGAATAAGACCACTTCCTCGCTACATTTTTTTCTGAGTTGCTATCCGGCTGCGGTTTATATTCGTACTTTATAGAAGTTTCCGTAATCGTCACTTTATCCGTAAAAGCCTCATCTATAGGACAATATCCGGATTCCCCTTTAATAACAATTCTTACAATCTCCATCAAAGCGCCCCTTAAAAGTCGAGTCACTTGTGGTCAGATTGACCACAAGTTCCGATTTATATCTTCCCTATAATTTCCAAATCATCCAATGACGATAAACTATGTTGCTGACACCATTCCAAAGCAAAAAGCCTTACACCATTTTTATCTAAGAAATCATATTCATCGTTAAGTTCATCAACTTCTTCCTCAGATGGAAGTAGAATAAATCTACCGCTTTTATCCTCTCGAATAGCTTTTTCTAATTCTTCATCCGCCACATACTCTGGGATATCATCAGGATTATCCGGAATAGCTGCTAACTTCATATCTTCAAGATCCAGATACTGTTTCCATCCATCTGTAGCCATATCTAATGCTTCCGCAATTAAAGATAATGGTACTAATTTCAATCGTTTGTCTGCCATAGGTTTTACCGCCTTATACATTATTCTTTAAAAATCACATTATTGATATCAAAATACACCCAGTCACCTTCATTGATATCCTTTTGATAAAGCTCTTTATCAGAAATATCCATTTCAATTTCTTGACCATTTTCGTCTTTCAGAATTACTTTGTCCAAAGGAATATAATCGTCCGACCGTTCTTCACAACCATAATCTGGTTCCATGATTCGTTTTACAATGTACTCCAAACTACTTAGCTCCTTGTTTTTCCTTAACTAATTCATCCCAATACCTTGCTGTATCATATTGAGAATTAAAATAAAAATGATCACACTTTTTCCATGAATCTTTAACACTGTTAAACTCTTCGTACTTGCATGTTTTTTTGAAGTAGAATATGACGTACACATCTCGCAAGTTATCTTTTTAGGCTTTTTTCTTTTGTTTTCTTAATTACAGCCCAATTTCCCCAATTTCCAGGTTTTGTCATATTGTTTTCCTCCTCATGCAATCAGAGCTACATTATCATCTCAGTTACATTAATTGGATTTGTTAATACTACTGTGCCATCCGGTGCTTTTCCTGTAGAAAAGATTGTTCCCCAAAAATCATAATTGCTTTTGCCGCCAAAAATTGTCGAAGACATACTTCTATCCTTCCAAACCGGAAGATTCATAAAATTATCAATAAACGTTTCTATATTAGTCCATACTTGTTCAGAGATTTGTTGCTGAAAAAGGTTATCTTCATCACACATAATCCCAGCAAAAACGTAGGAATTCTTTATGACTAGCTTAATGTATTTAACCCAGTTATACATTATCTCTTCTTTAAACAATCTATACGCCACTAAATGTTCATCCGGAATATCTTCCCCACGCCCAGCAGCTATTGTATTTTCAATACGATAGGTTCCTATTTCAGGATCATATCTATTAATAAGGATTCTCTCCGCTAATAAATTACATAAACGAATCAACTGTTCCTTTTCAATCATACGAGGATTCAGACCTTCATCCAATTTATAATTTATAGGCGTTTGAAGAATCGTTTTTGTATTTATAAAACCAGATAGTAATGTCTTTTCAAATGTGCTATATGATAATGGATATTTATTTCCACGTCCCTCAAAGTTAATATATGCCTGTAATTCATTATCCGGGCTTCTGGTAATAGAGTTTTTCTGACTATTAATAATATATGTCCTTATGTTACCTCGCTCGCCCTTGAAATAATCTACAACTTGCTGTTCAGAGAAAGAATAGTCCTCCGATGATAAGTTATGATCCTCCTGATACTTACGCAATCTCTCTGAATATAGTGTATCATGAAGCTGTCTTACTATTGCCTTATCAAATGCAATCTGTTTTAACTTGCTTCCAGCATTTGTATTTGTTTCAATTAGGCGTTCAATATCTGGTTCTATGAATAATCTTAGCACTAATTGTTTCACACCAAGCATAATTTGTGCTACCGCTTTATGCTGGCCATCGAAGATTAAAATCTTACCGTCACATACTCGTCCCAAGCTCAAATGTAATTGTGGATTTGGTTTGTGAAATTCCTTAATTAAGAGACTAATACTACTATTAATACCTCTTGGATTAATGACATCATCATGATAAATATACTCAATAGGCACTTTAATAAATGCAGTCTTCTCGCCTGATAATTCATCTGTAAAAATCTCACTATTGTATACCGCTGTATCCCCAGTATCATCAAACGAATAGATAATTCTATCGTCTTCAACTTTAAACTTAAACAAGTACTTAGATCCACCATTTGCTTCAAGTACATGTTTAAGGGATGGTGTCTCATGTTTATCAGTTGCTTCTTTTATTATTTCATTCAGTTGAAATAGCTTCTTTGCAACATCTAAATCAGCATCCTGTTTTGACTTATTGCAATGCTCATGAGTAAGTCCAAAGTTAATGGGATCATCCTTTCCACCATTAACCAATGGTCTAATATGATCTATATTTGTGTTTTGAATATCAAGATCAATATCCTTTCCACAAATAAAACACTTATGGTTTTGTATCCCCCATAATTTCTTACTAAGCGCCCTGTATTCATCAGCGGTTAATCCATCTAAATACTTTGAATTACCCATTTTACATCTCCTCTTTTATGTTACATTTCTGACAACTTCTTATAAAACTTCCTTTATTCTCGAATCAATATATTCCCATTCATCATCAGATATATTCCACAACTTAACCAACTCATCGTCAGTAATCGTATGGTCATACGTTTCTAAATCCGGTACAAATACAAAACAATGTTTTGTTACGTCCTGAGACACGACAGCCTGCAACAACATAAAATCTCCAACATCACACTGTAAAAACGAACAAATCCTTTTAAGAACATCCATTGAAACATCTTCGTTTCTTCCCATTTTTGCCAAGGTATTGGGGCTCATCTCGATTCCCTCAAGCAAGTCCATTTTTTTCAAATTCTTGTCAATTAGAAGTTTCCACAGTTTGTTATAACTCACTCTCATTATTTAATTCCCTTTTCTGAAAATCTAATAAGTGATATTTCACACTGGTGATTAAACACTCAGGTACATCGTTAATTATAGCATCTATGCATGCACACTTCAATAAATAACTTATAGTTTTCTATAATTTATTTATCCGATTATAGTATACTATTAGATAATTTCAGGACGTTTCAGGAGAACAACTCTTTCAATTAAAGATAATTAGGTATTAGCTTGTATTAATCTAACATATTTGCTGTCTCATAATACGGACACAAAAAAAAGAACCCGACACCTGCATGCCAGATTCTTCCTTTTCACTGTATCCATATTCTATTCATCCACTCTTCTAATCGTCGGTTTATACGTTTTCTCCTGCAACCATGGCAGGGTTGCATTGATCCAGACAGCAAATTCAACCAGAATAATGATAATCAAAACTATTGCTTTCAAAATAATCCTCACTACATTGTTTCCAATATGATTCAGTGGTATCCAAGCTGTTAGTGTATAAATCACCACTCCAGCAATACACGGAGCCGCTGCAATAAATGGTTTTAGGCTCACATACAGATACAATGTTATAAACGCAACCGTATATAATGCCACTATCCAAAATCCCGCTTCCGGAAAAAGCTTTTGATGAATCGGAATACTCCAAACAACCGCCGGGACTATATTGATAAATGGAAACACATAATTCTTTTCATATTTTTCATGCTTATCCGGCACGATAACATATTTTGCCATAACATCTACCTCGCTTTATCCTTCAATTATAAAGGATACCCTTAATAACTGCCATACATATCATGGTTTACCTCCGCCGTATAGTAATTACTAATGGTATTCGGTGCATTATAAAGAGCAGTAATCAAATACGCCCTGATGTTAGATACTTTTGTAGTATTCTTCTTCATGCAGCCAATAACATATTCCAAATGGCTGGAGTTCAGCTTCAAGAACTTCCCCTTCACCAGATTGTAAGGATAGTCTTCTCCGCCAATACGAATTGTCTTCCTTGGAACACATACCACATCACAGATGAGCTGATAAAGTTCCTCATACATATCCCGGTCTGACCACTGTGTTCTGCTCATCATAATATCGTAATCAATGTTTTCACGGATAAGCTCCATATATGCCGTCGTCTCATCCATCGGTTCCATCTTTTCTGCTGATAGAATGATATGATTATTATCACTATGATCAGTATTTATAAAATCATTATTATTCGGGTCCACTTTTTGTACCACCGGTTGTCCATTTTCTATACCTGGATAGGCTACAATAAACTGGACAGATTTTTTAAGGTCATATAATATAAAAGTAACAGATAAAGGAGTAAATTATTATGACTGAAAAAAAACAAAGA
>OMVN01000020.1 GCA_900314525.1 uncultured Eubacteriales bacterium
AAAAAGCAAACAAAAATCCATCAGAACAATATTGGCACTGATGGATTTTTTTTGTTTCTATAAATTTGAGATAAAAAGGCTATGTTTTTCAGTGCCCTCACATATGGTCATGGGGTTGGAGATAAGGCTTTACAGGAGATTGCCAATAAGCTAAAGAAACAGTTTGGCACAGGTAATTCTGTTATACGTCTAGGTGTCGACGAGTTCGTTGTCCTATTACCAAGGATGTTAGAGAATCAATTTACATTTATTCAAAAAAAGGTACAATTGATAAATACTGAACTTCAGAATCCTCAGAATAATCTGCCTAAAATGAGTGTCAGTGCAGGTGTGGCATTTTCAACAAAAGGTTATTCTGAAGATTTATATAAACGTGCAGATGCAGCACTCTATGTGACAAAGCAAACAGGAATAGGCAATATAACAAAAGCAAAGTAATAAAAACAGGATGGTATGGAGAATTAGATAATGAGTTTTTTAAAAAAGATATTTTCATCAGAAAAGAGAGAAATTAAAAATGATACATTGATTAATAAGGAACCAGTAAAGTATAGTGCTTATATTAGGTTGTTAAGTGAAAATGAAGGTGGAAGACATCATCCTATATTTAATCATATAAGTTTTAAATATGAATTTATTGACGATGGGATGGAATGTGAAGGTATATTGCTTCTGCCAGAAGGATGTGATATGTTCATGCCTGGTGATTCGATGGAATTAATAATTGAAGTTGATTCTGCAGTTATTGTAAAAGAGGGTAGTTCATTTAATTTGATTTTAGATGGAAAAAAAGTTGGATATGGTGATATTATATCTAAATTATGATAATAAAAATTTTTTTCATTAATCAACCAGTTATATATGATTAATCATTACCAGAAAGGGTATTTATGCAGATAGATAATACATTAAAACAAAATTTGGAAAAGGAAGAACCTATACTGCTCATGGAAATAAGGGCATTGTATGCTAAATTTGATCGGCAGTTTCACTTAAACAGTGGAAGTATTCCAATTACATTTGGATTCGACACGGACACACTGGGTTCTTATACTCAGGAAAGTTTTAATACAGATGAGGAGTTTCATTTTTCACTATTGTTTATAGGACGAAGTCTTCCTAACCCGTTATCAAAAGAGGACAGGCTCGATTTGTATAAACATGAATATGCACATTACATGCAATATAATATGCCAATTCCAAGAGAACATAACTGGCAGCATGGAACACACGGAAGTGCCTGGAAATATTGCTGCTCACTGGTTGGTGCAGCTCCTACAGAGATTTACAAAGCTGGAGAGGGAAAGATTGAACATGATTATGATAAAGTATTAAATAACAGACCAATTAACGACAAGTACTATGTGCTGAAAGATAATTACAGAAGAAAACAGCAGGAACAGAAGGCAAGAGATGGAGTCGTTAGGTTTATAATAGGAGAAATAGTTAATCATCCAAAATATGGGTCGGGTGAGATTGTTGAGATAAATGAACAGCCAGGTTCGGTAAGACTGGAGGTTCAGTTTGGAGAAGATGTAAAGACAATTAATCAGAAGTGGCTGCTAGGTGTGATGAAAAAGATATGATAAATCATAAATTGAAAACAGGGATGTATTGTCGAGAGCTAATACATCCCTGTTTTCAGTTTATACATCATCTTATATAAATAATAATTAATCAATCTTCATCATGCGATATCCAATACCGATATGAGTTTGTATATATTGTGGGGAATCTGGTCCAGCCTCTAATTTTTTTCTAAGAGTTGCCATAAATACTCTAAGTGAAGCGGTATCATTGTCCCAGCTTCTTCCCCAGATTTTTCCTGTGATAAAAGTGTGAGTTAATACCTTGCCTGTATTGTTGGCGAGAAGGCACAGAAGCTTATATTCAATAGGTGTTAATTTTAGTTCTTCATTATTCAAATATGCACATCCTGCAGAAAAATCAATTCGCAGATTACCGTTTATATATTCCGTCTCGTCTATGTTTCCATCTTTATTCATTAGAGAGAGACGTCTTATGGTAACTCGCAGTCTTGCAAGTAATTCCTCAACTGAGAATGGTTTTGTCAGGTAATCGTCAGCTCCACAGTCAAGCGCTTCTATTTTATCGTAGTCCTCGCTTCTGGCACTAATAACAATAATGGGCATATTTGACCAGCTTCTAATATTTTTTATCACCTCTATACCATCTATATCAGGAAGTCCCAAATCTAGAAAAACAACATCAGGATTGTAAGAGGAAGCCTCCAAAATGGCCTCTGTACCATTGGAAGCAACAAGATATTTATAATCATGAGTTTTTAATGTTGTTACAATAAGATTGCGTATAGGAGCATCATCTTCGACAACTAATACATTTGGTTTATTCATTGATTTCAATCCTTTCCGCTGGCAGTGTAAATGTAAAAATACATCCGTGAGGTGTATTATCAGACAATGTAATAGTACCATTGTGTGCATCAATAATTGACTTGCACAGGGCTAGTCCAAGTCCCAGACCTCGTCTGCCATCTGCGATTTTGTTATTGCCTATAAAGAACATTTCAAATATATGAGCCTTGTTGTCATCAGAAATACCAGGTCCATTATCACTGACAGTAACAACAATATTATCATCAATCTGGCAATTTTCAATGTGTATTTCAGAACCAGTCTGAGTATTTTTGATGGCATTATTAATAAGGTTAATTAGTACCTGCATAATCAGTCGGGAATCCATTTTTGCTAAAAGGAGTTCGTCACTATTAGTAACAGTAATGTTATGAAGAGAGGCGTTCTTATCAATATGTTTCATTGCCTCATCAATAACATCATTCATAATCTCAGTAGTGAGGTGTAATTCCATCTGGCCATTCTCGATTCTAGAGATAGATAGAAGATTCTCAACTAGGTCTATAAGCCATTCAGAGTCACTATAAATATCAGAGAAGATATACTCAAGAGTAGCATCATCTAAATGTTTATAGTGGTAAATAAGATTACTGGCATTACCTGAGATAGAGGTGAGAGGTGTACGAATATCATGGGAGATGGAACGTAACAGGTTAGAACGTAACTGCTCGTTACGAGCAATGACTGATGCCTGCTCCTTTTCAGCTGCATTACGAAGACTTTCCAGTGCCAGTGCACATTCTCCTAAAATAGACATAAGTACACTGCATTCAAAAGCCTCAGGGGTTTTACCATTGAGGTGAAGTGAGATAACACCATAACAGTGGGAATTAATTCCGATAGGATAATACTGAGATTTTTCGTCTGAATAGTCATCAAAGTGAAGACCAGCTGGTTTTCTGTTATTGAATACCCAGTGAATAATTTCTGATTTTTCATTCTCAGGAAGATTAGTATTGCCCTGTAAATTTAAGGAATTAAACCGAATACTCTGATTAATATTATTATTACCATCAATAGAATATATTGTCACGTCTCGGTCAAGTAAGGTTATTGCCTGCTTTGCCGTAATCTTAAGTACATTATCTGCATTATCAGCCTTTTGTAACAGTTGGTTTGTATCAAAGAGTACCTTAGCTCTGAATGCTTCTCTTGCAGAATGTCTTGCATTAGCTTTAAGTTTGTTTGCAAGAGTATCAGTGATGAGAGAAGATGTAAGCATTATTACAAATGTAACAAGATACTCGGGTTCATATGTATGAAAGCTGAATTTTGGCTCGATAAAAAACCAATTAAATAGTAGTACACTTATTAAAGAACTCAGCACACTATATAATGGACTTACAGTAGTAACGGATATTATCAGGACACCTAAAAGAAATGCCATAATAATGTTAGCTTCAGAAAATCCTAACATATTGAGTAATACCCCGATACAAGTGGAAGCAAGTAGTAAAAGGGTCGTAATAATTGCATCCTTAATTGTAGGTTTTATCTGTGATGTAATGTTCTTTTTTAAATTTTGTATTTTTAATTCTGCCACAGAATCAGGAATGATATAGACATCAACAGAAGGTGCAGAAATTGTAATCTGCTCAGTTAATGAAATTTTATTCCAAAAATGATGGCTACCTGAACCGCTTCTTCCAATTACTATCTTGGTTGTTCCAGAAATATGGGCAAATTCTGCAATCAGAACAGGTATATTATCTCCGATGACGGTAGTGACTGATGCACCATTCTGTTCAGCATAGTTAATATTGTTCTGAAGTCTTAACCTGTCAGTTTCAGATATAGCCTCAGAATTCGTAGGCTTTATATATATGGCGGTTAATGTTGCATTAAATGCTTTGGACATTTTAACAGCGGCATTAATAACCTTTATATTTGAAGGTGAAGTGGACAGACATACAAGAATGCGTTCTTCACCATTCGTGCTAGTAGTCATAGTAATACTCCTTTTTGATATAATTCCTACTAATTATACCATAAATACAAATACAAAATTATAGATATTTAATGTTAGATTTATAATTTAATACTCAGCTGAAACTAAATGCGGAAGAACTTCTGAATAGATTTTCTCTCGCCTAGGACAAGCATTGTTTTGTTTGGTGTGAATAAAGTTTCAGGTGTTACCGATATAATAATTTGTCCGTCTTCTTTTATGGCCATTATGTTAAAACCATATTTTTTACGTATATCTATCTGTCCAACAGTCTTGCCAATCCAGTCATTTGGAATCATAACTTCAAATATAGCATGATCATCATCAAGTTTTATGTAGTCAAGAATGTGATCCGAAGCATAGCGAATTGCAGCCCATTCAGCAATCTGCTTTTCTGGATTGATAACCTCGTCAGCACCGTTGCGCAATAAGAATTTAGCTTGAACATCTCTGTCTGCTCTTGATACAACTAGTTTTCCACCAAGCTCCTTAAGAAGAGAAGTTGTTTCAAGGGAACTCTGAAAATTGCTGCTGATTGTAACAATACATACGTCATAGTTACTGATTCCAAGAGATTTCAGAAATACTTCATTTGTGCTGTCACCAATCTGGGCATCTGTTACAAATGGCATCATTTTATTGATTCTTTCTTCATCTCTATCTACTGCCATAACTTGATGCCCCTGATTATGTAATTGTTTAGCCATTAAACATCCAAAATTATTTAATCCAATTAGTAATATTGATTTCATATTATTTCACCTCGTTAGTTTGTTAACCTACATTTATTTTTTCAACAGGATATTGTGATACTTCACTTGTTTTTTTAGATAGTGCAGCAAACATAAGAGTCAGGCCGCCTACCCTACCCCAGAACATCATCATTATTAAAATTAAATGAGATATATGTCCTAGAGAAGGAGTTAATCCCAGGGAAAGTCCTACTGTGCCAAGAGCAGATGCTGTCTCATACAAACAATCTCCAATAGGTAATCCTTCAATGCCACTTATAATAAAAGCACCTGTCAGTGGAATACAGATATACATTATCATAATTGTTGATGCATCCTTAATTGTGCTATCATCAATACGTCGTCCAAAAAATTTGGCACTCTTCTTTCTGCGAAATACAGAGATAGCATTACTAAATAATACAGCAATTGTAGTGGTTTTCATACCACCTGCAGTAGAACCAGGTGATCCTCCAATCAGCATAAGTATAATGATAAGGGAACGACCGATGCTACTCATGGCAGTAAGGTTAGCGGTGTTGAATCCTGCTGTCCTAGGGGTAACTGCCTGAAAAAAAGAAAGACATAATCTTTTTTTCAATGGGTATGAAGAAAAATCACTAAATGCAAAAATTATCGTAGGAACCACAATCAAAAAAGCAGTAGTAACTATAATGACTTTGCTCTGCATCTTATATCTTTTCAAATGATATTTGTGACGTATAATGTCACTCCATACAAGAAATCCTATACCACCTGTGATTATTAGCAGAGAAATAGTAAGGGATATTATAACATTGCTGCTATATCTGGTTAAGGAAACAAAGGTATTAGTACCATGTCCCATAATGTCAAAACCTGCATTACAAAAAGCAGAAATTGAATGGAAAAATGCCATCCATATCCCGCGTGCTCCATAATCTGAACAGAATACAGGAAGCATAGCAATCATTCCAAGAAATTCGATTACAAATGCCACCTTAAAAATAAATGTAGTCATCATAACCACATCACCAATCTCATGGGCAGAAATGCAATCCTGGAGAGCGCTTCTCTGCAACAGAGAAATTTTTCTTCCGGATAAACTAGCTATTACTGCAGCAACAGAAATAATTCCTAATCCACCTATCTGTATCAGCAGTAAGATTACAACTTGACCAAACTGGGACCAGTATGTTGCTGTATCTCTAACAACTAGTCCGGTTACGCATACAGCCGAAGTAGATGTAAAAAGCGCATTTCCAAATGATGTCCAGTTAGAACTTTTTGAGGAAAATGGCAACATTAACAGAAAACTTCCTATTAAGATGACACTAAGAAAACCAAGTATTATTCTTTGGAATGAGTTCAGTTTTTTTAGTGACAATATTGTACTCATAATAAACCTCCAAATAATTTTTTATTTTAATTATAAGAAAAGCTGTATTAAGACTGTGTTAAGATTTTAATTTTAGAGAATAAAATTACATTAAGATGTTAAAAAGTATATTTCTAAAACAAATAATTTATGTTATAATACGAATGTTAGCTTTGTTCACAAATAAAAATATTCTTGTAAATAGGGCTGAAAGTTTAATAAATAAGGGAGTGTCATTATGTCAAAAGACAAAAAGTTTTATTTATATGATGCGGCCTAAAAAGTAAAAAATAAAATGAGTGTTAAGAAAAACTTCTTATTACTCTTTTGGTAATTTTTATTATTTTGGCTATCTTAGCTGTTACAGCTTTTTTAATAATACATAATTATATAAGTAAACTTAATATCGTAAAGGATGGAAGTTATAAAATTATCAAAGATATCGGTGAGGACGATGATCTTACAGATGAACCAGATTCGTCACAGGAAGAAATTGATAAACTAAACAGTGATATACAAAATAATATTGATTCACAGGGTATTATGAGTAATAAGAATGTAATTAATATACTTCTTATTGGAACAGACTCAAGAGAAGATGATACAAGAGGAAGATCAGACAGTATGATTCTTGTATCAATTAACAAGAACACAAAGAAAATCATTATGACATCATTTTTAAGAGATATGTATGTTGCGATTCCTGGTTTTGATAATACAAGGCTTAATCATTCATACGCATATGGTGGACCTCCACTTCTTATGCAGACACTTGAACAGAACTTTAAAGTTAAAATAGATAAGTATGTAATGGTTAATTTCTTCTCTTTTGTTAAGGTAATTGATAGTATAGGCGGTATAGATATTGATGTAACTGATGAAGAGGTATCATATGTAAATCTGTATCTCGAATTAGTCAATAGTCTTGAAGGAAGACCATATGGTACAGGTAATCTTACAACTGGTGGAAAGACACATATGGATGGATGTCAGGCACTGGCATATTCTAGAATCAGATACCTAGGTACTGATTTTGGTCGTTCAGAGAGACAGAGAAAGGTTCTTGAAAAGGTATTTGAAAAGGCAGAGGGATTAAGTTTAAGCAAGCTGGATGATTTGTTAGATGTAATTCTTCCACTGACTACTACAAATATTCAGGAATCAGAGATATTCAATCTTCTTTTCCATGCACCATCATATCTGAAATATGAGAGAGTACAGTGCAGAGTTCCACAGGACGGAACATATAATGGACTGAGGGTAAGGAGAATGGCAGTACTTGGGGTGGACTTTAATGCAAATATAAATTACCTCAGAGATAATATTTATCCGGAACAATAAATAGAAAATATAAAAAAGGCAGAACTTCTGGTTTATACTGTAAGTTCTGCCTTTTTTATATTTTCTCACGATTAAACTATTTTTGCATTTGCCTTCTGTGGATCTATGAAAATATTTACAAATATACCTTTTGAAAGTTTTCTGCTCTCGTATTCATCTTTTTTGATTTTTATATCGGCATACTGAAAATCATTTAATGTGTTATTATTAATGACTGTGTTGTACCATAAAACTTTTAATGCAACTTTGTCACCTTTGTCATTCACATTACCTATTATACCTTTCTGAATCCATGTGAATTTTTTGTCATCAAAATCAGTAACCTCATTTTCTTTTAATTCTTCAATCTGAGCATGATTTAATTCTTCTAACATTTGTTTCTGCATTGCATTTTCTTTCTTTATTGCAATAACAAGAATGCCGACAAATACTGCAAGAACTAATGCTCCAATCACATATAACATATCTCATCCTCCTGTGTAGTTTTTTATAATGTCATAGTATTAATATTATACCTATTCAATCTGTAATTCAATATATTTTTATTGAAAATATAAATGTTTTGTTGATTTTTTACAAAGTAAAAAATACTAGGTAATAGCAGATGAAAATGATATAATCGTAAATAAGATATAATTAATTTTAAAGTAATTATGCAGATAAATTCACGAAGTACATGGGGGAGATATAAATGGAGGAGAAAAAATTTTCAAAAGCAGCAGTAGTTCCTGAAAATGATAAATGGGCAGAGTGTATTAGCAGATGCAATCCGTTATATGACAGAGCAGATGATATAAGAAGTCCATTTGCAAGAGATTATACCAGGGTCCTTCACTCTCTGGCATATAGAAGACTTAAGCATAAGACTCAGGTTTTCTTCAATGCAGAGGGAAATGACCATATTTGTACAAGGATTGAACATGTTCAGCATGTAGAATCTGTGAGCAATACAATAGCAAAAGAACTGGGATTAAATGAGGAACTAACAAGGGCAATTGCAATAGCCCATGATCTTGGACATGCACCATTTGGACATCAAGGGGAAACTGTTATCAAGAAATTGTCAAAAGAATTTCTGGGTAAAGACTTCTGGCATGAACAGAATGGACTCTATTTTGTCGATTATGTAGAATTGTTAGAGGATAATCAGAAAAAGTTAAAAAATCTAGATCTGACTTATGCAGTAAGAGATGGAATAATTTCACATTGTGGGGAGCTAAATCAAAATTCTATCAGACCAAGGAACGAGATGTTTGATTTGAAAAAATTTGATGGCCCGGGAAAATATCAGGCTGCCACATGGGAAGGCTGTGTGGTGAAGTTGTCTGATAAAATAGCATATCTTGGAAGAGATATAGAAGATGCAATAAGACTAGGCCTCCTGACGAAAGAGAAAATTGATTTCCTGCAGGAAATGGCAAAGTCTAATAATCAGTATGCAATTAACACAACAGTAATTATGCATAACATGATAATAGATTTATGCAACAACAGTTCTATAGAAAATGGATTGACTCTAAGCAGTGAAATGTCAAAACAGCTAGATAAACTAAAAGATTTCAATTATGAGTATATTTATAAAAATCCAAAATTTAATACTTTTAACAAATACTCTAATTTGGTTATCAATGAGATTTTCAATTCACTTATGAATTACTATGATAATAATGGACAGGAAGTGTTAGAATACCTCGCTGCAAATAAATTTGATGGAAAATATTTTGTAGAAGGGTTTGTTAAATGGATAATTCAATATTGCAATATGGATTTTCACAGAATAGAAGGAGCAAAGGAGATTGCAGATAATTGTTTAAATGTTAAAATATATGGCGATTTATCTGACAGAAATAAGTACATACAGGCTGTAATAGATTATATAGCGGGTATGACGGACATATATGCAGTAAAATCATTTGAGGAATTGCTGCATTGTTAATAATGAAAAAAATAATTAATATAGAAGCATGTCTGGCAATGCATATTACCGGGCATGTTTTTTTATGTTATAGCTTTTTCCTATATTTGATAATAAGAAATATAAATTACTAATAAATTTTATTCTGTGGTAAAATTTATAAAAATATTATAGTTTTGATACTAATTTAATATGAATTAAATTAAATTTGTAAGAGGTGAGGACAGAAAATATAAGGAAAGATAATTGACATGATATATCCAAAGTGATACCATACTAATTATATGGGAATTATAGGAAAGAAAAGTGACAGAGAAAGAAAATGGTAAGAAAAAATACGAAAATACATATTGCCTTAGGACTTATCATTATTTTAATTGCAGTTACCATGTGTTCTGGAAAACAGGCACTTGAGGTGGCTAACGGTTTAGAGGCAGATGTTGTAACATTAGCCTTGGAGCAGGATGTAAGTGCTATCGAAGAGGCAGGAATAATAGACAAGGGTTTTACAGATGAATTTTCAAATGATTCATAGCCATATACATCAACAATAGTATTTCTGGTTAGAAAGGGAAATCCAAAGATTATTTCTGACTGGGATGACTTGCTTAGAAAAGATGTTGGTGTTATTACACCAAATCCGAAGACCAGCGGTGGAGCGAGATGGAATTATCTTGCTGCGTGGTATTATTTTGAGAGCCAGGGACAGAGTGAAGATGAAATTCTAAAATCGATGAAACAGCTTTATAAAAACGTTTTGGTTTTGGATTCAGGTGCAAGGGCTTCTACAACATCCTTTGTTGAAAACGGACAGGGAGATGTGCTTATTGCATGGGAAAATGAAGCGTTCTTAAGTCTTAAAGAATATCCGGGTGAGTATGAAATAGTTGTTCCGTCAACATCAATATTATGTCAGCCTACGGTTGCTGTGGTAGATGAGATTGTAAAAAAACATGGAACAGAAGATGTTGCCGAGGAATATCTTAATTATCTTTATTCTAAAGAGGCACAAGAATTAGAAGCGGAAAATTATTATCGACCAGTTGATGAGGATATTTTGGAACAGTTTGAAATTCCTGGAAATGAAAGAACAATCACTGAAATTCCAAAGGACAACAGATGGATAGTAAAGGACATTAAATTAACAGATATAGAGCATTTTGGGGGATGGAAAGAAGTTACCAAGAAACATTTTGGCAATGATGGCTTCTTTGACAAAATATATGAATAAGAGCAAAAAATATCGTGTTATTCCAGGATTTGGATTAACATTAGGAATTACAATTTCAATGCTTAGTGTAATCGTGCTGATTCCTTTGTGTTCATTAATAATATATACGGCTAAATTATCACCAAAGGAATTTGTGAGGGTTATTACGGGAAAAAGAGTACTTTATGCGTACTGGGTCAGCTTTTCAACGGCATTTATAGCATCGTTTATCAATGCGGTTATGGGACTGATGATGGCATGGGTACTTGTCAGATATGAATTTCCCGGCAAGAAAATAATGGATGGAATGATAGAACTTCCTTTCGCATTGCCGACTGCAGTTGCAGGTATTGCATTAACCCATCTTACAACAACTGATGGATGGATTGGTGGAATATTGTAGGAATTCCATTTGTAGTAAGAAGTGTGCAGCCGGTATTAGAGAAAATGGATGGATCATATGAAGAGGCAATGGAAATACTTGGTTCTACACCATTTAAAACTTTTGTTAAAGTTTTTTTCCAGAAATTCGTCCAGCACTGATTGGTGGATTTACAATGGCATTTGCAAGATGCTTAGGTGAATACGGAAGTGTTGTATTTATTGCAGGAAATAAACCATTTAAAACAGAGATTGCTCCACTTATGATAATGTCAAAATTACAGGAATTTGATTACACTGCAGCAACATCTATTGCACTTATGATGTTAATTACGGCATTTGTAATTCTTTTGATAAATTCCATAATTCAATATAAAGCAGCAAAGAAAGCTAAATAGAAGGGAAGTGAGAACCGTAGAACAAAGATTTAAATGTTAAGAAAGAAAAAGATGAGCCAGCAGATATTGATTATACAAAAATGCTAGATGAAACAATTACATATTTGTTTTTAATGGGACTGTCCCATGTAGAAGAAATTGCTAAAGGACTTATTAATGCAGGCAGAAATATTAATACACCAGTTGCGGTAATCTCAAATGGAACAACGGCAAGACAGAGAAAATGTGTAGGAAACCTTGGAAATATATATACAAAAGTTTTAGATGCACAATTAGTTTCCCCTGCTATTATAGTTGTGGGACAGGTTGTGACACTTGCCAAAGACCTAAATTTCTTTGAATCAAGACCACTTTTTGGAAAAAGGTATATTGTTCCTTATATAGAACGATTTTGTTTCACATATGATAAAGGAATTATTCCAGCGAGAAGACAGGAACATTTTGATTCTGAATTGGAAATGAAACTTAGAGAAATGGGAGCAGATGTATGTTCAATAAAAGTGGGAGCTATTGTTCCAGTAGATATACAACTGGATGTTTTTATAAAAAGTCTGAAATCTGACTGGATTGTATTTACCAGTCAAAATGGTGTAAATGCATTTCTTTGGAATCTAAAGAAAAAAGGACTTGATTCCAGAGCAATATCTAGTGCAAAATTAGCAGTCGTTGGAACTAAAACTGGTGAGGCATTGGCAAAGGCAGCACTCCAAGGGGACCTGACACCTGAAAAGCAGACTGGAAGAGAACTTTGTAAATGCATAATTAATGAGATAGAAAAAAATAGTAGTGATTCAGAAGATGTGAGCATTACATTATTTGCTGCAAAAGAATCAAATAAAGAAATAGAATCATTGCTGGGGGATAGATGTAAGTTTGAAAAAATAGTATGTTATGAAAACTCAGACAACATTGAGAGAAATGTTCAATTTGAAGACATAGACTGGAAATCATTTGATGGTATATTTTTTACCAGTGGTTCTTCAGTAAAACGTTTTATCAAAATATCAGATGGTGTACTTCCGAATGATATTTATTCAATAGGACCTAAATGTTCTGAGGTAATTAGTAAAGAAACGGGCAGATTATTTATTGAGGCCGAAAACTCGAACTATGAAGGATTATTAAAGCTATTAAGCTAATTCAAAATACACAGGAGAAATGAAAATGAATAGAACAAGAAGATTGCGTAAAAATGAAAATATGAGAAGTCTGGTCAGAGAAAACAGTATCTGTGTAGACCAGTTAATATATCCAATTTTGTAGTTGAAGAAAATAATGTAAAAAATCCAATTGATTCAATGCCAGGTATATATCAGTTTTCACTTGATAAAGTCCTTGATGAAGTAAAAAAGGCTGTTGAACTGGGAGTGAAATCATTCCTTTTATTTGGTATACCAAATCATAAGGATGAAGTTGGAAGTGGAGCATATGAAGAAAATGGAGTTGTTCCAAGAGCAATTAAATTAATAAAGAATTCTTATCCAGATGTAATTATAATTGCAGATGTGTGTCTGTGTGAATACACATCACATGGTCATTGTGGTCTTGTTAGAGATGGAGAGATACTAAATGATGAGACTTTACCATTGCTTGCAAAATCATCTGTATGTTATGCAAAAGCAGGTGCAGATATTATTGCTCCAAGTGATATGATGGATCTTCGAGTTGCAGCAATTCGTGAAGCCCTAGATGAAGAGGGATTCACAGGAGTCCCTATTCTCTCATATAGTGCAAAGTTTGCATCAGGTTATTATGGACCATTCAGAGATGCAGCACATTCAGCTCCTGGATTTGGAGACAGAAAGACATATCAGATGGATCCTGCTAATGGAAATGAAGCACTCAGGGAAGTTGAAGAGGATATATTAGAGGGTGCAGATTTTATTATTGCAAAACCAGCATTAGCATATATGGATATAATTAAAGAGATTTCATTAAACTTCAATATTCCTATCATTGCTTACAATGTAAGTGGAGAATATGCAATGGTTAAGGCTGCAGCAGCTAATGGATGGATTGACGAGAAAAAGATAGTTATGGAAAATATGATTGGATTAAAGAGAGCTGGAGCAACGGCAATTATTACATATCATGCATTAGACGTGGCACGCTGGCTTAGAGAATAATTTTTGAGAGGATAGTATTATGTCGTTAATAGGATCAAATGATACATGGTTTGTATTAGCTGCAATGATTGGAACAGTAGCTCTTGGAGTCTGGCTGGAAAAGAAATATTTATGGGCAGCAAATATTTCTGCATTAGTAATTATAGTGTTACTCTCAATAATTATTTCAAATATAAATATTATTCCTTCAAGTGCACCAGTATATGATTTTGTATGGAAATACTGTTTGCCACTGGCGTTACCATTATTGTTATTCAAATCTGATGTAAGGAAAATCTGTAAAGAGTCAGGGCAGCTGCTTATTGCATTTGTGATTGGTGCAATGGGTACTGTAGCTGGTGCTTTTATATCATATTTCATTTTCAAAAATTATATATCTGAGCTTCCAGGAATTTCTGCAATGATGACGGGAACATATATTGGAGGAAGTGTGAATTTTGCTCCTTTCTGCATTGCAGTCAATGTGTGGAAATCGATATATGTGGATTACTACTTTTTCTGTTTTGCTTGCAACAATATGTTCTGAGAAACTTGGTAAATTATCTGCATTGCAGGAAATAGGAACATTTTTCATTTATTGTTTTATGTTTGTAATTGGAGCACCGGCATCTATTGCAGAAATCGTAAAGAAATCTCCACTATTATTGTTATTTGCAATGTTAATTGTTGCATTTAATATGTTATTTACATTTGGAATAGGTTCCTTGTTGCATATGGACAGAAAAATGCTTATAATTGCATCTAATGCAAATATAGGAGGACCTACAACTGCAGCAAGCATGGCTATAGCAAAGGATTGGAATGAACTTATTGGACCATCACTATTAGTTGGATGTTTTGGTTATGCAATTGGAAATTATTTAGGAATTTTAGTAGGAACAGCACTTTCATAGGGAATTGAGAGTAGAAAAGGAGAGAGATGCATTTGAGTATTAAAGAAGATATAGTAACTTACCTCAGAGAAGGTGAGAAAAAGGGTTATGATCTGGGATTGGAGATAGAGCATTTTGTTGTTGATGATAATGGAATGCCAATAGAATTTGAGGAACTCTCTGGCTTGATAGATGAGATATGTAAAAGAACTGGAGGAGAGGAACTCTATACCGATAATTTACTTGTTGGATATACAACAGAGGATTATACAATTACCCTTGAGCCTTCATGCCAGTTTGAAATAAGCATAAGGCCAGAGCAGGATTTAGATGTCATAGAGAAAATCTATGGAGAGTTTATAAAAATATGGGAACCTGCATTTGCTAAAAAGGGATACAAAATTATTACAGGGGGCAATCTTCCTAAAGTAGAACTTGGAGAAATAACACCTGATGATATACCATTAACCAAGAAACTAAGATATAAGTATATGGATGAGTATTTTCAAAACACAGGAAAATACGGAAAATACATGATGAGAGCATCTGCCTCTACTCAGATTTCAATTGATTACTCTTCAGAAAAAGATATGATTTTGAAACTTTCACTGCTCCAGAAAATATCTCCAATGCTTATGATAATGATGGAAAATAAGGTTTCAAAGAATAGCCATTTGCCAGGAAATACAGAGAAGACACATTTACTGAGAATACAGGAATGGGATGATCTTGACAAAGATAGAACAGGATTTTATGAAGATTTTCTTGGAAGCGAATTTGGATATGAAACACTTGCAGAAATCATAGAAAATACACCTCTTATTCTTTTAACTGAATCAGGAGAAACAATAAGTGTAGGCGATAGCAGTGTAAAAGATTTGATTAGTGAGGGTAAAATTGACTATGAAAACTGGGATGCGGCTAGAAAGAATAAATTAATTGAGCATTCAATTTCTATGGGATTTTTCCATTATAGAGTAAAAAGATATATTGAAATAAGAGTTGCAGATTCGGTACCAATTAAAAAAGCTATGGCATATGTTGCATTAATAAAGGGACTTATGTATTCTGAAGAAAGCCTTAAGTTGCTTGAATTGGAACTTAAAAGTGTTGATTCTGTACAGAAAATTGAAGATGCTACAGATAAAATTGAGAGAGATGGTTTTGATGCAATAATTTATGATGGCAAGTCTGCAGAAGAATGGAGTAATTGTCTGTTAGATATAGCAGCTAAAGCTTTAAGTGGGGATGAGAAGGAACGACTTAAATATTTAAGGAGGTAGAATATGTGCGAACTTTTTGGCATATCAGCAAATAAAAAAATATTATTAAATACTGCACTTAAAGAATTTTTCAGCCACAGTGAAGAACATCCACATGGCTGGGGTATGGCTATACTTGATAACAACATTTCCATTGAAAAGGAACCAGAGAAAGCAAGTAGAAGCAAATATTTAAAATACAGATTGGAAGTACCTGTTAATTCATCGAGACTTTTTGCTCATATTAGAAAAGCAACAATAGGTGAATTGAATTTTAATAATTGTCATCCTTTTGTGAAATCTGATGATTCAGGCAGAAAGTGGACATTAGTACATAATGGTACAATTTTTAATTCTGAGATTTTAGCTGAATACCAGTCATTACAAGAGGGAAATACAGACAGTGAGAGAGTACTTTTATATATCATTGATAAGATAAATGAAAAATTAAAGGAGAATAATGGATGCTTGGAAAATGAAGTAAGGATAGAATTTGTTGAGAAATTAATCAAGAAGCTGGCAAAGGGAAATAAGTTAAATCTTCTGATATATGATGAAGAATATATGTATGTGCATAAAAATCAGGAAGGCACATTATACCTTAAGAATAATGAAGATTATACTATGTTTTCAACAAGACCTCTAGATAGTGACACATGGAAGGATGTGCCAATTAACAGGCTTATGGTCTACAAGGATGGTAAAAATATATATACAGGGAAAAAACATAATCATACATATGTTTTTGACGAAGAGCATTACAAGTTCTTATTTGTACATTATTCAACACTGTAATAAATGTCTTGACAAAAATCAAATCAAGGGATATAACTGTATAGTAAATAGCAAAGGAGCTAAAGACAGGAGTCTTTAGCTCTTTTTTTTGTTTTACTAATTTCATACACAATGGGGTGCATGGAGTCGGAAGGCTTTTTTGTACCCTTTTTTTAGTTCCATAAATATATTTAAGGAGATAATACATATGTCAAAATTTATTTTCGTCACAGGTGGTGTTGTATCAGGTCTGGGAAAGGGCATTACAGCAGCTTCGCTTGGAAGACTTTTAAAACAGAGAGGATACAAGGTAACAATACAAAAATTTGATCCATATATAAATGTGGATCCAGGTACAATGTCACCATTTCAGCATGGAGAAGTGTTTGTTACTGATGACGGAGCAGAGACAGATCTTGATTTAGGACATTATGAGCGATTTGTTGATGAGAATCTTTCAGTGCACTCAAATGTAACAACAGGAAAGATTTATTGGAATGTAATTACAAAAGAGAGAAGAGGAGATTATTTAGGAGGAACAGTACAGGTAATCCCACATATTACAAATGAAATAAAGAACAAAGTATACAGTGCAGCAAAGGAAGCAAATGCAGATGTTGTTATAACAGAGATTGGCGGAACTGTTGGAGACATGGAGTCAACACCATTTCTTGAGGCAATACGTCAGGTCGGTACAGAACAGGGACGAGAGAATGTTTGTTATATACATGTAACGCTGGTGCCATATATAGCAGGTTCAGAAGAGCTAAAGTCAAAACCAACACAGCATTCAACAAAGGAACTTTTATCAATAGGTATACAGCCAGATATAATTGTGTGCAGAACTGAGAAAAGAATTCCAGATGAAATGGCAGAAAAGATTGCATTATTCTGTAATATTCGAAAAGAAGATGTTATACAGAACCTTACAGCACCATCACTTTATGAGGTTCCATTATGGCTGGAAAATGAAGGGCTTGCCCATTCAGTCTGTCGTCACATAGGCCTTAAGGATAATGAACCAGACCTTACAGAGTGGACACAGATGGTACGCCGTGCAGAGAATGCCCATCAAACAGTGACAATTGGACTTGTTGGAAAATATGTAGAACTTCATGATGCGTATCTGTCAGTTGCAGAAGCACTTCGCCATGGAGGAATTACAAATGATTCAGCGGTAGAAATAAAATGGATAGATTCAGAAACTGTTACAAAAGAAAATGCATCTGATATCTTTTCGGAATGCGATGGAATTATAGTTCCAGGAGGATTCGGTCAGAGAGGTATTGAGGGAATGATTGAATCAATACGTTATGCAAGAGAAAATAAAGTTCCATTTTTCGGAATATGCCTTGGAATGCAGATGACAGTTGTAGAATATGCAAGAAATGTTTGTGGATTAAATGACGCAAATTCTTCAGAATTTGAGGATACAGCAAATCCAGTTATTGACATAATGGAGGAACAGAAAAACATTTCTAAAATGGGAGGAACTATGAGACTGGGACTTTACCCATGTAAGCTTGCAGAGGATTCAAAATGCAGAACTATTTACGGAGAGGAACTGATTTATGAACGCCACAGACATCGTTATGAATTTAATAATGCATACAGAAAAATTCTCTCATCAAATGGATTAAAAATAGCAGGTCTTTCTCCTGATGAGACACTGGTAGAAATTGTAGAATTAAGTGATCATCCTTGGTTTATCGGGGTTCAGTTCCACCCTGAATTTAAATCTCGACCAAATAAACCACAGAAACTGTTTGCAGATTTTATAAGAGCATCACTTGAGAATAAAGTTAATAACTAATATAGAGAAATAAAAAAAGAGGTGAGAGGAATGTTTGACAGTATACATGAAGAATGTGGAGTTTTTGGAATTTTTGAAAATAGCTCTGCAGATGCTGCGGCATCTACATATTTTGGATTATATGCACTTCAGCACCGTGGACAGGAAAGCTGTGGAATAACAGTTTGTGATGATGGTGTTTTCAGACATAAACGAATGGACGGATTAGTATCTGAGGTGTTTACAAAAGAGGAATTAAATAAACTTGGCTGTGGAAATATGGCAGTTGGACATGTGAGATATTCAACTACAGGAGGAAGCAATCATAATAATATCCAGCCACTTGTAATAAGACATATAAAGGGAAATATGGCACTAGTTCACAATGGTAATCTTGTAAACGCAGCCACACTTAGACGCACATTTGAAATGTCAGGTGCAATATTTCATGGTACGTCGGATACAGAAGCAATAGCATATTCCATAGTAAAAGAACGTCTGAAATGTGATTCCACAGAGGAAGCTGTTGAACATGCCATGCCTTACATTAAAGGGGCGTATTCATGCATTCTAATGACTGCAACTAAACTCATTGCATTTAGAGATCCTGATGGATTCAGACCATTGTGCATTGGAAAAACTCATGATGGAGCATATGTTGTGGCATCAGAATCGTGTGCACTTGATACAACAGGGGCGGAATTTATAAGGGATGTTGAACCGGGTGAGATTGTAGTTATAGGAAAAGATGGACTTAAATCTATAAAGACAAACTGTGGAAATAAACAAAATATATGTATTTTTGAGTATATATATTTTGCACGTCCTGATTCAGTAATAGATGGAATATCAGTTCATCATGCAAGACTAAAAGCAGGAGAACTTCTGGCAAAGCATAGCCCTGTGGATGCAGATATTGTTATTGGAGTTCCAGATTCAGGACTCGATGCGGCATTGGGCTATGCCAATGAGAGCGGAATACCATATGGAATTGGTTTTATCAAGAATAAGTATATAGGCAGGAGTTTCATAAAACCAGAACAGCACCAGAGAGAAAATACAGTTAAGATTAAACTAAATGCCATCCGTGAAACTGTAAAGGGAAAGCGAGTGATAATGATAGATGATTCCATCGTCAGAGGTACTACAAGTGCAAGAATTGTAAGGCTTCTTCGTGAAGCTGGGGCAAAAGAAGTTCATGTCAGAATTTCATCACCAGCATTTCTTCATTCATGTTACTTTGGAACTGATATTGATTCTGAAGAAAATCTTATTGCAGGAAAATATAATACGGTTCAGGAAATAGCAGATTATATAGGTGCAGATAGCCTTGCTTATCTGCCAATTGACAGTCTTTCAGAACTGGTAAGTAATAAGATGGGATATTGCAGCGGATGTTTTACTGGACAGTATCCAGTTGACGTAAAAGAGGCAGGCGGAAAGAACAAATTTGACGAAAAGATTCATAAATAAATTTTCAGGAGGTAAAATATATGTGTACAATAATGGCATATTGCGGCAGGGACGGCAAAATTGAAGAGGTTACCAAAGGCTTAGAAGAAACAATTTCAAGAGGCCCGGATGATCAGAGAGTAATAAAAACACAACATGGGGTTTTGGGATTTCAGCGTCTTTCAATAATGGGTCTGACACCAGAGGGAATGCAGCCATTTGAACTTAATGGAGATTATGTGGTATGTAATGGAGAAATATATGGATTCAGAAAACTGAAGGAAGATCTTGAGTCTAAGGGTTATAAATTTAATAGTGACAGTGACTGTGAAATATTACTTCCAATGTATGAAGAGTATGGAATGGATATGTTTGGAATGTTAGATGCCGAGTTCGCCTGCATAATATATGACGGAAGTACACATGAATTCATTGCAGCTCGTGACCCAATTGGTATACGACCACTTTATTATGGAAAAACATCAGAAGGAAATATGGTATTTGCCAGTGAACCAAAAAACCTTACAAGACTTTGCAAAAAGATAATGCCATTTCCACCAGGACACTATTTCAAAAATGGAAAATTTTACTGCTATAAAGATATTACAACTGTATATGAAACTATAAATGATGATATAGATACAGTTTGCAAAAATATACATGACCTTTTAGTTGCTGGAGTTGAAAAGAGATTAGATGCTGATGCAAATGTAGGATTTTTATTATCTGGAGGATTAGATTCATCTCTTGTGTGTGCAATTGCTCAGAAAGAGAGCGATAAGCCAATTCGTACATTTGCAATAGGAATGAATACAGATGCAATAGATTTAAAATATGCAAAACAGGTTGCAGATTATATCGGAAGCGAACACACTGAAATTATTATAACAAAGGATGATGTAATTAATGCTCTTGAAAATGTAATTAAAATACTGGGTACATATGATATAACAACGATTAGGGCAAGTATGGGTATGTATCTGCTATGTAAGGCCATACATGAACAGACAGATGTAAGAGTATTATTAACAGGGGAAATATCTGATGAGTTATTTGGATATAAGTACACAGATTTTGCACCTTCGGCAGAGGCTTTTCAGGCTGAGTCAGTTAAGAGAGTTCGAGAACTTCATATGTATGATGTTTTGCGTGCTGACAGATGTATCTCTGTAAATTCCCTTGAGGCAAGAGTTCCATTCGGTGATCTTGACTTCGTAAGATATGTCATGGCCATAAATCCTGAAATGAAGCTGAATAAATATAATAAAGGTAAATATCTGCTTCGCCGTGCATTTGAGGGAGACTATCTTCCACATGACATTTTATATCGTGAAAAAGCTGCTTTCTCAGATGCAGTTGGACATTCAATGGTAGACTATTTAAAAGAATACGCAAATAGTTATTACAGTGATTCGGAATTTGAGACAAACCGTAAGAAATATGAACATGCCACACCATTTACAAAAGAGTCATTACTGTACCGTGAAATATTTGAAAAATACTATCCAGATAACAGTGAGATGATTGTTGATTTCTGGATGCCAAATAAAGAGTGGGAGGGATGTAATGTAGATGACCCTTCCGCAAGAGTACTTTCAAACTATGGAGAGAGCGGAGTTTAATATAGTATGTACTAAATTTATTAAAACCATTTTATGTTCTGATGAGCATAAGATGGTTTTTTTGTGGACATAATAATCTCTGAAAAGTTTGTGCTGTGGATTTATGCGGCAAATTATATATTTGAAGGGAGAGTATGGATGAAGAATTTTTTAGAAATAGAAAAAGTTTATGGGAGGGAAATTATTGACTCCCGAGGAAATCCCACAGTTGAGGCGGTGGTAGAACTTGTGGATGGAACAGTAGGAAGGGGGGCTTCACCTTCGGGTGCATCTACTGGAGTGTTTGAAGCACTGGAACTCAGAGATGAAGATATGAAAAGATTTGGCGGAAAAGGTGTATTAAAGGCAGTTGATAACATTAATGACAGAATTGCACCAGCACTTTCAGGGGTAGACGCATCGGATATATATATGGTGGATAAGATTATGATTGAACTTGATGGAACAAAGGATAAGTCAGAACTTGGTGCAAATGCAATTCTGGCTGTATCCATTGCGGCAGCTGACGCATCAGCAAAATCATTAAACATCCCACTATACAGATTTTTAGGGGGAGTTAATGCAAATGTGCTTCCTGTTCCAATGATGAATATTTTAAATGGAGGAGCACATGCCACTAATTCTGTTGATACACAGGAATTTATGATTATGCCTGTTGGAGCACCTACATTCAGAGAGGGTCTTCGTCAGTCTACAGAAGTGTTTCATTCTTTGCAGAAATTGTTAAAGCAGGAGGGAAATACTACTGCAGTCGGCGATGAGGGTGGCTTCGCTCCAGATTTGAAGGATGATGAGGATACAATTGAACACATTCTAACGGCCATAAAAAATGCAGGATACGAACCTGGAACTGATTTTGTACTTGCATTAGATGCAGCTTCTTCTGAATGGAAGAGTGAGAAAGGAAAGGGATTTTATCATCAGCCAAAATCTGGAAGGGATTATACTTCAGATGAACTGATAGAACACTGGAAAAATCTCATAGAAAAGTATCCGATTTATTCAATTGAAGATGGGTTGGATGAAGAAGACTGGGATGGATGGAAAAAGATGACAGAGAAAATCGGAGATAAGGTACAGCTTGTTGGTGATGATTTGTTCGTAACTAATACAGAGCGATTAGAAAAAGGGATAAATTCTGGCGCAGGTAATGCGATTCTTATAAAATTAAATCAGATAGGTTCAGTAAGTGAGACATTAGACGCTATTAATATGGCCAGAGATAACGGATACAGGGCAATTGTATCGCACAGATCGGGAGAGACAGAGGATACTACAATTGCAGATCTTGCAGTAGCATTAAATGCAGGAGAAATTAAGACTGGAGCCCCATCGAGGTCAGAGAGAGTGGCCAAGTACAATCAGCTGCTCAGAATAGAAGAGGAGTTAGGTATTTCCGCTGTTTATCCAGGAAAAAGAGTATTCGGCTTTGACATAACAAATAAATAGTGTTAAAGTGATGTATCAATAACTAAAAATAGAAAGGGCTATGCTGATGAACACATTAAGAAAATTTATATCATATTACAAACCATACAAAAAAGCATTTGCACTGGACCTGATATGCGCAGCAATAGTAAGTATTATAGATCTTGCGTATCCTCAATTTCTAAGAGTACTTACTAAGACTTTGTTTATGGAAGACAAGGGAGTAATTTTTAAAACCTTGCCAATTATAGCAGTTACCTTACTTTTAGTGTATATATTACAGGCTATGTGCAATTATTACGTTGCTTGTCAGGGACATATTATGGGAGCACGTATGGAGAGGGATATGAGGCAGCAGCTCTTTGAACATTATGAGAAACTCTCATTCTCATATTATGATAAAAATAATACAGGACAGATGATGAGCAAGTTAGTATCAGATCTTTTTGATATATCAGAGCTGGCTCATCATGGACCTGAGAATTTCTTTATTTCAATCGTAAAAATTGTTGGTTCATTTGTTTTTCTGTTTCTTATACAGTGGAAACTTGCACTGGTGCTCTTAGGTACGGTGATTGTAATGGCATATGTATCATATAAACAGAATCGAACAATGCATGCCACATTTGTAGATAACAGAAAGAAAATCGGAAATGTAAATGCAACACTTCAGGACTCTTTAGCAGGCATCAGAATTGTACAGGCGTTTGCAAATGAGGGCGTTGAGAAAAAGAAGTTCAAAAAGGGAAATGATGCCTTTCTTGTCTCTAAAAAGGATAACTATAGGGCAATGGGAACTTTTCAGAGCGTAAATACATTTTTTCAAGGAATGATGTATGCTCTGACAATAATAGTTGGCGCTGTTTTAATTGCAAATGGAGATATGACACCTGCAGATATGGCGATGTTTGCACTTTATATTGGAGTATTTGTGAGTCCAATAAAAATATTAGTAGAACTTACAGAAATGTTACAAAAGGGAATGTCGGGATTTGGACGTTTTCTAGAGGTGATAGAGACTACACCTGATATAAAGGACAAATCTGGTGCAAGAGATATGATAAATCCATCAGGTGATATTATTTTAAGTGATGTTAGTTTCTTTTATGATAAAGAGGAAAAAGTACTGCATCACGTCAATATGAATATCAGTTCGGGCAGCAGTATTGCATTAGTTGGTCCATCAGGAGGTGGAAAGACAACTATCACATCACTTATACCAAGATTTTATGATGTGACAGGTGGTTCGGTAAAGATTGGTAATCAGGATATTAGGGATATAAAACTAAAAAGCCTGAGGAGAAATATAGGAATAGTTCAGCAGGAAGTATATCTATTTGATGGCACAATCAGAGAAAATATTTCTTACGGAAGACCTGGTGCAAATGATGATGAAATAAGAGAAGCTGCCAATAGAGCAAATTTATCAGAATTTATTGAGAGTCTTCCAGATGGTTATGATACATATGTTGGTGAAAGAGGTACAAGGCTGTCAGGTGGTCAGAAACAGAGAATTTCAATTGCCAGAATTTTCTTGAAAAATCCGCCGATATTAATACTTGATGAAGCAACTTCGGCGCTGGATAACGAGAGTGAACGATATATTCAGGACAGTCTGGAAAGATTAAGTGAGGGACGAACAACAATTACCATTGCTCACAGACTTTCTACTATTAGAAATGCAGATAAAATATTTGTAATTGAAGATGGGAAAATTACAGAGCAGGGTGATCACGACAGTCTGCTTGATAGGGATGGTACATATGCAAGATACTACAAGATGTCACAGAATTAAAATACACTTAAAGGAGAAATAGTTTAATGAATAAAATAATACTATATGTTTTAATAGCATATCTTTTTATAACAAATTTAGTAGCATTTATGCTGATGGGAATTGATAAATCAAAAGCAAAGGCAGGAAAGTGGAGAATTAAAGAGAGAACACTTTTTATTTCAGCATTAATTGGCGGTAGTATCGGGGCTAATGCAGGGATGCAGGTTTTCAGACATAAGACCAAACATATTCAGTTTGTAATTGGTATGCCTGCAATACTTATTTTACATATTGTAGTTGCTGTTTTATGTGTGATATATTTATAGAAGAGAGAAGACAATTTGTGGGAAAGGAACTATTTAAAGAAATGAAGAAGGATTGGTATAAAAATACAGTAATTTATCAGATTTATCCAAGGAGTTATAGGGATAGTAACGGGGATGGATATGGAGATATAAAGGGGATTATAGAGAAATTAGATTATCTTGAATATCTGGGTATAGGTGCAATATGGCTTTCACCAGTATTTAAATCACCTCAGAAAGATAATGGATATGATATATCAGATTATAAGGATATAGAGCCAATGTTTGGGTCTCTGGCAGACATGGAAGAACTTATAAATGAGGCGGATAGACATGGGATTAAGATAATTATGGATCTTGTTCTTAATCACTCATCGGATAAACATAAATGGTTTCTAGAGGCAATTAAGAGCAAAGACAATCCATATCATGATTATTATGTTTTTAGAGATGGTGACAAGGATCATGCACCAAATGATATGAGGGCGGTATTTGGCGGAAGTGCATGGGAATGGGTGGAAGGACTTAATCAGTATTATTTCCATCAGTTTACAACAGCTCAGCCAGATCTTAACTGGGACAATCCAAAACTCAGACAGGAATTATACGATATGATAAATTTCTGGATTGATAAGGGAGTAGGTGGATTTAGATTAGACGTTATTGATCAGATTGCGAAAGAACCAGATAATTTTATAACGTCTAACGGTCCAAAACTTCATAAGTATTTAAGGGAGTTAAATCAGAAGACTTTTGGCGGTAAAAATCTTGTGACAGTAGGTGAGGCTTGGAGCGCAAATATTGATAATGCACCAATATACAGTAATCCAGATGGCTCCGAGCTTTCTATGGTATTTCAGTTTGAGCATATATGCCTGGATCAGCAGGAGGGAAAGGATAAGTGGGATCTTGCTCCTCTGCCGTTTGTAAAATTCAAGAAGATATTGAATAAGTGGCAGACAGAATTATATGGAAAAGGATGGAACTCACTTTTTTGGGATAATCATGACCTCCCAAGAATTGTCTCGAGATGGGGCAATGATGGGAAATACCGTGTGGAATCAGCTAAAATGTTAGCTACAATTCTCCATGGAATGCAGGGAACACCATATATTTATCAGGGTGAAGAAATTGGAATGACCAACATAAAACTTAATATAGATGAGTATGATGATGTAGAAATTAAGAATATGTACAAAGAGAGAATTGCAGCAGGATACAGTAAAGAAGAGGTCATGAATTCAATTTATGCAAAAGGAAGAGATAATGCTAGAACTCCTATGCAGTGGGATGACAGTGAAAATTCTGGTTTTAGTATTTCCAAACCATGGCTTAAAGTCAATGAAAATTATAAAGAAATAAATGTAAAAAATCAGATCAATGATCCTGATTCGATTTTAAATTACTATAAAAGACTCATAACCTTGCGAAAAGAAAATCAAGTTTTTGCAGATGGAAAATTCATGATGTACTTAGAAGATGACGATAATATTTTTGCTTATGAGCGAATATTAGACAATCATAGGCTTGTTGTTATTTGTAATTTCTATGGCGAAATGATTGAGAATCCATTAACAGATATTACAGAGAATCTCAAAATGGTACTTTCAAATTATGAAAAAGATGATGATAGATTAAGACCATATGAGGCGAGAATGTATATGATATAGCAGGTAAAATATTTGAAAATATTTGTAAATGTAAAACAGATTGGAAAATATTATAAAATGCACAAAAAAACATTTAAACAATTAAAAAAATGTGGTAAAATATGACATATATATTTCGTGAATTAAAAGAATAGGAATATCATAACTATTTCTATATTTGAGAGGATAGAGTTTACTATGAATAAAGACATTATAAGCATAGACATTGATAATAGGGGATTTAAGAGTATATTAGAATCTATGCCAGGTGCATTCTTGATATATAGTGCTGATGAAAATGAAGAGATAATAAATGGCATTTGGAAGAGCTTGCAAGGCAGGACCAGTTGGCGCGGCAGGCACTATGACAAATAGGAAATTTGGCAAACGAGGATTGGGAGAAGGAATCGGAATGATTCCAGTACTGGGTTCCTTTGCCATGGCTATCGGATATACGGTAGTAATGGGCTGGATTGTAAAATATATGATAGGAACATTTACTGGATCTACTACAAGACCAGATTCAGTGGAAGAATATGCAGGTAATTTTGGAACAATAGCAACAACATTCGGAAATAATGGATGGCAGATTATAGCACTTGTATTGGGAATAGGAATACTTGTTTTTGGAGTCGCAGGAGGTATTGAGAAGGCTAATAAGGTAATGATGCCAATATTTTTTGCATTATTTATTGGACTTGGACAGGCATTTTTCTCCCTGTCAATTGCAGGAAATGGAACACTTATATACGGTTCATATCTTTCTTCCAAAGCTTTTTCATTCTATGCCAGGTGGAAGAGTGGTATCAATAGTGTTCTTTGTGGCAGTATTTTTTGCAGGCTTAAGCTCACTTATAAATCTATATGAGGCACCTATTGCCACGGTACAAGAAAAATTAAAATTTTCTCGAGTTGGTGCCTGTGTGGTAACAGGAGGCACTGGGCTTTTAATCTCCCTATTTATCCAGGGGATTGTATCGGATTGGATGGATGTAGTTTCAATTTATGGATGTCCTCTTGGAGCTGGACTTATGGGAATTATGTTTTTCTGGATTGGAGACAGAGAATTTGTTGAATCGGAAGTAAATAAAGGAGCACAGAAAACTGTAGCTAGGTGGTTTTATCCTTTATGTAAATATGTTTTCTGTCCTATATGTTTTATAGTATTGATTGCAGGTGCGATATCAGGAGGAATTGGTTAAACAGTTGCATAAATAAAAAATGTGTGCTACATTTACAATTAATTCAAATACGAAAGGACAAATAAAATGGAATACGTTATTGCTGTAATGATTGTTTTATTGTTTAGTGGAATTATTGCGTTATGGGTAAAGAAAGAATATGAAATACAGGAAAAGATGGTAAGTGAAACTGCCAATAAACATAAAAAAGAATCAAATATAGATAAATAATACCTTAAAATGATGGTATAACCCCTGACTGGATATAGATATAGCCTATAACTAGCCGGGGGTTTTTTAGTATTATGCGAATATAAATATATATGGTAGACTACGTTCATTGAAAAAACACATTAATCACATCAACTAAATATGATTAATATAGAATGACACCAGGAGGTGAAAAATTGATTCGATTTGAAAATGTAACTAAAGAATTTTCTTCTAAAAATAATAAGACATTGGCAGTTAATAATGTGAATCTTGAAATAGAAAAAGGAGACATATTTGGAATTATTGGTTTTTCAGGTGCAGGAAAATCAACACTTGTAAGACTTATTAACCTATTAGAGTATCCTTCCAAGGGAGACATATATTTTGATGATGTAAACCTTACAAAATTAAAGCCAGGAAAACTCAGAAAATACAGACAGAAAATTGGAATGATATTTCAGCAGTTTAATCTGCTATCACAAAGAAATGTCCTGGGAAATATTATATTTCCTCTCGAGATAGCAGGCGTAAAAAAAGCAGATGCTAAAAAGAGAGCAATAGAACTGTTAGAACTTGTAGGCCTTTTAGACAAGGCAAAATCATATCCTGCACAGTTATCGGGCGGACAGAAACAGAGAGTTGCCATAGCAAGAGCACTTGCCACAAATCCAGATGTGCTGTTGTGTGATGAGGCAACAAGTGCACTTGATCCAATAACAACCAAATCTATCCTTGAACTTCTAAAGGAAATAAATGAAAAACTTGGAGTTACTATTGTAGTAATTACCCATGAAATGAAAGTGGTTGAACAGATTTGTGACAAAGTTGCAGTAATGAGTAATGGAGTTATCGAAGAAACAGGAAATGTAAAAGATGTCTTTCTTAATCCAAAATCTGAAACAGCTAAGAAATTAATTCTTCCAGAGAGCAGCAGCTTAAAAGATAATAGTAAAAGACCAGTACTTAGAATAGCATTTGAGGGACAGTCAGCATTTGAACCAATTATTTCTTCTCTTACGATAGAGTGTAACACGATGGTTAATATACTTGGTGCTAACACAGAAAATATTAGCGGTAAGGCATTTGGTCAGATGTTAATTGAACTTCCAGATGATAATAATAAGACAGAACAGATAAAGAAATATCTCACAGATAAAGGTATTTATTTTGAGGAAGGAGGACAGCGAAATGAGTAATCAAATTATTGACCTTTTAATAAAGGGAGTGCAGGAAACACTTTACATGGTTATTATTTCCACACTGGCGGCATATATAATCGGAATTCCTCTTGGCATTATAGTATTTATAACAGATAAAAAGGGAATCAGACCAAACAGAATAATAAATTTTTTGGTTGGAATTATTATAAATGTCCTCAGGTCAGTTCCTTTCCTTATCCTTTTAGTAGCAATCATACCATTTACAAGACTGATAGCAGGAACAACCATAGGTGTGGACGCAACAATAGTACCACTTGTTGTAGCGGCAGGACCTTTTGTAGCGAGAATGGTTGAGTCTTCACTAAAGGAAGTAGACAAGGGAGTGATTGAGGCGGCAAGGGCCATGGGAGCTTCTGATTTACAGATTGTATTTAAAGTACTCATTCCAGAAGCCAAACCATCATTGTTAGTTGGAGTTACAATTTCAGCAGCCACAATACTTGGATATTCTGCAATGGCAGGATTTGTAGGCGGAGGCGGACTTGGTGCCATAGCAATTAATTACGGTTATTATAGATATAAGACAAATATAATGCTTATAACCTGTGCAATTCTTGTACTTATTGTTCAGATAATACAAGAGGCCGGAATAAGATTTGTAAACAAAACAGACAAGAGACTTAAATAGGTTTTAATTTAATTAAAATATATATTATATGAAAAGAGAGGTAATTAATATGAAGAAGAACAATTTAAAGAGAAAAATAACAGCAGCATTACTTGGAACAGCAATTATTGCAACACTTTTGACAGGATGCGGAAATAAGAAAAATGATAAAAATGTAATTAAGGTAGGTGCATCCCCAACACCACACGCAGAAATCCTTAACGTAGTAAAAGACAAATTAAAGGATAAGGGATATAAATTGGAAATTGTTGAATACAATGATTATGTACAGCCTAATACAGCATTAGAAGATGGAGAATTAGATGCCAATTTCTTCCAGCATCAGCCATATTTAGATGATTTTAATAAAGAAAACAAAACACATATTGTCTCAGCAGGATCAGTACACTTTGAGCCATTTGGATTATATGCAGGCAAGACAAAATCACTAGAAGATCTTAAAAAAGGAGCCACAGTAGCAGTTCCAAATGATACAACAAATGAGGCAAGAGCATTACTCTTACTTGAATCAGAAGGACTTATAAAGCTTAAAGAAGGTGCAGGAATATCTGCCACAGTTGTTGATATTGAAGAAAATCCACTAGAACTTGAAATAAAAGAAGTAGAGGCTGCACAGATTGCAAGAACTCTCCAGGATGTTGATATTGCAGCATTAAACGGAAATTATGCTTTAGATGCAGGATATAAAGTAAGTGATGCATTAGCAGTTGAAAAATCAGATTCTCTTGCAGCAAAAACATACGCAAATATTATCGCAGTTAAAGAGGGAAATGAAGACTCAGCAAAGACAAAAGCGCTTGTAGAGGCCGTATTATCTGATGAAGTAAAAGAATACATAAATAAAAATTACGATGGTGCAGTAGTTCCTGTATACTAGGAAAAATATGGTATTTTATTCCGGTTAAGAAAACTCTTAGCCGGAATTTTTTTTATGGCTAGACATTTTATATTAAATGGGGTATAACTACAGTGAGCGCGTAAATTTAGTCGAAATAAGGAGAAAGTAAAAATGAGTATAGCAGAGTTCTTTTTGCTCCTTGGAGGCGTGGGACTTTTCCTATATGGTATGACTATTATGTCATCAGGACTTCAGAATGCTGCAGGAGATAAAGTAAGAACAATTCTTGAACATGTAACTTCGAATAAACTTATTGGAATTGCACTTGGTGTAGGAGTTACCGTATTAATCCAGAGCTCATCAGCAACGGATATGATGGTTATCGGTTTTGTTAATTCGGGATTGATGAGTCTTGTAGAAGCAATTTCAGTTATTATGGGTGCCAACATTGGTACAACAATCACAGCACAGATTACAGCTTTTGATCTTGCATTATTTGCTCCAGTATTGTTATTTATTGGCTGCGTCATGTATCTTTTCATGAAGAAGCCAGCAGTGAAATATATTGGAATGATCATTCTGGGATTTGGAATGCTTTTTGTAGGTGTTAGCCTTATTAAGGATGCAATCAGACCACTTTCAAAGAGCGCAGAATTTAAGAGTTTTTTATCGACACTTAATAAACCAATACTTGCTGTTTTGTTTGGTATAGCATTTACAGCACTGTTGCAGAGTTCATCATCATCAACAGTTATTTTCCAGACATTTGCAATACAGGGAATTCTTGATTATAAGATAGCTGTATATCTTGTAATTGGTGCAGCTATAGGTTCAGTTACACCTAACCTTTTAGCAGGGCTTACAACAAACCGTGATGGAAAAAGAACAGCAGTACTTAATCTGTTCTTCAATCTCATAAGAGCAGCAATATTACTGATTCTGATAGGAGTATTTCCACAGATTCTTGATTTTATTGTTTCATTGTCACCACATGATGTTGGTCGTCAGATAGCTAATACACATACAATATTTGCAATTACTGCAGTGGTACTGATTGCACCATTTTCTAAGTATATTGTCAGACTTTCAGAGATTCTCATACCAGAGCTTCCTGAAGAAGCAAGATTAAAAGAAGGCAAAAAGCTCCAGTTTATGTCAACAAATAATTCTATGATTCCGTCAGTTACAATTAAGCAGGCAGTGCTTGAATGTACAAGAATGGGAAATATGGCACTTGAGAATTTAAATAAATCATTAGAGTGTTTCTTTACAGATAAAGGAGACTACAAAGAGCTGGATGCTCAGGTAAGAGCTACAGAGTCAATTGTTGATTTCCTGTGTTCAGAGATTACAGACAGACTTGTGGAACTTAGAACACTTGATATGTCAGATGCAGATGCATTCAGGGCATCAAAACTAACAATTGTTGCCAGCAATTTCGAGCGAATAAGTGACCATGCAATTAATATCATAGAGTACAGGGAACGTCTTGAAAATCACAATGAGAAAATGTCAGAGTCAGCAAATAAAGACATGAGAGTTCTGGGAGAAAAATCAGTAAAGAGCGTTGAACTTTGTATACAGATATTCTCAAAAGAAAACTTTGCCCTTCTTGCAGAATTAGAGAGAAATGAAAACCTGGTTGACAGAATTCATGCAGAGATTACGGACAAGCATGTAGAGAGACTTATGCAAGGAAAATGTGATCCTACATCAGGAATAGTATTTACTGATATGTCAACTGACTTAGAGAGATGTTCTGATAACGCACTGAATATTGCAACAGCACTCAGAGCAAGAAAGAGAAATTATTAATTATAGTAAATTATGATTGGAAATATAATAGTAATATCGATAGTTGCCATTCTGATATGTTTGGCAGTTGGTAAGATAATAAAAAATAATAAAAACGGAATTGGCTCATGTGGGTGCAATTGCAGTTCATGTAAGTCAAATGGAGGTTGCAGTTCGCCTCAGACCAAGAAAAAATAATGTGATAAAAAAAGCGAGGATTTGCATTTTATGTGGTCCTCGCCTTTTTTTGTGCTATGATAATTGTTAAAAGTATGGTAAAATAAAAACATATATAGACTAGGAGGGATAAAATGAAATTTGCCCAGATAATAAACAGTCTGTTAGAAACGGATACATATAAATTCTCTATGGGACAAGTCATATTTCACCGATATTCGGGCTATATGACAACATGGACATGGAGATGCAGAAACACAGATGTATTTTTTACATCAGAGATGGTGGAAGAGATAAAAGAGCAGATAAAAGCATACTGTGATTTGAAATTTACAGATGAGGAACTTGATTACCTTAACGGCATAAGATGGATAAAAGGTTCTTATGTAGAATATCTCAGAAGATGGACACCAAGATTTAAGGATTTTGAAATTGGTACCGATGATCCATGTGGCTTGTCAATAGAGACAAAAGGTACATGGCTCAGTACTTCAATGTATGAAATCCCAGTTCTTGCAATTGTAAATGAAGTGTATTTTAGAATACACTATGACTATGATGAATTAATAAAAGAATTCAGAGAGAAAAATGATGAAAAAGTTCAGTGGCTTATCGATGGCAAATATGAGATTGGCAATTTCAGCGAATTTGGTCTCAGAAGAAGACTGTCAGCAGAAGCTCAGGAGTATGCAGTAAAGAATCTTTGCGACAATAATAAGAATTATAAGAATTCACATTGTGTTGGAACATCTAATGTATATCTTGCCAAGAAATATAACGTTACACCTGTTGGAACAATGGCACATGAATGGATAATGTGTGTTGGACAGGGAACTCACAGACATAATCCTGCTTATTCAAATTATTATGCCCTAAAGGCATGGATTTCAGAGTATGAGACAGATAATGGAACAGCTCTTACAGATGCAATCACAACAGATTGTTTCCTGAGGGATTTTGACAGAACTTATGCTACGGTTTTCAGCGGTGTAAGACATGACTCAGGGGATCCAGTATGCTGGGGTGAGAAGATGATTGATCACTACAAGAGTCTTGGATTTTCTGAGGAAGTCATTAAAATGAAAACTCTATTATTTAGTGATAGCCTTGATTTTGAGAGAGCAGATAAATTATATAAACATTTTAAAGACAGAATAAAGGTTGCTTTTGGAATTGGTACATACATAGCTAATGACACTAACGTGCCAGCACTTAATATTGTCATGAAGACAACTAAGTGTAATGGAAACGATGTTGCAAAAATAGCAGATGTAGATGGAAAAGGAATGTGCAAGAATCCAGATTATGTACATTATCTTAAGAGGACAATTAAGTACAGATTAGAGAAGACTAGAGATTAAAATGTCTTTATAAAATTAAGGGAGGAAATATGGAAAATTGTATTTTACAGACTGAAAATCTCGGCAAAAAATTCACTAGAAATTATGCAGTAAATAATATCAGTATCAACATCAAAGAAGGTTCTATTTACGGACTTGTAGGAAGAAATGGAGCCGGTAAAACAACATTAATGAAATTAATTACAGGTTTGTCAACACCAACAGGTGGAAAAATAACAATCATGGGTAAATCTGGAAGAGCAATAGGAAGTGTAAGAGAAAATATAGGTTCTCTTCTTGAAGAGCCAGGATTATATGAGAATTTAAATGCATATGACAATCTTAAGGCAAAAGCACTCTTCCTTGGAAAATATAATGACGAGTATATAAAAGGCATTTTGAAGAAAATTGGACTTGAAAATGCTGGCAAGAAAAAGGCAAAGAAATTTTCACTCGGTATGAAGCAGAGATTAGGAATTGGACTTGCACTTATTGGAAATCCTAAACTTCTGATTCTGGATGAGCCTATAAATGGACTTGACCCACAGGGAGTTGCAGAAATAAGAAATACACTTATAAACATAAATAAAGAAGACGGAATTACAATATTGATTTCTAGTCATATTCTTGAAGAATTATCTAAGATTGCAACTGTTTATGGATTTATTGAAAAAGGAAAACTTGTTAAAGAACTAACAGCAGATGAACTCATAAGAGAATGCAGAGAGCACGTTAAACTTGCTGTAGACAATGTGGAATTAACAAAACAAATTCTCGAAAAAATGCAGATTAACGACTATCAGGAAATATCAGAAGGTCATATGGAATTATATGGCTGTGAAGACAAGATATCTATGATTAACAAAGAACTGGTTATGGGTGGTGTTTTGGTTTCAGAGATTTATGCAAGTGGTATTGATCTTGAGAGCTATTATCTTAATATGATTGGAGGATTTGAAAATGCATAATTGTTTAAAAATGGATTTTTTTAGATTATTTAAAATGAAAAGTACATATGTAGTTTTCATAGTAAGTTCAATACTGTGTGGCTTAATAACATTCGGAACACAGAAATTATCAAAAATAGCTGGCGGAAAGGGAGTTTTGCTCTCCTATTCTAGTCACCTCGAATCCACAATAGGTTCTGATTTCTTTCTGATGCTTATGGCAATCTTCTGTGTTTTATATGTTGATGCTGATTTTAAGCATAAATTTGTAAAGAATATAGCTGGACAGATTAAGAACAGAGATATAATTATTTTTTCAAAATTAATAGTTGTAATATTTTATTATATAATTTGTGCTGCTATTGTAGCTGGGGCTGATGTGATTGCATATATGATGGCAACAGAGAAGTTTTTACTTGGAAATCTTGGTAAGACACTTGCAAAAATTGGTATAGTAACAGTTGCAAATATAGCATTTTTAATGATATGTATAGCACTCATTTATATATTTAGAAATAGTAAAGTAAGTATGATTGTTTCAATTCTCCTTACACTGGGCATTACTTCTGCGCTTTACATGGGAATTGATACATTAGCATCATATTTTCTTAATCTTAAGAATTTTGAAATTGAGAAGATTTCAATAATGACTCAGAAAGCAACTATTTATAGTGATTTTTCTCAGGAAAATATTATTAAAGTACTTGTTCTTGCATTTTGCTACTTTATAATATTTACGATTATTAGTACTTATACATTTAGAAAAAGAGATGTTTAACAATTGTAATTTAAATTTACAAAAAGGGGAAATGCTAATATGCAATGGATGTTTGTATTTTACACCTGCGCACTTATATTAAGTATCTTTTGTCTTATAATAGTTATGAAGCAGCAGCCTGGTCAGGATCAGAAACTGATGCAGATGATAACATTTCTTATATTTATAATTGCACTTGGATACTGGTTTAAGATACAGGCTACAAGTATAGACGGATTGATGAATTCGTACAAACTGATTTACATTGGTGTGTTTAATATCTATTATTTTATATTTTTATTCTGTATTAGGTATTGTAATTTCAGAATAAAGAACTGGATAGTAAATGTGCTAGGGGGAATCTCGGTAATACAGACTGTACTTGTTTTTCTCATTGAAAAGAATAAGATGTTTTTCAAATCTTATGCATATGAAAAGAAAAATAGAATGGTTGTATTAAATAAAGAGTATGGAATTGTTTACGAAGCATTTATTGTTACTATAATTTTATATTGTCTGGCAATAATAGCCTGCTCTATTATATACAGAGTAAAGAATAAAAGAAAAAGCAGACGCCATCCTTTTGTTCTTATCATTGTAGCATTTATTCCGATATTGAGCTATATATGTGAGGAATTAACAAAGACATATTATGACCTGTTTATGTTTGGAATAATGATTTCAATGATGATACTTATGTATCTTGTGTATATGGGAAAAGAATATAATCTGTACCAAAAGGCTACAAGATATGTATTTTCTTCAATGCAGGATGGAATTATAGTAATAGACACAGATAGGAACTACTGTGGAAGTAATGATAAAGCAAAATACCTTTTTGAGGAAATGAAAGAATATTCTTACGGAGACAGTATCAATAAGATTGATAAGATAAGAAATGTTTTATCAGGTGACAGAAGAGATTATCTTAAAGATGATAATATATATCAGGTGGAATTGAGTGAAATCCAAAATGAAGGTTACGTTATCATGTTTAAGAATGTAACAAAAGAAAGAAAACACATGAAATTCATGGAGAACTATCAGAGCCTTTTAGAGGATGAAGTTACCAGAAAAACAAATGTGTTAAAGAGCATACAGGAACAGATAATCAGATCCTTAGCGGAAATCATAGACAGTAGAGATCATGTAACAGGTGGTCACGTAAAGAGAACGTCACACTATGTCAACATTATTGTAGACAACTTGAGAAATGGAAGCGAATTCAAGGAATTCAAGGACAAGTCATATGCAGATTATGTTTCTCTTGCAGCTCCACTTCATGATATAGGAAAGATTGCAATTCCTGACTCAATACTAAACAAAGAAGGACCATTAAACAGAGAAGAATTTGAGATAATGAAGAGTCATGCGAAAGTTGGTGGAGACCTGATAAAGAGAACTCTTGGAAACCTAGAGGATCAGAAGTATTATAAATTATCTTTTGAGGTTGCTAATTATCATCACGAGAGATGGGATGGAGAAGGTTATCCTGAGGGAATAAGCGGAGAGAAGATTCCGCTCAGCGCTAGAATAATGGCGGTTGCAGATGTATTTGATGCCCTCACATCAAAGAGGTCCTATAAGGATGGATATGACGCACAGACTGCATTTGAACTCATTATTGAGGGTAAAGGAACACAGTTTGATCCTGCAATAGTGGATGCGTTCTTGAAATCCGAAAAGGAAATAGAAGAATACGTCAATATGAATAACAGATAGAAACAACAGATTGAAAAAGGAGATTATTATGCCAGTATTTGATTTTAAAGAATCACCAGTGGACAAAAAGGATGCTGTCTGCACATATAAGACATTTAAATCAACAAACAGTCTGCCATCAGCAGATTGTCCACTTATGACATTAGATAACAAGAATGCCACATGGAATCACCACTCTACAGGAGTTTTTACAAATCCTATAAAGAGGACTTCATTTGAATTTGAAAGAGAAGACGGCGTAGTAAGTTCTGATATAATTACAATAGATTCCAGGTTTACAAATCTTCTCAAATGGCTTGGCGAAAACCATATTAAGGTAAGACTTTCTGGAAAAAATACAGAAAATGGATATGCTGTCTATAAAATAAGAGAACAGGCATATGGCGGCGGAACGAAGTTATCATCTGAGGATGGATTCCTTCAGTTCATGATTGATAGATTATTAAACAGTAATCCTCCATCAGAAGATGTGGTAAATGAGGATGAAATTGAAGAAACTGGCGACGATATGAAGATTACCAGTATTCAGACAATTACAGATTTTATAGCATGTGCAGGAAGAACACTCCCAGACAATATCCAGTTATGGGCAAGAAGAAATCTTGCAGTTGCAAGATCTCATGAAGTTTCCCAGGAAGAGAGAAGACATGCACAGAGGGCGCTTTCAATCATGCTGAATATACAGTGGAAGAGCAACTTCTTTGAATCGATTGACCCGGAAAGAGCCAGAAAGATTCTCGATGAAGAATTATATGGAATGGAAAAAGTTAAGCAGAGAATTATAGAAACTATAATCCAGATAAACAGAACACATACACTTCCAGCATACGGACTCCTGCTTGCTGGACCAGCAGGAACAGGAAAATCTCAGGTCGCATACGCAGTTGCAAAGATTTTAAAACTTCCTTGGGCAAATCTTGATATGAGTTCAATAAATGATCCAGAACAGCTGACAGGAAGTTCCAGAGTTTATTCAAACGCAAAACCGGGAATAATAATGGATGCATTTTCTGTTTCAAGACAGTCAAATCTGGTATTCATAATTAACGAGCTTGATAAAGCAAATTCAGGAAAGGGAAATGGAAATCCTGCAGATGTTCTTCTTACACTTTTGGATAACCTTGGATTTACAGACAATTACATGGAGTGTATGATTCCTACAGTAGGTGTTTATCCAATAGCTACGGCTAACGATAAGGAAAATATCAGCGCACCTCTTATGTCCAGATTTGCAGTAATAGATATTCCTGATTACACACCAGAGGAGAAACAGATAATTTTCAAGAAGTTTGTACTTCCAAAAATCTTAAAGAGAATGAGACTCAATGAAGATGAATGTGTAGTTACAGATGAAGGTGTTGAAGCTGTTGTAGAATTATATAAGGGAACAACAGGAATAAGAGATTTAGAGCAGGCAGCAGAACACATCGCTGCAAATGCACTTTACAACATAGAAGTAACAAAAGTATCAAAAGTTGTATTTGATAAGAATATGGTAATTGATTTGCTTGGTTAATAAATTAAATAGAAGATTTATGATATCGTCTGAATTATCCGAAAATAATAATTTTTTTATCCGATAAAGCAGGCGATATTTTTTTACTTGACATATACCCCCTAAGGGTATATCATATACACAACAAATACCCGTAGGGGGTATAGGAGGTGGTAAGATTATGGATGAGAAAAAAGATAACAATACAGAAGAAATTATAGAGGATAATTTGGATAGTAACGAAACACATATGGAATGTGGCTGTGAAATTAGGCATAAGGAGAGATCTGATAAAGATAAGAAGGCATTACTCACAAGATTAAAAAAGATTGAAGGCCAGGTAAGGGGAATAGAGAAGATGGTGGAGAATGACATTTACTGCCCAGACATATTGATACAGGTCCAGGCAGCTACATCAGCCCTTAACAGTTTTAACAAGGTCCTGCTGGCATGTCACATAAAGGGATGTGTAGCTGGAGATATAAGAGAAGGAAAAGATGAGACTATTGATGAACTTTGTAATATTTTACAGAAACTTATGAAATAATATTTTTATCGAATACGATTAAGCAATTCAAACATGAAATAAAATAAGAAATAAAATAAGAAATAAAATAAGAAATATAATGTATAGAAGGAAAGGAAGGGATAATTTGGATAAATATATAGTTACGGGAATGAACTGTTCTGCGTGTCAGGCCCATGTTGAGAAAGCAGTATCTAAGCTTGAAGGTGTAGACAAGGTAAGTGTATCATTGTTAACTAATGAGATGACAGTTGATGGGTCAGCCTCATCATCAGATATTATAGAGGCAGTTGAGAAGGCAGGATACGGAGCAAGTCTGGGAGGCGAGAAGAAAATAGGAGTAAATCTTGCAGAGGAAAAAGAACAATCCCTGAAGGATAATGAGACACCAAAACTTGTGAAGCGATTAATTTGGTCTGTGGGATTTCTGCTGGCACTAATGTATATAACGATGGGACACAATATGCTTTCATGGCCATTACCAAGTTTTCTTAACCACAACCATATTGGCCTGGCAATAATAGAGATGTTAATTGCCATAATTGTAATGGAAATTAATAAGGCATTTTTCGTTTCAGGATTTCGTTCACTTATACACATGGCACCTAACATGGATACTTTAGTGGCCATGGGGTCGGGAGTTTCTTTTGGGTGGTCATTATATATTCTGATGAAGATGACATATCTTTATACGACTGGCACACCTAATATGGAACTTATGAACCTATATCACAACCAGTTATATTTTGAATCAGCAGCAATGATACCTGCCCTCATAACGGTAGGAAAGACATTAGAGTCTTTCTCTAAAGGTAAGACAACTAATGCTCTTAAGAATCTAATAAAAATGGCACCTAAAACAGCAAGCATATTAGAAAATGGAGAAATAATAGATAAGCCAATAGAAGAAGTAAAACCTGGTGACATTTTTGTGGTGAAAGCCGGGGATTCAATTCCTGTTGATGGAATAATAATAGAAGGCAGTTCGGCAGTTGACGAATCTGCATTAACTGGAGAATCAGTCCCAGTAGATAAAAATGTAAATGATGAAGTAAGTGCAGCAACAATCAGCAGTTCAGGATATTTCAAGGCAAGAGCAGTAAGAACAGGGGAAGACACCACATTTTCGCAGATAATAAAAATGGTAAGTGATGCTGCAGGCACGAAGGCACCTATTGCCAGAATAGCAGACAAAGTATCAGGAGTATTTGTACCTGGAGTAATGATTATTGCACTTCTTGTAATAATATATTATATAATTTCAGGGAATAACATATCCTGGGCATTGGAGAGAGGAATAGCAGTCCTTGTAATATCATGTCCATGTGCACTGGGACTTGCAACACCTGTGGCAATAATGGTTGGAAATGGCATGGGTGCAAAAAATGGAATTCTCTTTAAGACAGGTGAGGCCCTTGAAACGTTGGGAAAGACAGATATAATTGCTCTTGATAAAACAGGAACAATCACAGAGGGCAGAGCAGACGTAACTGATATATGGACTGCACCTGGAATTAATAAAGATGAACTGATGGCTATGGCGTTTTCTCTTGAGAAGATGAGTGAGCATCCACTTGCAACTGCTATTGTGGGATATGGTGAAAATCATGGAACTCAGGAGTTAAAAGTAGATGATTATAAGGTTTTAGCAGGAAATGGATTAAAGGGAACAATTAATGGTAATACTATATACGGAGGTTCTGCTGCATTCATTGGAACCAAAGCTATAGTTGATAAAAAGACTTCAGATATTATAAGTAAATTTTCAGGTGAAGGAAAAACACCATTGTTGTTTGCAAAAGAATGCAATTTGCTTGGAATCATTGCAGTAGCAGATACTATTAAGGAAGATTCTAAATCTGCAATAAAGCAGCTTGAAAATATGGGAATAGAAGTCTATATGTTAACTGGTGATAATGAACAGACTGCAAGAGCTATTGGTAAAAGTGCAGGAATTGAAAATGTAATTGCTGGAGTACTTCCTGATGGCAAAGAGACAGTTATTATAAAATTACAGAAACAGGGAAGAGTAGCTATGGTAGGTGATGGAATAAATGATGCACCTGCACTGACAAGAGCTGATACAGGAATAGCAATAGGTGCTGGAACAGATGTAGCTATTGATTCAGCAGACGTAGTACTTATGAATTCAAGGCTTAGTGATGTGGCAGCAGCAGTCAGACTTAGCAGAAAAACTTTGAAAAATATTCATGAGAATCTTTTCTGGGCTTTTGCATATAATATAATTCTGATACCTATGGCAGCAGGATTTTACAAGGGAATTAACATGAATCCTATGTGGGGGGCAGCAGCAATGTCCCTGTCTAGCTTTACGGTTTGTATGAATGCCTTAAGACTTAATCTGTTTAAGATTCACAATTCTGAGCATGATAGAAAAAGACGTTCTTTAAAACATAATAAATCAAATATGGAGGATATCGAAATGGTAAAAACAGTTAAAATTGAAGGAATGATGTGTGGTCACTGTGAGATGACAGTAAAGAAGACATTAGAAGCTTTAGACGGAGTAGAGAGTGCAGAAGTATCACACGAAAAAGGAAATGCAGTTCTCACATTAAGCAAAGATGTGTCAGATGATGTAATCAAAGAAGCTGTAGAGGCAAAGGATTACAAATTCGTTTCAGTGGAATAATAAAATAATTAGACAAAAATAATGCTGTTACCTGGTGGTGACAGCATTATTTTTTTAACTTTGTAAGCATTGCAATTTCCCTGCAAATTCTCAAGTAAAAATCAGATTCATCGGATGGAACTGATTCTGCAAAAATTGTAAAGTCAGATTTACAGCCATTTCCACCACCAAACAATAGATAATCTGTGGATACGTCAAGGAACTTTGAAATCTTCACTAATGTGTTAATTGACATTCCTTTAGCACCAGTTTCAATATCTGAGCAAAATTTTGGGGTTACATCTATCATTTCAGAGAAATCAGCTCGGGTCATATGAAGCTTTTCGCGCTGGGCTCTTATTCTCATACCGATTTCAAGTGTGTTTATATTCATAACAATTCTCCTATAAATAATCATATATAACTTATTATTTTACTTTTTACATAGTTTTATTAAACAAACTTTTAGGGAATGATAAAAGAACTAACAGGGTTGAAATTAAATTTTGGTTGTAATATAATACACTTTATATATACAAAAGGGAAAAAAATAAGGTAAAAAGGAGGATTTACATTATGAAAAGAAAATTTTTAAAATCTGCATTAGTCGGATTGACATTATGTGCCGGAATTACTTTCGGTATGACACTCAAAAACGAAAACAAAGCCCACGCTGCCGGATATTACAATATAAATATCAA
>OMVN01000029.1 GCA_900314525.1 uncultured Eubacteriales bacterium
CCTGTCCTGTATGCGGCAGAACGTGTCCTCAAGGCAGAGGTAAAGCACATCGCCCTCCATTGTCGGCATATCCCATAAAGGGATTCCCTGCGACCCGCATAAGCATCGCTTCAGCATGAGCCAGCTTTTGCCTATCTTCTGTGAGCCGCAGAACAGCGATAAGCCTGTCGGGATAAGGCTGTCCACCACAAAGGATGGTTTCTCAAGCGGTTCATAAAGGAGCGTTTCGGCGTTGACTGTCTGTAACTTCTGCATGGCTTTCCTCCTTTCGGGCGGTGTCTTTGTTTTCGTTGCACATAGGCGTTGACCTCCTTAAAAATAGATTTACTCCCACGGAAAAAAGTGAGAGTATGTAATGCCGCCAATCCCACACAAATAAAAAACAGATTTCTTTTTCGGGCGGTGTCGGTCACGGTTGGAGATATTTCTTCAATTTCCGCCTTTACTTTCTCCTTTGCAATCGCAACAGATTTCTGTATTGCCGAAGCGGTGCAATGCTCCATAGCGGCGATTTGGTAAAAATTGAACTCATACTCGTAGTAGAGCAGGAAACGCCGCCTTTGTATCTCTGGAAGGCTCCCAACCGCCTTATAGAGCGTTTCATTCCGTTCTTCCTCAACCATGCGTTCATCAAGGCTCTTAGGCACACGCAACGCCCGTCTGTAAAGGGTTTCGTCCCATACCTCGTTAAACTCCCTGTGCCGCTCGTCCCATTAGAAAAGATTCCTGTTCCTGCGCTCCATCTGCCGAAACTCCATAAAGAACTGTTCCGACACTTCCAACTCGTGGGATTTGCCCTGCCCGTCCTTAAAGCTGATAAAATACCTTGTGCCGCTTTCCGTGGATTCCTCCCGAAGCGTGTATGCCTTAACCCTGTATGCCATCCTGTTGTCCTCCTGCAAAAAATGAGTGAGGGGATTTCCATCCCTCACCCAGTAGCCCGCAGGATGGCAGGCTGTTTTAGAAGCTATAAAATTTTCCGCAGCTTCTTCCGCAGATGGTCTAACCTCGCATAGATGGCACCAGTCGTCAAATGCACAAGCGGGGCAATCTCCTTTGTGGAATACCCCTGCATTTTCAGCAGGACGATTTTCAAGGTACGCCCGTCCACCGTGACTAATACTTGATAGAGATTTTCGCTCTCAATCTCTTCCAGTAACTCCGCAACCGTACCCACTTCCGCCTGCCGCTCTACACCTGCCATGTCCTCAAGATATTCCGCAACGTCATTCGTCCATCGGTAAAACCGCCTGTTGGAATTGAAGTCTGCCCTGTCCGCCATGCGTATCTGCTCAATGGTCCCTTCATCAACGCCGCACTCACGCAGCAGCTTTTCCTCCGCTTCTTTCCAGATACGCCATTTCCTGTCCTCCCGTCCGTGGTTGTATGCCATTCTTACTTCCTCCAATCAGAATTGATTGAGAGGGCAGAGAAAAGCCCCCTCATCTTCCCAAAGGAAAAAACAAGGGGGCTGAACGCCTTAAATTTTAATTTTCTATTATCTTTCTTAGTTTTATTAGGATTCTGGCTTTGCGTTTGTTTACAACGCTCTGGGTTATGCCCAACCTCGCCCCGACTTCACGCTCGGAAAGTCCGTCAAAAAAGATTGCCTGTATCATCCACCATGACCGCATTGACAACGGTTTCTGCAATGTCCACCGCTTCATCAGTGATAAAGTCCAGAGGATTCCCCTCGCTGTCCGTAAATCCGTCGAGAGATAGCAGTCTATTCTTTGTATCTAATTTTTGCAGATAACGCCACCGTTCCTTGTCACGGTAGAAGTCTGTGTATTGCTCCCTCACGACTTCAAGCAGACAGCCTTGAATGGGGATAAACAGCTTGTCCATATAGGTCTGGTCGGATTCCCTGCAACGGCAGAACTCCGTGTAGGATAATTCCACATAGCCGCCACTTTCTCTGATATATACCTTTCTTGGTGCATATTTCACCATAAATACCTCCCATCTGAATTTTTGAAATGTAAAAAATCCAGATGGAGAGGCGGAGAACGACACCGCATATCAGAAACAGCCCTACGGCACTTTCCAACAAAAATCGACAAAAGAAAAACCGCAAAGGCTCTGTGACCTTTACGGTTATAGGAAATAGTAATTCTATTGTATGGAGATTGTACTTCTACTTTCAAGGTGAGAAGTACCGTTGCACTGGCAGAAATTTTTTTAACTGGTTTCCTGCCGTTCTCTGATATGCTATGTATTGATAAATTTTGCTTCGTATGAGCAGATAGATAACTGCCCGAAAAAAGGACATAAAAAAATCCCTCCAAATTTAAAAACAAATTCAGAGGGTAATTTAGGGTATAACAAAATAACCCACCCGAATATCGTTTTTTTTATTTGGTGAGTTTGTTCTTTCAAATACGAAACAAAAAGAGCCGATGATTCGTGAATTGTTCCACAATTTCATCGGCTCTGCGTCTTAAGCGTCTGGCTCTTTGATGACAGTTATCTTCAAGTTGTCAACTTTAATCAATCTTTCTTGTCTGCATTTTGGACAATAAAGGGGATAATTCTCCAAAACAGTGTCCTTCCTAATTTTATTACGGGTTTTGCTCCCACAAACAGGACACAATATCCATTCGCATTTCATCATAATTAGTCTCTAATCCTTTCAAATCTCATTTTATATGACTTTTGCAAGCTGTTAAGCTAACTTGTGGAACATATGCCGAACCTTATCTAAATTTACCAATAGCTGGCTGGTATCCTTTTAACTCTGTCAAGCAGACTCCCTGCCCATTTGTGAAATAAGTTAAATCGTTCCTGTATTCTTGAATACATCTAGCAGGGATTTCTCCTTTCAGAATGACCTCGTCATTCTTTATCTGAGTACTTACAATATCTGCACAATACCTTGGAGCATCATGATACGCCCGTGAGAGATATTCCTGCGGTGCATAAATTTCAAAGTGGAGATATGGCTCTAATAGTTCTGTCCCTGCTTTTTTTAAAGCCTGCTCCAATACGATAGGGGAAAGCAGCCGAAAGTCTGCGGGGGTACTTACAGGACTATAATACAATCCATATTCAAAACAGATTTTACAGTCTGTCACTTTCCATCCATACAGCCCCTGCTCGCAGCCATAAAGAACCCCCTCCATAACCGCATTTTGGAACGATTGATTTAAATATCCAAGTGAAACTCTGCTTTCATACTGCACTCCGCTTCCAATAGGGAGCGGCTCTATGGACAACCCGACAGAAGCCCAGAAAGGATTTGGCGGGACTTCTATGTGGATGGTATATTCTGCTTTTCTAAGCGGTCTTTCCATATATATAACAGTAGGCTCTTTTATTTCTGCCTCCACATGATATTTTTCCTCAAGGATGGCACAAATGACTTCCATCTGCACATTCCCCAAAAAAGAAAGTATAATCTCATGCGTTTTAGTATCCACATAATATTTTAAAAGAGGGTCGCCATCTGAAATTTCTGTAAGTGCCCCAAGCAATATTTCCCGCTGTTCAGATTTCTTTACTGCAATCGTTGTTTGGAGCATAGGGAGAGGATTTTCAATAAATTTTCTCTGCGGCAACAGTATTTCGTTCCCCAAAATACTGTTTAGCTGCAAAACATCATTTGGTAAAATTACAATATCACCAGAGCAGGCTGTATCGGATGAATATAATTCACCGTTTGTCGGAACACACATCTCTGTGATTTTTATTTTCTCTTTTTCAGATATTCTAATAACATCCCTCAAATGCAATGTTCCGCTATATATACGCACATAAACAAAACGCCGCCTTTTCTCTGAATATTCAATCTTAAAAACCTGCCCGCATAGTTCAGATTGACCTTCAGGCGTTGATGAATAAAATTTACTGGCAATTACTTCTATAAGCTGCCGAATCCCCAGATTGTTTTTAGCGCTTCCGTGATAAACGGGAAATAACGTTCCGTTTTGGAATCTCCTGTTTTCTTCCTGTTCCAGTTCTGACATTTTAAACGGTTTCCCTGACATATATTTCTCTAATAGTTCATCGTTTCCCATAATTACCGCATCCCACTGTTCCATATCGTCATTGTCCGTTACATTTATATGGGGATGCTGCCCAACCTTTTGCTTCACTATAATTTCCGAAGAAAGCTTTGCTTTCATTTCCCGATATACCATTGGCAAATCAATCCCCTCTTGGTCAATTTTATTGATGAAAAAAATTGTCGGAATCTTCATTATCTGTAGTGCATGAAACAGTATACGGGTCTGTGCCTGTATGCCATCCTTTGCAGAAACTAATAATACTGCTCCGTCTAATACGGATAAAGAACGGTATACTTCCGCCAAAAAATCCATATGGCCTGGCGTATCTATAATGTTGACTTTTACATCCTCCCACTGAAAAGATGTCACTGCTGTCTGGATAGTGATTCCCCTTTGACGCTCCAAATTCATTGTATCTGTCCTTGTTGTGCCTTCATCTACGCTCCCTAGTTCTGCAATTGCACCACTGGTATACAATAAACTTTCCGTTAATGTTGTCTTTCCTGCGTCAACGTGAGCCAGAATGCCTAAGTTAATTATTTTCATGTGATTTTCCTCCTATCAACACCCAAAAAAGGGCATAAAAATACCCAGTGATAAATACTCCTATCACTGGGTAAATAACTCCAATAGCCCCAAAACACTTATATGTTTTCGGGCATATAAAATTACATGATAAAAGTATTCTTAAACTGGGTACAAAAAACTAAGCCCCATATTAAAAGTGAAACGGGACTGCTACTTTTTGTTCCCACTATCAAATTGACAGTTTATTTAAGAATACCTTGCCGCATATTTATTAACTCCTTGTATAATACTGAATCTAATTATATTCCTTAACCCTTTATTTGTCAAGCTGACAAACTAAAGCAGAAAAAGCGGCAGGATTTCCCCCTGCCACTAATCATCTGTTTATGCAAAAATAATTTCCTTTTCCACAATCTCCCTCGCACAAGCCCTTATGTTATTGAGGCATCCTGTCCATTCTAAGGCGTTTTCTGCCTTTAGCTGTTCCGTTATGCCCTGTGCCTGTTTCATACCCTCTATGAGCCTTTCAAAGCGTTCCTGTGCCTGTCTGTTGATGTCGGCAAGGTAGGCGTTTAGCCTGCCGCTTGTAAGAAGATTGGTGTATGTAACTTTACGGTACTGTTTTAGATAATCTAAATGCCGTTGCCCCCAGATGCCTATTGCCTGTTCTTCTTCGGCGGGTACAGTTAAGCACGGTATCAAATAATCCCCTTGCCTTTCGTATTTGCCGCCCAGTTCCTCAAATAATGATTTTGCCATTGTCTGTTACCTCCACATTCTTTTTTATTTTGAATGTCCGCAAAATCCGTCCTACATCGGTCCTACAGTATGTATCACATAATCACATGGCAGATTATAGGCTTTTGTTATCTTTGCTTCTCCAGTCTCACATCCGTTAAGTATCCTGCACTCTGCCAGAAGTTCCGGTCCTGCTGCTCTGTGAATTGCACCATCTACACCACCTCCACCAAGAAGTGAATTGTTAGCTGCATTTACGATTGCCTGCACATCTGTTACTTTTGTTATGTCACCTTTTATCGTCTTAATCAAATACATCTTTCTTACCTGCCTGTTTATTATATTACCTCTGCCCCAAATGGCATCAGAGACAATTTTGCAATTTTGAAAAACTGCTTTCCGAAAGGAATTCCGATAATTGTTATACAACATATCAGACCTGCCACAGCATTTCCAACTGCCATAGGAATTCCTGATACAATCAGCCAGATAATATTTGCAATTAAGCTAACTGCACCGCCGCCATATACCACTTCTTTTCCAAACGGAAAAAATGCCAAACCTGCAAACTTAAAGCACTGTAAGCCTATCGGTATTCCTATTATGGAAATACACCACAGGCAACCTACCAAAACCCACGACAATCCACTCAACAATCCACCACATATAAACCAAAGTATGTTTCCTAATATGCTCATATCAATAATCCTTCTCTATCTCTCCATCTATTCCATACATTTTCTTGAATACATCAAGATCTGCCTGGTTCTTAATCAACATAACCTCGTCTATCTTACCTGTATGAATATTCTTAAATCCGGCAACCTGCTCGCCATTACATATGCTCGCCTTGATTACTGGTTTCTTATTTTCTTTATCATATGTCTTTGTAACTATATTTTTCTTAAATAGTCCCACTCTGAGCACCTTCTTTTGATTTTGCCATCAGTATAAGTTTTTCAAAGGACTGTGCAAAGCGTACATCATCTTCTTCTGTACGCTTTCTCGGTCCTTTCATATGATTCTTATGAGAACCTCGTCTTGCCTTCTTGCTTAAATGCCTTTCCATAAGCATCTGGTCGATATTCTCATTGGTATACCATCTTCCTGACTGATGAATTGCATAAGCTCCTTTACCAAGTGCCATAGCTGCCACTCCATAATCTTGTGAAACAACAATATCACCCTTATGACAAATGTTGACTAACTTGTAATCTACCGCATCTGCTCCGGCTCCTACAACAATCACTTCACTGTAGTCAGAAGAAAGAACATGATTGGTATCACAAAGCAGTGTTACAGAAATACCATATTTTTCTGCTATATTTTCCACGATACCAACAACCGGATAAGCATCCGCATCTATAAAAACCTGCATATTTCCACCTCCCCCTCCTTTGTCAAGATAATTAACACGAATTATGTCCGCTAGTCCTACAAATATTATCAACTAATCTGGCAAATGATGCAATTGCCATATCCTGCTTGTTGGTAAATCTATTCCAGATTTATACAACCGTACTCTTTCTTTATCTCCAATACTTCTTATATGTTTCCATAACTGCTTTCTGGATTTCATCCCTAAAATATTTCGGAGCAATTACTTCACACTTGCCACCATGAGCCAATACCCACTCACGCATTGCTGACGGAATACACTTAATTTTAACTAACACTTTTTCTGGGTCTGATTTTATCACCGTCAAATCATTTCCAAAGTTCTCTACCATTATCTTCCATAAGCTTTTGTCACACTCTATATCGTATCGTTCCGCATTTTCTCCATCCTGATATATATATCGCTCAGCATACTGGTTTGGATTAATACCGCCAAATACCATGTCAACATTTTGCTCTAAAATTGCAATATCTTTCATGTAGTCAATTCTGTAATGTGTCAACTCTTCCCCGTCTTCTGGTTTTGCCAGTATATAATAATTTCCCAATGCCCACATGGTAGCATACGGACTAATTACAATAGGTCCGTCCATACTTTCAACCAGTTCCACATTCATATCATATTCCAGTAAACGAACTTCCACCTTACATCCTTGATTAATTGCAATGTTCAATGTGTCAATATTATAAAACAACTGCTTATTCCACACTTTTCGCTTATTCTTCACAAATACGGTTTTTTGAAGCATTCGTCCCTGAAAGATACTTTGCGTATCAATCAATTTTCCAATAATCTCTTTACTGGTCCCTTCTTTAATCATGTCAGAAGCAGCAACTGCGTCACATAATAATCTAATTTCAGATGGCTCAAATGTCCTATCTATCAGATAATATCCCTCTCTGTTATCGTTATACCCCTCAATATCAATCCCCATACTTCTTAAAGCATCTATGTTTCTATAAATAGCTCTTCGTTCCATATCAACATCATAAATTATCTTTAATTTTTCCCTGATTTTCTCTGCAGAAATAATGTGATTTTCATCAGAATATTTCCTTAATATTTCGTAGATACAAAGTATAGTTGCTTTCTGGCTGACCATCAAATCCCTCCAATCATTACTTTATTATCACTATTATACTTGGCAAAAATAAATATGGCAACTATTGGCTGTACCATTTTTGGCACATCGAATGGCACACATTTTGTCATTGCTTTTTGTTATAGTAATCCCATCAAATCAAAAGGAGGTGCAGAAAATGCACATACAACACATCGAGCAGGCTTATGAGAACATTAAAAATGCCTGCGACAATAAATTGAAACATATCTATCCTATTGAAATACCTGAGCCAGTAAATGTAAGGTATCAAAAAGAGCTGGAATTTTTAAGAACATCCAATTATATAGATGACTTTGAAATTTTTCGGTGTTTAAATACGGAAGCTACTAAATGTTCTCAGGCACTATCAATGCGAGGAACGATTACAAGCTCATACATAATCTATCTACTTGGTAATTCATTACTCAATCCGCTTCCTTCTCACTATTACTGTCCCAAATGCGGACATTACGAAACCATTGATACAAAATTATTCGGCATTGATTTGCCAGATGCCAAGTGTCCAATATGCCAAAGCAATCTAACAGCAGATGGATTTAATCTTCCTTTAGAAACGTTCTGGGGAATGAACGGGGAAAAACCCTTATCATTTGATTACAATATATCCGAAGAATTTCTCCCATTTGCCAAAAGAGTATTGGAGCTCTTGTACCCAAAACATGTAATCGCTCCACTTGGTCTTTGTAACAGACCCGGAGAAAGCAATACAATTGAAATGAAACATTCCGGTTTTGTGATTCTTCCTGAAGGCAGAAATATAGAAGACTATCCGGAAATGACTGGATTCTTGGACGATGGAGAATTATGTCTGTCCGGAAATATTATGGATATTGAAAATAATTATATGCATAGAATTTTATTATTACAAAATAAGTGTCTGGAACAAATCATTGCCATGCAGCGAAAAACCGGAATTTATGCAAATGAAATAACTCTTCAAGAATTACGCACTCTTAACTGGAATGATGTAAACAATTCATCAGCCTTATCAGATGCAGAATCCCATTTATTCCATACCGTAAAACCAAAAACATTTTATGATATGGTCTGCTTGAATGCTGCCAGCCACAATACATACAGTAATAAAGAGTATTCCTCCTATGATGGTAACTACTATTTTCTACCAGCCCTTTTTGAAAAACCAGAATTTAAGCGATATCCTTGTTATACGCGTGAAGATTTCTTTGAAACATTATTAAAAATGGGATTTGATTTAGAAAAAGCATTTGAAATAGCAGAATTTATTAGAAAAGGTAAACAAAATTCCTCAAACCAAACATTTATTGATCAGTTTGCTTCTTTTGAACTGCCAAATGAATTTGAATCAGTAGCAAAAGAGTATCTATATCTGTTTCCTCGTTGCCACTGTGCGGAATACGTATTGATGTATGCAAAGCTTGGTTTCTATGCAAAAAAGAACAGCCGTGCGTTCAGTAAAATTGTATTTAAACCATAGTAATATAATAAAAATCGGCAAAATCAACAATTAAAATGCGGAACGCCAATCTATTCTGAAGAAAGACCCTCCCTATCTATGCAAATTATGTCTCCAAAAAGAAATTGAACAGCTCTCAATGAGGGTTGTTCAATTTTGAGTTCTATTGTTCAACAAGTTAACAGCTGATTCTATGTCTTACTTTAATCATTTTTATAACTCTTTCCGGATCATCTAAATATATCTTCATATTTTCAGTATCTTTTTCTATACTCACTTCTTTTTCATAAATCTTTTTGTAGTACGCATTTTCTCTCTCAATTAACCGTGTTTTTGAATAATTCTCTTCCGCCTCCATCAATAATTCAATTGTATTAACCTCTCCCAAACTACTTGTACTACTGACATGTTCTGTTTCAAATTCGTCATACAACAGTTGTCTATATACTTCTATAGAATCATTTTTCTTATACCTTTTCTCTTGTATAATGCTATCTATTTTTTCTCTTGAATTTACCTTATCAATAAATTTTGTTAATTCAAAATAATTCAATTCTTCTAAAGCGTCTTCATGGCGCAATACAAAATCTTTCATTACAGGATTTAATTCAATCACCTCTTTTTTCTTGGAAAAAGAATAAAACAAACCATTTGTATCACCATATAGTGCGCCGACCACATATTTTTTGCATTTTTTTGTTACCTGATATACAATTCTTTCTTTTGCTGACAAAGTCAAATCATTAAACTGTATTGTTAGACTCTTATCTCCGGTTGTACATCCCACATATTCTTTCAGTATTTGCTCTATATAGGTTTCCTTTGAGTTTGAATTATTCTGAGCCAATCCATATTTAACCACCAATATCCAATATATTTCCGTAAAACGTTCAAATATCTCATAAAATGTGTAATCTATTTTATTATATCTATGAATACAATCCATAATCGATTTCAGGAATACGAATTTGTAACTAGAACTATTTATTGTCTTAGTAGAAAAAACATTTCTAAATGCCTTCCACAGTTCTTCTTCCGAATAATTTCCAGTTTTGTATACACCTTCTGATAAATCATATCCGCCCATACTATATTCCCTTTCGTTGCTTTAACATTTTTATCATCAATTCCGGATCATCAAGATATTCTTTCATATCAGAATTACTTTCTTCATTATTATCGCTATTATCAGCATTTTGTTTTTCAATAAATGCCTCGTGCTCTTCTTCTGTTTTAATAGCTAATTGTACCATTTCCTCTGCTTCGAATAACATTTCCATTGTGTTCGCTTTAAATGACTCAATAAAACTTAATTCAGAAATACTTTCTTTTATTGTTGATAGATAATCTTTTTTCTCTGTGTCTTCCAAAGATCTATAGTACCTATCTATTTCTCCTGCAAAATTCACTTTATATATATGAGAAATTTCATTTAACAAATTAAGATACGAATACTGAATACCTCTTTTTTTCATTATCTGTGCATCATAATCAATTGAATTATGCTCATTATATTCTAATGCTTCAACAAGAGAACTATAATATTCAATAAAATCATCTGATTCCGATACAAAAGATAATTTATCTGCCATCTCTTCAAAATCAACAAAGAGCTTTATTGGTTTTGAAATTATACAATCATCTTTTAAATCCTTGTTAAACGCTCTGATTCCTATATAATAATCGAAACCTGCTTTAATAAAAAAAATGGTGAATCCACCAACTGCTTTATTTATTTCTTTCATGAAAAAGATAGCGCTTTTAACTTCATCAACGGCGTTAATTTCTGCAGCAACAATACGACATGGCATAGTACCACGCTTAGTTCTTTTATTAAATTCTCTATATATGTATATATCACCTACAGACTCAATAAAGTTCCTTTCCTCTTTATTATAAACTTCCTGCTCATCACCATGAAGAAAAATAAATTTATCCATGGGCTCAATCTGACATGATTCCTGTGCGTCCATCAAACCCATATATTCTAATACAAGTGCAATCTCTTCTTCGGTAAATTCAAAAATTTCACAAAAAGGAACTTTATCGGTAACGCCACTAAAGTATACCATTAAAATTCACCATCACTTATTAAGAATCTTATCAATTGAAGCCTTCAATGCCTCTCCATCTTGCTCCTCATCAAAATGTCTAACAAAATCGAATATTCTTTTTAAATAATCATCATCGGTAATGCATTGGTCTACAAACTGTTCATGCATTACCTCTAAACCACCTAAAAAATACGAATTAAAAATTTTCATATTATTCTTTATCATTTCTCTATCTTCTGCCTTTTCTTCCGAAAAAGTAGTAGCTCTATAAATCCTTTTATCTGGATCTGGCTCAGACTCTTCATCTGCAAGCATAATAATTTGATATACAAATTTCAATTCATTCTGTCTTTTTATAATAACTTCAGATAACATTCCAGCATCCCCAGAGACACTGTTATCTATTACACCTTTTCTATTATACTGATATCCAATTAAAGGACAAAGTATATATGCATCAATGTAAGCATTAAATATTTTAAAATTTGAATGTTGCTCTCTATCCGGAACATTACCAGCTAATTCACACAAATCTTTCCAATAATTGGCATGTTTGCCTGAAATTTTAAAATCTTTATCAAACATATCACGGCCTCCTTACCTAATATGAGTAGATGTATCTATCTCTTTACCTTCTGCATCACGATCTTTTTCGATTATATAACTCTTACCAACATATTGTTGCAGATTAGTAGACGCATACTCCCAATCTTTCTGCATTACTGCCATTACAACTTGATTTGCTGTGTTAGGCAATATTTTACAAATATTGTCAATATGTATTTCATCCACGTTAGAGAATGGTGCATCCATAACCAACGGATAAACCTGTCCTAATTTCATTTCCGAATCATCCAATATTTTATCTTTAGCCATTGATACCAAACTAGCAATAAATGCAAAACTCTTAACAGCTTTTAATCCATCAGATTCCTCAGTTGTAACATCACTATATTTTACTCTATACTTATCATCTATAAGAATTGAACGTTCACCATGATACATTTTTGCAAAGTTTTCATTAACCCTCTTCTGTAACTCAGTTCTTACTACCGCTTCTTTGCTTTTATATGTTTCACTCAACCATTCATACACTTTTTGTGCATACATAATATAACGTGCCACCTTAGCATTTTTAGTACTACTTTTGGCATACTTATCAATTGCACTCTCACAATTTTTTATATTTGAATCGTACCCTCCTATTTTTGAAACACACGCATCATAATCAGATTTTGCCTCAAGATATTTCGTATGTGCTTCTCTTCTTTTCTTTTCAATTTCCTTTGCATCAGTATCATCAATAATAAGCTCTGACTGTTTTTTCTTCTCATCTTCAAGAATACCTATATTTCTTTGAAGACTTCTTATCTCCTTATACTTTTCTTCAATAATATCCTTATAGTTTTCAGAGCCGGCCAAATATCCTTCCGCTTTTGTCTTATATGCTTGAACAGATGCTCCTATATACTCTGGAGGTAATATTTTTCTTTCCTCCATTACTTTTATATATGGTATAGAACCTTGATCAAGATGAGTTCCGCATAAACAATATCCTCTTTTAATAAGATAATCTATAGCCCCCTGCTCCATATCCGGGACACACTCCACATGACCTGTTTGTTCTTGTAGTTTTTTTAACATATCCAAAGTTTTATTAATTAATGGTAAGCCAAAATATGCATATGGTCTATTATTAAATTTCTTAACCATATCTGTTTTCGCACGCTCTAGTTTTGCCTTTTCTGCGTTTAATGCTGCTTCAACTCTATCCCTTTCTTTTTTTGCCTGCTTTACTTGTTCTATATTACTTTTCGCAAGCTGTGCATTATATTCATTTTCCTTACCTTGCCAATACTTCATTTGCTCATCAAAATTCTTTTTTTCCTCTTCTTGTTGAGCTTTCTTAACTTTATAAGTTTCTAAACTATCTTTTGCCTTTTGAGCATTGACATCACCTGTGGTATCTATTTTAGATTCAAAGGTCTTAACAACACTATTCAAATGCGTCTTAGCGTTTTCGAGAACATCAAGTCTCATTAATCCTCTTACCGCTTTAGACAAATCTGTTCTATTAGCTATCCCAGATATACGCTCCCCACCAAAGAAGAAATAGTCCGATAAATCCTTTGGCAATACTCTATCTATTGATTCTGCAATGTTTGATGCATCAATTGGTGTTTTTGTCTGCCCATCACTTTGAAGATACTCTAATGTCAATTTTTCTTCTGGTTTCTTATTTAAATTAACTACCAACTTGCCATCTTCCAGTTTTCGCTCATTGCACAAGTATTTGTATAATCTTTTTAATGTATATACCATATTGTTATGTTCAAAAGTAACTGCCACAGAAACTGATTGAGTATCTCCCTCATTCATGTTGTCTCTAACTTCACTATTCAACAAAACAGGATCCTCAAATCCATTTTTCCCGTATAAACACCATTCAAAAGCACGTACAATTGTTGTCTTACCGGAAGTATTTACACCTATAAGAACTGTAACATTCTTTTCAGGATCTGTTGAAAATTCAACCGTCTGTTCTCCAATGTACTGTCTAAAGTTATTCATTTCCAACTTCTGCAAAATCATTTTTTATCCACCTCCGTCATTATGAGTCCTCGGATTTTATTCTCCATTGCTGGATTAGATTCTTTTTTAACAATATTATCAGTTTCAATCTCTAGAATACGTAATTTAATAGTATCTAATTTCTTTTCATCTAAATTCTGCTCCATCATCAATATCCTCCAATTCTTCATTACCTAAATCGTAGGCACATTCTAAGTCATTGATTAGTTCATCAGAATCGCGAGAGTTCAGTGATATTTCACCAAATTCTTTTATTCTAGCTAGCTCTCGCTTTGCCAAAGCCCTTTCACAATTATAGTCTGTGCTATACGGATTAACTTCGTCCAAAGGTTTTACAAGTGTAACAAAATCATATATTACAGCATATGGCTTATTGTTTGCTAATCGCAATACTCTTCCTCGTCTTTGAATGTATTCTTTTGGATTCGTTGTACTTGCTAAAATAAATGCTGTTTTTATACTTGGTATATTAACTCCTTCATCCAAACATTTTATTGCAACAATTGCCTGGTAGGGATCTGCAGTGGCAAATCGTCTTTTTATCACTTCTCTTTCTTCGGCAGACTCGTTTGAAGTAAAATGTGTCACTTTCATGCCCAATTCATTACCTAAAATTTTTGAGACAGCTACAATTTGACGTTCTCCTTCTTCATCATGTTCAGATTCATCATATTCAAATGTCTGTGTCTTTGTTGCCCCACAATATACCAAAATATGATCATCATGCTTATAATTTTGCATGATTTTTTTTAACTCTACTAATTTGCTTTTTGCTCCTGCAACAATCCTAGCTCGCTGAAGCAACAACCTTTTCCCTCTATCAGTAATTTTTAAATTACCATGCTTGTCCTTATGACACTCTTTCGACACTTTATATGAAATGTCTCGATATTGTTCCATTTCATCTTCATCCAAATATACAACTACTGGATAATAATAATATGGTGTTAACTTTCCTTCTCTAATTGCCCTCTTCAAATCATATTCAATACATTTTTCTCCAAAATAATTTTTCAGGCATTCAGTTCCCGCTTCATCACCATGTCTATCTAATGTTGCGGATAGTGCCAATCTATATTCGATATTAGGATATAATTTATTTCTCAAATTAGGTGATCCAAAATTGTGGGCTTCATCTATAAGAAGCAATGTATCCTTTCCCAAATGCGACATCTGCTCAATCACAAACTTTGATGAATACGTTGCATTTGTGGTTACAAAACAAAAGCAGTCTATAACACCAATTGAAAAATCCAACACATCATCTTCCAATCTTTTTTTCCAATTCTTTTGTTTTGATGATGAATAACCTATTGTAGGAAGCATATTAAAAAACTCAATATCTTCTACCCATTGCTCTACCAAGTGTTGGTACGGACAAACTATAATTATCGCTAATCTTTTTTTCTCTTCATATAGTTTGGTTACCGCCCCTAATCCTGTATATGTTTTTCCTGTTCCTGTTGCCATATCAAAAATACCACGATAATTATTACTTCTCCATTTTTCTATCGCATCTTTCTGATAATCACGTAACTCAAATCCTTGAGGAATACATGGTATTCCTTTTTTTACAAATGTCTCTTCTATTTTTTCCTCTTCATCTATATCATAATTAACCTGTGGTTTTTGATTAACCTTAATTTTTTCTTTTACTACATCTGGAAATTCTATTATCTCCAGATCTGTATCTTCATTATTCCATAGCATTTCAAAATCTTTTTGCATTTCTTCAGCATATTGTTTTGATTCTTCCCAAGAAGTAAACACCACTATAGATTCATAATTGTTATAAAATGCATTTATTGTCTCATTAAGAGAACCTGTGAATACTATCTTGTTGCCATCTGCATCAGTTACAATGCCAACTTTTTCATGATACATTCCAGTTGATTTATTAGGTGGAGTAAATGCTACTTTTATTTCTAAATTTCCATTTTCAATCAAGTGTGACAATAAATTCAATCTTTCTTCTTGAAAATAGTTCTCTGGTTCTTTGTATTCTCTAAGAAGTGCTTGCTCGATTATTTTTTTCTTTTCATAGCCCTTTTGTATCGCTTCCACATCTTCTTGACTCAAATATGGAGAAACAATAAATTGTATTTTCCCACCATTTCTTACTATGCCAGAAATTCCCTTTGTCAACTCAATTAGTGCTGTAGATGAAAAAAAACCTACCGAGCGCTGATATAATACAGATTCCTGCAATACAGGCGTATAAAATTCTTTCACAATATTATGTTTATATGTCTTGTAATGCTTTAACAAATTCAATTCTGTAAATCCCACTACTATCACCTACCTTCTAATCAATGATGTTGTGTTCCATATCCTCAATAATATTTTCCACATCTTCAATATCTGTCTCTACGCATACCCCACAGTACGCCTTATCTGTTACTGGAGTAGGAACGATTTTACAATTAATACCATGAGCAATTAATCTTTCTTCCGCCTCAAATACGTGACTTGTACTAAAAAAAACAATATGCATTCTTATTCACCTACTTTTTTTATCACTTCCAATACCCTGTCAATATCTGATTTTGTATTATTCAATCCTATACTAAATCTAACAACACCTATTTCTTTTGTATTCAAAGCCTCATGAGCTAATATTGCACAGTGTATGCCACCTCTGGTACAAATGTCATTTTCATCCAGATACTGCACTACTTCATTTGACTTCATCCCATTTATATTTAAGCCAATTACACCCACACGTTGAAATTCCTTGTCATAAAGTACTACATTTCTGATTTTATCTAATCCATCTATAAAATATTGAGTTATTATTTGTCCCTCAGTTGCACATTGCTTTTTATTATCTTTCAACCAATCCAATGCCACTTTTAATGACCAAATTGCTGGCATATTTAAAGTTCCTGCTTCATATGCTTCTGGAAACACATCTGGATTAACGTAAGAATCTCCCAGTACACCGGTCCCCCCTTGTAACAACGGCTTCCACGCTGGCTTTCTTGTGCAAACAAGCCCCCCAACTCCTGGCAATGCTAATAAATCCTTATGTCCGGTAAAGGCCAAATAATCTATTCCATCTTCTTTCATAGACAGTTCTATTTTCCCAGCGCCTTGAGATGAATCAACAAAAGTATTAATACCCTTTTCCTTCATATAAATAAGTACTTCTGGATTGAATACTATACGCCCAGTTAAATTACTTGCTAAAGTCGTTTCAAAAAGAACCGTATTTGACTTTACATATTTATCATAAATCTCTTGCGGCGAAAGAATTAAATCTTCTCTACTAATTACAGAATAATCTATAATTCCTTTTAATTTCATTTCATGCAAAGGTCTCAATATCGCATTATGTTCATAGCAAGTAATAACCACATGATCACCCTGTTTTAAGAATCCTCTAAAAAACATATTAATGGCTTCGGTTGAATTCTTTGTAAAAATAACATTTGCCTCTGACAAGCCAAAATACTCCGCCACCGTTTTTCTTGCCTGATACAGCATTCTTGAAGCTTCAATTCCTAATTTGTAACTTCCGCGTCCCGGACTTACACCTATCTCTCTTACATAATAATTAAATGCATTATATACTTCTTCGGGCTTATATTTAGTTGTAGCAGCATTATCTAAATATATCATAACTACCTCACTATTTATTAAACGGTATCATCTCTATAGCCTGTTGTAAAATTTCTTGCGATATAGCTTGAATCTTACTATCATTAATATACCTTTCCTGTGCTTGTACATGTGATATAACAGTATATGGAGTGGTAACTTCATCTGCACAGGAATACTTTAACATTTCAAAATGAATTACATATTCTAATGCTCTTCTTTTAGTTTTGTTAATATCCCCTGAAAAAATTTGATATTCACTAACATCAAATGCTATTACATTCACTTTTCCTACTTCTTCAATTTGATATGTAGAATATTCCATTATTTTAGATAAAAATGTTCCCGGAGGATTGTAATTTAAATGTCCAGATAATCTTCCAATTACTCCATTGTGTTCTTCCGTTTCTCCTACATATAAAAAAGAGTTATCTTGAATAGTAGTATACAAAATGTAAATGTATGGATGTCTATTTGCTATGCATGGAGATGCTACCATTGCTTCATAAGCTTTCATCCTCATCATCATCCTCATCAAGTTCTAAATCAATAAAATTCTCTAGCTGGTGTGACACAGACTGACGCAATTTTTCAAATATTTTTGCATACTTGTTATCATCACAATTAATTCCCATTTCTGCCATCGCCATATTCAAAAAGAATGCATCAAGAATTACAACTGCATCTGAGCCAACTTCTAACTTTTTATATATCTTTTCATAAAAAGGATGCTGTCGTGATAATTCTACAATAACCTGACAATTATTTTCACCTCCAATTCCTGGTTTCCATAACATACCTTTGGGTAATTCACTCACTGTAACTACTCTTTGCTTGTTTTTTCTCTTTAATTCTTCAATTACTGTATCGTCTATACCATACTGTTCCTTCAAATCTGCAATATTATTTACAACTGCATCTTGCATAGGTTTAACATCACCCGTTTGAGGATCGCAAACAACCGGAGCTACCCCTTTAAGCATCTCATTACTTCTCGAATGTAATGCATCTGAATCAGTTGGTGATTCCTGAAGCTCATTGGCTTTTCTAATTTTCATTTCATCCCATAAATCTTTTGATCTTCGAAAATATGGATTTAATAAATCTCTCAATTGTTCCATAAAATGTTCTGGAAATACTAATTGTGTTTTTTTAACATCAAGATTTATATCATCATCACAATTTGTATCTAAATCAATGCTTATTCTTGAAGCCAATAACCTTGGCTCACTTCTTGAAAACAAAGCTAGTGTTGTAGCTTCAACAATCAATCTATCATTTCTATAAATATAAAACCCTATATTTTTTTGCAATATATGATATTTTTGATTTATTTTCTTTTGTAACCCCTCTCTTTCATATAACGGAGGATTAGGTAATAACACTGCCTTTATGGTGGCTTTTGATTTTGTCTTAGGATTGATTACTAATGGATAACTTGATGGAAAATAATTGCATACATGTTTTCCATCGTAATGTGTCATCAAATTATCGCCTATTTCATTACAAAATAGCGGATCATATGGTTTTATTGCATCATCACTATTTACATATATCTTTAAATTATTCTTTTCCATAAACCTATGAAATGTAATTGCACATTTCTCAGTAATTTTCTTTACAGCCAAATTCTTTTTTACTTTACTTACCTTTATTAATTCATCCAAAATCACAATTGTTCCATTGGTTAAATTAAACTGTTGAATATATGCTTTTTCTTCTTCAGTAAGTGTAAGGTTTTCATCTACAATGTATCTATTATTCTCTTTTATATCTTTCCAGCTAATTGATGCCTTATTCCAATCATTCTCTTCTTCATGTTTTGAAATCACATAGATAGCATTGGCTTGCGACAAACCTGCACTTTTAAGTCCAAATCCATACTTTGAAAGAGAATTATCTTGGTAAACACTTTCTGGTGATCCCAACTCTAATGCATTAAAAACCTCATCACAATTCATTCCTTTTCCGTCATCGCATATAATTACTTTTTCTATTCTACTGTCCACTTTATTCTTACCTTGGATAAGTATATAAATATTATTTGCCATAGCTGTAACGGAATTATCTACAATATCTAATATGGCACTTTCAAATGTATACCCCATATTTCTTATTCCCGCTAGCAATCTTACAATTGGAAGTTCCTTAGGCCTATCGTCTCTAATCATATGTTATTCCTTCTTTCCTGCAACTTTGTCACAAATAATGCAACCATTATAAAATTTGGCAATACATTTTTTGCAATGTTCGCATTTATTCTCATCTATTTTGTATTGTCCATGTATTGTATCTATTGCTCCATGCGGGCAAACAGAATCACACGCTGAACAACGAATGCAAAATTGATATTTTCTCAACTGGCATTTAAGTCTGTTCACAAGATTAGTAACATCAATTCTTTCTTCTGGTAATACCTTCACAACATTTGTTCCAAATGTGATGATTAATTCAAAACACTTTCTATATTCGCCAGACTTATCATTATCAAATACGGAAATATATGTGGCATCTTTTTTTTCGACAATCTTTAAATCACCAAATGGTTTAAACAGCTCAATTACATCTTTATTGAGTTTTTTATCAATAATAATGTTTCTTGCTGTGTCAGATAAGTTGCAAGGCGTATCCATAATTGTTACATTCTTAACTTTTAAGCCACTTGCCCCTCGCCTTACTTTCCATTTACCTTCTTCATAGTATTCTTCTGGATCCGGCTTGTTGGCACGCACTGCAAAATCAATCACCATATCTTTCCAGCGTTGCATATCTTCCGGATGATAAATCTCTGTCAACATCATTGACCAATCTGAGTTATTTGGACAACACCAACATCCTACTCTTTTATATCCGTATTCATAGCATTCATTTACCAAAATATTTTTATACAATATATAAAGCCATACATCATAATCTTTCCATTCAATAATTGGCATTGCATTTATCTGGGTGGATATCTTAGAATGTTCTTGCGTTCTTTCATATCCCTTTCGAGCAGCTGATTCGCTATGTCTAATCCCTAAAAAAGAAAGACTATTCCCTGGTAAATTTTCCAACTCTTTATTAAGATTACTTGTTTTGAATATAGTGCAGCACCATCTCTCATGCTGACTTGGCGGGCCAAATACTTTACATAGTTTAAAAAAATCATTTTCCGTTTCGCTTGGAATCATTGGCACTTGAGGATTTTCTTTACGAAACTTATGTTGAACATATTCATAAGTCTCTCTAAATTCCAAAGTTGTATCACCAAAAAAATGAACAATTGAGTTATCTTGTAACGCATCTCTCACCAATCGACTAACAACTGTAGAATCTTTTCCACCAGAAAAAGAAACTGTAGGGATATACTTATTATCAGCATATTCTCCTGTCGAATACTTTTCATATATATCTGCAATATACTTTTCTGCTTCGTATATCAACCCTTTGATATACGCCTCATTCGCCCTTACCACCCCCATGTAGGGAGTGTAATCTCGTTCTATTTCAATATTATTTCTTAACTCTTCTGCATAATTAAGATGTTCTTTATTCCTATACCACTCTATGTATGGTATTCTCCGAATCTCTCCATCATAAAGATATCTACTGGAGCCAAAATACCATACTTTTTTATCTGACAAATCTTCTCCCACAATTTTGCTCAAAAGTTTTCTCTCCTGAACAAATACAGGATTACATATAGAACCTTCAGATAACTTTTTCAATTTTCCTTTGCATGTTAATTCGTGTAACTTCTTATCAAATACCGGTTCGTTACACTTCTCGCACCAGTAGATCATAAAATATCTCCAATCTTACATAATCTCGGAAAAGATTTTTGCTAATACCTGCATCTTCTCATCATAACTTAATGATTCACCAAAGTTATCAATAGTAGATTTAATCTTATTAAACATAAGCTGGCTAGTTCCTGACAATTCACCTTTACTGAACTGCGTAATCTTTTCTTCTTCGTTTCCTGTACTTATAGTAACTTTTATTTCGTCATCACCAACATTATCTTGCACTTGATAATTATTCAGCTGTGTTACCATCTTAGAGAAGGCCTCATAAAAATCTTCTATCTTAGAATCATTCCAATATTCAATCTCAAATCCAGTAACTACCCTTCCTAACTCTTGCACTATTTCTTCATCACTTGTTGCCAAATTCATATTTGCCAAATAATCCAACATCATACTTGTCTGATAATCAAATGACTTAAATCGTTTTTCTTTCCATTCAGCTTCATACAATCTATTCAACTCTGCCGTGATTGAAACATCAGGTTCAATATCCAGTACTGTTCGTACTGCCTTTTCAATAGTTTGTATTTGCAATTTTGTAACACTTTCAAGTTCCAAAACAATCTTTTGTATGAGCATCTGAAGTTCTGATAAATCATCGTCTAACTGCAATAATGTTTCGAAGAAAAACTTATTATAATCTTTATGCGTAATACTCATTATTTCTCTATAAAGTTTTGCCTTCTCTGATACATACTTATTTGTGGTTCTGGCAGCCTTAGATATAGCAACAAAATGCTTATTCATAGCTTCATACAATTCTTTCAATCTATTCTTTGCCTTTGTGCCTACATAACGCGCAAATATCCTTTCCAACCCTTCAATATAATCAGTTTCTGTGTCAGTCCAGTTACAAATATACAAACTATAATCTTCTGGACTCTCTAGTGCTTTCAACAACTCTTCTTCACAATAATCATGCTCTGAACCATGAAAATAAATAGAAACATTTTCATAATCTCTCAGTTCAAACGCAAGTAGCACTGAAATATACCCATCTCTCAAACCATACGGTGTTCTTTTCAGTACATCGTATAATTCCTCTATGCTGGTTTGTCCTTTCATACATTTTCTAATATATTTGCCAATCTCATTTGAAACATACCGTCCTGCTATTTCCCCAGTTGGTAATGTATTTAAAGTTCCGATGTTATCTTCGCCATCAAATAATCCATTCTTTGATAAGACAGAACGGATAATTGAATGTTCTGGAGATAAAGGACTACAATCTTCCAACATATTTTCTTTATTACTCATAATATATGAAAGTGCTTTTGACCTTGCCAGCCTTATTGCTCCCGACACCATATTCTTATTAATCAAATCATTATTGACAATAATGGTTTTCGGAAAACTATTCATCATAATTGTTGAAGCAATTTCAGCTATATCCTTATCACTTCGTGCTACATACTTTTGTCCTTTTGATACAACTGCAATACTATCCATTTCAATATTTTTCCATCTTGCAATAATATCGCGTAAAACACTTTTTTGTTCATCAAGATATAATTCTAACTCTTTCTCTACGGTTGGATCATCTTTCTTTAACTCTTCTCTTATAGAATAATAATATTTAATAGCCACATATCGCTTAACCTCATATAGAATTTCCTCTTCTTTTTGATTAATAACCAAAATGGCTCTATTGGGCAGATTATCTTCATTCAAATACTCTGAAATTTCAAATTTCTTATCAAGTACAAAAACAATCATTCCATCATAATACTTAGGAAGAAATCTCAACAGAGTCTTCTTCGTAAGATCTGCTTTAAATGCAAATATCGGTAAGAAAATACGATTCATATGATAATGCCAATTATAATCATATGGATATATCACAAAATCTGAAAACTCTTCATTCAGAATTGAAACCGCGGTCTCATCTGTAACAAAAGATATTCTTTCATCTATCATAGAATCAAAATCATAAATACTGCTATCCAAAAAATCATAATATCCATACTGTCGCATATATTTTATAATTTTTTTCTTTTCTAATTCCGTAATTGCGTCTCTTACCAAATCTTTTTTTGCATCAATTACATTTATTAACGTCTCTATATCTGGTGCCAGCGTTCCCAAATCATTTATGATATAAATGACTGCCATTGCTTTTAATACTCGAATTTCTAAACTCTTCTCTGTATTACTACCAAGTTTATTCATAGCCACTTGGTATTTCTTATATACTTCTCTTGCCTCACCACTTCGATATGAACATATATTTTCTTCAAAGTAATCATATATTGCATCAAGTCCAATAAAATGAAACTCTTTTAAATCCAATTTTTCAAGTTGTGAGAATAATGAATGATCCTCATCACTTGCCAAATATGTGAAAAAAGTTCTTTCGTTCTGTGCCACTTTCTTAGACAGTCTATCCAGTGCATATAGAGTAATTGGATGTAATGGAAATCCTCCTTCAAATGGATTTATACCATCATTTTCTGGTGGTAATAAGAAGCCTTTGAAGTCATATGCCTGAGTATATAGTTCATTCAGTTGCTCCTGATACCTGCGCTTAAATCCATTCCATTCCTTTGTCTTAGGTATAATATGTGGAATTAATGATAAGCATTGATCGTACTTAACATTGATTGAAGTTGACTTAAATCTTCCCTCAATCTTCTTCCATTCATCACTAATGGATTTTTTCATCTTATCTGTATAAAGCGATAATTGTTTATGAGATACCAATATAAGATAATCATCAAAATCCGAATGATCACAAAACTCGGCTAAATCCTGCACATCCTTTACCTTGATGTTTTCTCCTGTATCCTCTATATATCTACCAAACTCATCAAATACAAATATGATTCCTCTATAATTTTCAGATATTACTGTATTTGCAAGTGTAATATTATCGATCATATTACCTGCTTCGCTTACAAACTCTGCGCCATACGTCATAGCTCTAAATACAATATTAAACTCTTTCTCAGATTTTGAATCATAATTTTCTAAACCATTTATCAAATCTGTTTCCTTGATTTTATTAGACTTAAATATCTCTTTAAGTCTTTTATTTGATTCCTGTCCCTGATTCCACTTATTGATTAGTTTTAAAGCATCATCAAAATAGCTCTTAAAACAAATATCAATATTGTTTCTTTCCAATTCCTTCTTCAGCGAATATGTTATACATTTATCAAAGTCTCCAAAATTAGCATAAATCGGTACTACAAGATATGGTTTTTCTTCTTTTACATACCTCTTTATCTCTAATGCAAGTTCTTTATCATATTTTGATATTGCCTTCAAGAATTCTACTATGCCTTTTCCATCAGTGTTTACATGGCCTAACAAATCACTAAATACAGTTAATAAATGTGATTTTCCTGTTCCATATGAGCCATACAGTATTCTTGAATGTACATCTGCATTTCTATTGATAATTCCTAACAAATATTCTCGCAATATCTCTGTTGTAGTAATATTGGGAATAAATCCAGCTAACTTCTCATCATCTTTCATATCAAAACAAATATTAGCCGAGTACTTATATTGTTTCTTTTTAGTAACCAAACTTGTATAATTCATTATTTATCGTTCCTTATCAACATAATATTTGTCTACCAATCCAGCATAATCATAACCATTAAATTCAATAAAACGATTTCCAAAGTTATTGTTCAGATTGATATACTTCTTATTTTCTGCCTCTACGAGCAATTCAAGCAGCTTAGAATACTTCATTCCAAAATACTTTCCAATCTGCCCTTTTTCCTCCATTAATTTGTCAATGTTAATCTGCCTACCATTAGTGCTATCATCAACATTGTCCATTGCAATAGCATAAATAAGAATTTCTAATGGAACTTCTTTGCCTGTAAGACTTCTTTTTTCATATGAGTTTTTTCCTGTTTCTTTCAAAATCTGTAATGGTGCTAAAAACGGATATGTATCTTCATCCATAATACTGTTTTTATCAAATTTCCCATCACCAATATAAGTATTTTTTAAACAGTTAAACTCTTTTTCAACCGCAGCCTTCTTAATTTTCATTCCATTCACAGATAAATATGAATGAAAGCCTTCCACAAACGCATCTTTTGTGAATGTATTCTGTTTCCACTCATTAAACAGCCAATACCACGCAGTAGCATTTTCTTCATTTAATGCTAAATTACGATGCATCAAAAGTAATGATCCTTGTCTCTGAAAATATAAATCATGCTGTAGTATACTATTGTAAATTGGTTCTGGAACTAAACGTATGCCTCCCTGTTCTTTCTCTTCATGAGTAAGCATCATTGCATCTGACCAATACCTAAGAGCTTTTATCATTACACGACCCAGGCCAATATTATCTATAGCTTCTTGTTCGCAACTTGGAGTAAAAATCATGTCATCATCTTCTACCGCCTGAATAATTTTTGTTCCCCATCCACTTCTCATATAAAAACTACCATGTTTATTTACTACCATCGTTGTTCTCCTCTATCTCAAAACTTGCAATATCTCCTAAATCGCAGTTCAAATACCGACAAATACGTTCCAAGACATCCATAGACACCTTTTCGCCCTTTCCCATCTTTGCGATGGTTGTAGAGCTAATATTTAACTGCTCTGTCAGGTCCTTCCTCTGTAATTTTTTATCAATCAATATTTTCCATAGACCATTATAAGATACTGCCATAATTAACACCTTTCATTTTCATTGCAGGATATTTATACTCGGTCTATAGTATATCATAATTGCTCGAATTTTTCCAGTATAATCTTTAGAAATATAAAGATTCATTTTATTCTTATAAACTTTTCGATACATCAGATGTCTCACTATCACAAAATAACTATCACAAAATATATAATATATAATCAGGAAAAGGTAGGTTTTCCCTACCTTTTCTATCATCTAAAAATCATAATCATCAGGGTCTAAACCTGCATCTTCCAACACTTCACGCCTCTCGTCCTCATCCATGCAAGAAAGCTCATCATAATCAAAACCCACCATTTCGATATCTTCTGCTCCATCATCACAGTCATCTGAAACATCATCCTTCATCATTTTATCAAATGTTTCAAATTCCATAGCTCTTTCAAAATAATCTAACTCTCCGTCATGGTTAAAATCAAATAAATCACCAAAAATACCATTATCCATCGTGTCTTCCTCCCTCAATTACTATAATGATTCCGATTAAATTTCTCCGTCTTTTTGCTAGTATTAGAACTTCTCCATAATCCCTCCGGTTATACCATTGACAGCATCATCCCTTCTTGTATCTACAGTTTGTGATTCAAACATTCAAGCACCACATTTGCTATGACACTTCCTACAGCCCAGCCAATCACAAGAAAGAATGCAGGTACATTTTCCACTTCAATTCCAAATAAAGTAAAAAATACTGCTTCTAACACTAAACCACCGATAACAGATAATATTGCAATAATAGTGCTTCCATCTCCACCACCGGAACTTCCATTTCCACCTTCACTACTTCCCATCATATATCCCGTCCAAAAATCTCTGTTATTCATAAGCACACCTCTTTCAATTCCTGAAAAATTAAAATGGAATCAAGAATAAAGGTCATTTCCTTTATCTTGATTCCAATTCTAAATCATTAGTTGTCCAATAAACAGGACTCATATTAAATAGATATAATTTTTATCTCCTAAAAAACTGTTTCAATAAACGCTATTTTGTCACGATTATTATATGATTTTCGCGACATTTTTTCATTATCTATAAATAAAAATACCAAAGCTAACATGTTCACGTTTAATTTTGGCATTTTGTGCATAATAATTTGTTCTCTTTATTACTCTTAAATCAATAATAATCTATATTCGACATCATTTCCGAATAATATTCTGCTTCCATTTCTGCTTTCGCCTCATTTATATAATTAAATTCGCTGTCAATACCATCGAGAATATTGTTTAAAGCCTCAAAAAAATCTCCTGTTTCCATAAAATCAAATCGCTTATTATGAGAAAAATATACCTGCAAACTATTTGACATTGGATACCTAAATTTATTAGCATCTCCATCAATCGTATGAACCTGCATACAATAATCTTCTATAACCTCTATGAATTCAGGCTCATCCGTTCCTCTACTATATTCCAAAACATACGGTTTAATCTTTTTCCACATACCCGCGATACTATGCTTATTATCCAACATTACCTTACATTTTGTTTGAAAATCTTCACCAATTTCCTCAAACCATATAGTTTTCAAACTTAACTCAACACAATTTCTATATAAATAACACATAGGAAGAAATAGGCGTTCATTATACTCATAATTACCTGAATCTGTTTCATTTTTCATAAACCATTTCAAATAATTTGCTGTTTCCAAATAAGCTTTAGTATAGGGATAAAAATCTTCCCTTCTATACTTGTACCCCACAACGGACTGAGCATAATAATATCCACCTGTTTCTATAAACACAGGATCTACCTCTTTCCATTCAACAGCATTTTCATTTTCTCTTCTATACCACTTTCTGATAATCTCATATGCAGCTTCAAATTTATTTGCAAACTTTACTAAATCAATATTGGTTTGTTCGTCAAAAATTTTCTTGATTACAAATCTGCCTTCACATTCCCAATCCTCTGATTCCCATACAATGTGAAATGGATAACGGAATGAATCTGATTCTCTATCTTTCTGTGATAAATCAGCAAAGTACTTTCTTAACCATTCCATTTCTTCTTCTGGTCTAGTTGAATAATTCATTCCCTCAATAACAGACAGAATCACAGACAAATTATGGCGTGTATCTTTAATAAATTTCTTACGTCCGTCCCTATCTTGAATAATCTGAAATCCAATAGCTTTCAATCCAAGCTCCATACAGTGCCTGTATAAGAACGCTATTGAAAAGAAATAGGTATCTAGTTTACCAATATCCGGATGCTCAGAATATAAAATAAATTCTGTTATTTTATGCGCTGCCTCAAAAAAATATTCTGCATAGTCAAACAATGTTTCTGACAAATCGGTCGGTGCCAAGACCTTTGCAATATATTTTGAATGTTTATTTACTGCATCTATTTTCTTACCGTTCTCTGGACTGATGGTAGAAATTAATATATATGGTGACTCCATCTTCATTCCTCCGTTGCTTTGCTATAAATTAAAAAATATTGATTGGTTACTCAGGTACTTCGTATTATACCACACAAATTATTGCTACTCTTCAAAATTGCCAATAAAAAAAGCGTGCCACCATACCTTTACAGATACAGTGACACACCTTAATCTATCCAGCTTGCTGAAAACTCAAAACTTCTTTTTATCCGTCATAGGATTACCTGCTCTTCCCCTGCTTAGGAACATCAGGTACTTTTTCTTCCGGCACCTTTGCCTGCTCTCCCTTTGCACAAGCAGCCTCAAATGCTTCCGCACCATACTGATACTCGGAAGGTTCCGCAACAACAGATACTAAAGATACCTCTTCGGTCTGTTTCTCCTTATCAACCTGCTTATCATTCATGCGGTTAATCTCCACATCCCTTGCCAAATCCTCCACCTTATCAATAGATGCATCCAGACGAAGTATCATGGATTCATACACCTTCTTCTGCCATTTCCAAGGTTTCTTCATTATCTCCGTCTTGGAAAATCTCTTCTCCTTCTCGGAATAATCTACTTCTTCCTTGTCAGCGAAGGTTCTGAACGTATTCGCTACCTTCTGTCCGGCTTCTCTCATTCCCTTCCCAAATTCATCAATCTTTGAGATAGTATGCTCCGTATCAGCAATTCCCTCTTTTACCTTATTCCTAATTCCCATAAGCTTATCTTTCAAACCTGCAAATTCGCAAACACGGTTTAAGGCTTCTTTGCCACGCTTCTTAAAATCTGACATAATTTCAGTAGCCTTATTCTTGATACCTTCCTTTACCTCAAAAATCTGCTGCTTAATCTCGTTGCAACGATTTTCCAGACGATCAGCCGCTTCATTTAATGACTTTTTGAGCCTGTTGGTGACAGTATCCTCCTGCATCCTTTGGATATCATCACGCAACCTTGCAATCTCTTCCGTCATATCTTCGACCTTGTGGGTCATGCTGTCCACATAGGCACAAAGCTCATACACTCCGTTTGCCGCCTGCTGCATACCATTACCATTCAAGGCTGACAAAAGCTGTTTCATAACCTCTTCCCCGGTCATTGATTTCTCTTCCATAGTCTCTTTCCTCCTTTTCCGGCGAAGTAGCCACCGGCCACTCCGCCTTTATGATTAGTTGTCATTAGCGAAAGGGCAAGTCCTTACCATCCGCTTTCATGAACTGGTCCTTTGCCTGTGACTGTGCCTGATTCTTGGCAGAACCTAATGCCTGCTCTTCCTTCTTAGACTTTGCAAGCTCATACTGGTTTACAATCTCGGTATAAAGCTTCTCACGAAATTCCTTTGTTACCGGATAACACACATCCTGATAAACAGCCTTTCCCTGTTCATCTGTCTGCTTTGTCTTGTAGGAAGGCATCGCCACAAAAAGCTTATCCTTCCCCTGTAAGATACTTACATTATTGACGATAAAGCTGTCCTCAAAATACACACGGGCAAGACCACGGATATTGCTGCCTTCTCTCTCATAAGGTGTTACGGTAACACTAAACTCCGGCATTTCCATCTCACCTTTTTCTGTTTTAAACTCCTGACCGTCCGAAGCCTTTACCTGCTCAAATGCTTCAAGGATATTGTCGTAAAGCTCCTTACGAAATTCTGCCGTAATCGGATTGCAGACATCCTTATAGATGGTACCGCCATTTTCATCACGCTCCGATGACTTATAACGGGGCATGGATACAAAGAGGGAATCCTTCTCCCTGTTCTCCAAAATGGCGATGTTGGTAATCTTAAAGGAATCACCGAATACCAGTGTCGCAAAACCTTTTACATTACCTTCCTGATTCTTTGCTTCTGTTACTTTAATTGAATACTTCATAAATTCCTCGCTTTCTGTCTGGAACCGCCAGACCGGTTAATCTTCTGTATCCGGTATCACCAGATAACACTCTAAAGTTTCGATATTACTGATTGGCAGCCTGCCATTTAGCCAGTTTGCCAGAGTAACCGTAAATCCGTCCTGTTCATAGTATAAAATGTCAGCAGGAAAGGACGCCCTGGTACTTTCATCTGACGTTTTAACGACAGAATCTCCGATTCTGGAGTGATTGTCAGCTGTAAGCTCATCCTCATACAGTACCGTCACATCAAAGTCCGGCATGAACATTCCTGCCTCTCCATCAAAAGCACATGCCACACCTGCCCGCAGGGTAAGTGAAAGACTGGGAACAACCACATACCAGCCGCTGATAACAAGCTGTAAGTCATCATCTATCTCCACAATCGCATCACACCTGTCCTCAAACTCCATCTCGGAAATAATCTCTTCTATATCCCCAAGACGGTATTTCTTCCTATTCTCCATAAGCACCTTCCTCCCTGATCGGAACACATTTCACCACGAAACGCTTTGTGCCACGCTCGGCACAGGTAAAAAGAGTAAGTTCTTCGGTATCTCCCTGTGTCTTTATGGAATTATCATAAGGACCCACCACAAAGGCTTCTGTCACTTCATAAGTATGAAGAACACCATCCACATCAAGCAGCGTTACCACATCCCCGGTTGCCACCTGATTCAGCTTTGTAAAAAACTCCCCATATCTGCTTCCGTTGTGTCCTGCAAGAACACAGTTCCCTTTTTCTCCTATCTTTCCGGTTTCGCTTAAATGTCCGATTGCCTTGTTAAGATTTGCACAAGAACATCCTTCCACCACCGGATAGCGGATGCCTATGCTCTCAATTTCCAAAATGGCAATAACATCCCCTTCTGCAAATATGGCTGCATCCTCTTCACTAATGGCGGCTTGGACTTTCTCCCCGTTCTCTTCCATCTCTGTCTCATCTTCCTGCTTCTCCTCCAATTTCTGTTCAAATTCCTGTGTCAGCCTGTCCGTCTCCCTCATTCCTGTGTAGTGATACACAATCGGAATGGCAAAGAACAAAACTCCCACCACAATACAAATCCCGGCAAACACTTTTCTTCTGCTCATATCAATCGCCTCCCAAATTCTTAAGATAAGAAATGCCCCACCAGACAGCAGGGCACACTCTCTTATCTTTTTTTTTCCTGCCTTGTCTGATAAGGCACTTCGTTTTCTGCTACATTCATGCTCTTGTCTTCTATAAAATGTCAAGACCCAATGTACAAAAAATATTATATAAAAATGTACAATTAGTCTGTTTGTTTTAAATGATCCTTCAGTCTGTAGGACTTTCCTG
>OMVN01000022.1 GCA_900314525.1 uncultured Eubacteriales bacterium
GTACTCAGCTGACCAATACTAATAGGTCGAAAGCTTAACCAATAACGGTTTGGGAAGATGTTTTGAAAGATGATTTGATGTGTAGTTTTGAAGGTACAAAATGATTGATATCTGTGATATCGATTATATAACCTTTAGTAATCCTCGATAGCTCAATGGTAGAGCACTCGGCTGTTAACCGAGTTGTTGTTGGTTCGAGCCCAATTCGGGGAGCTATGGCTCCATGGTCAAGCGGTTAAGACATCGCCCTTTCACGGCGGTATCAGGGGTTCAAATCCCCTTGGAGTCATTCTTTTTTTTTATAAGATATAATCAAAATTATATAAAGTCATGCCGATGTGGCTCAATTGGCAGAGCAGCTGATTTGTAATCAGCAGGTTATCGGTTCGAGTCCGATCATCGGCTTTTTATAATTTTGGACCTTTAGCTCAGTTGGTTAGAGCAACCGGCTCATAACCGGTCGGTCCTGGGTTCGAGTCCCCGAAGGTCCATTTTGTTTTTAAGGCCCGGTGGCTCAGTTGGTTAGAGCGCCGCCCTGTCACGGCGGAGGTCAAGGGTTCGAACCCCTTTCGGGTCGTTTGTATTGTTTAAATATTGAAATTTGGGATCTTAGCTCAGCTGGGAGAGCATCTGCCTTACAAGCAGAGGGTCACAGGTTCGAGCCCTGTAGGTCCCATTAGCCAGTAATGGTTATGCCGGTGTGGCGGAACTGGCAGACGCACAGGACTTAAAATCCTGCGGGACTAACCTCCCGTACCGGTTCGATTCCGGTCACCGGCATTACTTAATCATATTGGCAAAAATTTAATAGAATGTGCGTTTAGCTCAGCTGGATAGAGCGTCTGGCTACGGACCAGAAGGCCGGGGGTTCGAATCCTCTAACGCACGCTTTATTATATCTATAGTTTTACTATAGGGGATTGGTCAAATGGTATGATAGGGGTCTCCAAAACCTTTGGCGGGAGTTCGATTCTCTCATCCCCTGCTCTTAAGTTTCAATCGTATGATTGGAACTTTTTTTTGTGTTTATAAATCAAAATGGAGTCATTCTATTCGATTTATTGACAAAAATATAAAGAAGGAATAGACTTTAAGCAGGAAGAGGATTCAATTTTATTATTTTGAAATAATAAATATAGAGATTTAATGGATTATGAGGTGAAATATATGCCAGGATATATGACGCACTACATTTTTGGGAGAGAAGAATATAAAAAGATACCTAGTGAGGAGATAAGAGAAGCTATAAGGCGAAATAGAACGGTATATAATCTTGGATTACAAGGACCAGATATATTTTTTTATAATCCTATGTCTTTTATGATGAGTTTTAAAAATCCAGGTTCGATAATGCATACCAAGAATGTAAATATATATTTTACAGATATGCTTAATTATATACTAAGGACATCAGACAGGAAGGACCGAGATATTCTGATATCATATCTATGCGGATTTATTGGTCATTATTCACTTGATGTTAGGATTCATCCATATATATATGGGAGAACAAATTATGATAATAAGAATATCCTGTATCATGGGAAACATATTGCACTAGAAACAGATTTAGACTATTTAATGGTTCAGAAATATTTGAAGAAAAACATATCGGAAATACAGTATGGAAATCTAATAAAATTGACGAAATATCAGTCACAGGTAATATCGAATATGTTGACATATGTATTAGATAATGCATTTTATGAAATTAAAGCAAATAATTTTATAATAAGCAGGGCAGTGAAGGATAGCAGTAGGCTAGTCAACATTTTTACAGATAAACATAAAATAAAAAAAAGAACAATAAAAACACTTTCATATGCTATAATTTCTTTAAAAAATTTAGAAACACTTTTTATATATGATGATTATGAAACAATATTTAGTGATCCGGCAAACGAAAATAACAGGGTCTGGGAAAATCACAGAATTAAAATTAAAGAGAACAGAATAAAATGCAGAGATAGTTTCTTTGACCTATTAACTGAAGCAGATAGAGATTTTTTAAGAAGAGTTGATTTACTGTCAAAGGCAATCGAGAGTGATAATGCAAACGTATTTAGAAAAGGAATAGGAAACAAATCATTTTTGAGCGGAATTGAAATAAAAAAAAGCTGAATATATATTATGAATTTGGAAATAATACTACTGTAATCAAAATTTATATTTTGGAGGTAAGTATTATCATGAAAAACAGTAATGCGAAGAATTCTGCAAAGAAAAATACTGTAAGTAATTCATACAGTGACTGTGGAAAAGATTCAATGAAAGACAGAGGAACAACTGACTGTACTGATATGAACACAAGTGATTGTGATTCACACGATGATTCAGATAAAACTTCTGATAAATAGTATTTTAGCTGTCACATATTGTGGCAGCTATTTATTTAAATAAAGCCGTTAAAATAAAATATCAAATAATACATATACTGAATATAGTATAAAAAAAAGGGAATATAATTGATTAGTACGATAAGCCATAAACAGATGAAAAAAATCATAGAAAATGATATAAATAATTATATAATTGTAGATTTACGAAATAAAAAAGGATATAATAATTACCATGTAGAAAGCGCGAAAAATATTGAATATGAGGCCTTTATGAAAATAGAAGATTATAGTTTTCTGACGGATAAGGGGAAAGATATTATTCTTTATTGTTCGGGCGGAGGAAGAAGCATTTATGCTACAGAAAGACTTAAAAGATATATTGACTACTACAATATAAATATAAAAGCATATAGTCTGGACGGGGGGATTTCCTAAAGTTATTAAATGATTGACAACAAAAAATTTAATATATAATATAGTAGTGATAAATTAAAATTAGAAAGGGAACTAATGGATAAATATACATTAATAGCGCCATGTCATTTTGGACTTGAGACAGTTTTAAAACGTGAAATAACAGATATGGGGTACGATATAGTAAAAGTAGAAGATGGAAGAGTGATTTACGAAGGAGATGAAAATTCAATCTGCAGATCTAATATTTTTCTCAGAACAGCAGAGAGAGTAATGCTTCAGGTTGGTTGTTTTAAAGCATATACATTTGATGAGTTATTCGAAAAAGTAAAGGCACTTGACTGGGAAAGATATATTCCTGAAAATGGAAAGTTCTGGGTTACAAAGGCAAGCTCAATAAAGAGTAAATTATTCAGTACATCAGATATCCAGAAAATTGTAAAAAAGGCAATAGTAGAAAAATTAAAATTAAAATATAGTATAGAATGGTTCAGTGAAGATGGCAATGAATATCCAATCAGGGTATTTTTAAATAAGGATGAAGTCACTGTGGCAATTGACACTACAGGTGAATCCCTTCATAAAAGAGGTTATAGAAAGCTTACAGCAAAGGCACCAATTACTGAAACTCTTGCCGCTGCATTAATAATGTTAACACCATGGAAAGGGGACAGAATACTTTTAGATCCTTTCTGTGGCTCTGGTACATTTCCAATAGAGGCTGCTATGATTGCTGCCAATATGGCACCGGGGATGAACAGAAGTTTTATTTCAGAGAATTTCTCAAATTTTATTACAAAAAAAAGCTGGTATGAGGCAATAAATGAGGCAAATGATCTGATTAATCTGGATATTAAAACTGATATTCAGGGAAGCGATATTGATGGGCAGATAGTGAGGGCAGCTAGGGAAAATGCAGTAAATGCAGGTGTAGAAGAACTTATACATTTTCAGCAAAAACCAGTTGATGCTGTAAGTCATGCAAAAAAATATGGTTTTATAATTACAAACCCTCCATATGGAGAGAGAATTGAGGAAAAGGAAAATCTTCCAACAATATATGGAGCCCTTGGAGACCTGTATAAGAAGTTAGATTCATGGTCAATGTATGTTATAACATCATATGATCAGGCTGAAAGCACAATGGGTATTCAGGCAACAAAGAATAGAAAAATATACAATGGAATGATGAAAACATATTTTTATCAGTTTATTGGACCAAAGCCACCAAAAAGGAATAGAACACAGGCAGATAGATAATGAAAAAAAATATAATTTTATATTTAATATTAATATTATTATTTGTGGGAATAGTGAATTTTGGCAGTAACGTTGTTCTTGGAAAGACAATGATCAAAAATAAAAATTATGAAATAGATGCAACTGAATTTAATGCTGCCAAAGCATACTCCATAAATAAGACAAATATAGTGGTAAATATCGATTCCAAACAACTCAAGTCGTCTACAAGTGGAATATACATGAATGACAAAATGTCTCTAATGATACCAGCAGATCGGCTGAGAGAAGCCTTTGAATGTGCTGTTGGGATGTATGATTCTGGCGAATTGCTTATAGAAAATGGTGATGATTATATAAAAATTGATACGGGTGACTCTTCCTGCGTAATAGACAGTAAGCCTGTTTTAAATGTGGGATTTGAACTAAAAGATGGAAAGATATGCATCCCAGTCAGTATTATATGTGATACATTTGGATATAAGTATAAATTTAATATTGAAGAGAATCAGGCAACTATAGTAAGTAATGATCCAGACAGGAGAACTGTACCATATTCATATAATTATGAGAATACAGGTAGGGCACCAAAGGTTAGTAATCAGGGAAATCTGGGAACATGCTGGGCATTTGCTTCTCTTACAGCAGTTTCATCAACACTGCTTCCGACAGAAAAATTGATATTTTCTGTGGACCATATGACACTTAATAATTCATTTAATTACACACAGGATGAAGGTGGAGAAGCCTCCATGGCTATGGCATATCTCCTTGCATGGCAGGGCCCAGTGCTGGAAAGTCAGGATCCATATGGCGATGGTAAGACTGATAGTACCCTCAAACCAGTTAAACATGTCCAGGAAGTACAGACAATAGAATCGAAGGATCTTGAAAATATAAAAAAGATGGTTTTCAAATATGGCGGAGTACAGAGCTCATTTTATGCATCAATTCTTAACAATAATAAAGAAACTAAATATTATAACAAAAAAACCAATGCATATTGTTATGTGGGTGATGAAAAGCCTAATCATGATATAGTAATTATTGGATGGGATGACAATTATCCGAAAAGTAATTTTAATATAAACGTTGAGGGAGATGGAGCATTTCTTTGCCGAAACAGCTGGGGAGATAATTTCGGAAATAACGGAGATTTCTATATTTCATATTATGATACTAATATTGGTGTTCATAATGTTGCATATACAAAGGTAGAAAATGTGGATAATTATGAAAACATCTACCAGTCGGATTTATGCGGGTGTATGGGAAAACTGGGATACGATGAGGAATATGCATATTTTGCCAACGTATACACTCCTGGAAATGATGAGAGTCTGAAGGCGGTGGGATTTTATGCCACAGGACCTGACACAGAGTATAGTATCTATATATGTCAGAATTTTACGGGAGTAAGCTCTTTGGCAAAAAGAAACGATCCAGTTAAGACTGGACAGCTAAAAAATAGCGGATTTTACACTATAAATCTTGATAATGAAGTGAAATTAAAAAAAGATGAAAAATTTGCAATTATTGTCAGAATAAAAACTCCAAATAGCAAGAGACCAGTTGCAGTTGAATGTGGCTATGATGAATCGGATTCTTCAGTTATAATTGATGATGGTGAAGGATATGTAAGTTTGAAAGGTATAAACTGGGATAATACAGAAAAAGATCATAATTGCAACGTTTGCTTAAAAGCGTACACAAATAATGCGAATTAATATGTTAATGAAAGGATAAATAAATGAGTAACAATTTTGAAAAAATAATATTTGCAACATCAAATCAGGGAAAAATGGACGAGATAAGGATGATTATGAAAGATTGTCCGCTGCCAATAGTATCTCTGAAAGAAGCAGGAATAGATGCAGATATAGAAGAAAATGGCAAGACATTTGAGGAAAATGCAATAATAAAAGCAGAGACAATAATGAAATTAACTGGTTGTCTTACACTTGCAGATGACTCAGGACTTGAAGTTGATTATATCAATAAGGAACCAGGTGTACTTTCAGCAAGATATTTAGGATATGATACACCATATGATATCAAGAATCAGTCTATAATAGACAGACTTAAAGATGCCAAGGGTGAGGAGAGAAGTGCAAGATTTGTTTGCGCCATAGCTGCAAGTTTTCCTGATGGAACAAATATTACTACCAGAGGTACAATAGAAGGACGCATTGGATACGAAGAGGTTGGTGATAACGGATTTGGATATGATCCAATAATGTATGTTCCAGAATATGACAAGACAACTGCACAGATGGATTCTGAGTTTAAAAATAAGATAAGTCACAGAGGAAAAGCTCTGAGACAGATGTGGGAAGAAATCAAAGACAGAATATAACTGAAAGAGGGATAAAGCTTGAGGATATTAATTGTAAGTGATACACACCGAAAAGAACATAATCTTGAAACGGTATTGGAAATAGAGCGAAATATTGATATGTTTATTCATTTAGGAGACATAGAGGGATCTGAGGATTATATCAGGTCAATCGCCAATTGCCCATGTTATATGGTTGCGGGGAATAATGATTATTTTAGCAGACTTCACAGGGACTTAATCATAGATATAGGTCCATACAAAGCACTGCTGACTCACGGACATAATTATTATGTATCATTGGGATATGAAACAATAAGATCCGAAGCAGTGGCCCAGGGAGTGGATATAGTTATGTTTGGACATACTCACAGACCACTCGTAGATATATCTGATGAGATAACTATGTTAAATCCTGGAAGCCTTACATATCCAAGACAGGAAAATGGAAGAGCAAGTTATATAATAATGACTTTAGATGAAAAAGAAAATGCAGAATATGAATTGAAATATCTGTAGAAAGTGGTCTGAAACCCTTGAATTTAAAGGGTTTCAGACTAATTTAAAAAAAATAAAAAAAAGTTTAAAAAAAGTGTTGACATTATTAAAGTCTTCTAGTATAATTACTCTTGCGTTGTTAAGGAAATAAAAAAACACGAACAACGGGGTGTGGCTCAGCTTGGCTAGAGCGCTTGATTTGGGATCAAGAGGTCGCAGGTTCGAATCCTGTCACCCCGACTTTGTGCGGGTGTAGTTCAATGGTAGAACACTAGCCTTCCAAGCTAGATACGTGGGTTCGATTCCCATCACCCGCTTTTACATTGTAAAAATGTAATGTGTGTCTGTAGCTCAGTTGGATAGAGCAACGGCCTTCTAAGCCGTGGGTCGGGGGTTCGAATCCCTTCAGGCACATTTTTTTCTAGGAGATGCTCCTGGAAATTTTTTTCTTATGGTGGGTATAGCGCAGTTGGTTAGCGCGCCAGATTGTGGCTCTGGAGGCCCAGGGTTCGAATCCCTGTATCCACCTTTTTGTTAGGGAGTATCACTTGGTGGTGTTTGCTAACTTTTTTCTTTCTAAAGTGACCATTGGGCCATCGCCAAGCGGTAAGGCACAGGACTTTGACTCCTGCATTCGCTGGTTCGAATCCAGTTGGCCCAGCTTATAAATATGGGATATTAGCTCAGGTGGTAGAGCACTTGACTTTTAATCAAGTTGTCCGGGGTTCGAATCCCCGATGTCTCACTAAAACGATCTCAGTTCTTAATTGAACTGAGATTTTTTTTATTACATTAGATGAGATATAGTTCGCATGATTATGTTTAGCAATAACCAATATAAAAAGACTCAAAAACCTTGACAAATAATAATAAAGCCGTATAATGTAGTTATGAAAACTACATAAGGAAGAAAACAAAACGCATACATCGAAATGAATTGTTAAAATAGCGGGAAGGCTATTAATTATTAAAAGGAAGGTTGGGGAATATTATGAGCAATAATGAATTAAACTCAGGAAAAAGTTATCTTGAGAGAAAAATTATGATTCCAAAATACACACTAGGGGAAGAACTTGTCAATTCTATTTCACATGGAGTGGGGGCTGTACTTGGAATTGCAGGATTATGTATGTGTGTGGTAAGATCCACAATGCAGCATAGTATATATGGGATAGTCAGCAGTTATATATTTGGAATGTCATTAGTTATTCTGTATACAATGTCATGTCTGTATCATAGTTTTAAACCAAATAATGCAAAAAGAGTTATGAGGATTTTTGATCATTGTACAATATTTCTGCTTATAGCAGGAACATATACACCATTTACATTAATTTCATTACGAGGAAGTGTAGGATGGACGTTGTTTGGAGTGATATGGGGAGCAGCAGTAATAGGTGTAGTGTTAAATGCTATTGATATGGAGAGATTTAAGAGACTTTCCATGGTATGTTATCTTGCAATGGGGTGGGCCATAATTTTTGCTATAAAGCCCCTTTTCGTAGCTGTAGATGTAAAGGGAATAAATCTTCTAGTAGCGGGAGGTATTGCTTACACAGTAGGTGCAATTATTTTTGGAATAGGCAGCAAAGTAAAATATATGCATTCACTATGGCATTTCTTTGTTCTGGCTGGAAGCATTCTTCACTTTTTGTGCATTTACATGTATGTAATTTAATGATAGAATCATAGATATTATTTTTTGTGGAGAATGTCTATGTATGAAGAGAGATATAAAAGCCTAAGCAGTTTTATTAGAAAACATAAATATGTGCATGGAATATTTGATGTTTTGTATCATGTGTTGCCACACATGGTTGTTATAATGTATTTTATAACAATAGCTTATAAATTATATAACAGGGATTATGTGAGTCTCATTAGAATTATTGCAGTACCAATGATGACATTTATTTTATGTACAGTGTTTAGAAAAGTAATAAATGAGAAGAGACCGTATGAAATATATAATATTAATCCTCTTATAAAAAAGGATAAGGCAGGGTGCTCATTTCCAAGCAGACATACAATGTCAGCGGCGGTGATTGCAATGGCAGAGTTATATGTTAATATCAGGGTTGGAATTGTTGCAATTGTTATCGCCATATTGATTGCAATATTGCGACCAGTTGCAGGTGTTCATTTTGTTAAGGATGTTATAGCAGGCATGGCAGCAGGCATATTATTTGGAATTATAGGATTTTATATTATTCCTTGACTTTTAGGACGTTTATTAGTATAATACACATTGTTGTGAGTTTCACATATGCGGATGTGGCGGAACTGGCAGACGCGCTAGACTTAGGATCTAGTGGGACAACCGTGCAGGTTCAATTCCTGTCATCCGCATTTTTACATCATAGTTATCTATGATGTATTTTTTTTGCCCATTTTTCATATAATGATTTGAAGAAAAATTTCGGAGATTATATGTGTGGAATAGCTGGATTTACAGATTATTATAGTGACTATAATAAAGAGAGAGAAAAATATGAAGATGTGCTAGAGGAGATGTGTAAATGTCTTTATCACAGAGGACCCGATGAGTTTGGCTATATATTAGATATTAATTATGGACTTGCGCATACCAGACTGTCTATCAGAGATATTGAGAGGGGAAAACAGCCTATGTCTCTCAAAACAGAGGACAATTTATATCGGATAATATATAATGGGGAAATTTATAATGCTGGGGAAATAAGAAATGATCTTGTAAAGAAGGGGTATGTTTTTAATACAAGTTCAGACACAGAAGTAATCTTAAATGGATTTGCTGAGTACGGGATTGGAATAGCAGAAAAGCTGAATGGTATTTTTGCATTTTGTGTAGTGGATAAAAGAAAAGGGGAAACATATCTCGTAAGGGATCAGATGGGAGTCAAACCACTGTATTATCAGATAAAAGATAATACAGTGATATTTTCATCGGAAATTAAGGGTATTTTTAAATATCCAGGTATCAGGCCAAAGATAGATAAAAACGGATTAAATGAGATATTTTCCATAGGTCCCGCAAAAACATATGGCAGCGGGGTGTTTAAAAATATAAATGAGGTGAAACCCGGTTTTTATTTAAAAATCAGTAGTAATGAAATTATAGAGAAAAGCTATTGGTTTTTAAAAGCCAAATGGTACGATAAATCATATAAGGAGACTGTTGAAATAGTAAATTTTCTCGTTACAGATTCTATTAAGAGGCAGATGGTTTCAGATGTTGACATAGCAGCTTTTTTGTCTGGGGGAATAGACAGCAGTATAGTGTCTGCTGTGTGTGCTATAGAGCTAGATAAGCAGGGGAAAAAGCTTGGAACATTTTCTTTTGATTTTACGGATAATGACAAATACTTTAAATCAAATTCCTTTCAGCCTTCGATTGACAGACCATATGTGGATATTATGGTGAAACACATTAATTCAAAACACAGATATCTTGAATGTAACAATATGGAATTAATAGATAATCTGTTTGCATCCGTGGATGTGAGGGATTTACCTACAATGGCGGATGTGGACTCATCCATGCTTTATTTTTGCAACAGGGTAAAACCATACTACAAGGTGGTACTGACAGGGGAATGTGCAGACGAAATATTTGGAGGCTATCCGTGGTTTCACAATGAAAAATTTCTTAATGCAAAAACATTTCCGTGGTCAATTGATGTAAGTGCCAGACAGACAGTATTAAAAGACGAGATAATTGAAGAACTTGAAATGGAGAATTATATAAATGAGAAGTATGAAAAAACTCTGGCTGAAACACCGAGATTAATAGGCGAGAGTGCATTTGAGGAGAGACAGAGAGAAATTACATATCTTAATTATAGGTGGTTTATGCAAACTCTGCTTGACAGAATGGACAGGTGCAGTATGTATTCTGGATTAGAGGCAAGAGTACCATTTGCAGACATAAGGATTGCGGAATTTATGTATAATGTACCATGGAAGATGAAGTCAAAAAATGGTGTTGAGAAGATGCTTCTAAGAGACAGTATGGCTGGACTTTTGCCTGACGAAGTTCTTTACAGAAAAAAGTGTCCATATCCTAAAACTTATGATCCGCTTTATGAACAGATGCTTGGTCAAGGAGTATTAGATATTATAGAAGATGACAGACAACCTTTAAATCAACTAGTTGATAAGGAGAAGGTAAAGAGATTTGTAAAAGAGAAAAAAGATTATGCAAAACCATGGTATGGTCAGTTAATGGCGGGTCCACAGATGTTGGCGTATCTCTTACAGATAAATTATTGGATGAATAAATTTAATTTGACAATTTAGCATATGGGTATGTAAAAAAAGTCACCAATATCAGGTTCATATTGACGGTACTTTTTTCTGAGACAAATCTAAACTAATGCCTCCAAATAAGCTGTTTTGCTATTTGGAGGTAAAAACATGTCTAGTTGGCAGTAGCTAATAGAAGTCTGGTTATTTGCTTTTATACATCTGCGTTTATGGTCTTATAACCGGCTGAATTTGTTTTTTTTCAATCGCCATAGAAAGAGTTTCAATGATTAGTTCAGTATGTGCTATCATTGAGTTTGGTTTTTTTATACAATTATCCTGGCAGAATGGTACAAAAAATATATTTTTGACATTTAACAGAGAACCAATATTTTTGAAATTCATACCAAGAGCATCATTTGAAGATATTGAAATGACAAGAGGTCTGCCAGTCCTTATGTGCCCTTTTGCAGCCATAAGAACTGGAGTATCAGTTATGCCATTGTTTAGTTTTGCCAGGGTATTGCCGGTACATGGAGCGATGATAAGAATATCTAATATATTATTAGGACCGAATTTCTCTGCCTCTCTTATTGTATTAATTGCTTTATTTCCAGTTGTATCTTCAACAAATTTTACAAAGTCTGATGCCTTCCCAAATCTTGTATCTGTGCTATAAGCATTAAATGAAAAAATAGGAATGACATTAATCCCTTCCTCTTTTAATTTTACCAGTTCTTTTTTTATAGCTGAAAAAGTACAGAATGAGCCGGTAATAGCAAAACCAACGGTCTTACCTTTTAAATCCATTAAAAAATCTCCTTTCAAATTTAGGTTATACACAAAACCATAGCTAATGCACACGCCTTTGGAGAAAATCTGCCTGGAAGCGAAGAATAGAGATTAGCGGTTATGTCCCTGACTTTACAATATTCAAAGTCAGTTCCTCCTGGAGCAGATGCTATATCGGTAATTACAGCATCTGAACATGCATTTTCTATGATTGAGTGTGTAAGTACCAAAGAAGGAACTGTATTAAATATAAATTTATATTCAGTAATACAGTCTTTTAATTCGGAAAAATAAATATGTTTATATCCAAGGGAGATTATTTCACTTGATTTAGATTTATTTCTTTCGCATATGGTTATTTGTTTGGTAAAACCTTTTAGAAGTTTGGCTATTTCACTGCCACATTTACCAAATCCAGTTACAAGGCAGCTAGATTCGCTAAGATTTAATGGACTGTTTAGTATAGCTTGTGATATTGAAGATTCAGCAGTCCCAATGCAGTTTGTACGAGAATAAATATTATCTTTTAATAAGTCATAATATTGAATATTTTTTTTCTTACAGTTTGCAATAAATTTATCATCAAATCCTCCTCCGATTATATTTACACCGTCTTCAACAATATAAAAAAACTCGTCTAATGTAATTTTGCATTTATCTCCATAGATAATATGCTTATCTTTGGAATATGGGATAGGAAGAATGTAGGTGTGAATAAAGCTGCTAAGGCCGATAAAATCAGAATCTGGGAGGCCAGGTATCATAGTTGAAAAAACATTATATTTTCTGATATCAAGTTCTCTGAATAAATAATATTGTCTCTTGTCACCACCGATTATCATTATCTGATCATTTCTATTTATTTTCATTGAATTCAATACTTTTTTTAGGTTATTAAATTATATGCAGCAGACAATAAAGTGTGATACAATAAAAATAGTATGGGAAAAATATAAGTGAGGAATTAGAGATGATATATGAGATTATTTATGATGCGGTTATAAGAAAAGCGAATACAAATCCGCCTAACAGATTTATAGCTAATACAGAGATGGCAGCAGGTGCTGGAATTGTGCTTTCTCATATGAATGGAGAGCTAGATACAGAGAAGATTACTGCTCCGTCTGATATAAAAGAATTGTTTCTTGAATATGTTGAGAATAATAAAAACGTTAATCTTAGCAAAACAGATGAAATAATAATAGAGCAGATAAGGAAATATCCAGTAAGGGAAATGGTAAATGAAACCATGGATGATTTAAAATATCTGATAAAAAATAATATGCGCCAGAATCAGGGATAAATCCAGATTTGGCGCATATTTTTAATTTGTATTATCTGTCACTAAGATTTACGTATTTTGTAGGTTTTGCCACATTCTTGTATGCAGGTCTGATTATCTTTCCTGCATTTATAAGTTCCTCGATTCTGTGTGCACTCCATCCGGAAATTCTTGCTATTGCAAAAAGAGGAGTATAGAGTTGTGGAGGAAGGTCTAACATTCTGTAAACAAATCCGCTATAGAAATCAATGTTGGCACTCACACCTTTGTATATCTTACGTTCCTCAGCTATTACCATAGGTGCCAGCTTTTCGACTGTTGTATATAGAGAAAATTCCTTATCCATTCCCTTCTCTTTGGAGAGTTTTCCAACGAATTTTTTGAGAACTCTTGCTCTAGGATCAGAGATAGAGTAAACTGCGTGACCCATACCATATATAAGTCCTGCTTTGTCGAAAGCTTTCTTGTGAAGAAGATCTGACAAGTAATTCTTTATTTCATCTTCATCTTCCCAATCTTTGACATTAGATTTCAAATCATCAAACATCTGTACAACTTTAATATTGGCACCGCCATGTTTTGGACCCTTTAATGATCCGAGAGAAGCTGCAATAGTTGAATAAGTATCAGTTCCTGATGACGATACAACATGAGTTGTAAAAGTAGAATTATTTCCACCGCCGTGATCCGCATGCAGTACAAGTGCAAGATCTAGAACTCTGGCCTCTAAAGGCGAGTATTTGCTGTCTGGTCGAAGTAGTCGAAGTATATTCTCTGCAGTAGACAGAGATGGATCAGTAGAATGGATGAAGAGACTCTGACCATTGTAGTAATGTTCGTATGCCTGATATCCATAAACTGATAATTCTGGAAACAGAGCAATAAGCTGCATACATTGTCTTAATACATTAGGAATAGAAGTGTTGTCAGCTGCATCATCATATGCATAAAGAGTGAGTACACTTCTAGCAAGAGTATTCATCATATCCTTACTTGGCGCTTTGAGAATAATATCTCTTACAAATCCAGTTGGGAGTGAACGATATCCCCCAAGCAGATGATTAAAATTATCTAATTCTGTTTTGGTAGGTAATTTTCCAAAAAGTAAAAGATATGTAGTCTCTTCAAAACCAAATCTTCCTTCAGTATAAAATCCTTCAACGATATCCTCTATATCAATTCCTCTGTAAAAAAGTTTTCCTTCGCAGGGAATCATCTCCTGGTCAACGGTTATGTAAGAACGGACTTCTGCAATTTCTGTAAGTCCAGTTAATACACCTTTTCCATTAATATCTCTAAGACCTCGCTTAACCTCGTACTTTCCGTACAAATCAGGATTAATAGTCGAATTACTTACACACAGTGAAGCCAACTCATTAATCTCCGGAGATATGCTTGAGTAAATATTATCAGCCAAAATAAAACCTCCTTTTATAAAAATCCCCTCCATAATTATAAATATATACGTATAAGGGTATGAATTACCATATATTTTACCATAAAATCAAGTATTCAACAAGGCAGATAATTAAATTTAATGATTCAGTGTGTTAAACCAAGACTTAAAAACTTGTTTTAATGGCGAAAAAGTGGTAAAATTCTATCTATATATAAAGCGCGAGGTTTCAGAAAATATGGACATATTTGACTATATGAGAGAGAGTAGTAAGGGTAGTAAAGAGCCACTTGCATCCAGGATGAGACCAAAAAAAATAGAAGACGTCGTTGGTCAGGAACATATTCTCTCAAAAGATAAATTATTATACAGGGCAATAAAGGCAGACAAACTCAGTTCTGTTATATTCTATGGCCCTCCGGGAACAGGAAAAACAACTCTTGCAAGAGTAATTGCAGAGTGTACAAATGGTGCATTTGTGCAGATTAATGCCACCATAGCTGGCAAGAAGGATATGGAAGAGGCCATTAAGAAAGCAAAAGATGATTTTGGAATGTATGACAGAAAGACCATAATGTTTATTGATGAGATACACAGGTTTAATAAAAGTCAGCAGGATTATCTGCTCCCATTTGTTGAGGACGGAACAGTTATTCTTATTGGAGCGACAACAGAAAATCCATATTTTGAAGTAAACAATGCGTTAATATCAAGATCTACTGTCTTTGAGTTGAAAGAATTATCCTCAGATGATATTTGCAAACTGATACGACGAGCTTTGGAAGATAAAGAAAATGGCGTTGGTGCCATGGACGTATCAATGAGTGATGATGCAATAGCATTTTTAGCAGACGCATCTAACGGTGATGCCAGAACTGCCCTTAATGCGTTAGAACTTGCTGTACTTACTACAGACAGAAATTCAGAAGGAATTATAGAAATAGATGCTGATGTTATCTCTGAGTGTATTCAGAAACGAAATCTGAAATATGATAAAAACGGAGATAAGCATTATGACACAATATCAGCATTTATAAAAAGCATGAGGGGATCAGATAAAAATGCTGTTGTTTATTATCTGGCAAGAATGCTGGCAGCAGGTGAGAGTGTTGATTTTGTTGCAAGAAGAATTATGATTTGCGCTGCGGAAGATGTGGGACTTGCTGACCCACAGGCAATAAATGTTGCAACATCAGCGGCAAGAATTGCCAGACAGGTTGGAATGCCAGAGGCAAGGATACCACTTGCAATGGCTGCTATTTATGTGGCAGAGGCCCCTAAAAGTAACTCTGCATATATGGCAATTAACAGGGCAATGGACTTTGTAAAGAATCATAATCTATATGACATTCCAGCATATTTAAGGGTTGGTTCCTATAAGGGCGCAGCAGATTTAGGACATGGAATTGGTTATCTTTATCCTCATGACTATGAGGGGCATTATGTTGAACAGCAGTACCTTCCAGATGAAATAAAAAACATCAGTTTTTTTGACGAAGAAAAGTAATTATGATATATTAATAGTAGCACATTATGACAATAAGATTAGAGCATATTTACATTATTAGGAGGACACTTTGAAAGAGTTAGTCGGGAAATTATCAAGAGGCCAAGTTGAATATAGTTTACCCCAAGTAGATGTTTCTGTGATTTCAATAGAAAAAAATATTGAAGCAGGGCTTATTTACTGTGATTCTTTTGAGGTGTTTAATAAATTGCCAGGTGAAATCAAGGGTATAGTATATTCTACAAATGAGTATCTTACAATTACTGAAAATCAGTTTCTTGGTAAAATTAATAAAATTGAGTATCGAATAGATACACGAGTTCTTGAACCAGGAGATGAAATTAAGGGAAGAATAAATATTGTAACCAATGGCGGAGAAGTATATGTGCCATTTGATTTCAGAATAAAAGAGGAGAGTATAGAATGTAAGACGGGAAAGGTTTCTAACATGTTTCATTTTATTAACCTTGTTAAAGAGGACTATGATGAAGCACAGAAGATGTTCTTGTCCGATAAATTTGAGAAAATTGTTCTTAAAGATAATATTGAGGATATCTGCATGTACAGAGGTCTGATTAAGAATGCAGATAAGAGACTTGCTCTTGAAGAATTTATTATTGCAATAAATAAAAAACAGCAGGTGGAATTCGATATTTCCGAACCAGAGAGAACATATAAAAATATCTCGGATTCATATGGAGATATGGTAGTTCTTACAAAATCTACTTGGGGAATATTAGATATTAAAATATCAACAGACTGCGATTTTATTACTGAATATAAGAAAAATATTACGGATGAAGATTTCGCAGGAAATAATTATGAATACAGCTATCTCATTGACAGGTCTAAGTTACATGCGGGAATAAATTATGGACGAATTATTTTCAAGACTGTGAGTCAGACAAAAGAATTCCGTATTACTGTGGACAACAGGAAAGAACATGACATGTCACGACATGAGATAAAAAAAGCATTTATTGAGATGAACAAGGTATATCTAGATTTCAGAATGCGTAAATGTTCACTGGATAAATGGATAGAGATCTCTCAAAACCTTGTTGAGCATGCAAGAGGATATAGAGATGATGATCCTTTCCTCAGACTTTTTGAGGCACAGGTATATATTTCCAAGAAAGATGATGAAAAAGCAAAGTGGCTTATTGACAGCGTAACAGAGCAGATTCTTGCAGTAAAAGAAGATAATATTCCTCTTTACTGCTATTATCTGTACATAAATGCTCTTCAGATTAGAGAGTTGGAATATACATTTATGGTTACAGACACCATAAAGAAATATTATGAAAATGGATATGATAAATGGGAGCTTCTATGGATATTGCTCTACATTGATCCTTCATTTGAAAATAATAAGAGTTTAAAACTTGCAAGAATAAAAGAACAGTATAACTTAGGATGCAGAAGCACGTTAATGTATTACGAGGCGTTATATGCACTTAACAGACAGCCAATGCTACTTAGAATGGTTAACGATTTTGAATTACAGGTATTAAATTTTGCAAGTAAATATGATGCAATCGATTTGAGACTTGCAGTTCAGCTGGCAGAGATTTCAGTACATGAGAAGAAATTCAGACCAATTCTATTTAACATACTTACAAGACTATATAAAAAGTTTGAAAATAAAGTTATATTAAATGCGATACTCAGTACACTGATACGTGGAAATATGACAAATCAGAAATATTTCCAATGGTTTGAATTAGGGGTTAAGCAGGATATACAGATTACAGGATTGTATGAATACTATGTTTCTGCTATCCCTGATGATTTTCAGGGAGATATACCAGAAACTGTACTTATGTATTTTGTATATAACAGCAGCCTATTAGGAATCAGAGAGGCATTTTATTATTCCTTAATTATCAGGGACAAGGAAAATCATCCTAATGTTTACAAAAACTATGCCCCTAATATTGAAAAATTTGCGCTCGACAGATTAAAATCTGGAAAAATTGATGAATATCTTGCAGTAGTTTACCAGGACATTTTATCTAAGGAACTTATTATGGAAGAGAATGAGAAGATGCTTTCAAAGGTTCTAAACACATGGATGTTAAGAACAGATAATAAAAACATTAGGGAAGTTCTCGTAATACACAAAGAAACAGATAGAGAGATGGTATATCCTCTAATAAGAGGCAGAGCATATGTAGAAATATATACAGACGATGCCATTATCTTATTCAAAGATTTTAAGGGAAATACATACCTAAATACAGTAGATTACAAAATTGAGAAATTATTAAACAGAAAAGATTTAAACGAAGTTTCTCTAAGCAGAAATTCGGAAAATATATTTGTCATGGCAAGGGAATGCGAACAGTCAATCAAGTATCACAAGAGACTGTTTAATGGAAATGAACTGTTCACTGTTATTATGGCGGATGATAAATTCAGAAGTGAATTTAAGGATAATATTCTCGATGATATTATAGAGTATTATCTTGATAATTATGACGGTGAAAAGCTGGATGAATACTTAAAGGGACTAAATGTAAATAAACTGAACAGAAAATCAAGAATTACAGTATCTGAACTTATGATCATGAGAGGTCTTTACAATGAAGTTCTTGAGATTCTTGACAAATATGGTTCAAAGGGCATAGAGGACAGAAAACTATTAAAACTTTGTACATCTGTAATAAGGGAAAATATTCCATGCAATGAGGAGAGTCTGATTGGATATTGCGACAAGGCATTTAAAAAGGGAAAATATAATGAGGAATCGTTAAAGTTGCTTTTAAGTAAATTTAATGGAACTACAAAAGAGATGTTGGAACTCTTCAGAGTTTCAAAGGAATTTGATATAGAAGACAGAGATCTTGAAGAGAGAATTATAGCCCAGATGCTATTTTCTAGATCAAGTATTGAGAGCATCTGTGTGGTTTACGAGTCATATTATAGATTAGGCGCACTTGATATGATAAAGAAAGCCTATTTCTTCTATGTTGCATATTCATATTTTGTGAAAAAAGAGCAGATAGACAATTTGTATTTTGTCCATCTTGAGGATGAAATAAATTCTGGAAATCAGATACATGATATATGCAAATGTGCATATTTGCTGGTTAACTCTGAGAAAAAGAATATCAGAGAGGTAACGAAAAATAACTGTAAGGAGTTTATTGACCAGTTGGCAAAGAAGAAAATAATATTTGATTTCTACAAAAAATATAGCAAATGGTTTGAGATAAAAGGAGATGTTCTCAATCATACAACAGTTGAATACAGATGCAGCAGTGTTGATAAAGTACTTGTTAATTATTATATAGATAATGGTAATAACGCTGCAAATGAATATGTTTCAGAGGATATGATTCAGGTATTTGGCGGCTTGTATATAAAATCATTTGTACTGTTTTATGGAGAGAAGATTAACTATTACATTATGGAAGTTAAGGGTGAGGATACTACGATTACTTCCAGCGAAGAGCACATTTTAGATGACAGAGGAATTAATACAAGTCTTACAAGATATGGTAGGTTAAACGATCTTCTTGTGTGCAGCGATATGAAAGAAGAAGATACAATTAGTAATTTAATAACAGATTATTATGTTAATAATGAGATGGTAAAGGAATTGTTTTTGAAATCATAAGAAATGGAGCAGACAATGAAGGATACTAAGACATATGTTTCAATAGATTTATGCAATGATTATACCCAGATGGCATATTACGTTACTAATGATATGGAGGAGCCGTTGTCTCTGACTACCACAAAAAATGATCAGAGATATCTGGTTCCAACAGCTGTTTCGAAAAAAAATGATAGTGACGAATGGCTGGCTGGAAATGATGCCAGCAATAATAAGTTAGCAGGATATACTTATATTAACAACATAGTTGACAAAGTATTAAGGGGCGAGAATGTATCTGCTGGAAATAATAATTACAGTGGGGATTTTCTGCTGAAAAAATTTTTGATTACCCTTATAGATAAGGCTACAAAGGCATATCAGATAAAAAGTATAGATTACATCGTTGTTACAGTAGAAAATACAGATAGAATTTTATCAGATTTACTTAGGGGAATCCTCGAGGAGTATGGAATTGATAAAAATCATATAAAAGTAATTGGACACTCAGAGAGTTTGATATACTATATGGTATTTCAGAAAAGAGAACTTTGGGTAAATGATGTGATAATTTTTGATTTTACAAAAGATCAGTTTCTTATGAGAAGGCTTCAGACAATGAGAGTCAGAAGACCATGGCCAGTAATAGTGGAAGAAAAGGATTTGTCGGACAAATTTAATTATGAGATGTTAGAGACTGATGAAGGGAAACAAAGAGCAGATGAGGAATTTCTGAAATTTGTTAGTGATTTCTGCTCAAAAAATATTGTATCAAGTGTTTTCTTTACAGGAATTGGCTTTAATGGTAAATGGATGGAGAAAACAGTAAAATACCTTTGCACGAAAAGAAGAGTTTTTAAGGGTCTTAACTTGTTTGTAAAGGGAGCGGCATTTGCTGCAATGTCTATTAACGGAATGGGAAATGCTGATGAATATCAGTTTGTATGTTCAGGAAGAACACTGGTAGATATAAATCTGCAGGTAAATAAAGATGGAAAAGATGTATCCGTTGTACTTTCTAAGGCTGGAACCAACTGGTATGATGCAGGAGCAAGAGCTGAGGGAATTCTCGATAATGTGAATTCTGTAAATATAGAGATAGATTCTTCAATCAGCAAGAAAAAAGAAATAGTTACACTTGATCTTAAGGATTTTCCAGAAAGACCAAATAAGACAACAAGGATAGAAGTTTTGCTGTCATATAGATCAGACAGAAGACTTGTAATAATAGCTCAGGATATGGGATTTGGTGATTTTTATAAATCCACCGGGGCACAGGTGAAAAAAGAAATTAATGTAGAAGATTATCTGTAATCGGAAATGAGGCAGAATATGAGCGGATTGTTATTGTGTGGAAAAAAGTCTGACGTACCATATAGGATAAATGATTCAGACATTTCAATATATTCTATAGAAGAACTAGCATATTATCTTTTTAATAACGTCTATTTTATTGACGATGAATTTTTTACGGATAATCTTGCGGAATATATTGAAAAAAATCTAAATATGAAAAAGATAGCAGGTAGACTTAAGCTGGCAGAGAGACAGAGAATGTCATATGTTGATAAGATGATGATAATTATTACAGGTTCATCATATTATACAGAAGATGAAGCAAAAAACTTTGAAAGAGAATTAAAGGAAATAAGCACAAAGAGCGTACAGGAAAGAATGTGTGCCAAGGCTAATATGCTGTTCAATAATGGAAAATATATTGCTGCAAAGAAAATATATGATTCCATACTTGCAATGGATAGAAATACTTCTCTCAAAGATGAATTTTATAATAATATTCATGTTAATATTGCAAAAATATACTGTAATATGTTTTATTTTGACTCTGCGGTAGAGCATCTCCATATTGTATATGATAATAACAAATCCCAGGAAATTCTAAAATTAGTAATTATGGCAAAGCTTATGAAGTCCAAAGTGCATGATACGGACGTGGACTTAAGCGAGGAGACTGCCATTGATGATAAACTTGTTTTTGTATGCAAGGAAGAGTTTTTTGATACAGAAGATAATGTATGCAATACAGAAAAATATCACAAGTTTAGAGATGAATTACAATATGAAACAGGTCAGAACCCTGGTGAATATTATGAAAAGGTAAGTAAGGTTCTGGATAACTGGAAAAAAGAGTACAGAGAGTATGTTTCATAACTTGACAAAAAATAATAAACCATTTATTATTTCATTATAATATTAAAATGCAGTGAGAAAGAGGAGTAGATTCTGGTTCCCTGACAGAGAAAATGATTCACAGGCTGGAAAATCATTAGAACGAACTAGTTTTGAAGGTAGCTTTTTAGCAGTACTGCTGAAATTAGTAAGCAGTAACGGAGTCGTCTACGTTATAAGATATGATGAGTAAAAAAAAGGTGGAACCGCATTTATTGCCCTTTATTCTATTTTGAATAAAGAGCTTTTTTTATTTCAATTATTATTGATAGAAAGGAAAATTATTATGTCAAAAGAATTAGAGAAAAATTATAATCCTGCCGACATAGAGCAGAGACTCTATGACAAATGGATTCAGAACAAGTATTTCCATGCTGAGGTAGATAGAAGTAAAAAACCATTTACAATTGTAATGCCACCTCCAAATATTACTGGACAGCTTCATATGGGACATGCATTAGATAATACAATTCAGGATATTTTAATTAGAACAAAGAGAATGCAGGGATATGAGGCACTCTGGGTACCTGGAACTGATCATGCATCTATTGCAACAGAGGCAAAAATTGTTGAAAAAATGCGTGAAGAAGGCGTTACAAAAGAAGAGATAGGCAGAGAAAAATTCTTAGAGAGAGCCTGGGAGTGGAAAAAACAGTATGGCGGAAGAATTGTTGCTCAGCTCAAGAAAATGGGATCTTCATGTGACTGGGACAGAGAAAGATTCACAATGGATGAAGGCTGCAACAAGGCAGTTAAAGAGGTATTTGTAAACTTATACAATAAAGGACAGATTTACCGTGGTGAGAGAATCATCAACTGGTGTCCAAAATGTTTAACATCTATTTCAGATGCTGAGGTTGAATATGAGGATCAGGCCGGACATTTCTGGCATTTAAGATATCAGCTTTCTGATGGAAGCGGATATATTAATCTTGCCACAACAAGACCAGAAACATTACTTGGAGATACAGCAGTTGCAGTAAATCCTAATGATGACAGATATAAGGATATGGTTGGCAAAACAGTTATTCTTCCAATTGTACACAGAGAAATTCCAATTGTTACAGATGATTATGTAGAAATGGACTTTGGTACAGGTGTTGTTAAAATTACTCCAGCACATGATCCTAACGATTTCGAAGTTGGATTAAGACATAATCTTCCAGTTATCAACGTAATGACAGATGATGCAAAAATCGTTGAAGATTATCCTAAATATGCAGGAATGGACAGATATGAGGCAAGAAAAGCAATTGTAGCTGACTTAGAGGCAGAAGGTGCTTTGATTAAGATTGAAGATTACAGCCATAATGTTGGTACATGTTACAGATGTCATACAACAATTGAGCCAAGGGTTTCTAAACAGTGGTTTGTAAAGATGGAAGAACTTGCAAAACCAGCAATTGAGGCAGTTAAGAATGAGGATACAAAATTCATTCCACCTCATTTTGATAAGACATACTATCACTGGTTAGAGAATATTAGAGACTGGTGTATTTCAAGACAGTTATGGTGGGGACACAGAATACCAGCATTTTATTGTGATGACTGTGGTGAAATGGTAGTTACAAAAGAAAATACATGCAAATGTCCAAAATGTGGCAAAGAGATGCGTCAGGATCCAGATACACTTGATACATGGTTTTCATCAGCACTTTGGCCATTTTCAACACTCGGATGGCCAGACAAGACAGAAGAACTTGATTATTTCTATCCTACCTCAGTTCTTGTAACTGGATATGATATTATTTTCTTCTGGGTAATCAGAATGATGTTCTCAGGCCTTGAACATGCAGGCGAAGTTCCATTTAAGAACGTATTGATTCATGGTCTTGTAAGGGATTCTCAGGGAAGAAAGATGAGTAAATCACTTGGAAATGGTATCGATCCACTTGAGGTTATTGAGCAGTATGGTGCAGATGCCCTCAGATTCACATTAATTACAGGAAATGCTCCTGGAAATGATATGAGATTTTACTATGAGAGAGTAGAGGCAAGTAGAAACTTTGCAAATAAAGTATGGAATGCATCAAGATTTATCATGATGAATATGCCAGAAGATGGAATAAAGGAAGTATCAAAAGACAGTCTTACACAGGCAGATAAATGGATTCTCTCAAAGGCAAATAAATTAGTTAAAGATGTGACAGATAATATCGAAAAATTTGAGTTAGGTGTTGCTGCAGATAAATTGTACAACTTCATCTGGGAAGAGTTCTGTGACTGGTATATTGAGATGGTAAAACCAAGATTATACAGTGAGGACAATGATACAAAGAGTGCAGCTCTCTATACATTAAAGACAGTACTTGAGACATCGTTAAAACTCTTACATCCATATATGCCATTTGTGACAGAGGAAATTTACTGTACATTAAACGAGAATGAAGATACACTTATGACAAAACAGTGGCCAGAATATACAGAGGAATTTAACTTCGCAGAAGATGAAGAAGCTGTAGAAATTATCAAAGAAGCTGTTAGAAATATCAGAAATGTCAGAGCAGGAATGAATGTACCACCTTCAAAGAAAGCACTCTGCTATGTAGTAACAGAGAATGACAAAGTTGCAAATATATTCAGACAGTCAGAGGTATTCTTTGGCACACTTGCATATGCAAGTGAAGTAAAGATTCAGGCAGATAAGGCAGGAATCGAAGAAGATGCAGTATCTGTAGCAATCGCAAACGCAAATATTTATATGCCATTTGCAGAACTTGTAGATATTGAGAAGGAAATTGAGAGACTGAAAAAGGAAGAAGATAAGCTTAAAAAAGAAATTGAGCGTGTAGAAAAAATGCTTTCTAATGAAAAATTTATCAGCAAGGCTCCACAGTCAAAGGTAGATGAAGAAAAAGAGAAACAGGTAAAATATACACAGCTTATGAAACAGGTAAAAGATCAGTTAGCTCATCTTACAAAATAATCCTGTATTCGATATAAATCATTAGACAAAGTCAGATATTTTATAAATTTGTCTTGAAATAATTAATAATGCTTTCTATAATTAAATCGTACATAAGAAAGATAAGGAGCTTTACGATTTGTTATGGGAAGCATTTTTTATACATATGAAGAAGCAATTGAATATATAGAGAACTTACCTAAATTTACAGAAAAACACACACTTAGTCATACTAGAAATTATTTGATAGAACTTGGCATACAGGAAGATAAATTTAAAATTATACACATTGCAGGAACTAATGGAAAGGGATCTGTAAGCGCTATGCTGTCAAATATATTAGTTTTGCAGAATATAAGGACAGGACTCTTTGTATCGCCACATCTGATAAAGCATAATGAGAGAATAAAAATGGACAACAAAGATATAGATGACAATGAGTTTCTGGATGCATTTATTAAAGTAAAAAATAAAATTGATGAAAAAGAAAGAGAGGGAATATCACATCCATCTTATTTTGAATTTTTATTCTTAATGGCAATGTATTATTTTAATGAAAAGAACGCAGAATATATAATTCTTGAAACAGGACTTGGTGGGAGACTAGATGCTACTAACTGTCTGACTAAAAAGGAACTTGCTATAATTACCCAGGTTGGTTTGGACCACATGGAATATTTAGGAAATACAGTTAAGGAAATTGCAGGAGAGAAAGCTGGCATAATAAGGGAGAACACACCGGTAATATTTCAGGCAACAGATGCCAAAGTTACAGATGTTATAGAAAAGATGGCAGCTAAAGTAAATGCCATGGCATATCCAGTTGCTAGGGACTATTACAAAATAAACATAAAAAGAGATAAAAGTATTGATTTTTCAATAAATAGTGGGTATTATTTTAAGTGTGAATTTACAGTGCCTTTTATTAGTGAATATCAGGTTATGAATGCAGCAGTTGTACTTGAAGCTGTATCAAAACTTAAAATTAATCACGACTATGAATTGATAAGACAAGCTATAATGACAGTTAAATGGGAAGGCAGAATGGAATTTGCAGCGCCAGGTGTGATCCTTGACGGGGCACATAATGGACCTGGAATTGATGAATTTATTAAGACATTTAATGACTACAGATGTGTTGGCAGAAAGAATATTCTGTTTTCTGTAGTAAAAGATAAAGATTACGATTATATGATATCTGTAATTTCAAGAACAGATGCACGAAAAGTATATATAACACAATTAGATTCGAGCAGAGCTTTGAGCACGGACAAAATACTAAGGGATTTCAGAGATAACAATTGTCACGCAGAAATTGCGATTGTAGATAATGTGTCAGATGCCTATGATCTGGCAGTGAACGAAAAAAACAAGGACGATATTTTATTCTGCGTGGGGTCTCTCTATCTTGTAGGTGAGATAAAGAAACATATTTTGTCGCTTTAAACTCTCTCTTTTGGAGGGAAAATCATGATAAATTACGATGAAGAAATTAAAAAATTCAGCCCAAGTCTCGATATAGATCAGGCTGAAGATGCGATATATAATGCCAATATAAAAGATATAACAGATGTTGTACTTGACATGTTAAAAGAATTTAAGGAAAACGAATAATTATTATAGAATGATTGGAGAATAATATGAGATGCTATAAGTGTGGCAGCGTTCTCTCCGGCAATGATTTCTGTAATAGTTGTGGAGCGGATGTAAAAGTATACAAAAAAGTTGTTAGACTTTCAAATTCATACTACAATATGGGACTTGCCAAGGCACAGATAAGAGACCTTACAGGTGCAAGTGAGTTGCTGAGAAGAAGTGTGAAATTAGATAAAAATAATATTAATGCAAGGAACCTTTTAGGACTTGTATATTTTGAAATGGGGGAGGCCGTACAGGCTTTTTCTGAATGGGTTATTTCTGCGAATATTGCTCCAGATAATAATTATGCAAACGATTATATAAAGAGATTTCAGTCAAATCCAATTAGATTTGATAATATCAAACAGACAATAAAAAAATATAATATTGCTCTTAATTATGCAAAAGAAGGAAATGATGATATAGCGGTAATTCAGCTGAAAAAAGTACTTAATTCTAATCCGAATCTCATAAAAGGACATCTGTTGCTGGCATTACTCTATATGAAGAAGGGTGATTATAACAGGGCTAAGAAACCTATAATGAAAACCCTTAAGATTGATACAAACAATCCTCTTGCAAAAAAATATATGCTGGAAATAAAGAGACAGACAGACCCAAAGACTGCACAGGCGGTAAAAACAGATAATAATATTAATGCACCGAGGGATTACGAGAAAGAGCAGATAGACAGGGAAAAGAAGGCCGGATATGACATAGCAGTATCAAATAATAATAATTATGTATATAAAGATTCAAATGCAGGATTTATGACAGTTATTAATGTTTTGATAGGTCTTGTAGTTGGTGTTGCAATTACATTTTTCCTGCTTATGCCTGCAAGGGAAAAAACATTAAATGACAGAAAGAATAAGGAACTTCTTAACCTTAATTCTAAGATTGAGTCAATTAATAACGAAAAGAAAGAATTGCAGAGTCAGATAGACTCCCTGAATGCAGACAGAGATAGTTTGTCCGGACAGTTAAATTCAGCAGGCAGTGAGAGCAGTCAGATTTTAAGCGACTATGATAATCTTCTAAACGCTACAACTCAGTTTAATAATAAGGATTATATGACGTGCGCAGCTACACTAAAGAACATAGCAAATCCTGCCAGATCAGAGGCATTCTCTGCATTATACGGGCTTATACAGCCGGAATCATATAAACAGGCAGCAGAAACCTATTATAAAAATGGAAAACATGACCTGTCAGCAGCTTCATCATTGGAGAGTTATGATAAGGCAATTGATGGTTTTAATAACTGCTTTACATATGATTATCTTCAGATCGATTATAAGGATGCAGCGGACAAGCTAGGGGAAGCCTATGAAAAACAGTATAAACAGGCACTTGCAACAAGTATTGAACAGGCTGCGGTATATAAGGACAGGGCCCTTAAAGAACTGACAAATATGATAAATACATTACAGGCAGTTCCAGGAATAGATGGCAAAGCAGTGCAGAATCTGCAGGTACATATAAACAACATTACAGCCAGTTAAATTATGAAAATACACGAAAGAAGAGATGATTAAATGATCGTCTCTTTTTTTGTATAATGGGTCAAGTGAGAATTTATTCGAGCTGATGTATAAGGGATATGAAACTAGTAGGAGCCAATCTACTTGATTTGTACTAATTTTATAGAGAGGAGAAAAAAATGATTAAAACAAAAACAGAACAGTCAGTTGAATTTGAAATTAGCGAAAGGGTACTCCTGATAAAAATAAATGGGGAGTTAGACCATCATGCATCAATTTATGTCAGGGAGGCAGATGAGATAATATGCAGGGAGAGAATAATAAATATTATCTTTAATTTTGAGAATACCAGTTTTATGGACAGCTCAGGAATTGGTGTGATAATGGGAAGGTACAAGAAAATAAGGGATTTTGGGGGAAAAATAGGAGTAATCAACGTGTCAGATAATGTTGAAAAAATATTGATGTTTTCCGGACTAAATAAAATTGTAAATCACTACAGCAATATAGAAGAGGGGATTAATGATATGAGAGGAGGAATAATCTAGTGAAAGACAGAATGTATGTTGAAATAGACAGCAATTCAAGCAATGAATCCTTGGCGAGAATTATTGTTGCAGCTTTTCTTACAAAACTAAATCCCACTGCATCAGAAATTGAGGAAGTTAAAATGGCAGTGTCAGAAGCGGTAACAAATGCGGTAATACATGGATATGGTGAGGGGGAAGGAATTATATACATAGAATGTTTTGCAGAAAATGATGAATTTAAAGTGAGCATAAAAGATTTTGGAATTGGAATTGTAAATATTGCACAGGCCAGAAAACCCCTGTTTACCACTAAAGAGGACGAGGAACGTTCGGGAATGGGGTTTTCGTTTATGGAGATATTTATGGATAATGTGGACGTGATTTCAGAACCTGGCAAGGGGACAACTGTAATTATGAAAAAAATAATAGGCAGAGATGGGGGAGACTAATACATTATAAATGGATAACAGGGAGTTGCTTATTAGGGCTAAAAATGGGGATAAAAATGCAAGGGAAACACTTGTAGATAATAATATTCGGCTTGTTCACAGTATTGTTAACAGATTTACAATAAAAGGTTTTGAAAGGGAAGATCTTTTTCAGATAGGCTGCGTGGGGCTTATAAAAGCAATAGATAAATTTGATGAATCTTTTGAAGTCCAGTTTTCAACATATGCGGTTCCAATGATAATGGGGGAAATAAAGAGATTTTTAAGAGATGACGGAATGGTGAAAGTGTCAAGATCGGTTAAGGAAAATTCTTGGAAAGTCAACAAATGTATAAGTAATATGGTAAAGATTAATGGAAGAGAACCGGGAATTGATGAAATTGCCAGAGAAACGGGACTTGAAATATCTGAGATTTTAATGGCTCTTGAGACATCTAGAGATGTTCAGAGTATATACAAAACGGTGTACAGTGGTGATGGGAAAGAAATATGTCTCATTGATCAGATTGGTGATGAGAGTATAAGTACAGATAAAACGATTAATAACATCGTACTGTGTCAAATTATAGATGAACTTGATCAGTTCGAGAGAAAAATTATAATTATGAGATATTTTGATGACAGAACACAGTGTGATATAGCAAAAGAACTTGGAATAAGTCAGGTGCAGGTTTCAAGGATTGAGAAAAAAATTTTATTTAAAATGAGAGAAAAGTTTAATATGTAAAAAATACACAAATACATCATTCTGTTTATAGAAAAAAGGTGGCAAAACATACAAACATATCGTATAATTAAAGGTACTAAGGAAAGCAGGTGTTTTTATGGAATCCAGTAAAATAGAAAAAAACAGAACGGTTAAAATAAAGAGAATTATTATAACATCATTTTTATTGCCAGTATGTTTATTTGTACTAGTAAGTATTATAATTTATTCCACATCCATAAGTGGACTTAAAGAAAATACAGAGTCTCTGACCAAGACAAGTGTGGAAACACTTAAGGAATATTTTGAGTTAGGTTTTGAAAATATAAAATTGTCCGCAGTCAGGATGACGGTAAACAGAAATGTATGTACACATTTTGGTGGGCTTTATGGGAGAGAATTTGAATTAGAGGCTAAGAATGCTATAGTAACAGAGGCTGTAGCAGATAAGTATATCAGTGAAATTGTGGCATTTAGCAGTAAACAGCCGAATGCTTTGTCTAATAATGGAACTCTGAAGAATATTGACGTATACAAAGTGTTTACAGAATCAGAAAGTGGCAAATATGCCATGGAACATATGGAAAATGGTATCTGCTATATAGGAAAGCACCCTGAGATCGATAAACTGACAGGAGAGGAATCAAGTGATTACTGTATGTCATTTGTAAAAGAGATAGTAAACACTACAAATAAACCTGTTGGATACCTTCTGATAGATATTAAAACTTCATTTATTCAGGATATCTTAAATAATGCCAAGGTGGGGACTGGTAGTATAGTAGGTTATGTTTCTGAAAATGGAGTAGAAGTAGTCAGCGGAAGCAAGGGATTTGAATTCAAGGATAAAGGTTTTTACAAAAAAATCAAAAACTCAGGATCTAAGTATGTAAAAATTAATGGAAAATCATATCTTTTTGTATACAATAAAATAAAAGAAAGCAACGCATATATCTGTGCTCTTATGCCAAGGAATTCTATTGTTAAAGAAGCCAAGCAGATTAGGCTCTATACTGTAATAGCAATTCTTATAAGTGCCGTTATTGCAATTATAGTTGGTTCTAAGATTGCAACAGGAATTGGCGGATCTATAAATAAAATTAATAAAGTAATGCAGCAGACTGCAGGGGGAGATTTGACTGGAAAGGTAACATTTGACAAGACGGAGGAATTTAAGGAACTGTCGGAGAATATTCAGGATATGATAAAGAGTATCAAGAAGCTTATTGAGAAGACAAATTCCGTAAGCCTCCAGGTTCAAAACTCAGCAACAAAAGTAAATGAAAATACAGGTGTCCTTTATGAATCTACAAAGGATATAACACAGTCAATAGAAGATATTGAGCACGGACTAGAAATACAGTCACAGGATACAGATAACTGTCTTGCACAGATGTCAGATCTTGCAGAGAGAATTGGTGTGGTGTATGACAGAACAAATCAGATTGAGAAGATTGCAGGAAAAACAAGGAAGACAGTCGATAATGGTATGATTATAGTAAATGATTTGGAGAGCAAAGTAAAAGATACAACATCAATTACCAACAGCATTATCCGTGAGGTATCAGAGCTCCAGAGAGAATCAAGGGAGATTAATACAATTATTGGCACAATTAATGATATTTCTGAGGAGACAAATCTTCTTTCACTGAATGCGTCAATAGAGGCAGCAAGAGCTGGTGAGGCAGGAAGAGGTTTTGCTGTAGTCTCAGATGAAATCAGAAAACTTGCGGAGCAGTCTAACGAAGCAGGAATCGAGATTACAAGGATAATTGGACGAATTCAGATGAGAATTGGGAAAACAATTGAGACTGCAAAAAGGGCAGATGAGATTGTAACATCACAGTCAGAGGCACTGGGAACAACAGTTGATGTATTCGATAATATTAAACAGGGAGTAGAAACCTTGACAAAAAACCTAGACACAATTTCTGACAATATTAAAAAAATTGAAAATGCTAAGAATGATACTCTTGAATCTATCACAAACATTTCAGCTACATCAAATGAGACAGAGGCATCATCAATGGAACTTTCAAAAAATGCAGGAAGACAGATGGGAGCTTTTGAATCACTTAATGAGGAAGTAAAGGCACTTAAGGAAAAGGCAAAAGAGCTGGATGAATCAATCAGTATATTCAAGGTGAATTAAATATGTTTAAGTAGAATCTGGAAAAAAAACGTTGTATAATGTCACGGTAGAAAGGATTTAGCTTATTATGTCGAAATAAGTTATCGGAATATGTGATGATAAGGCAGAGGTTATTGCTATATTAAAAGATATAGTTAATAACGTTATGAATGAAATATATGAAAAAGAATGGGAAGTATTGGGGTTTGACTCGCCAGAAAAACTTCTGGGAGAGGCTGATAAGATAAATATACTTTTACTAGATATTGAGATGCCACAAATGGATGGCATTGAGACAGGTAAAAGAATGATGAAGCTGAACAGTAAATGCAAGATTATTATGGCAACTTCAAGAATTGACAGATTTAAAGAAGCATTTAAAATAAAAGCATTTCGATTTATTACAAAGCCTTTTGCAATTAGCGAGGTTAGGGAAGCAATTGCGTCGTCATTAGTTAGTGAACTTGGAGATAAAGAAATTGAAGTGTTTAAAAACAGAATAAGCTTAAATATTAAAGAGACAGATATCCTTTTTGTTAGAGCATTTAATGGTTATGTTGAAATTATAGCTGGAAATGAGCTTTACAGAAAGGATATTACTATGAGTACATTGGAAGATCAGCTTGATGACAGACTGTTGTATTTAAAATTGCCACAAGAAGAAAAAAGGATTTTATTAGCAAGTACACGGAATTTGATTTAAACTACAGATAGGATTGGTGAGATTATGCTGAAGGCTTTGCTATGGGAGATAATCTTTGTAATAGAATTACATAAGTATATTATGGGTTATAAAATAAGTATAAATAAAACTCTTAAAAGAAATCTTGTGATATTTATTGGGGCTATTTTTTCATCAGGGATTGTAACAGCATTTTTTATAAATAGAGTCCCACTTTAAAATGTATACATACTATATTTATTTATGGCAATTGTGACACTATTTATCTCAATAAGAGATAATGGTAAAGATAGAATTTGGAAATGTATAATTTTGTTTTTTAACATAACAGCAATTGACAGTATAATGGAGAACATTACTGGCAGAATAATGGCTGGAAGGAAAATATCAGAAGAAAAAGAAGCATTAATGTGGGAACTTATGTCTCTTGGATGCATTTTACTTTTATATATTATAGATAATATAGTAGAAAAGATAACATCTGGCAAAAGGATTAGATCAAAAAAGATTATGCAGGGTTCAGTAATTCTTGCAGATGTAAGTTTGTGTATTTGTGCTTCGTTTATGTTTAATAATACATCAGGTAACAAGCTCTATTTCTACATTGGACTAGAATGCTTTGTCGGAGTCGTTTTGCTGGGAAATCAGATACTAAATATATTTGATTTTAATTCGGAATTAAAAGAAACAATTGAACAGAGACAAATAATGACAGAGATGCAGAAGCAATATTATGAGGGAAAATTAAGGGATGAAGAGATAATCAGAAAATACAGACATGATATGATTAATCATTTTATGGTAATAAAGTATTATTTAAACAGAGATAAGATTATGTGCAATATATTCAAACTTGCTGAAAAATGCAGTTGAAGAATTGGAAAAGTTAAAAGAGGCTGGAGAGAAAAATCTTAAACTTAATATTAAGTTTGCAAAGGGAAATGATTTTTTACAGATAAAAATAGAAAATACAATAGAAAAGAATCATTTATTTAAGGGAATAAACACACCTACAACAAAAAAAGATAAAAGTAATCACGGAATAGGATTACAAAGTATTAACCATGCGTTGGAGAAGGAAAAGGGTAAATTAACAATTATAAACATGGATAATACAGTATGTGCAGATGTTATTATTCCAATTAAATAAAACTGAATATAAGTAAAAAATTTGTTATTATGAAATATGGTCAGTTAACCATTTCCAAAATGAAGAAACTGCTAAACAAGTATTCATCATGGAGTTCCTCCTATGTGTAGTAAATTAGAACGAAATATATTTTATAATAAAAATAACAAAAATAAAAGATTAACTTGTTAAACGTTTAATAAGTTTTATTGGCATTTGAGGAGTTATTATTGCGGAGTTAATATGCACATATTAAAATAGTATTTATAAATCGGGAGTTAGTCCTGACTCCTTAATAGTTACTTCATGTGTCCGCTTTTTAGTATAGAACTAATTTACGAATATAAAAGCAAAGGAGAAAAGAAAATGAATGAATTAAGTTGTTGTGGTGCAAAATGTAAAGAATGTGCTTGTTATGGAAACATATGTAAAGGATGTAATGAATTAAAAGGTAAGGTATTTCATGTACCGGATGGAAAGGTGTGTCCGATATATGATTGTGCTATTAATAAAAATAAGTTCAAAAATTGCGGCAAGTGTAAAAATATTCCATGTTCTATTTGGAAAGAGACTAGAGACCCAAGTTTTACAGATGAACAATTCGAGGCAAGTATTAATAATAGAATGAATTCATTAAAAGAGAATTAGTTTTAAAAAGATATATTAATTATGATTTACCTCTGTTGAGCCTTTTTGCAACTCTACGCGTTCACTAAGTTATATGCTCGTTTAATGAGTTAACGTTGTAAGGTGAAAATTAGTATGCTAAAACATTTACAAGTAATCACTGTAGTGTACGCAGAAACAAATAGTGTATCTGACGGGGGATGAGTTGTTTATATAAATTACATGATTATTTAATTAAAATCTGCGGTTGAAAAACGGCAGATTTTTTGTTACAAATAAATATAGAAATATATTGTAAACTTGGTAGTGTCAAGTGACTTATGAAAAAACAGAGCCAAAGAAAAAGGCTCAATTGAACCTTGAAAATTGCAGATATTTAATCTTTTGATGAGTGACGCCCATCAAGGGCATAGCCAGAATCAAAGATTCTGGTGGCTGTTTATTATGCCTCTGGTTCAGAATCTAAGAACAGTTAGTGCCTTCGGCTTTTTGGAGATTTAGTATTGTCTGCTGCCCAAGATAGATAAGTAACTGCCATTTACCGGGCATATTGTCGGCATTGGAAAGTTCATCAACTTTATTGAGAACCTTGTATTTATTGTGTTTGTGAGGTCTTAAAAAGTTATAGTAGGCAACCCAGAGAGCAAGGTCGTAGTTGGCACCGTCGATGTTATCAAATCCGTTAGTAGTTCTGTAAGATGCTTTGTATGTACGATTAAGCCGTTCAATCATCTGCTTAAAGGGACGAAATTCTGTTGATACCTCATCGTCGTTGGTAAGTCCAATTACCTGGGTAATATCAAAGTTAATTTTACCTTTTGATTCACGGAAAAACTGTTGTGCAGCAAGAGGATATGCACTG
>OMVN01000002.1 GCA_900314525.1 uncultured Eubacteriales bacterium
ATCATTGCAGACTACATTCTTCACTTGGTTATCAAACACCAGTACAATATCGGAAAAATAACCTTAAAAAAGTTGTCTAAAAAAGTGTTGACAATCCAAACTATTGTTGCAGCAATATTAGTGGGATTTATTGCACGACTTATTGCAAAAAAACTTTCTTTTTTATCAGAATTATTGATATAAATGACGAATTGTACATATGGTTTCTTTGAATGGTGTAAATAATAATAAATTAAGAAAAGTAAAAATTAGGCGATTAAATATGGAAAAAACAACACAAAACAGAAGAACACAATTTTTAACAAACAGATATGTAATATTTCTTGGTGCGATGATATGCTGTGCATTATGGGGAAGTGCATTTCCTTTTGTGAAAAGGGGAATGGATTTGATGAAACTTTCTAAATCAGACACAGCAGGTCTGATTCTGTTTGCAGGGGAGAGATTTACACTGGCTGGTATTTTTATAATAATACTGGGAAGTATTTTTAGTAAAAATATTCTTGTTCCGAAAACATCTGAGATTAAGGATGTAATTATACTTTGTATTTTTCAGTCTGTAGGACAATATACATTTTATTATATAGGTATTGCACATACATCTGGAGTAAACACCTCGATCGTTGATTCACTGGCATATTTTTTGTCAATTATAAGTGCATGTATTATTTTTAGACTGGAAAAAATGACAACAAAGAAATTTTTAGGTTGTATTCTTGGATTTACTGGGGTGATATTGGTAAATGTCACAGGAAATGGCTTTGATTTTAATATGACATGTATTGGAGAAGGAATGATACTTTTGTCTGCGGTGTCCTATTCGTTTTCATCGGTATTAGCCAAAATTTTCTCAAAAAAAGATAATCCAGTGATGTTAAGTGGATATCAGTTTGTGCTTGGGGGAATTATAATGCTTTTGGGTTCACTTGTAGCAGGCGCGAGATTCAGACCATTTACGGGTAAAGCACTTGCAGTGTTAATTTATCTGGCATTTATTTCCACATTTGCTTATTCACTCTGGACAATTTTATTAAAATATAATGAGGTATCAAAAGTTTCAATATATGGATTTTTAAATCCTGTATTTGGAGTGATTTTGTCAGCACTGATACTTGGAGAGACAAATGAAATAGGTTTGAATTATATCATAGCACTAGTGATAATAAGCATCGGAATTACAATTGTAAACAAAAAAACAGAATAGAAAATAAAGACACAATGAATATTACAAAATTGCTGATTTATGATATAATCAGTAAAAAAACAGGAGGTACGAGGTGGATAATCATACAATTGTTACCTTAAAAAAAGGTGAAGGAAGAACAATAAAATCCGGAGGAATGTGGATTTTTGACAATGAGATAGAGTCAATAGTTGGAACATTTAAAAATGGTGATATAGTTACTGTTCATGATTTTGATGGATATCCAATGGGGAGAGGTTTTATAAACCAGAATTCTAAGATTAGAGTAAGACTGATGACAAGAAATTCACATCAGGAAATAGATTCGCAGTTTTTAATGAATCGTGTTAAAGATGCATGGGAATACAGAAAGAAAACTGTAGATATTAGCAGCTGTAGAATTGTATTTGGTGATGCAGATTTTCTTCCTGGACTAGTGATTGATAAATTTGAAGATATTCTCGTTGTACAGTCCCTTGCTCTTGGAATAGATCGATTTAAAATGGAAATAATTGATGATTTAAAAACACTTCTTAAAGAGGACGGAATAAATATTAGGGGTGTTTACGAGAGAAGTGATGCCAAGGAGAGGGACAAGGAAGGAATGCCAAGAACCAAGGGATTTATCGGTGAGCCATTTGACACAAATGTATTGATAACAGAAAATGGAGTAAAATACATTGTAGATGTGGAGAATGGACAAAAGACAGGATTTTTCCTTGACCAGAAGTATAACAGAAAATCAATCTGGAAACTATGCAAGGATGCGAAGGTATTAGATTGTTTCACACATACAGGATCTTTTGCACTCAATGCAGGAATGGCAGGAGCGAAGTCTGTCTTAGGTGTAGATGCATCAGAACTAGCGGTGCAGCAGGCAACAGAAAATGCCGGATTAAATGGTTTAGAAAATACAGTTAAGTTTCAGTGTGAGGATGTATTTGAACTTCTTCCAAGATTAGAGGAGCAGGGTGAATTGTTTGACCTTGTCATTCTTGATCCACCTGCCTTTACTAAATCGAAGAATTCTATAAAAAATGCAATAAAAGGATACAGGGAAATAAATCGAAGAGGAATTAAATTAGTAAAGAATGGTGGTTATCTTGCTACATGTTCATGCTCTCATTTTATGGATTATGAGACATTTACCAAGACGATAGGACAGGCGGCTTCAAATGTTCACAGAAGATTAAAACAGGTGGAATTCAGAACACAGGCTCCTGATCATCCGATATTATGGTCTGCAGATGAAAGCTATTATCTTAAATTCTATATTTTCCAGGTTGTGGATGAAAAATAAAATATAATAAAAGTACAGAAAAAAATAGCTTTGAGTAGAAAGTACTCAAAGCTATTTTTACTTTTTGTATTGTTTAAAAAGACATTTTATTTGTCAGCAGTCTTTTTAAAAAATATCCATACAAGGGCTGCAAGAGCACCACCAATAAGTGGAGCAACGATAAATACCCATACATTTGATAATGCATCTCCGCCAGCTAAAAGAGCAGGGCCGAGAGATCTAGCAGGGTTAACACTTGTACCAGTGAAATAAATTCCAAGTAAATGTACAAGTGTAAGAGAACCACCGATTACAAGTCCAGCAACGGCTGCATTTTCAGTTTTGCTTGTAGCACCTAAAACAGCTAATACAAATACAAATGTGAGAATGCACTCAATAACAAGACTTTTAGCTATGCTATCGTTATATAATCCATTTGTACCGAGACCTAATTTTTTAGGAAGAAGCGCTTTTAATGTTGCAGCACCTGCAATAGCACCTGCACACTGTGCGATGACATAAAGTACAAAATCAGCGGCCTTCATTCCTCCATTAATAAAAACTCCAAGGGAAACAGCAGGATTAATATGACATCCTGAGATATATCCAATAGAATATGCCATTGCAACGATTACAAGACCAAATGCAATTGCAGTTAATACATAAGCACTGTCTGCTTTAGCTGTACATCCTGTCACAGCAGCAACGCCGCATCCAAATACAACAAGGACATATGTTCCGATGAATTCGGCAATAAATTTTTTTAAATTCTCCATGTAAATTACCTCTTTTCTATTAAATTTTAACATTTATATTATATCAGTAATTTTAAATATATAGAATAAAAATTTTATAAATATTAATATGGTGAAAATAAACATAAAAATAGAAAAAATAAATGCATTTATAGTGCATAATTATTAATATTATGGTAAAATATATTTATATTTAAACGTGAACAGGTTACATGATTTTTATTTTTGACCTGCAAGAATAAGGGAGGCAGATTTATGGATACTAATTTATTTAATAATTCACATGTTATTTCGTGGCTTAAATATTTTTCGGATAATACAAATGTGGATTTGGAACATGTTAAGATTTTAGATATTACTAAGAAAAACAAGAACCTTATACCGGCTGTGGAAGCACATAGAAGTGTACTTGTATTTACTGAGGCAGGGCATGAGGATATTTTCTACAGAATGTTTAATGCTGGACTTGGTGAATGCAGAGTTATATATAATGACGGAAGTGAACCTGAAGGTCCGGTTAAAGAAGATAAGGTTGCCAATATGATTGATAGGGGAATAAATGCATCTGCAGGAATGCTAATATTAAATGACAAAGCCAGGACAACACTTAAGTTTGGAATAGATAACAGGGATTTAGCCTGTGGATCGGTAAAATATGTTGCATCAGAAATAAGGACAGTGTTATTATCGAAAATGCACCTTAGTGAAGGAAAAAATACCTGCGTAATTTCGGGAGAATCAATTGCAGTAGAGGCCGCAATTCAGGACGGAGAGAGAACTGTTATTGCTGTTGAGTATAATTCAAGAGATAGAGATACACTAGAAGACAATGTAAGTAGGTTTGGACTTAACAATATTAAAATAATAGACCATGTCGATAATGACACAATGAAAGGATTGCCAGTTCCAGACGTAACAATGCTTGTGGCATCTGCAAGCATGGAACAGGAAATGAAATGTCTGCTTGAATTAAATAGTAATATGGAATTTGTTGTATATACTCTTGATTTTACAGTGGCGGCATCAATGGAGAGTATATGTGCTAAATTTGGAATAAGAGATCCCGAGATAATTCAGATTTCTGTTTCAAAGCTTACAAGCAAACATACATTTAATACACAGCCTGCACCTTGGATAATTACATTTAAAACTGGGGAATAGAGTCGGGCTATTACTTAAGGGATGCTCTGAGAGGATTGAAATATCGGTGCCTGCTGGTGCCGATATTTTTTATAAAATGGTTTTTACAGTTATTGTTAAGATAAAATGGAGGTAAGTATGAATATAAAAATGATTATTTCCTATGATGGGACGAGGTATAATGGATGGCAGAAACAGGGGAATACCTTGAATACAATTCAGGGTAAAATAGAATCTACACTTTCCAAAATGTTTAAAATTGATATAGAGATATCAGGAGCAGGACGAACAGACGCGGGAGTTCATGCAAGGGGCCAGGTGGCAAATTTTCATGTTGACAGAGATGTGTTTGAAAGGTTTGTTGAGAGAACCGGAAGAGATTTGCTAGATGGGATGGAGATATTTAAAAAATATTTAAATGACCATTTGCCAGATGATATAAAGATTTTAAGTGTTGCCATGGTTAATCCGAGATTTCATGCCAGACTAAATGCTAAAGGTAAGCATTATGCATATTATATAGATAATTCATCAGTTCCTAGAGTTTTTGATCGAAAATATGTAAATAGAATAGAAGGCCGTATTGATTTGGAAAAAATGAGAAGTGCAGCGGATTACATGATAGGAACACATGATTTCAAGAGTTTCTGTACTAATAAAAAAATGAAAAAATCAACAGTGAGAACAGTGAATAAAATAGAAATAAGTAGCAATAATGGACTTATCAGAATAGATTACTATGGGGATGGATTTCTCTATAATATGATTAGAATTATGACAGGGACATTGGTTGATGTTAGCAAGGGCAGAATAAATCCAGATGATGTTAAAAATATCATTGAAGCAAAGGACAGAACAAAAGCATCACAATTAGCCAGAGCTAAGGGATTATTTTTGGAAGAAGTATATTATTAAATTAGAAACATGTTAAAAACAATGCGCTTAATTTTTTTTTTAATAAATAATAATCTGATGTATTGGTGGATTTCATTGACAACTTTGATAAAAAAAGATAATATTATAAAGGCAAAAAAATAAAGGAGGAAAACCAGATGGATAGTGGATCGGGAAGCGGAAATATTCCCCCGAATATAGTGCTGTAATCGACATATATTTAAATTTTAAAATATTTAAGACTTAAATATATGCCGATTGCAGCGGGTGACATATTTCCATGCCAAAATAAAATTAAATATGAGAGGCAGGATTAATTATGGATGAAAGAGAGATGAATTCTGAAAAAAATCTTAGGATAGATTTAAAAGACAGAATAGAAGAACTTTTGGAGAAAAGGGATTACTCTGGACTTAAAGATATACTTGTTGTAATGAATGCAGCGGATATATCTACCCTTTTTGATGATTTGAAAGACAGCAGAATACCACTGCTATTCAGATTACTGCCAAAAGTATTAGCTGCTGAGGTATTCGTGGAAATGGAAGCGGACGCTCAGAAAATGCTTATTCAGGGATTTAGTGATAATGAGTTAAAGGAAGTCCTTGATGAGCTGTATTTAGATGATGCTGTAGATATAGTTGAGGAGATGCCTGCGAATGTTGTAAAAAGGATTTTATTAAATACAGATTCTGCAACTAGGAATATGATTAATGAAATACTTAAGTATCCAGATGACAGCGCAGGAAGTATTATGACAATTGAATATGTCAGTCTGAGACTTAATATGACCGTGTTAGAAGCGATAAAGAGAATCAGAAGAACAGGGGTTGATAAGGAGACAATATATACCTGTTATGTTACTGATTCAAACAGATTTCTTCATGGAGCAGTATCTATAAAAACCCTTTTACTAGCTGATGAAGATGCCCTTATAAAGGACATAATGGATACAAACTATATTTCAGTTCACACATTAGAAGACAAGGAAGATGTAGCTAATAAGTTTAACAAGTACGATTTGCTGGCAATTCCAGTAGTAGATGATGAAAATAGACTGGTAGGAATTGTAACATTTGATGATGCTATTGATGTTATGCAGGATGAGGCTACAGAAGATATTAAGAAGATGGCAGCTATTATACCATCAGATAAAACATACTTTAAGACAAATATTTTTGAAACATATAAAGCCAGAATACCATGGCTCTTATTACTTATGATATCGGCGACTTTCACAGGCCTTATCATTACTTCGTTTGAGAAAGCACTTGCAACTTATACAATTTTAACAGCTTATATTCCAATGCTGATGGATACAGGTGGTAACTCAGGAAGTCAGTCGTCTGTTACTGTGATAAGAGCGTTATCACTGGATGAAATTGACTTTAAGGACATTTTTAGAGTGTTATGGAAAGAGGCAAGAGTGGCATTGATGTGCGGGGGAACATTAGCGGTGTGCAATCTTGCTAAACTTACATTTTTTGACAGAATTGACTTTGTTGTGGCAGTAGTTGTGTGTCTGACCCTTATTGTTACTGTTTTTATAGCTAAAATTATTGGATGTTCGCTACCAATTATAGCTAAACAGATTGGATTTGACCCTGCAGTTATGGCAAGTCCATTCATTACTACAATAGTAGATGCAGTATCTCTACTTGTATATTTCAGAGTTGCATCATTGTTTTTACATCTGTGATAAAACGATTAGAATGAAGGTGATTAAATGTTACTGACAACACTGTGTTATATAGAAAAAGATGATTCCTATCTGATGCTTCATAGAGATAAAAAGGAAAAAGATTTAAGTAATGATATGTGGATTGGTGTAGGAGGAAAATTTGAATACGGGGAAAGTCCTTTAGAATGCCTGAAAAGAGAGGTAAGAGAAGAGACTGGACTTACACTTAATACAGTGAAATTCAGAGGAATTGTCACATTTCATTCAATTGATAATAGTGAGGAATTATCAGAGTATATGTTTTTATACACATCGGATTCTTTTTCAGGAGAACTTGCTGAATGTGATGAGGGCAGTTTGAAATTTATTCCTAAAAATGAGCTTTCAAAGTTGTATTTCTGGTCAGGTGATGAAATTTTCCTGAAACTAATTAGGGATAATGTGGATTTCTTTGATCTCAAACTTGATTACAGGGGAAAAACATTAAAAAGTGCAGTACTAAATGGAAGAAATATGGAATTGTTTGATCAGCTGGGGGAAGACTTTGAACCTACAGGAATTGTGAGGGAGAGAAGTGTTGCCCATGAACTGGGATATCTTCACAGAACAGTTCATATTTGGGTAGTACGTAGAGAAAATGGAAGACTGAAAGTTTTGCTTCAGAAGCGAGCAATGAATAAGGATTCATATCCAGGATATTATGATATTTCCAGTGCTGGACACATTATGGCTGGTGATGACTACATGATTTCTGCATTGAGAGAGATAAGAGAAGAAATTGGAATAGCAGCAAATGAAACGGACATAATATTTATTGGAAAAAGAAGGACAAATCAAAGAACAGAATTTTATGGAAGACCTTTTATTAATAATGAGATAAGTAATATATATTTGTTTGATATGACTGGTCGAAGTGATACCATTTTTGAGCTTCAGAAAGAGGAAGTTGAAGAGGTATGCTGGTTTGACTATAGAGAGATTACAGATGAGATATATACAGGAAGATTGAAAAACTGCATTTTTCTGGATGAATGGGAATTGTTAAGACAGTTTGATGGAGAGGAGGAAAAAAATGTATAATTTTGGACTTGTTTTAGAAGGCGGTGGAATGAGAGGACTTTACTCGGCGGGGGTGCTTGATTTTCTTATTGATGAAGGAATAGAATTTAACGCAGTATATGGAGTATCTGCTGGTTCTGCTAACGGATGTAATTTTATTTCACGACAGAGAAAAAGAACTTATCACATATATACTGATTTTATAGATGATAAGAGATACGCAAGTTTTGATAATCTGATAAGAACGGGGAATTTTTTCGGGACAGAAATGAATTATGATGAAATCCCCAATAAATTGATTCCTTATGATTACGATAAATTTCTTGAATACAAAGGTGATTTTTACGTGGTGGTGACAAATTGTGAGACTGGTCACCCTATGTACAAAAAAATCACAGACTTAAAAAAAGAATTATATATATTGAGAGCATCGTGTTCTCTGCCTTTGATGGCTGAAATGGTTAACGTTGATGGTGTACCTTGTCTTGATGGAGGTATTTCGGATTCTATACCAGTGAGAAGATCAGTAAAAGATGGACATACAAAAAATGTAGTGGTACTTACCAGAGATATAAGCTATAGAAAAAAAAGCAGTCGCCTTCTGTCGATAATGAAGCTTAAATACAGTGCATATCCAAATCTGGTCAGAGCTATAGAGCGAAGGTATATGGTATATAACAGGACTCTTGATTATATTGAAAACCAGGAAAGAAAAGGTAATTTATTTGTAATCAGACCTTCTCGACCTGTAAAGGTAGGAAGACTTGAAAAAGATAAAGAGAAGCTGACAAGATTATATAACAGGGGTTATCAGGAAACCAAGAAATTATATCCACAGCTTATGGAATTTCTTAATAGCTAAGAATTGACATAGATAACAATAAAATTTATAATATAATATATAGTATAAAAAATATTATAAATGAGGTGGTATTATGTATAACGAATTTGATGAAAAGAGATTTAAATCATTTCAGAAGCTATTAGGAAAAGGTGATGCGAAGAAGAATATTTCTATCAGCCTGAGAGCAGATATGATTGACAGGATTGATGAATTATCAAAGAGAGCATCAAAAATTTCAGGTAATAATATTACCAGAAATGCAATTATTGAAGAGGGTATTTCAATATATGTTCAGGAGTTTGAAGATTATCTTGATAATATTTACAGTAATTATGAAGATAGTGGAAAATATATTGACGATAAAATGAAGTTAGAAGATAAAAGAGGTAAAACTAAAATGTTAGAAGAAAAGAAATAAATAAATATTTCAAAAACTGGTTAACATTTTTTTATATTTGTAGTAAAATTAAATGAGAAATACATATACATTGGAGGTCTTTGTAATGAAGAGATATTTTGAATTAGGTGTTTATGATAAGGAAAAATCAGATGGAACAGGAGCTCTTGCAAGATACGGAAGCATAGCAGAAGCTAAAGAAGCAATAAAAGAATATACAAAGGAGCCTGATCAGATATTCATAATTGATGAATTAGAGGAACAGGATGATGGATCAATTAGACAACTTGGTGAGTGGATGGTAAGATAATAAATGATATTTAAGAGAATCGTCACGAGACGATTCTTTTAAGATATAAACATAGTGTTTGAAAATGTTATTGTGAAGTACACCAGGAGATGTAATAATGAAAAGTGTGGAATTTAAAATGGAAAGACCTGGTCTTTTGAAAAATGGGGAAGATGTTGAAGTTGATGAGTCAAGACTGCAGACATTACAGGGGGTGATGTATTATTATACAATTATTCCAGCGCTGGCTATGTCTAACAATATCCCTGCAAAGGACAGACTTAAAGTTTTAAAAGGAAAAGTAACTGGTATAAAAGAGACAGAAAGTGCTTCTTTTATAACGGTGGATTTCGACGAGTAAAATATACAGAATCAGTTGTGAAACTTGACAAAACATATGATTGTGATATGATTAATCTAACAATAAATTACGGTATATTAATTATGCAGAAATGAGGTATTTACGTGAAGAAGATGGTATTATCTATTCTTGTGGAGAACACTGCAGGAGTATTAATGAGAGTTGCAGGTTTGTTTGCAAGAAGAGGATATAATATTGATAGTCTTACAGTTAGTGAGACAGAAACAGTTGGTATGTCAAAAATGACAATTGTGGTAAGCGGAGAAGATGAGATACTTGAGCAGATTCAAAAACAACTTTCTAAACTTATTGAAGTAAAAGAAATCATTGAGTTGAAACATGGAGCATCTGTATGCAGAGAACTTATATTAGTTAAAGTAGCAGTAGATGCAACTCAGAGACAGCAGGTTTTAGCTGTAGCTGACATTTTTAGAGCAAAAATTGTAGATGTTTCAACAGACTCTATGATGATTGAGTTAACAGGAAACCAGCAGAAATTAGACGCATTTATAGGTTTACTTGGGGGATTTGAAGTAAAAGAGCTTGTCAGAACAGGTATAACAGGATTAACTAGAGGAAATTTTGATATGCTTGCAGGAGAACTTGAATAGACATTTAAATGCTTTGTGAAAATGAGGTGATTTATATGCTGTTAGGTAAAACGAAAAAAGTTATTGAAGGAAAAGAAACTGAAATGAAGCTGTTTCTATCAAATAACTACAAAGATTCGGCATATAAGGCTTACCAGGAGTTCGTGGCAATTGTAGAGGAATTCAAATCAAACGGAAAAATTAGTGATAAGGATTACTCAAAGCTTATGTCAAAGATAAATGACTATAAGATAAAATTTAAAGATTTTATTAAGTAATTTTAGTCCTGTCAGACTGTTCTGACAGGATTTTTTTTGGTTAAGGATATAAGTATTTGCAATATTTTTCAAATAATGATATTATTTAATGAAATATTAATTTTTTTAGGAGGCAATAACCATGGGAATGACTATGACACAGAAGATTTTAGCTGCACATGCCGGCCTTGAAAGTGTAAAAGCAGGACAGCTTATAGAGGCAAATCTTGACTTGGTTCTTGGCAATGATGTTACATCTCCTGTAGCAATTAAAGAGATGAAGAAAATGAACGTAGAGGGTGTATTTGATAAGGACAAAATTGCAATTGTTCTAGATCATTTTACTCCAAATAAGGACATCAAATCAGCACAGCTTTGTAAATGTGCTAAAGAGTTTGCAGATGATAATGAAATTACAAACTTTTTTGAAACAGGTGAGGTTGGAATCGAACATGCACTTTTACCTGAAAAAGGACTTGTTGTAGCAGGTGATGCCGTAATAGGTGCAGATTCTCATACATGTACATATGGAGCACTTGGTGCATTTTCTACCGGTGTAGGTAGTACAGATATGGCAGCTGGAATGGCTACAGGAAAAGCATGGTTTAAAGTACCATCAGCAATTAAGTTCAATTTAACAGGAAAACCTGCAGATTTCGTTACAGGTAAAGATATAATCCTTCATATTATTGGAATGATTGGTGTTGATGGAGCTTTATATAGATCAATGGAATTTACAGGTGATGGAATAAAATACCTTTCAATGGATGACCGTTTTGCAATGACAAATATGGCAATCGAAGCTGGTGGAAAAAATGGAATTTTCCCAGTTGATGATCTTACAATTGAGTATATGAAAGAGCATTCTGCTAGAGAATATAGGGTATTTACAGCTGATGATGATGCAGATTACGATGAGGAGTATACAATAGACTTAAGCAAGTTAAGACCTGTTGTTGCATATCCACATCTTCCAGAAAATACAAAAACAATTGATGAAATAAACAAGGAACCTGAGGTTAAGATTGATCAGGTGGTAATTGGTTCATGTACAAACGGAAGAATATCTGATTTAAGAGCAGCAGCAAAAGTAATGGAAGGAAGAAAAGTGGCCAAGGGAGTGAGAACAATCGTTATTCCTGCAACACAGGCTATATATCTTCAGGCATTAGAGGAAGGCTTATTAACTACATTTATTAAGGCCGGAGCTGCAGTATCGACTCCAACATGTGGACCATGTCTTGGTGGTCATATGGGAATCCTTGCAAAGGGAGAGAGAGCAGTAGCCACAACAAATAGAAACTTTGTCGGAAGAATGGGAGATCCAGAGTCTTTTGTTTATCTTGCAAGTCCTTATGTTGCAGCTGCTTCAGCAATAACAGGAAAGATTTCGGGACCTGAGGAATTAGGAATAAAACTTGATGGAAAGGAAGATTAGTCGATGAAAGCATTAGGTAAAGTATATAAATTTGGTGACAACGTTGATACGGATGTTATTATCCCAGCCAGATATTTAAATGTGCCAGATCCAGCAGAACTTGCTAAACACTGTATGGAGGATATAGATATTGATTTTGCAAAAAACGTTCAAAATGGAGATATCATTGTAGCAAATAAGAACTTTGGATGCGGATCCTCAAGAGAGCATGCTCCAATCTCCATAAAAGCAGCAGGAGTAAGCTGTGTAATAGCAGAGACATTTGCAAGAATATTCTACAGAAATGCAATTAATATCGGTTTACCAATTATTGAATGTGAAGAAGCAGCTAAGGATATTGAAGCTGGAGATGAAGTAGAAGTTGATTTCGACAGTGGAATTATTTATGATAAGACAAAAGGAACAAAATATCAGGGACAGGCTTTTCCAGAATTTATGCAGAAAATCATTAAGGCGGAAGGCTTAATAAATTATATTAATAATAAGTAAAAAAATCAAAAGATGTCAAACAAATATTATCTTTTTTGGTAATGTTGTTTGACATTTTTAAATAATCTGTAAAAAAGATTTAATATTTTAATGAATATATGGTATAATAATATCATCATCAGTTTTCATAGGTGAAAAAATATTTTTGCGAGAAGGAGTATTATGACAGAATTAAAGACATTTTTAAAAAAATGCGTTGAGAAAACGAAAAATTTTAAAAACGGGATTTCACAAATGATAAAAACTGAATACATAAAAAAGGCACTTGCCGTATTTTGTATTATGCTTGTATCTTTTGGTATACTGTATGTTTATGGTCAGAAAAATGACGGAAATAAACTAAGAGACACAGAAGAAAAAAATGAAGAGAATATTTTTAAGTTAAACATGCCTAAAAATGCAAGACATGAGTTGACAAAAGGAATTTCTTCAATATATGGTGCGGTGACTGACAGACATTTAGAAAGTGCATATTCGAAAATTATGAGTAAGTATTTACCTTTTGGCAGAGATATTTACTTAGTATTAAGTAATCAGAAAGATGGAAATCCAACTGTTGTTGAAAATCAGAGTAATATGGTAATGGCAGCACAACAGGATGCAGGTCAGAATACAGAGATGCAACAGGCACAGGAGGCACAGAAAGTATTAGAATTACAAGAAGCACAGAAAGTTTTGGAATTAGAAGAAGCTCAAAAAGTGTTAGAACTTCAGGCAGCACAGGAGGCAGAACAGGCAGCAATGCAAGTAGCACAACCTGAAACACAGGTAGTTTACACTGAACCAGAAACGAAAGAAGAAGTTTTATTTACAATATATGATCCTAACTTTGCAACAGAATCAGTAGATGCCCAGGCAAGTGTTTCAGACAATGTTACAAGAGATGTTTCAAGTACACCCGTTTATACCAAGGCATTTGGAAATATCACATCAGATGAATATTACTGGCTCAGACAAATTGTACAGGCAGAGGCTGGTAACCAGGATGAAGTTGGAAAAATTTTAGTCGCAAATGTAATACTTAATAGAGTCAGAAATGGAAGATTTCCTGGAAATATAAAGGATGTTATCTTTCAAGGCAATGGAAGGGTATATCAGTTTCAGCCTGTAAAGAATGGAATGATAAATACTGTTGTGCCTGATCAGAACACAATAGCTTGTGTGGACAGGGCACTTGCAGGAGAGGATTATTCGGACGGAGCACTGTTTTTTGCAAGACAAACGGCAAATGACAGCTGGTTCAACAGATCTCTCACATTTTTATTTGTTCATGGGGCACATTATTTTTACAAATATTAAATCTTGTTAAATGAGTTTTACTGTGATATAATACGCACATATTGTCAAAACAGAGAAAGGAATGGTGAACATTTTGAATATACAGTACAAAAGCACAAGAAGCGATGATACAGTTACAGCTTCACAGGCTATCTTAAAAGGACTTGCAAATGATGGAGGATTATTTGTACCAACAAGTATACCTAAATTACAGGTGTCTTTATCAGAACTCTCTAAGATGTCATACAAAGAAACTGCTTATGCAGTAATGAAAGAGTTTCTGACAGATTTTACAGAAGAGGAATTGAAGAATTGTATAGATAAAGCGTATGATTCTAAATTTGATACAGAGGAAATTGCTCCTCTTGTGAAAGCAGAGGATGCATATTATCTTGAGTTATTCCATGGATCAACAATTGCTTTCAAAGATATGGCACTTTCTATATTACCACATCTTCTTACAACATCGGCAAAGAAGAATAATGTAAAAAATGATATAGTAATACTTACAGCAACATCAGGTGATACAGGAAAAGCTGCACTTGCAGGTTTTGCAGATGTTAAAGGTACTAAGATAATTGTATTTTATCCAAAGGGTGGAGTTAGTCCAATTCAAGAAAAACAGATGGTAACACAGAAGGGTGATAATACTTTTGTTGTTGGAATTAATGGAAACTTCGATCAGGCACAGTCAGGTGTAAAGGCTATGTTTGGAGACAAGGAACTTGCTAAAGAATTAGATAATGCAGGTTATCAGTTTTCGTCTGCCAACTCTATTAATATTGGAAGACTTGTACCACAGGTAGTATATTATGTTTATGCGTATGCAAAACTTCTTGCAAATGATGAAATAAAAGAAGGTGAGAAGATTAATGTGGTTGTACCTACAGGTAACTTCGGAAATATTCTTGCTGCTTTTTATGCAAAGAATATGGGACTTCCAATTGATAAATTAATATGTGCATCAAATGAAAATAAAGTATTGTATGATTTCTTTACAACAGGAACATATGATAAGAACAGACAGTTTATTCTTACTACATCACCATCTATGGATATTCTTATTTCAAGCAACTTAGAGAGACTTATATATAGAATAGCAGGAAATGATTCAGCTAAAAATAAAGAACTTATGGAAGAATTAAAGACAGATGGCAAGTATGAAATAACAGATGAAATGAAAGCTGAACTTAAGGATTTCTATGGAAATTACGCAAGTGAAGATGAGACAGCTGCTACAATCAAAGATTTATATGACAAAACAGGATATATAATTGACACTCATACAGCTGTTGCTTCCACAGTATATTCTAAATATAAGAATGAAACAAAAGATACTACAAAAGCAGTTATAGCTTCAACAGCAAGTCCATTCAAGTTTACAAGAAGTGTTATGAATGCTATTGATACAAAATATGACAGCATGGGAGATTTTGAATTAGTAGATGAGCTTAGCAAAATTGGTAATGTAAAAGTACCTAACGCAATTGAAGAAATCAGAAATGCTAAAGTTCTTCATGATACAGTTTGTGAAGTTGATGAAATGCCAAATGTTGTAAAAAACTTTCTTGAAATAAAATAATAGAAAATATAAGACAGGTTATCTGTTTATATATGCAAAATTACCTTTTTGACTGGTAATTTTGTATGTAAGCAGGTAGCCTTTTTTTTTATATACAAATCATACAAATTAAAGATTGAACTTCTGTGCATTAATATATACAAAAATAGCTTAAATAATCAGATAAAATTGTGATATTATACTAATGTAAGGAAACTAATAATGCCAAAATCGTTTCCTGAGGTTTTGTAGAGACTAGAATTTTAATTATATAAAACAAAGTTTGGGATGGAGGAGTTAATGTGAATGACGAAAATGAAATAAAAGTAAAAATAATTGAGGCATCAATTGATGAGATAAATGAAAATGGTCTGAAGTTTACAATGGATAAACTTGCTAAGCGGCTTGTTATGAGCAAAAAGACAATATACAAGTATTTTGAAAACAAGGAAAAATTATTAGATGAAGTTGTGGATTACAGTTTTGACCAGATTCAGCTGTCAAAGAAAAAAGTAATGAGAGATTTTTCACTTGATACGGTGGAAAGACTTCATAAAATACTTCAGGCTATGCCAGACAGATATGAGAATCTCAATCTTGTACAACTATATCAGTTAAAGGATAAATATCCTGACATATACAGTCATGTGGAGAGAAGACTTGAATCAGATTGGGAAATGACTATTAAACTATTAAATCAGGGAAAGAAAGAAGGAAAAATTATGGATATCCATATTCCTATTTTTAAGACCATGATGTCAGCGACAATAGAACAGTTTTTTAAAGAGGATATACTTGTTACAAACAAGATTAGTTATAAAGAGGCTTTGATGGAAGTTGTTAATATTTTAATGAATGGAATTGCTGTAAATGGAGGTAAATAAGATGGAAGAAAACAGATAAGAGATATTTGGGAATAAAATGGACAGAGTGTCAATTACGAATGCCAATAATTCAAAGAAGAGGTTTGTTTCGAAATATGGTGATGACAGTGATAAGGATTACAAAGTATCGATAAGAAAAAACAAGAGTATTGGAGATATTTTAAATGTAAGTGATATTGTAATTGATGAAGAAGGCAATGAGGAGTTTGATGAGGAAAAAGGTATTATTGTAGGAAATATAAGAATGAGGTTTGGTCATTACAGAATTTCTATGGCCATAGCATCGGCTGCAAATGCCATGGGATATAAGCAATACTGGATGGATTTGAATTCATATAAGAATACAGCATGTACAAAGGTTATCAGTGCTCAGAATGAACTGTATTCCAAAGGTTCAAGAATATCTCAAAAAAGCAGAATTTTTAATAAGGCAGTTTGGGAACCTGTAAACTATGAAGCTTTTAGGAGACTTGCATATAACCTGTCAGATCAGAAAAATTCAGAACTTATGGCCCCAGTATTTAAAAATATTCCTAAGAAAATTCCCGTTGTTGGTACACACGTATGGCCAGCTCAGGCGGCAATACATGCAGGAATGAAAAATGTAGTAAATGCAATACCAGACAACTGGCCAATGGCACTTCATCTTGCAGAGGGAAGTGTACATACAGTTCAGACGCATAATGCATATCAGGGCTATCGTATTTTAAACGGAATGGCTGGAAGAAAAGTTTTGAAGCCTATGCCACAGGGCAGTCTTTATTATACAGGACATTATGTTGACTACGAATTGGTAGAAAATATTGAAAAAGATTGTGAAAAGAGAATAGAGAGAAAGAGAAGTGGAGAGCCATTAAGATTTCTGTTATCAATTGGTGGTGCAGGGGCTCAGAAGGATATATTTAAGGCAATTATAAAATATCTTATGAAGTCTATAAAGAAACAGAAAGCGGCACTTTTTATAAATGTTGGAGATTATAAAAATGTATGGGATGAACTTTTAGAGGAAATTCCAGAATTAAACGATGTATCTACAGAACATTTTGATGAATTTAATGATACAAGATGGTTCTGCAATAATGCAAATGATAACAGAATCACAGGAGTTCACGCATTTTATCACAAAGACATATTTGAAGCTGTGTACAGTACAAAGCTTCTAATGAGATGTTGTGATGTACTTGTGACAAAACCAAGTGAACTATGTTAAGGCTTATACCCAGATGTATGCATAACCACTTTAAGCCAAAATGATCTTTATTATTGTCAATGAAACGATATACCACTAATCGATTTCTTTCGCATTATATTCTGCAGATAATTCTGCAGTAGATCTGTCACCTGCCATATAGGCTTTTACGACTTCAAGTTTAAAGTCCTCATTGTAACGTACTGACATTGCTAGTAATCCTCCTTGGATAATAATTGTATTATATATCATATTATCCGAACAAGGTATTACCAATTTAGTTTACCACTACAGGGATGGTGTTTTTTATGATGCTGTAGTGGCTAATGCCATTATGGACAGAGTATTACATAATTCACATGTAATACCAATATCAGGAAAATCTTATAGATTGAAAGATCATTTGAGCCAAACAGACTAATTGTACATTTTTATATAATATTTTTTGTACATTCGGTCTTGACATTTTATAAACGGAAATCCCCGTGTAAAACAAAGCGTGTATTCAGACAGGCATCTCACTCAAGTCGAGGTGCCTTTTTGTGATAGCACGGTGAAAGCCTGATGAAAATTTCGCAGTTCTATTGACATTTTACAGAAAAAGAAGTATGATTAGTTATACAAATCATACTTACGAGGAGGAATGAAATGAACGCACCAAAAGGAAAATATGCATGGACGGCTACTGTCGGCGAGAAAGGACAGATAGTAATACCGAAACAAGCTCGTGATATCTTCGGAATTAAACCGGGAGACACGCTGTTGCTTCTTGGCGATGAACAGCGAGGAATCGCAATACCTCCGAAAGGAGCATTTGCTGAATTGTTCGGCATAGCATACGGAGAAAAGGACGGTGATGGTGATTGAAAAAAGTAGCTTTCTTCTGTATCCCTGCGCATGGTCACACAAATCCTATGCTTCCCGTTGCAGCGGAGTTGGTTCGACGTGGGAACACAGTCAGATTTTATTCGTTTAACGAATTCAAAAGCAAAATAGAGGCAACCGGAGCGGAGTTTATTTCCTGCGATTCTTATCTCCCCGAACTGACTGAAAAGGAAGAATCAGGACTTAAAAGCGTGTCTACTACGGAAATGACGATTCAGGATATTCGCATCACACTCGCAATGAATGATTTTTTGCGTGATGAATTTCTTTTCTTTAAGCCGGATGTGGTCTATACTGATTCTGTCTGCTTTTGGGGAAAACTGAATGCCTGGAAATATGATGTGCCGATGGTGGTGTCCACTAGCACATTTGCATTTAATCAACTGTCATCGCAATATATGAAAAACAGTCCGCGAGAACTTGCTGGTCTGATTTTAGGTTTGCCAAAGGTATCGAGAGAGCTTAACAAACTGAAAGCCTATGGCTTTAAGTTCAAGGGTTTGTTTTCTCTTATCCAAAGCGACAATGACACCGATTCTGTCGTTTATACTTCACGGCGTTTTCAGCCGTATGCGGAAAGTTTCTCCGACCACTATGCTTTTGTCGGTCCATCGGTGTTTTCAAAAATCGAACCGAATAAGGAAAAAACCAGACCGCTTGTTTATATTTCGCTGGGAACGGTTATCAATGACCGACCGGAATTCTACGGCAAGTGTATTGAAGCTCTGAAAGACATGGATGTGGATGCCATCATATCATGCGGAAACGTAATAGACCGTGAGGCTTTGGGAGTGGTTCCGAAGAATGTTCAGGTGTATCCGTATGTTAATCAGCTTGATATCCTTTCCAAAGCGGATGTCTTTATTACTCACTGCGGCATGAACAGCGTTTCAGAAAGTTTGTATATGGCTGCGCCGATGGTTCTTTATCCCCAGACAAACGAGCAACAGGCAGTTGCGAGAAGAACGATGGAAATCGGTGCGGGGATAATGCTTACTGATGATTCTGCCCAAGGTATCCGCGCTACTGTTCAGAGTATCCTGGACAACGATACCTATAGTGGCTCAGCAGAAAAATGCAGCAAAGATTTTCGATCCTGTTCCGGGACAAACGGAGCGGCAGAATTTATTGAAAATGCTCCGCATTCATCAAACGGCATCGACTTCATCAAAGAATTGAGTAAAGCTAACGGAAAGTTCCAATGCATATACTGGGGGATTGCTATGGCGGTAATCATTCTTGTAGGCATTTTTATAAGCTGGAAGTATGTATGGATTGTAGGCGCTCCTGCCGGCATACTATCTACACCGATAGGAAAGTCTGTACAAAAACGGCAGTACAAATCACTCATTGAAAAAATGAATAAGTAAAATCTTCTACGATAAGCACTTCACAAAAACACAAGTGGAGTGCTTTTTCTTTGCCTTGTCTGCGGCGAGGTTACATTTTTGAACCCGTCCAATGCGATTTGAACCCGACCGCTCGATTTTGAACCCATCGGAATGTAAAAATAAAATTGTATCAAAGACAGCGTTTAGTTAGATATTGTAATTACAAATTCAAATGTAAAACATAAGCTTACGGATTCAGATTACAATAAGAGAAGACAAGAGTGTGAACAGGCTCTTGAAATTTTAAAAACTGCGGTCGATATAGATAGTTTGTGTGAATTGAAACCAGATGAATTTGAAAAATATAAAGATAATCTGAAGGATGATACATTGAAAAAAAAGGTTAGACATGTGGTATATGAAAATAACAGGACTATAATAGCAAAGAAGGCATTGAATTCTAATAATATAGTGCAGTTTGGCAGACTTATGTATGCATCACATGAATCACTTAAAAGTTTATATGAAGTAAGTTGCAAGGAACTTGACGTGCTTGTTGATTTGGCTAAAGAATTTGAAGGATGTATTGGTGCAAGGATGACAGGAGGAGGATTTGGAGGCTGCATGGTTTCTATTGTAAAGAAGAATCAAACGGCTAAATTCAAGCAGTACATATCAGAAAATTATAAAAAGATTACTGATAGAGAGGCAGATATATATATAGCAAAAACTGGAGGTGTCAGGTATGGAAGGGATGTCAGAAGAGAAAATTGATAATATGATTATGAAACTAACTGCATATGGTTTATATACTGGATTAATAGAAAACTCAGACGTTGTCTATATTATTAATCAGTATATTGGAATGCTTGGGATTGATGAAATTGGTATTAGTGCAAAAGATGTAATAGAATTCACCGAGAAATTTAGTGAAGATGATATCTTATCAGAGGATATTTTATCTAAAATACTAGATGGAATCTGCTATTATGTAGTCAAAAAGGGATTTATTGAAAATCAGACTGTATACAGGGATTTATTTGATACTAAGTTAATGGGAGTAATGACTGACAGACCATCTTCCATAATGAAAAAATTTAATGATTATTACATAAAAGATCCAGTGAGTGCTACTGATTACTTTTATGAATTTTCTAAAGATACAAACTATATAAGGCGTGACAGAATAAAAAGAGATGTTAAGTGGGTTACGTCAACAGAATATGGTAACCTAGACATTACCATTAATTTATCAAAACCTGAGAAGGATCCAAAGACAATAGCAATGGCACTTAAGATGAAAAAATCCTCTTATCCTATGTGTCAGCTCTGCATGGAGAATGAGGGATATTTTGGAAGAGTTAATTATCCTGCAAGAGAAAATCACAGGATAATAAAAATTGATTTAGGTGATGAAAAGTGGGGATTTCAGTATTCTCCATATGTGTATTATAATGAGCACTGTATTGTACTCAGCGATAAACATGAACCGATGAAGATTGACAGAAAGACGTTTGAGAGACTGTTAAACTTTGTATCACAATTTCCGCATTATTTTATCGGATCTAATGCAGACCTTCCAATTGTAGGTGGTTCAATACTTACACATAACCATTTTCAGGGTGGGAAATATGATTTTGCAATGGCAAAGGCAGAAACAGAATATGAAACATGTATAGATGGTTATGAAGGAGTAAAACTTGAAATTGTAAAATGGCCAATGTCATGTATAAGATTATCTGGAGAAAATATTGAGAAAATTATAGATCTGGCTGATAAAATATTAATAGAGTGGAGAGAGTACTCAGATGAATCTGTAAATATTCTGGCATATTCTGATGGTGAAAACCACAATACAATTACACCTATAGCAAGGAAAAACGGTACTTGTTATGAACTTGATCTGGTTCTTAGAAATAATAGGACAAGTCCCGAACATCCCATTGGAATATTCCACCCTCATGAAAATCTCCACCACATAAAAAAAGAAAATATTGGTTTGATAGAAGTAATGGGACTTACCGTTCTTACAGCCAGATTAAAGAGTGAGATGGCAGAACTCAAAGAGGCAATTCTTGAAGGAAGACCCCTTGAGGACAATGAGGAAATAAGAAAACATGAATCATGGATGAGAGAAATAATACAAAGACATGATGAAATAAACAGCGAAAATGTTGACAGTATTCTTAAAGAGGAAATAGGAAAGGTATTTTTGCAAGTACTTATGGATGCAGTGTAAACTGCATCCTTTTTTAATAATGTAATATATTGTGAAATTTATAAATTTACAAAGATAATGAAAACTTAATTGTGCCAAAGGTGTATCTGAATGGAAAAATAATGTATGACTCCATCTGGGAATTTAAATCAGATACTGCTACGGGTGGAGATAGTTTAAGTTCTAATTCCCTTTCATTTGACATGTTAACGATAAAAATACCATTGTGCAGATTTAGAAAATCCTGAAAAGATGCAATTACATATTCGTCATAGTCCTCTAGATTTTCTTGTATGTAACGATATGAAAATGGTATCAGTGCTTCTTTTCCTGAAAAAATAGCAGTAGATAAGCTAAGCTTGCCGTTTATATTCTGGGAGACAAATTTGTAAGAAGAACTTGTATCATATAACTCTGGCTTTAGAGGAGTAAAGTCACTTCCGATAAAACGAATAAGGTTATTGATTAGAAGATATATGTAGTCCCTATAATAACTGCCATTTTTTATTGAATTGAAATCATAAAGCGTATCTATTAATTTAGATGTTTTTACAAGATCATCATTAGTTGCATCTTCGAGAGTAAGGGAATTTTTCTTGTTATAATCTCTAAGTGCCTTTTCAAAATCATGATGTCTCATGTATCTTTTATCAATTATAGCCTGACCAAGAAGAAGATATCCAGGTGTCTGCTTTGATAGAAGCATGTCAACCTGATCTTTAGTAAGGTATCCAAGTTCTATAGCGGCATCGCCAAACCTTTTGTCTTGCCTGGTCTGAATTGCATGAACCTCCTCAACCTGAGCTGAATTCATTAACCCCTCGTTCATAGCAAGCAGTCCTAATTTGATTTTAGTGTTTTTCTTGCTGCCCATTACATCAATTAACTGCTCAGGAGTGATTAATTTTTCGTTTAGCAAATAATTGCCAAAAAATTGTGTGTACATTAAAACTCCTCCCTTGTGCAATAAGAATCAATATAACTTTTAACCTGCATAGGGTCTATTGGCTTCTGAAGAAAATCACTGGCACCAAAGCGTATAGCTTCGTTTAGATATGACTGTGTTCCAACCGAAGATGCCATAACAACAGTGGCATCAGGGTCAAGTTCAAGTATTTCCTTGAGAGCCTCAATACCGTCTTTTTTAGGCATTATAATGTCCATAAATACAATATCAGGGCGGTTATCTCTAAATGAGGAAACTGCCTCTTCACCATCTGCTGCTTCATAGATACTAGCGCAGTTTAATTTGCTAATACAATCTTTTAATTTTTTTCGTGATAAAAGGGAGTCATCACATATCAAAATTTTCAAGTCATTAACATTCATTGCTAAAAACTCCTTTCTTTAATCTACAAAACTGTTTATATTGTACAATAATAAATGAAAATATTCAATAATATTTGGCAAAATATATAAAAGTATGCTATGATATCAAACACATAATTCTAATTTACTTGTCACAGAGTTGTCACATAGCAATGTTAGAGTATATGCAGTGAAAAAAAGATAAAGGAGGTAACGAAGGTGGAAAAAATTCTTGTAGTTGATGATGAGGAAAAGATAAGAACAATAATAAGAAAATATGGAGAGTTTGAAGGCTATGTTGTAACAGAAGCAGAGAATGGTATAGAAGCAGTAAATATCTGCAAAGAGAAGGATTTTGATATAGTTATTTTAGATATAATGATGCCTGAATTGGATGGATTTTCTACATGCAAAAAAATCAGAGAAATAAAAGATATTCCAGTTATTATGCTTTCGGCAAGAGGTGAGGAATATGATAAAATTCATGGTTTCGAACTTGGTATAGATGATTATGTAGTGAAACCATTTTCACCAAGGGAACTTATGATGAGGGTAAGAGCGGTATTGTCAAGAAGAAATAGAGGTAGTTCACAAGATGATGTTCACGATGTTTTTGATATTGAAGGACTCCACGTGGATTTTACAGGCAGAATAGTCACTGTTGATGGAGAAAAAGTGAGTATGACACCAAAAGAATACGATTTACTGTTTTATCTCATAAAGAATAAAGGAATTGCTCTTTCAAGGGAAAAACTCATTACAGAAGTTTGGGGATACGATTATTTTGGAGACGACAGAACCTTAGATACACATATTAAACTGCTAAGAAGCAGTATTGGAGAATATAGAAAATATTTAGTCACATTAAGAGGAGTTGGATACAGATTTGAAGCATAGTAATATAAGCATAAAGTGGAAAGTATTTATTTACATGATAGGGTTTTGTGGTATACTTATCTGCCTTTTGTGGCTGTTTCAGACAGTATATCTGGACAGATTCTATAAATCAATTAAGAAGAAAGAAATTGATAATGCGATAGAAAATATAGTGACGGTTATGGATAATAAAGATCCAGAGTCAGATATAGAGACGATTTCAGAGAGATATCAGTTATGTGTTTTGGTGGTGGACTCAGACGGAAATAATATTTATACCTCAGACAGGAATCCTGATTGTATAATCCATAAATATAATAGGGATAAATTAAAGGAAATATATAAACTGGCAGCAGAAAATGATGGGATAACACAGATAAATACAAAGGATGAAATGAACCGACAGGATGAGTTTATAAAAAATTCAGAATTACCTCAGAAATCCGAATCAAGATACGATATGTCTAAGCTTCCAAATATGCCAAAAGACAGGAATTCAGAGGGAATAATAAAGGTTAAGATAGTAAATATTGGTGGCGAAAAATATGCAGTAATAGTTGATTGTGTCATTACTCCTGTAAGTGCTACAGTGCATACACTGAGAATACAGCTTGTATATATTAGTATAATTATGATAATATTATCGATACTGATAGCATTTTTCTTATCTAAATTTATTTCTAAACCAATTATTAAAATAAATGAACAGGCAAAAGTTCTTGCTAAGGGAAATTTTGATGTTGAATTTAAGGAGAGTGGTTACAGAGAGATTTCGGAACTTTCTAAAACGCTTAATTATACCACACAGGAACTTTCAAAATCTGATAATCTTCAAAAGGAACTCCTTGCGAATGTCTCACATGATTTTAGAACACCACTGACAATGATTACTGGATATGGTGAAGTGATGAGAGATCTTCCAGGTGAAAATACCCCTGAAAATGTTCAGGTGATTATTGATGAGGCGAAGAGATTAACTGGTCTGGTAAATGATCTGTTAGATATTTCAAAAATTCAAGCTGGAGTTACAGGCTTAGAGACAAAAGAATTTGACATAACTGAGAGTATTAAGGCAATAATTGAAAGACATTCAAAACTTCTTGAACCATATGGATACAATATCTATTTTAAATATAATGAGAATATTATAGTTGACGCAGATGAATTTAAAATATATCAGGTTGTTTATAATCTGATTGCAAATGCAGTAAATTATTCATATGATAACAAAACTATTACAGTATCACAAATCAAACATAGAGATAATGTGAGAATTGAAGTTGAGGACCATGGTCCTGGAATTCCGAAGGATAAACTAGATAGCGTCTGGGACAGATACTACAAGATTGATAAGAACCACAATAGGGCAATAATAGGAAGTGGACTTGGACTATCAATAGTAAAGAACATACTAGAAATGCATGGTGCCAAATATGGAGTAGACAGTACAGAAGGAGTTGGAAGTACATTCTGGTTTGAACTTCCAATGTAAAAGAAAGGTGATAATTATGGCAATTGAAGTTTTTAACAGAGTGGAAAAAAAATACTTAATTAACAGTGAACAGTTTAATATATTAAGTCAGAGACTTGAGCCATATATGAACCTGGATGAATACTGTTCGAATGGAGAATTTTATTCTATTAACAACCTGTATTTTGACACTGAGGAAGACGAGCTTATAGGGCGTTCCATAGAAAAACCGGTTTATAAAGAAAAACTGAGACTTAGAAGTTATGGTGTTCCTGACAGCAATACCTATGTATTTCTCGAAATTAAGAAGAAATACAAGGGAATAGTGAATAAAAGAAGGACAACTATTAAACTGACAGATGCATACAGCTTCATTGAAAATGGAATAATTCCTGAAAATGAGATGTATCTTAATACTCAGGTTTTAAAGGAAATCAAGTATTTCCTTGATTTTTACAGACCTAAAGCAAAGGTATTTATAAAATATGACAGACTGGCATTGTTTGGAAAGGATGATGAGAATTTAAGAATTACATTTGATAAGAATATTATCACACGACGGGATAACCTGAGACTTGAAAATGGGGAAAACGGGGAAAAGATATTAGAAGATAGAATGTATCTGATGGAAATTAAAGTTCCTGTAAGTTTCCCACTTTGGCTGTCTGATATGCTTGCAGAATTAAAAATTTACAGTAATTCATTTTCAAAATATGGAAATGAATACAGGAAAACAATGAAAAACAGCTAAAGTAATAAAAGAAAGGTAAGTGATAATTATGTTTAAAACAATTTTAAATCAAACAACAAATGGAATTTACGCAGATAAGGATATTCTTATTTGCATAGCAACGGCACTGATTCTGGGATTTGTTATAAGCCTCATTTATATTTTCAGTGACAAGAAGAGGAGATTTTCTACAAACTTTGCAATAACACTTGTTATTTTGCCTGCAGTAGTGTCAGTTGTTATTATGCTTGTTGGAAGCAATGTGGCAAGAGCATTCTCCATGGCAGGAGCATTTGCACTTATAAGATTCAGAAGCGTGCCAGGTGACTCAAAAGATATTACAAGTGTTTTCTTTTCAATGGCTGTAGGTCTTGCAACTGGACTTGGATATATAAAACTTGCAATTGTAATTACAGTAATTATTGGAATTGTATATTTTGTACTTATGATTTCAAAGTATGGTGTACTAAAAAACAATGATAATACATTAAGAATCACAGTTCCGGAAAATCTTAATTTTACTGGATCATTTGATGATTTATTCGATACATATACAAATTCGAGATCGTTAGACAGAATTAAGACAACAAATCTGGGATCATTATATGAACTCACATATACTGTTTCATTGAAAAAAGATACAGATGAGAAGAAGTTTATTGATGAGATAAGATGCAGAAATGGCAATTTAAATATTATTCTCTGTAAAACAGAGACACCAGCAGATTTACTATAGAAAATACAGTTGATATCATTATTTTTAAATGATATAATCAATAAAGAGTTCCGAATACGGGGCTCTTTATTGATTATGACAGATTGGAGAATTTAATGAGTAATAATAATTTTTTTGCGATGCTCTCCAGAATGAAATATATTAACAGATGGGGACTAATGAGAAATACCATCACTGAAAATATCGCTGAGCACAGCCTTGAGACAGCATTTATTGCACATGCATTAGCCGTGATTAATAATATATATTATGAAGGTGACATTAATCCTGAAAGGGTAGCAATTTATGCTATGTATCATGATGTCCCTGAGATAATTACAGGAGATTTGCCTACACCGGTAAAATATTTTGACCCCACTATTAAGAAATCTTATGATGTGGTTGAATCTGTAGCTGTATCAAAATTATTAAACTCCATGCCAGAAGAAATGAGAGCAGTGTATGAAAATATTCTGGACGAGAAAAATATACAAATTGAATATAGAAAAATAGTAAAGGCTGCAGACAAGATTTCTGCACTTATAAAATGCATTGAGGAACGAAAAATGGGAAATCAGGATTTTGCAAGGGCAGAGAATTCAACAATAGCAGCAATAAGAAAATTAGAATGCAGGGAAGCAAATTATTTTCTTGATAATTATATTGAAGCATATGGACTTACATTAGATGAACAGACTTGATTTGGAAGTGAAAAGAATGGGAAAATCAGTATATATTGCAGAAAAACCAAGTGTTGCCAAGGAGTTTGCAAAAGCTCTTAAGATAACAGGTAGAGGAAATGATGGATTTATAGAGAATGAGAACGGAATAGTTACATGGTGTGTGGGACATCTTGTAACTATGAGCTATCCAGAAAAATATGATCCTGCCTTGAAAAGATGGAGTATGGAAACTCTTCCATTTTTACCTGAAAAATGGAAATACGAGGTTATAGAGAATGTAAAAAAACAATTTAATATTGTCAAAAATATTTTGAACAGAGAAGATGTTGATACCATATACATTTGCACCGACTCTGGACGAGAGGGAGAATATATATACAGGCTTGTTGATATGATGGCAAAGGTCCACGATAAGGCAAGAAAAAGGGTATGGATTGATTCCCAGACAGAGGAAGAGATACTCAAGGGCATAAATACAGCAAAAGACTGGAAAGAGTACGATGATTTGTCCTCTGCTGCATATTTAAGAGCAAAAGAAGATTATCTGATGGGTATTAATTTTTCAAGGGCACTTACCCTTAAATATGGCAATATTGTATCGTCATATTTAAAAAGAGACAGAACAGTACTCTCAGTGGGAAGAGTAATGACCTGTGTTCTTGGAATGGTTGTAAAAAGAGAGAGAGAAATAAGGGAATTTGTAGTTACTCCATTTTACAGGGTTAATGCTAGTGCAAAATGTTCAGAAAGTTATAGTTTTGATGCAGAATGGAGAGTTAACGAAAAGTCATTATATTTTAATACGCCTTATTTGTACAAGGAGAATGGATTTAAAGACGAGGAACATGCAAAAGAACTGATAAAAATGATTAACGAAACTGGAAATGAAATGACGGTGGAGAGTGCAGAGAAAAAGCTTGAAAAGAAAAATCCACCGCTATTATTTAATCTTGCCGAATTACAAAATGAGTGTTCGAAATTATTTAAAATTAGTCCTGATGAGACTCTTAAAATTGTGCAGGAGCTTTATGAGAGAAAGTGTGTTACCTATCCAAGAACAGATGCAAGAGTGCTGTCAACTGCTATTTCTAAAGAGATAATAAAGAACATAAATGGTCTTAAAAACTTTAAAAAATTAGAACCATACTGTGATTATATAGTTCAGAAAGAGAGCTATAAGAATATTGTCAAAACTAGATATGTAGATGACAAACAGATAACCGATCACTATGCGATTATTCCAACAGGACAGGGAATATCTAATCTTAATTCCTTAAGTTCCCTTCACGGAGCTGTTTATGAAGTCATTGCCAGAAGATTTCTCAGCATATTCTATCCTCAGGCGGTTTATCAGAAGCTAAGTATAAGACTTATGATGCCATTAAAAAAAGATGAAAAGATATATGAGGAAAACTTTTATTCTTCTTTTAAGGTAATGGTTGATAAGGGATTTTTGGAAGTGTTAAAACCTGAAAAAAAGGATAATAAAGAAAATTCAGCCGAGGAAGACAATAATGACAATAACAATGACAAGTTACTTGACAAGGATTCTATAAATTCATTGAAATTAATCAGGAAAAATGATAAACTGATATGCAATGGTTTAAATATCAAGGAAGGTAAAACATCACCTCCTAAGAGATATAATTCTGGCTCTATAATTCTTGCAATGGAATCGGCAGGACAGCTGATTGAGGATGAAGAATTAAGAGCTCAGATTAAGGGAAGCGGAATCGGAACAAGTGCTACCAGAGCTGAGATATTAAAGAAACTATTTAATATAAAATATTTATCTCTTAACAAGAAAACTCAGATAATTACACCTACAAAATTTGGGGAAATTGTTTATGAAGTTGTGGATGTTGCAATAAATCATCTTCTTAACCCAGAACTTACAGCAAGCTGGGAAAAGGGGCTCACTATGGTTTCTAATGGAGAGATAAAAGAGGATGAATATCTGGATAAATTAGAGGGATTTATTAAGAGGAGAACTGCATATGTTGTTAATTCAAATAAGCAGACGGAACTCAGAAATCGATTTATAGAAGTATCAAAATATTATAAAAAATAACAATTCATAAGGAGGATTTTGTTATGTGCGGTATCGTTGGATATGTTGGTGACAAAGACTGTGCAGATGTATTAGTTGACGGTCTTAAAAAACTTGAATATAGAGGATATGATTCTGCAGGAATCGCAGTATTTCAGAATGGGGAAATAGAAGTAGAAAAATCTAAGGGGAAATTAGCAGATCTTGAGAATAAAATGAAGAATGAAGGAAAACCATCAGGACATTGCGGAATAGGACACACAAGATGGGCAACACATGGAGAACCTTCAGACATCAATTCACATCCACATGGAAATAAGCGAGTAAGTATTGTTCATAATGGAATTATTGAAAATTATAAGCAAATAAAAGATTTCCTTACAGGAAAGGGATATGTCTTTGAGAGCGAGACAGATACAGAGACAGTAGCAAAATTACTTGATTACTTATACGATGGCAATCCAATAGAAACACTAAGCAAAATGATAGATAAAGTCAGAGGTTCATATGCTCTTGGAATATTGTTTAAAGATTACCCTGACACAATTTTTGCAGTGAGAAAAGAAAGCCCATTAATCGTTGGACTTGGTGAAAATGAGAATTTTATCGCATCTGATGTGACACCTATTCTAAAATATACAAGAAAATATTATTTGTTAGAACAGGATGAGATAGCAATTATTAAAAAAGACAGTGTCAAAATTGTTACACCTGAAAATGAGGAGATCACAAAAGAAGTTCTCACTGCAGACTGGGACGTTGATGCTGCAGAAAAGGGCGGGTATGCTCATTTTATGCTCAAAGAGATAAATGAACAGCCTTCAAAAATTAAGACTACAATTTCTCCAAGAATTCAGGATGGCATGCCATACTTGGAAGAAAGCGGAATTACAATGGAGATGCTTAAAAACAGTAAGAGAATTTTTATTGTAGCATGTGGTACAGCAATGCATGCTGGAATGGTTGGAAAATATGTAATTGAAAGTCTTGCAAGGGTTGAAGTAACAGTTGATATTGCCTCTGAGTTCAGATACAGAAATCCACTAATTGAAAAAGGAGATTTGGTTATTCTTATATCTCAGTCTGGTGAAACTGCAGATACTTATGCAGCACTTAAACTTGCAAAAGAGAGAGGAGCAACTACGGTTTCAGTTGTTAATGTAAAGGGTTCAACTATTGCAAGAGAAGCTGATAAGGTAATTTATACTCATGCAGGTCCTGAAATATCAGTAGCCTCTACAAAGGCATATTCAGTACAGTTAAGTATTATGTATCTCTTTGCATTTGAACTTGCATATGCAAAAGAAAAAATCAGTAAAGAAAGATGTATGGAACTTACAAAACAACTTATGGAAGTACCAGATAAATTAGCAGAAGTTCTTGAATTAAAAGAGAGATGTCAGTTTATCGCTTCAAGACTTGTAAATGCTGAAAGTTTATTATATATAGGACGAGGACTTGACTATGCCCTAAGCATGGAGGGTTCACTTAAATTAAAGGAAATTTCATATATTCACTCTGAATCATACGCAGCAGGAGAACTAAAACATGGTACAATATCACTAGTAACAGAAGATATGCCAGTAATTGCTGTTGCTACACAGAGTAATCTGCTTGAAAAGACAATAAGTAATGTAAAAGAGGTAAAGGCTAGAGGTGCTAAAGTTACAGTTATATGTAAAGAGGGCACTGAAATTGGAAAAGATGTGGCAAATCATCTTGTAACACTTCCTGCTATGGAAGATATGTTAATGCCAATGCTTGCAGCGGTACCAATGCAGTATATCGCATATTACACAGCAGCATTAAAAGGATGCGATGTTGATCAGCCAAGAAACCTTGCAAAATCAGTTACAGTTGAATAATAGAATTGGAGTAAAAAATGTTAGAGATTAGAGAATTACTTGATTTAGAACAGACAATTGCCAGAGAATTTTTTGATGGATTAAAATATCCATGGGAAGTTTTCGATGGATTAGATGATAAGATAATAGCACTTGGAAAGACACTTGCAGAGGATAAATTTGATTATCTAGGGGATAACATCTGGGTAGCAAAGAGTGCAAAAGTTGCAAAGACAGCATTTTTAAATGGACCACTTATAATTGATGAGGGTGCAGAGATAAGACACTGTGCTTTTATCAGAGGTGCAGCAGTTGTTGGTAAAGAATGTGTTGTAGGTAATTCTACAGAACTTAAGAGTTCAATATTATTTAATAATGTTCAGACACCACATTACAATTATGTTGGGAATTCAGTATTATCATACAAATCTCACATGGGTGCAGGTTCTATTACATCAAATTTAAAATCTGACAAAACCCTTGTTACAATCAATACAGGAGACGAGAAAGTCGAGACAGGACTTAAGAAACTTGGAGCTATTCTTGGAAGTTATGTAGAGGTAGGCTGTAACAGCGTACTAAATCCTGGAACAGTAATTGGAAGTCACACAAATGTATATCCGCTGTCAATGGTAAGAGGGTATGTACCTGCAAATTCTATTTACAAAAAAGCAGGAGAAATAGCGGAGAAAAACTAGACAATTATTATTTTAGGAGGGACTATGTCTGATTTAGTAACAGAGATAAAAAAAAGAAGAACATTTGCCATAATTTCCCATCCTGATGCAGGAAAGACAACACTTACAGAGAAATTTCTGCTTTATGGAAAAGCAATTAATCTGGCAGGTTCTGTTAAGGGAAAGAAAACAGCAAAGCATGCAGTATCTGACTGGATGGAAATAGAGAAGGAGAGAGGTATTTCAGTTACTTCTTCAGTTCTTCAGTTTAATTATGATGGATATTGCATTAATATATTAGATACTCCGGGACATCAGGATTTCTCGGAGGACACATACAGAACATTAATGGCTGCAGACTCTGCGGTAATGGTTATTGATGCTTCTAAGGGTGTTGAGAAACAGACAATCAAGCTTTTCAAAGTTTGTGTAATGAGACATATACCAATATTTACATTTATAAATAAGATGGACAGAGAATCAAAGGATCCATTTGATTTATTAGAGGATATTGAGAATGTATTAGGTATTGACACTTGCCCTATTAACTGGCCAATAGGATCTGGAAAGAATTTCAAGGGTGTTTATGAGAGAGCAGAGAACTGTGTAACCACATTTAAGGCAGAGATGAATGGGCAGAAGAAATTAGAGACCAGCAGAATTAATTTTGAAGAGGCAAACCATGATGATTTAGTTGCTCATATGGGTGATGAACTTTATGAAAAGCTTAGTGAGGATTTGGAGCTATTAGATGGAGCCAGCAGCGAATATAATTTGGATACTATTAGGGAAGGTAATCTGACACCAGTGTTTTTTGGGTCCGCTCTTACCAATTTTGGTGTGGAGAATTTTCTACAGCATTTCCTTAAGATGACAACATCACCATTACAGAGAAAATCAAACATTGGAGATATTGATCCATTCAGACCTGATTTTTCAGCATTCGTATTTAAAATTCAGGCTAATATGAATAAGGCTCATAGAGACAGGGTTGCATTTATGAGAATTACATCAGGAAAATTTGAAGCTGGAATGGAAGTAAATCATGTTCAGGGTGGAAAAAAAGTTAAGCTTTCACAACCTCAGCAGATGATGGCCTCAGAGAGACATATTGTAAAAGAGGCATTTGCAGGTGATATCATAGGTGTATTTGATCCTGGTATTTTCTCAATTGGGGATACACTTTGTCAGTCAAATGAAAAGTTTGAATTTGAGGGAATTCCTACATTTGCACCAGAGCATTTTGCCAGAGTAAGACAGATGGACACAATGAAGAGAAAGCAGTTTGTAAAAGGTATAAATCAGATTGCTCAGGAAGGTGCAATACAGATATTCCAGGAATTTAATACAGGTATGGAAGAGATAATAGTAGGAGTTGTTGGTGTACTTCAGTTTGACGTTCTTAAATACAGACTCGAAAACGAATATAATGTGGAAATAAAGTTAGAACAACTTCCATACGAGTATATCAGATGGATAGAAAATCCAGAAGAGTTTGATGTGTCTTCAATATCTGGAACATCTGATATGAAAAAGATAAAAGATTTAAAAGACAGACCTCTTTTACTGTTTGTAAATTCGTGGAGTGTAAATATGGTTCTTGAGAGAAATGAGGGACTTAAATTGTCCGAATTTGGAAAGAATTAGCGATCAAAAATATATAAAAAATAAGTAATTTTTTATTGATAATTATCATAAAATAGAGTATACTAAAGATAAGTTAAAAACTACTTATAAGAACCTGGGATGTGCGATAACTTCTGATATTTTGAACCTACATTTTTGAATTGGGATTCCTAGATTTTTGATAAGATGTGAGGCCTCCTCAGAGTGGAACACAGATATATCAAATGCGGTAACCCACCTAGCGCTGCTAGGACTCAAAACACAGGAGCCGGCATCTTGGGATATAAGGACAGGATCAGTTTATTTAAGCTGGTCCTGTTTTTTTGGTATAAAAAAATAAGGCTTGCCATATTATATAATACAAATTTATAAGGCAGGGCTGATATGAAGATAAAAAAGTTTATTATTACGTTTTTTACGGGAATTATGATGGGGATTTTTATAACTGTTACGACATCCAACTGGATTAGAAATAATAATTCTGGTGAAATATTTAAGCACCTAAAAAAATCTATTTTAGATGATAAAAATATAACTAAAAATAACAAGAAAAAGAAAGTAGAAAATACCAGACAGAATACAAAAGAAAATAATGAAAATAACATCGATAATGGAGATATGAAGACAATAAGGGTATTATTAAAGACTACAGGATATAAAGACATATTACATGACAAGGCAAGCTTTAGCTGTGGGTGTGATATGGACGTAATATATTATAAAAAAGATGAAAATGGAAATCTCTTGGAACAGAGTTTAAAATGGGGGAAAGAAGGTGAGGTAGTAGTTAATCCTGATAATGAACTGTTAAATGACGGAATAATGAAAATTACACCAGAAGACAGAAATTATAAAATATCGATTAACTCTATTGAACGAAATGGATGCACACCAGTATATAGGGGAAATATTATTTTATCAAGAAATCATGGGAAAATAACAATTGTAAATGAACTTCCTATTGAAGAATATTTATATAGTGTTGTTCCAAGTGAAATGCCTGTGAGTTTTGGAAATGAAGCATTAAAAGTTCAGGCAGTATGTGCAAGAAGTTATGCTGTAAGTCATCTTGGAGGTGGAGAATTATCCATGTACGATGCAGATGTAGATGATAGTACTGATTACCAGGTCTATAATAATTCGGGAGAGAAAGAAGAGGCAATTCAGGCTGTGTCCGAGACAAAGGGACAGATAATGAAGCATGGAGATGAAATTGTAAATGCTTATTTTTTTGCCACGTCATGTGGATACACAACAGATGAAAGAATCTGGGGGAATAAGACAAAAGAATACATAAAAAGCAAATCTGTTACAGAGAAGGAAGAAAATATAAATCTTACAGATGAAGAAACATTTAAAAAGTTCATAAAAAGTAATTTTGATAGCTTTGATAAGGGAAATCCATGGTACAGATGGAAGATTTCATATACGGAAAAAGAATTAGCCGGGGTAATTAATGATAATATTAACAGACTGGTCACCCTTGGAGGAGATAAGATACTTACATATAACGGAAGTGAATTTGTACCAGGTAAACCTTCCCCTGTAAATAAAATCAGAGATATATTTATTACAAGTAGAAGTGAAGGGGGAGTTGCTAACGAACTAGTTATAGATGCTGAAAATGAAAAAATAAAAATCTTAAGCCAGACTTTTATAAGAAATATATTCAATCCATATGGAATTAAGATTGATAAATGTGATGGAAGCTTTAATGATAAGATGAATTGCCTTCCTAGTGGTTTTTTTGTTATTGAAAAAAATGACGACAGATTTACACTGTACGGAGGAGGATTTGGACATGGAGTTGGAATGAGCCAGACTGCGGTAAAAAATATGGCAAATAATGGAATGACATACGAGGATATACTCAAATTTTTCTATAAGGATATAGACGTGGTTAAATATTAATAATAATATGTTTTTATCGTTAATTTTAATTGACAATTATGGATATTATAATTATAATCAAAGACAGTGTGAAGAAGAGTTTAGCGGGATTAAATTGCGTACACACTTGTGAGATTATGTAATATTATGTGAGAGTAGTAAAAGTAATTTCTTGCTATATAGACTCTGAACGCGATCGGTTTTAATTGCAGATTAATCAAGTGTATTATTTTTATAATATACTTGATTTTTTTTATGAATATTACAGAGAATGTTAATGATAAATAATTTTCAATATGGAGAATGAAATGAACAAAAAATTAAAGCTATATGGATTTAATAACCTGACAAAATCATTGAGTTTTAATATCTATGATGTTTGTTATGCAAAGACTGAGAGGGAGCAGAAAGATTATATTTCTTATGTAGACGAACAGTATAATTCTGAAAGATTGGTTAATATATTGTGTCATATTGCAGAAATGATAGGTGCCCACGTACTTAGTGTTTCTAAACAGGATTATGAACCTCAGGGTGCAAGTGTCACAATTCTTATGGCCGAAGAGCAGATGATTAAAGCTATGAGTGGTGAGCCTAGTTCTGAGGTAGTAGCAGGGGATGAAGTGGTTGCACACTTAGATAAGAGTCATATTACGGTTCATACTTATCCGGAGTTTCATCCAGATACAAGTATTGCTACATTCAGGGTTGATATTGACGTGGCAACATGTGGAGAAATAACACCACTGCTTGCACTTGAATACCTTATTGGTAGTTTTGATTCAGATATAATTACAATGGATTATAAAGTAAGAGGATTCACAAGGGATGTTGATGGAAAGAAACTTTTTATTGATCATGATATAAAATCTATTCAGGATTATATTTCTGATGAGACGTTACAGAGATACGATGCAGTCGATATAAATGTATATCAGTCAAATATTTTCCACACGAAAATGCTGATAAAAGAACTGGATTTGCAGAATTATCTTTTTAACACTGATGTTTATGAACTTCAGCCAAAAGAAAGATTGGAAATCACAAACAGTCTCAGACAGGAAATGATAGAGATATTCAGTGGAAATAATATTTATTAAGTAAGGACTGGGAAAAATGAATTTTAATCAGAATAGAATGCCAGTATATGAGGCATTAGAACAGATGAAAAATGAGAGAATAGTTCCTTTTGATGTTCCGGGACACAAACATGGAAAAGGAAACAAGGCATTGACTGATTTTTTGGGTGAAAAATGTATGACAGTTGATGTCAATTCAATGAAAATGCTTGATAATTTATGTCATCCTGTTTCAGTAATTAAAGAGGCACAGGAACTGGCAGCAGAAGCGTTTCATGCAGAAAATGCATTTTTTATGGTGGGCGGAACAACCTCTTCAGTTCAGACTATGGTACTTACAACCTGCAAAAAGGGTGATAAGATAATAATGCCAAGAAATGTACACAGGAGTGCAATAAATGCATTAGTCTTATCTGGGGCAGTACCTGTTTATGTAAATCCAGATTCGGACAAGAGACTTGGAATTTCACTTGGAATGAAAGTATCAGATCTTTTGAAGACAATAGAGGAAAATCCTGACGCAAAGGCTGTAATGGTTAATAATCCTACTTATTATGGTATTTGCTCGGATATAAAGAAAATAGTTTCAATAGCACATGAGCATGGAATGATGGTATTAGCAGATGAAGCACATGGTACACATTTTTATTTCAATGATAAATTGCCGATATCAGCTATGGAGGCAGGCGCGGATTTTGCTTCAGTTAGTATGCATAAATCAGGAGGAAGTTTAACTCAAAGTTCAATTCTCCTAACTGGAAAAAACGTCAATCCAGATTATGTGAGACAGGTCATTAATCTTACGCAGACAACAAGTGGTAGTTATCTTTTACTGTCAAGCCTTGATATTTCTAGAAGAAATCTGGCACTTAATGGACAGGAAATATTTGACAGGGTAATTGACCTGGCGGAATATGCCAGAAAAGAGATAAATGAGATTGGCGATTATTATGCATATAGCAAAGAAATAATAAATGGTGATTCAGTGTTTGACTTTGATGTCACAAAATTATCAATAAATACTTATGATGTAGGACTTGCAGGTATTGAAGTATATGATAAACTGAGAGATGAATATGAGATACAGATTGAATTTGGGGATCTTGATAACGTGCTTGCATATATCTCTGTAGGTGATCGTGAGAGGGATATTGAGAGACTGGCAAGTGCACTGGCGGAGATAAAGAGAAGATTTAAGAAGGAAAAGAATAATCTGTTAGATCACGAGTATGTAAATCCTGTTGTTGAAATGACACCTAGAGATGCTTTCTTCGGAGAAAAAAAGAAAGTTTTGTTGGAGGAATCAGAGGGGATGATTTGTGGAGAGTTCGTTATGTGTTATCCTCCTGGAATCCCAATTCTTGCACCAGGTGAGAAAATTACAGATGAGATTATTAATTACATAAAATATGCCAAGGAAAAGGGCTGTTTTATTACTGGACCACAGGATCTGATGGTTGAAAATATAAATGTTGTAGTCGAATAGGAGAAAAAATGGAATTATGGTTTACTGAAAATCACACAAAAAATGTGAGATTTTCTATTAAAGTGGATAAGCAACTGTGCAGTATGCAGAGTGATTTTCAGAGGATTGACGTATTTACTTCAGAAGAATTTGGAAGATTTTTAACTCTTGATGGTTATATGATGCTCACAGAAAAAGATGAATTTATTTATCATGAAATGATGGTTCATGTTCCAATGTCCGTTCATCCTAATGTAAAAAATGTGTTAGTTATAGGTGCTGGAGATGGAGGCGTTGTAAGGGAACTTACAAAGTATGACGAAATTGAGAGAATTGACATGGTTGAAATAGATAAAATGGTAGTGGATGTCTGCAGGGAATATTTGCCATTTACAGCATGTAAACTAGACGATAAGAGGGTAAACATATTTTATCAAGATGGTCTTAAATTCGTCAGAAATAAAGAAAATGAGTATGACCTGATTATTGTGGATTCTACAGATCCTTTTGGTCCAGGAGAAGGTCTTTTTACAAAAGAATTTTATGGAAACTGTTATAAGGCACTTACAGAAGACGGTATAATTGTAAATCAGCATGAGAGTCCATTTTACAAGGATGATGCAATTGCTATGCAGAGAGCACATAAAAGGATTGTGCAGAGCTTCAATCTTTGCAGATTATATCAGGCTCATATACCTACCTATCCTTCAGGACACTGGCTATTTGGATTTTCCTCAAAGAAATATCATCCTGTAAAGGATTTTGATCCAGAGAGATGGAATAACAGAAATATAAAGACAAGATACTATAACACAAATTTACATAGGGGTGCATTTGCACTACCAAATTATGTGGAGGAATTACTAGAAAATGTGGAATAAAAACATAGAAACCTTTATCGGATGTGAATCAGACTTTGAAAATGCAAAGATAGTAATGTTCGGAGCTCCATTTGATTCGACAACATCATACAGACCAGGAACAAGATTTGGAAGTAGGGCAATTAGAAGTGAATCATACGGACTTGAGGTATATAGCCCATATCAGGACAAAGAAATAACAGATATTGATATATTTGATGGTGGAGATATTGAACTTCCGTTTGGAGATGCAAATCTTGCTCTTGATATGATTGCTGAGAAAGAAAAGATTATCCTTGATGCAGGAAAAATCCCATGTATGATAGGGGGAGAACACCTTGTGACATTAGGTGCATTCAGGGAAGTATATAAAAAATATAAGGACATAAGAGTAGTACATTTTGATGCTCACACTGATTTAAGGGATGAGTATCTGTCAGTGAAATTATCCCATGCCAGTGTTATAAGGAGGATATGGGAAATAACAGGTGATGACAGAATTTATCAGTTTGGAATAAGAAGTGGTGAAAAAGAAGAGTTTATGTGGGCTAAGGAGCATACAAATCTCCATAAATTTAATTTTGAAGGATTAGAGGATGTAATTAGTGAAATAGGGGATAAACCAGTATATTTTACTATTGACCTTGATGTTTTAGATCCGTCAATATTTCCAGGAACAGGTACACCTGAGGCTGGTGGAGTCAGTTTCTTGGAATTATTAAATGCCATAATTAAAGTATCTAAGTTAAATATTGTAGCTATGGATGTAAATGAATTGGCACCAAACCTTGACCAGTCAGGAGCATCAACAGCAGTAGCATGTAAAATAGTGAGAGAATTATTAATATCGTTATCATAAAAGGAGGAATATGTTATGGGAAAAGCGCTTATTATCGGATGTGGAGGAGTTGCAAGTGTTGCAATTCATAAATGCTGTCAGAATAGTGATGAATTTACAGAAATAATGATAGCAAGCAGAACAAAGAGCAAATGTGATAAATTAAAGGAAGAACTAGAAAATAAAACAAAGACAGTTATTAAGACAGCACAGGTAGATGCCAATAACGTGGATGAACTTGTTGAACTTATAAATGATTTCAAACCAGATGTTGTACTTAATCTTGCACTTCCATATCAGGATTTAACAATAATGGATGCTTGTCTTATCACAAAGACAAGCTATGTTGATACAGCTAATTATGAGCCAGAGGATACAGCAAAATTTGAATACAAATGGCAGTGGGCATACAGAGAAAAGTTCAGGGAAGCAGGAATTACTGCACTTCTTGGAAGCGGATTTGACCCAGGCGTAACAGGTGTATTCTCCGCATATGCTATGAAGCATGAATTTGATGAAATAAACTATATTGATATATTAGACTGTAATGGCGGAGACCATGGTTATCCTTTTGCCACAAACTTTAATCCTGAGATTAATATCAGAGAGGTTTCTGCAAACGGAAGTTACTGGGAAGATGGAAAATGGGTTGAGACAAAACCTATGGAAATAAAGAGAGAATATGATTTTGACGGAGTTGGAATGAAAGATATGTATCTTCTTCACCACGAAGAGTTAGAATCTCTTGGAATCAATATTAAGGGAATAAAAAGAATCAGATTCTTTATGACATTTGGCCAAAGCTATTTAACACATTTAAAATGCCTTGAAAACGTTGGAATGACATCTATTGAGCCAATTATGTATGAGGGAAAAGAAATAGTTCCTCTTCAGTTTTTGAAGGCAGTTCTTCCAGACCCTGCATCACTTGGCCCTAGAACAGTTGGAAAGACTAACATTGGATGTATTTTTAGAGGTAAAAAAGACGGAAAAGAAAAGAATCTTTATATTTACAATATGTGTGATCATCAGGAATGTTATAAGGAAGTTGGCTCGCAGGCAGTTAGCTACACAACTGGAGTTCCTGCAATGATAGGAGCAATGCTTATTATGAATGGTACATGGAAAGGACCTGGTGTATTTAATATTGAGGAGTTCGATCCTGATCCATTTATGGATGCATTAAATAAATGGGGTCTTCCATGGGTAATTGACAGAGATCCTAAATTAGTAGATTAGGAAAGTGAATATGATTTATAACTATGATAATGTTCCTACTCCATGCTTTGTCGTGGAGGAGGAACTTTTAATTGATAATTTAAAAATTTTAAAAAAGGTAATTGATGACACTGGTTGCAAAATCCTTCTGGCACAGAAATGTTTTTCAATGTTTTCAGCCTACCCACTTATATCAAAGTATATAAGTGGAACCACGGCAAGTGGATTATACGAAGCAAAACTTGGAAGAGAATATTTTGACGGAGAAGTCCATGTTTACTCAGGTGCATATAAAGACGAAGATATAGATGAAATATTAAAGATTTCAGACCACATTGTGTTTAACTCTTTTAGTCAGTGGGACAGATATAAGGAAAAAGCAATCAAGTCAGGCAAAAAGTGTGGAATCAGGATAAATCCAGAGTGCTCTACGCAGGAAGGACATGCAATATATGATCCATGTTCTCCGTTTTCAAGAATGGGCGTTACTAGAGAGATGTTTAAAATAGATGATCTAGAGGGAATATCTGGCCTTCATTTTCATACATTATGTGAACAAAATTCAGATGATCTGGAGAAAACACTTGATGCAGTTGAAGAGAAATTTGGTGATGTTCTAAGTCGGATGGAATGGATAAACTTCGGTGGAGGTCATCACATAACAAGAAAAGATTATGATATTCTTAAACTTGAGAACTGTATAAATAGAATGCAGAAAAAATATGGATTGAAGGTTTATATTGAGCCTGGAGAAGCGGTTGCGTTAAATGCAGGATTTCTTGTATCAGAAGTTTTAGATATTGTTCATAATGGAATGGATTTAGCGATTCTTGACACATCGGCAGCATGTCATATGCCAGATGTCTTAGAAATGCCATACACACCTGTAATTACGAGTGCATACTATGGTGACGACAAAGAGAAGTATAATAAATACAGACTAGGTGGACCTACGTGCCTTGCAGGAGATGTCATAGGCGATTATTATTTTAAGGAACCATTAAAAATTGGAGACAGGCTTGTCTTTACAGATATGGCGATATACTCTATGGTTAAGACAAATACATTTAACGGGATGAAACTTCCATCCATTGCATACAAGGACCAAAGTGGTATAAAAATAATAAAAGAATTTGGCTACGATGATTTTAAGAACAGATTGTCATAAATGAAGACAATTTCAGATAAGGAGCATAATATGGACGATAAAAAAGTTGCAGTTTTATTATCAACATATAACGGTGAGAAATATCTAAGAGAACAGTTAGACTCAATTGAAAATCAGACATATAAAAATATACAAATAGTTATAAGAGATGATGGCTCCCATGATAATACAGTTGAAATTATAAATGAGTATTCGAAGAAATACGGAAATGTTAAATTTATACATGGCAAAAATAAGGGATTTATTAAGAGCTTTTTTAAACTGTTAGAATACAGTGATGCAGATTACTTTGCCTATGCAGATCAGGATGATATCTGGCTTCCTGAGAAAATAGAATTAGCAGTAGATAAACTAAATAAATTTGATAATAAACTTCCAAATATGGCATTCTCGAATTCTGACTATTATGATGAAAACATGAATCTGATTGGGGAAGGTGAAAAACATAAAAGTTACTCCTATACTAATTCACTTTATGAATGCGTGACACAGGGAATGACTATGGTGATTAATGATACAACAAGGAGAATGATTTTAGATAATCCACCAAAAAAAGTTCTTTTTCATGACTGGTGGACTTATATGATTTGTGCATCAATGGGTAATATTGGGTATAGTGATGAGACCACTGTAAAATACAGAAGACTTGGAAATAATGTAACTGCTGAGGGTGAAAATTTTATAAAGGTATTTTTGTGGAGATTGAAAAATATTTTTGGAAACGATGGACTTAGAAATATCAGACTTCAGCAGAGGGAATTTAAGAGATTATTCTATGATAAATTATCTGAACAGGATAAAAAAATAACAGATATATTTGTCAGAAAATATACTTTGGGAGGAGCCCTGAAAAAGACATTTTATTGTCACAAAATCAGAAGACATATAGGGAATGATATTGTGATCAGAATAATGTTTGTTCTGGGATTGTTGTAAAATGGAAAACGATAAAAAGTTATTTTTAAAGAATTTTGTCTGGAACATACTTGGCACAGGATTTAATTCGTTTAATTCTCTGTTTTTTCTTATAATTGTTACAAGGATAAATGGACAGACTGAAGCAGGAGTCTTTTCTATTGCATTTGCAGTGGCACTGACACTTTATACAATTGCATATTATTCAGGAAGACTTATGCAGGTCACAGACACAAAAAATATAGTATCGGACAAAGATTATATTGGTAATAGAATACTTACATGTGTTGTAACTATGGCAATAGCAGTTGTATTTGCAATATGTATTAAAGGGTATAGGGATGAAAAATTATTTGCCTGTATTCTGCTTTGCCTATATAAAGTTACAGAGGCATTTGCTGAAGTTTTATATGGAATAATGCAGAAAAATGAACTATTGTATAAATCTGGTCAGAGTCTATTTGCAAAATCATTTATAGGAATTCTGACATTTACAGTCACGGATATTATTACCAAAAATCTGATAATATCTATAATATCAGCAATAATTGTAAATGTTATAATAATCATCTGCTTTGATATTATAGTTTCTCACAAACTTATAAAGTCTGATGACAGATATAATTTTAATCATATAATTGGAATTTTAAAAACGGATTTCTTTGTTTTTGCCAATTCCTTTGCAGGTATTTATGTCTTGAATGCACCTAAGTATTCAATTGACAAGTATGGAAATGATGATATGCAGGCTATGTTTGGATATATTATTATGCCAGCAACAGTAATAGTTCTGTTTGCTCAGTTTTTCTTGATGCCTTTTCTAAATAAGCTTAGGATGTTATATGGCGACAGGAAAATGAAAGAGTTTATCAGACTGTCAAATATGATTAAACTCGCAGTATTTTTGTTTGGAATAATGGTAGTGGTATGCGGATATCTCATTGGACCTGAAATATTAAAAATTATATATGGAGTAGATGATATTCCAAAGTATAGGTTGCATCTGGCAGTAATCTTAATGGCATATATCTGCTACGGAATTTCATATGTTAATCTAATTACCCTTACAACCGTTAGAAAAACATTTATACAGTTTGTTATATATCTAATAACTATGGCAATTGCATTTGCTGGTTCTAATATATTAGTGGAACATTATTTGATAAAAGGAGCGGCAGCAAGCTGTGTGATTACACTTGGAATGCAGTTTGTGATATATACTGTGGCAACTAAGGCTATTTTATATAAAATATGCAGAGAAAATAAAAATGAGACTTACAGCTAAATTTGCTGTAAGTCTCTTAAATTTTAAGCTGGAAAAGGGATTCGAACCCTCGGCTTACTGATTACGAATCAGTTACTCTACCACCTGAGTTATTCCAGCGGACCATAATATTTTATAATAAATTGAAACTTTTATCAATAATATTTTAAAAAAAAGGTTGCAATTTAAAAAATCTGTGGTATATTATACATACGCCACAAACAATTGTCCGCAAGAGACGGACAAATTAAAAGGCATAGATTAAGAATAAAATTATTAAATATATGAGGTGACATGATGAGTAACAAATTAAGAGTAGGAATTTTAGGCGCAACAGGAATGGTAGGACAGAGATTTATTTCTTTACTTGAGAATCATCCATGGTTTGAGGTAGTAACAGTAGCAGCAAGTCCACGTTCAGCAGGAAAGACTTATGAAGAAGCAGTTGGTGACAGATGGAAAATGGATACACCAATGCCAGAGGCAGTTAAGAAACTTGTTGTATTAAATGTTAATGAAGTTGAGAAAGTTGCAAGTACAGTTGATTTTGTATTTTCAGCAGTTGATATGTCTAAAGACGAGATAAAGAAAATCGAAGAAGAGTATGCTAAGACAGAAACTCCTGTAGTTTCTAATAACAGTGCACACAGATGGACACCAGATGTTCCTATGGTTGTTCCAGAAATCAACCCAGAGCATTTTGAGGTAATCAAATATCAGAAAGAGCGTCTCGGTACAAAGAGGGGATTCGTTGCTGTAAAACCTAACTGCTCAATTCAGAGTTATGCTCCAGTTCTTACAGCTTGGAAAGAATTCGAACCAGTCGAAGTAGTAGCAACAACATACCAGGCAATTTCAGGTGCAGGTAAGACATTTAAGGATTGGCCAGAGATGGTTGGAAACATTATTCCTTTCATCGGTGGAGAAGAAGAGAAGAGTGAGTTAGAGCCACTTAGAATCTGGGGTAAGATTGAAGACGGTGAAATAAAGAGAGCTGAACTTCCAGTTATCACAACACAGTGTATCCGTGTTCCAATCTTAAACGGACATACAGCAGCTGTTTTTGTTAAGTTTAACAAGAAACCTACAAAAGAGCAGCTTATTGAGAAATTAAGAGCATTCAGAGGAGTTCCACAGGATTTAGAACTTCCAAGTGCACCAAAGCAGTTTATCCAGTATTTAGAGGATGACAACAGACCTCAGGTTCAGTTAGACGTTGATTTTGAAAACGGAATGGGAATTTCAGTAGGACGTTTAAGAGAAGACAAGGTATATGATTATAAATTTGTTGGACTTTCACACAACACTGTAAGAGGTGCTGCAGGCGGAGCAGTTCTCTGTGCTGAATTATTAAAAGCAAAAGGTTATATTGAAGCAAAATAATAAAAATAAAAATTATATAGTGTTGAATAATATAGTATAAGATAATCCCTTTGTGATAAGTATTGTAATTATCGAAATTGCGATAATTATATATGTATCATAAAGGGGTTATCTGTTTTTTATTGTACATGCTGTTGTGTTATAAGTTGACATATCATTTTCGTTGTGATAAACTCTAAAAAGATATGGCAATGAAGGTGCAAAGTAAGCAGAATCAGATGATTTATAGAGAATGATTACCATCGGCTGGAAGTAATCGAAAATCATGCCTGCAGAAATTTCACACCTTGGCTTCGTTCCTAAAATGATTGTCAGAGTAGGGAATGACGTGGATGAGCGTTAATCATTATAAGAGTCTGTTTATACAGAAATTTGGGTGGTACCGCGGATTATTCGTCCCAATCAGCATAGCTGATTGGGATTTTTTTGTTTTATATTTGTTGCAGAAGGATAAAGGGTAGCACATCAATTTATATTAATAAAAGAAAGGAAGTTATATCCACATGATGAAGGAAAAGCTCTTAGAGATTAAAGAAGAAGCTTTAAAGAAAATCTCAGAAACAAATGGACTTGATAAGTTAAATGAAATCAGAGTCGCTTATCTTGGTAAAAAAGGTGAATTAACACAAGTCTTAAAAGGAATGAAAGATGTTAAACCAGAAGACAGACCAATGGTCGGACAGTATGTAAATGACACAAGAAAAGCAATAGAAGAAAAACTTGAAGAAGTTAAGACAAAACTTGAGGAAGAAGTTCTTAATCAGAAACTAAAGGCTGAGGTTATTGATGTAACACTCCCAGCAAAGAAGAATAATGTAGGACACAGACATCCTAATACAATAGCTTTAGAGGAAGTTGAGAGAATTTTCGTAGGAATGGGTTACGAAGTTGTAGAAGGTCCTGAAGTTGAATATGATTACTACAATTTTGAAGCTTTAAATATTCCTGAAAATCACCCTGCAAAAGATGAGCAGGATACATTCTATGTAAATGATAAGATTCTCTTAAGAACACAGACATCATCAGTACAGGTTCATGAAATGGAAAAAGGAAAATTACCTATCAGAATGATTTCACCAGGTAGAGTTTTCAGAGCAGATGAGGTGGATGCAACTCATTCTCCTTCATTCCATCAGATTGAGGGACTTGTAATAGATAAGAATGTTACATTTGCTGATTTAAAGGGAACACTTGCACAGTTTGCAAAAGAATTATTTGGTGAGGATACAAAGGTAAAATTCAGACCACATCATTTCCCATTTACAGAGCCTAGTGCTGAAGTTGATGTATCATGTTTCAAGTGTCATGGCAAGGGATGTAGAATGTGTAAAGGTTCTGGGTGGATAGAAATTCTTGGATGCGGTATGGTACATCCTCATGTTCTTGAGATGAGTGGAATAGATCCAGAGGAATACACAGGATTTGCATTTGGTGTGGGACTTGAGAGAATCGCATTACTTAAATATGAAATAGATGACATGAGACTTATGTATGAGAATGATACACGTTTCTTAAAACAGTTCTAAAGGAGGTTAATATATAATGAATACACCATTATCTTGGATAAAAGCATATGTTCCTGAACTTGACTGTACTGCACAGGAGTATACTGATGCTATGACACTTACAGGAACTAAGGTTGAGGGATTTGAAAATTTTGATGCAGATCTTGATAAGATTGTAATCGGACAGATAGAAAAAATAGAGAGACATCCGGACGCTGATAAATTGGTTATATGTCAGGTAAATATAGGCTCTGAGACTATTCAGATAGTCACTGGAGCTCCAAATGTAGAGGAAGGACAAAAAGTTCCTGTTGTACTTGATGGAGGAAGAGTTGCCGGAGGACATGATGGAGAGAAAACTCCTGGTGGAATTAAAATCAAGAAGGGCAAATTAAGAGGAATCGAATCTGATGGAATGATGTGCTCAATTGAGGAACTTGGACAGACTAGAGAGTCATATCCAGAAGCTCCTGAATATGGTATTTATGTGTTTGATGATGACGCAGAAGTAGGCGCAGATGCCATTGAAGCATTAGGACTTCATGATACAGTTGTTGAGTATGAAATCACATCTAACAGAGTAGACTGTTATTCAGTTATTGGTATTGCAAGAGAGGCAGCAGCTACATTTGACAAGCCATTTGTACCACCTGTTGTAAAAGAGACAGGAAATGAAGAAGATGTAAATGATTATATCAAAGTCAGAGTTGAAGACAAAGATTTGTGTAAGAGATATGTTGCAAGAGTTGTAAAGGATGTTAAATTAGCTCCTTCTCCAAAGTGGTTACAGAGAAGACTTGCAGCTGATGGAATAAGACCTATTAATAACATAGTAGATATTACAAATTATGTAATGGAAGAATATGGTCAGCCAATGCATGCTTATGATCTTGATACAATTAATGGTAGAGAAATTATTGTCAAGAGAGCAAATGACGGTGACAAGTATACTACATTAGATGGTCAGGAGAGAAATCTTGACTCTAACATCCTTATGATTAATGACGCAAATGGTCCTGTTGGAATAGCCGGTATCATGGGTGGGGAAAACTCAATGATTACTGATAATGTAAAGAATATTTTGTTTGAGGCAGCTTGCTTTGACGGAACAAATATCAGACTTTCAGCTAGAAGAGTAGGTCTTAGAACTGATGCTTCTGGAAAATTTGAAAAGGGACTTGATCCAAATAATGCAGAGGATGCAATTAACAGAGCTTGTGCACTTATTGAAGAATTAGGTGCAGGTACAGTTGTAGGTGGAATGGTTGATATTTATGATGGAGTTAAAGAGCCTGTTACAATACCGTTTGAGCCACACAAGATTAATAAACTTCTTGGAACAGAAATCAGCAGTTCAGATATGCTCAAATATTTTGAGAAAATTGAACTTGAATATAACGAGGAGACAAATGAGGTTATTATTCCAACATTTAGACAGGATTTACTCTGCATGAATGATTTGGCAGAAGAAGTAGCTAGATTCTACGGATATGATAAGATTCCAGTGTCTCTTCCAAAAGGAGAGGCAACTGCCGGAAAACTTTCATACAAGTTAAGAATAGAAGCTGTTGCCAGAGATATAGCAGAGTTCTGCGGATTCTCACAGGCTATGACATATTCATTTGAGAGTCCAAAATGTTTTGATAAATTATTAATACCACAGGGTGATAAATTAAGAGAGACAGTAACAATTTCAAATCCACTTGGAGAGGATTTCTCTGTAATGAGAACAACTCCATTAAATGGAATGCTTACATCACTTTCTACAAACTACAACAGAAGAAATAAAGATGTAAGATTATATGAAATTGGTAACATCTACCTTCCAAAGGCATTGCCACTTACAGAACTTCCTGATGAGAGAACACAGTTTACCCTTGGAATGTATGGGGATGGCGACTTCTTTGACATGAAAGGTGTAGTTGAAGAATTCTTATATAAAGTCGGAATGAGAAAGAATATCAGATACAACAAGGAATCAGGAAAGCCATTCCTTCATCCTGGACGTCAGGCAAATATTGAGTATGCCGGTAAAGTTATTGGTTATATTGGTGAAGTTCATCCAAGAGTTCTAAAAAATTACTCTATAGGTGAGAGGGCATATGTTGCAGTTATAGATATGCCAGAAATTCTTGATATGACTACATTTGACAGAAAATATGATGGAATAGCTAAATATCCAGCAGTTACAAGAGATATTTCAATGGTTGTTCCAAAGGACATCGAAGTAGGAAAAATTGAAGAAATCATTAAGAAGAAGGGTGGAAACCTTGTAGAGAGTATCAATCTCTTCGATATTTATGAAGGCTCACAGATTAAAGAAGGATATAAATCTATTGCTTATTCTGTAGTTTACAGAGCTAAGGACAGAACACTTGCAGATACAGAAGTACAGAATTCAATGGATAATATATTAACAGCATTAAAAGAAATAGGAATTGAATTGAGAGCATAATTGCCTGAGAATTTTAAAAATGGGAAACCTGAAATAAAAAGTAAGGTTTCCTATTTTTTATGCAACAAAATCACTATTCTGTGATATAATATTAATAATTATGTGATAAATTACGAGGAGAATATTATGGGATTTAGAGAAATTAAGGCAGAAGAGTTAAATGGAAATACATTTGAGATGATTGGAAAGCAGTGGATGCTTGTTACTGCAAAGAATTCTAAGGGTCAGGTTAATACAATGACTGCTTCATGGGGTGGAGTTGGAATTATGTGGGGCAAACCTGTTGCTTTCATCTTTATCAGACCACAGAGATATACAAAGGAATTTGTAGATGATTCAAATTATGTTTCTCTCACTTTCTTTGAGGAAAAATACAGAAGCATGTTAAAATATATGGGAACAGTGTCTGGAAGAAATGAGGATAAAATAAAACATGAAAGTCTTACCGTTGCAGAATATGATGGATGTCCATACTTTGAAGAGGCATCAGTTGTATTTAAGGCAAGAAAACTCTACGCACAGGATTTGGATAAAGACTGTATAATTGACAATGAAATTATAGATAAGTGGTATCCTAATGATGATTGGCATACAATGTATGTATGTGAAATAGAAAAGATGCTGGTAAGATAATAGCATGAGTAATTTTTATAAGAAATTAAGTAATGCCGGAGTAATAATATCCGATTTGATAGAAAATATCGGAGGGGATAATACAGAGGTTATAGACAGGATTTTTCATATATTTCTTGAAGACGATAATATGGTTAAATTGAGAAAATGTATTGAGAATAAACAGTACAAAGACGCATTTAAATATTCTCATACATTAAAAGGAGTTCTTGCCAGTCTGGCATTGCAGGATTTGTATGAAAAATGTCAGATTGTAGTAGAAAAACTCAGAAATAATAACTACGAAAATATAGAAATGGATTTTAAAGAATTTGACGACGAATACGAAAAAACCAGAGAAAAGATTTTGGAGGCTTTAAATGACTAAAAATAAGAAGGCAATAGGTGTAGGAATTGCAGCTTTTGTCACAGGATTAAATAAATTATCAAATATATTATATAGTGGCAGTGATTTTCTGAATCCATATATAGAGAAAGTGGATAAAATAGAATCAAACAACAGAATAGAAATGGATGATGATGGGTATTATTCAGTTATAAAAGGTGATGACACTCCATTTAAAGTTATGCAGATTACAGATTTGCATATTGGAGGAGGCTATTTATCAAGACATGAGGATTTAAAAGCTTTGTCTATGGTTAAATCTGCAATAAATAGGGTAAAACCTGATATTGTCGTAATTACTGGAGACCTGGCTTGCTCTAAAGCACATTTATCTTTTTCTAGAAATAATTTGAATTCGTTCAGAATTGTTACGACTATGCTGGAAAATATGGGAGTTCCATATGCTATTACTTTTGGAAATCATGATGCAGATAAGAAAACAATGTTTGAGAGAAGGGGACTTACTGATTATCTTGTTTCGAGGAAGAGAAGTCTTTTTGCAATTACAAAAGAGACAAAAGTAATAACAGGTTATTCAAATTATCTTGTAAAACTCAGAAATAGTGATGGAAAAATAAATTCAGTATTATATATGTTAGATTCAAATGAGTACACACACAGGCATGCTATAAAGACATATGATTACATTCACGATGATCAGGTGACTTGGTATAAAGAATCAGTGGACAGATTGAATAAAGAAAATGGAAAATTAGTTCCATCTCACATGTTTTTTCATATTCCAATTATTGAATACAAAGATGCATGGGATGATCTTAGCAACAAGAAATCACACACAAAATATTTTTATGGTACTATGGATGAAAAAATCAGTCCGTCAAAAATACATAGTAAAATTTTTGATGCTGTTCTGGCAAAAAAGTCTACTAAAGCTATTTTTTGCGGACATGATCACTTAAATGATTTTTCAGTAGAATATAAGGGAGTAAGACTTACATATGGACAGAGTGCAGACTGTATCTTATATTCCAAAAATCTTATGGAACATAAGGGAGTAACTGTCTTGAAAATTGATAAAGATGGACAGTTTTCAATCACACCTAAGAAGTGCAAATAACTTTAAGATAGGAGCGATTAGATGATTTATTATTTAATCGGTATTTTATGTATAGTTGCTTTGGAAATTGTAATGACTCTGAAGCAATATGAGAACAATATAAACATAAATAATATGCATATTTTTTCCACGGCAGTGTATTATGTTTACCTGATATTTGTAATTGAATACTTTCATGACAGACCACAGATGAACATTATTAATATATTTTTGATGTTTGTGCTTTTTGCTCCTCTTACTATTGCAGGACAGCTTATATTTAATAGATTTAAACAATTTGCTCAGGCAATATTATTATCCATAGCAGCAGAGATATATATAATGATTTTACAGAAGATCGATACCGGTAAAATTAATATTTTATTTTTATTTGTCCCATTATTGGGTGGTGTCGCTGGCTTTATTGTTGGAAAAATGATAAGAAATATTTTTCCACGAATTAGAAGATTTTTAATAATCAGAAAAAGGAAGAGAAGCAGGCTTTCAAAAGTTAATCTGTTTGAATTGGAAATCACCTGCTCCGTGTTTATGATTATGTTTTTAATGATATCAACTATTGAGGCATTCAGCGGAAATAATTTTGATGAGAAATTAAACAAAACATTAAAGTATGAAGTGACAAACAAAAAAGATAAGTACAAAAATATATATTTTGCAGATCAGGATAAATATGAGAGATATGAGGCATATAGAAAGGCTAATCCAGAAATGGAACTTGAAGATGTTGTATGGAGAGTTGATGCCAATCTTGATCAGAAATTTTATGATGATGCATACATAAAATATTCAGATGCCTCAACAGATGAGCCCCTTCTTATAAATAAGTTTAACAGAGTGAGGGATGACTTTAAACCTAAAAATCTGGTGACAATAGAAGGCAGATACGTGGCTACAGAAGAGACAGTTGATGCATATAAAATGCTGACGGGAGATTTGAAAAAAGAAGGAATGAAGATCTATGTTGTTTCTTCTTATAGAGACATTAAATACCAGAACAGACTTTATAATAATTATCTGAAGTCTGACAAAAAAGAAGTAGTAGATACTTACAGCTCAAGACCTGGGTTTAGTGAACACCATACAGGCAGGGCACTGGATGTGAGTCAGGTTTCAGGCAATCTCAATGTTTTTGAGGGAAGTCCTGAGGCTAAGTGGGTTTATGAAAATGCGTACAAGTACGGCTTTATCGTGAGATATAAAGAAAACCAAATGGATGTTACAGGCTATATCTTTGAACCATGGCATATTGTATATGTTGGCAAGGATATATCCCAGACTATGCATGATGAGAATATAGAGACATTGGAAGAGTATGTGGTTAAATATATTGACCATACACCTGGAAAGGAATAATACGATGACTAAAGAAATGAGATTAGAGGATTTTAATTATAATCTGCCACAGGAACTGATTGCCCAGGACCCGCTTCTTGACAGAGCGTCATCAAGACTTATGGTTCTTGATAAAAATACAGGAGAGATAAAACATAAAATATTTGCAGATGTAATTGATTATCTAAATGTCGGAGACTGCCTTGTAATTAACGATACTAAGGTAATTCCAGCAAGACTTATAGGTGAAAAAGAAGATACAGGTGCAAGTATAGAGGTACTTCTTCTTAAGAGAAAAGAAGATTCTACATGGGAGACACTTGTAAAACCAGGAAAAAAAGCCAAAATAGGGGCAAGAATTTCATTTGGAGATGGCTTGCTTATAGGAGAAGTAGTAGGTATTGTTGAGGATGGAAATCGTCTTATCAGATTTGAATATGACGGGGTGTTTGAGCAGATTCTCGATAAATTAGGTGAAATGCCATTACCTCCATATATCACACATAAATTAAAAGATAAAAACAGATACCAGACAGTATATGCAAAAAATGAGGGTTCTGCAGCTGCTCCAACTGCCGGACTACATTTCACAGGTGAATTACTTAACAAGATAGAACAAAAGGGAATAAAGATTGTAAGAGTAACATTGCATGTTGGACTGGGAACTTTCAGACCTGTTAAGGTTGAAAATGTACTAGAACATCATATGCATTCTGAGTATATTCATGTGACAAAAGAGGCGGCAGATACAATTAATCAGGTAAAGGCAAATGGAGGAAGGGTTATAGCAGTTGGAACAACAAGCTGCAGAACGCTAGAGTCTGCCACAGGTGAAGATGGAATTGTTAATCCTGTTAGCAAAGAGACAGATATATTTATTTATCCGGGATATAAATTTAAGGCTATAGATGCACTTATAACTAATTTCCATCTGCCAGAGTCAACACTAATTATGCTTGTGTCAGCGCTGGCAGGAAGGGATAATATATTAAATGCATATAATACAGCTGTAGAAGAAAAGTACAGATTCTTTAGCTTTGGTGATGCAATGTTTATTACTGATGATATTAATCATTAATATATATTGTGTAGTTATTTGAAACCAGGAAGTTTGCGGCTTCATCTCTGACACACTTGTCATAAAATTCAATTCTAAGTACTCCGTTTTCAAATTCACGGTTGTTAACAATGCCGATATTCTTAATGCTGATTCCATTAGCAGCGAGGATACCGGCAATTTTTAATATTGCACCGGATTCATCCACAATATCGCAGTATAAAGTATAAATTTCTCTGATTGGACCGTGTGCTTTTGAAGAGAATGAATTTCTGTAATCTCTGCTTTTTACAAACATATCATTTATATCTTTAAATTTATTTTCAGAAAGTATTTCAATTACTGATTTAAGGGAATCCACGTATTTTTCCAGTAAATTAATAATGTTTTCGGTATTTGTACTACAAATCTGTTCCCACATTTCAGGTGATGATGAGGCAATTCTTGTAATGTCTTTAAAACCACCAGCAGCAAGAAGCTTCATTAGTTCATCATCAGTGTCATTGTCTCTTACAAGATTAACAAGACTAGAGGCAATGAGATGAGGAACATGGCTTATTCCTGCTACAGCATAATCATGTTTGCTAAAATCTACAATTACAGGGATTGCACCTGTGGATTTTACAAACTCATATAATTCATCAACTCTTTTGGTATGGACTTTTTCGGTAGGAGTTATTGCATAATATGCATTTTCAAGAAGTGAACTGCTGGCATTTTCATATCCTGTTTTTTCTGAACCGGCCATTGGATGACCACCGATAAAATTTTTCTCCATACCGAGTTCTTTTACAGCCTGATGAATATTACCCTTTACAGAACCTACATCAGTAATTATTGTATTCTCAGATATAATGTCCTTAAGAATTCTAAGATATGAAATGTTATGCTCCACAGGAGTACATAAGAAAATATAATCACAGTCGTGAAAAATCTCATCTACTTTATTGGTTACAATATCTGCAACCTTGTCGTTATATGCCAGAATTCTGGATTTCTCACTCCTGTTGTATGCTATTATAATGTTGTCTGGATTGGATTTTTTTGCTGCTTTTGCAATGGAACCGCCGATTAATCCCAATCCTATAAATCCTAATTTTAAATTTCTCATTTGATGAATTCCTTTCTCTAGCAGTTAAGTTTTAACTGTTCTATTGATTTTGGCTCGCTGACCATTGAAAAGTTGGTATGATATATTACAAAACCTGGGGCTGCACCGGCAACTCTTTTTAGATTTTTCTTCTGAGTATAGTCAATTTCTACCTTTTCATTTTCTCTTCCTTTGGAGTAATATGCGGCAAGGCTACCTGCGATTTCATAGATGTTATCTGGAAGAGATGATTCATCTGGTGCAGATGATTTTACAATAATATGTGATCCTGGCATTTTTTTTGCATGGAACCACCAGTCATTACCTGTAGCAATCTTAAATGAAACCTCTTCATTCTGATAATTATTCTTTCCAATATATATTTCGTGAAAATCATCTAATTTTATATGAATTGGTTTGCTCTTTGAGTTTGATCTTTTTTCATTTGATTTTCGCTTTATATATCCAAAGTTTATAAGCTCTTCTTTTATCTGTTTTAAATCATCTACAGAGGTTGCAATAGATAGAGCAGTACTTATTGATTCTAAATGCTCAATTTCAGTAGCTGTCTCTAATGTAATTTTGCTGAGAGCCTCGTATGTTCTCTTTAATTTTTGGTATTTATCAAAGTATTTTTTTGCGTTGTCGATTGGAGATAACTGATTATCAATAGGAATTGAAATTTCTTTGTTATCATAATAATTTATGCATTTAAGAACTTTGTCTTCTTCTGTAAGGCTGTAACCGTAAGTAGTTATGAGCTCACCATATACCTTGTATTTATCCCTTTTTTCTGTGTCTTTTAACTGTTTTAGCTGAAGGTTATATTTTTTATTACACTTCGAAAGGGTGCTATTAACTACTGTTCTTAAATCAGAAGAGCGCTGTTTCATCCTTTGAATACTTTCTCTTTCTGAATAATAATCCTCAAGAAGTGTACTTATTGATTCTTTTTTTACACATTTTAAATCAGAATATACTGACAGAGGAATGGAACTGTAATCTTTAGGTTCCTTGCCGTCGTAATAAATAACGGGGGAGTAGTTGCCTGATTTTATATCATCCATATAATGACTGAAGATATTATATAGATGATATATTTCATCGTCATTTAGATCAGATGGTGTCATTGAAGAATCAAGACCTGACAAATTTACAATATCATTGCCTACTACAGGACTTATTCCTGTATATGATGATAAGATTGCCCTTGATAATGAATCTGGTTTGCTGCATATTTCTTTTTTGAAACTTGGAAAATCTAGATTCAGTGGATCTAGCTTATCTGTAGTATTTGGAATGAAATAATTTCTTCCAGGTAGAACTTCTCTTACAGAACTGGTTCTTGCGCTGACATGTTTGATACTGTCAAGTATATTGTTATTTTCATCAGTGAAAATAATATTGCTGTGTTTTCCCATCAGTTCTGCAATCAATGTTTTTCTGCATAAATCTCCCATCTCATTTAAATGTTCTATTTCTATATTTATAATACGTTCAAGTCCTGGCTGGTATATTTTTACAATACGTCCGTTGTTAATATATTTTCTGAGAAGCATGCAGAAACTTGGTGCTGTAAGTGGAGACTGCTTAGGTTTGCTTGTCAGATAAACCAATGGAATTGAAGCATTTGCAGATATTAAAAGTTTGTACTGTTCTTTGTTTATTTTAATAGTAATATACAGTTCATCACTTTCAGGTTGTGCAATTTTAAAAATACGTCCGTTTATAAGTTTATTATTTAATTCATGAGCAATACATGAAACTGTCAATCCGTCAAATGCCATAATATACCTCATTTCTTTATTTATGAATATAAGTAGTTTATACTAATAATAAAATGATTTCAAGAAAAAGCTTTACATAACTTGAAAAAACTGTAATTTTAAACTATAATATATTCTGTGTGTGTTATGCCCGCACAATTTATACCTAAGGGGACAAATATATGATAACAAGCATGACCGGTTTTGGACGTGGTGAATATTCTGATGAGAATAAAAAACTAGTTATTGAAATGAAGTCTGTAAACCACAGATATCTGGATGTGAATATTAAACTGCCGAAGAAATTAGGATTTTATGAAGCTTATATTAGAAATCTGCTTAAAAAGTACATAAGCAGGGGCAAGGTTGACATCTTTGTTACCTATGAAGATATGTCAGAAGACAGCAATAAGATTATTTATAATAGTGCAATTGCATCTGAATATTTTAAATATGCTGAACTTATTAGCAGCGAATTATCTGTTAATAATGATATGACTGCATCTAAAATCATGAGATTTCCGGATGTAATTACAGTAGAGGAACAGGATGCAGATGAAAAAGAGATGGAGCAGCTGATAAATCAGGTTTTTGATGAGGCGGCAAAATCATTTGTTGTGACAAGACAGACTGAAGGTGAAAACCTGAAAAATGACATTCTTGAAAAATTAGAAAAGATGGATGAATACGTTTCATTTATTGAGGAAAGATCTCCTCAGATAATAAGTGAGTATAAAGATAAATTGAGAGAAAAAGTTAAAGATCTTCTCGATGAATCTAACACTGATGAAACAAGGATAATGATGGAAGTAACTGTTTTTGCAGATAAAGTATGCGTTGACGAAGAAATAGTTAGACTGAAAAGTCATATTGACGGGATGAGAAACGCATTGACTTCTGGAGGAAAAGTTGGAAGAAAACTTGATTTTCTGGCACAGGAGATGAACAGAGAGGCCAATACGACACTTTCAAAATCATCAGACCTAGAGATAACTAATATAGGAATTGAATTAAAGACTATGATTGAGAAAATCAGAGAACAGGTTCAGAATATTGAATAATAATGATTGACTTTGAACCCCAAAATTAATAGAATAGTGTGATGTAATGGATAAATTAATAAATGCTGGTTATGGTAATTGTATAAATTCAGGAAAAGTGATCTCTGTTGTATCAATAGACTCTGCACCATCAAAAAGACTAGTTTCAATGGCTAAGGATGCAGGAAAAGCAATAGATGCAACACAGGGAAGAAAAACCAAATCAGTGATTGTGATGGATGACGGATATGTTGTTTTATCAGCACTGGTACCTGATACAATTGCAATAAGATTTAATGATAACATAAAATAAATTTAAAGAGGCATGTAATAATGAATAACAAAGGAATATTAACAATATTATCCGGATTTTCAGGAGTTGGAAAGGGAACTATTGTAAAAGAAATAATGGCAAAATATGATAATTATGCCCTCTCTGTTTCGGCAACTACAAGAAGCCCTAGACCAGGAGAAGAAGATGGAACTAGTTATTTCTTTAAATCAAAAGAAGAATTTGAAGAAATGATAAATGATAACAAACTTCTTGAATATGCCAATTATGTTGGCAACTACTATGGTACTCCAAGAGAGTATGTAGAGAATAAACTTAATGAAGGAAAAGATGTAATATTAGAAATAGAGATTCAGGGTGCAAGACAGGTTAAGAAATTAATGCCTGAGGCAATTTCGGTTTTTGTTATGCCACCTGATGCAAAGACATTAAAGGACAGACTTATAGGCAGAGGAACTGAGAGCCTTGAAGTGATAAACAAAAGACTTAGCAGAGCCGTTACAGAGTCTGAGGGAATAGAGGAATATGACTTTATTCTCGTAAATGATGATTTATCTGAAAGTGTGGAAAGGCTTAACAGTATTATAATGTCAAGTCACAACCATTCATATAGAAACAAAGAATTTATTGATAGTATAAGAGAAGATGTTTCAGTCTTTTCGGAAGGAGAATAATTATGATGTTACACCCATCTTACACAGATTTAATGGAAGTAGTTAACAGTGATATAGAACCAGGAGAACAGCCAGTTGTTCAGAGTCGTTATTCAATCGTAATGGCTACATCAAAAAGAGCAAGACAGATTATTGCAGGAGAAGAGCCATTAGTTGATGGCAATGGCAAGAAGCCTTTATCAATTGCAGTAGAAGAATTATACAAATCAAAAATAACAATAATAGGCGATGAAGAGGAAGATGAAGAATAAAGTATTATTTGTCTCTTTGGGATGTGATAAAAATTTGGTTGATTCTGAGGAAATGATAGGAATTCTCAGAAGAGAAAATTTCGAATTTACAGATTTTGAAGAAGAGGCAGACGTAATAATTGTAAATTCATGCTGCTTTATTGGTGATGCAAAAGAAGAGAGCATAAACACTATTCTGCAGATGGCTGAGTATAGAAAGAATGGCAGATGTAAGGCATTAATAGTTACAGGATGTCTTGCACAGCGATATAAAGATGAGATAATCAGTGAAATAGAAGAAGTGGATGCTGTGCTTGGAACAAGCTCATATGATCAAATTATAAATGCAATAAAAGAGGCATTTGACGGAAACAAATATGAAAAGTTTATGTCACTTGACCGATTAATTGTTGAAGAAAAGGACAGAATACTTACTACAGGAGGTCATTTTGCGTATCTTAAGATTGCGGAAGGCTGTAATAAGAGATGTACTTACTGCGTTATACCTTCAGTCAGAGGAAATTACAGAAGTGTTCCTATGGAGGAATTAGTGGATACTGCTAAAAAATTGGCAGACAAAGGAGTAAAGGAACTTATACTTGTTGCACAGGAAACTACTGTTTATGGCATGGATATCTATGGCAAAAAAATGCTTCCAGAACTTCTTGATAAGCTTTGCGAAGTTGATGGGATTGTCTGGATTAGACTAATGTATTGTTATCCTGAGGAAATCACAGATGAACTTATTGCTGCAATAAGGGATCATGATAAGGTATGTAATTACATTGATATGCCAATACAGCACTGTAATGACAGGTTGTTAAAACTTATGGGAAGAAAAACAAATAAGGCCCAGATAAAGGAGATTGCAGGAAAACTTAGAAAAGAAATCAAGGACATTGCAATCAGAACTACTCTTATAACAGGATTCCCATCAGAGACAGACGAAGAACATGAGGAATTAATGGACTTTGTTGATGAGATGGAATTCGAGAGATTAGGTGCTTTTCCATATTCTAAAGAAGAGGGAACACCTGCATATTCAATGGATGGACAGATTCCAGATGAGATAAAAGAAAAGAGAAGAGATGCCATTATGGAATTGCAGCAGGAGGTTGCTTTTGATAATGGGGACAAAATGATTGGAAAAGAAATTCTGGTCATGATAGAGGGAAAAATTGTTGATGAAAATGTATATATTGGAAGAACCTATATGGATGCTCCATCAGTAGATGGAAACATTTTTATTGACTCTTATGAAGAACTTATAACCGGCGATTTTGTAAAGGTAAAGGTTACAGGCTCTAAAGATTATGATTTAATTGGAGAAATAGTTTCAAGATAAAATAATTGAAAGGAAAAAATGTTATGAATTTACCTAACAAATTGACACTTTTCAGAGTATGCCTGATTCCGTTTTTTGTTGTATTTATGCTTGCAAACATTACAGGAGCATCGGACAAGTATATTGCAGTTGCAATATTTATAGTTGCAAGTCTTACGGACTTTCTTGACGGAAAGATTGCAAGAAAATATAATCTTGTAACTAATTTTGGAAAGTTCATGGATCCTCTTGCAGATAAATTATTGGTTTGTTCTGCACTTATCTGTTTAATTGGAGATAAGTTATATCCATGGATTGTAATAATTATTATCAGCAGGGAATTTATTATTAGTGGTTTCAGACTTATTGCCAGTGATAATGGAGTTGTAATTGCAGCAAGCTGGTGGGGAAAATTTAAAACCACATCACAGATGATAATGATAATTTTATTGATAATTGATTTGAAATATAACTGGTATCAGGTCATTGAATATGTATTTATATATGTTGCACTTGCACTTACAGTTGTGTCATTAATTGATTATCTTGCAAAGAATATTGATATTCTGAAAGATGGAGACAAAAAACAAAAGTAATAGATAAAGGATTTGATATCCAGATGGGATATCAGGATGGAGGAAATGATGAAATCTTTTAAGCAAATGACAAAAGAAGAATTATTAGAAGTTAAGGAGCAGCTTGATAAAGAATACAGCGAAGCAGCTGCAAAAGGACTTAAGCTTGACATGTCAAGAGGTAAGCCATCATCAAAACAGTTAGATTTAACAAGAGATATGTTAGATGTTTTAAACAGCGAATCAGATATGATTTCTGAAAATGGACTTGATATCAGAAATTATGGTGTTTTAGATGGCATTCCTGAAGCTAAGAAGATTATGGCAGATATTTTACAGGTTTCCCCAGATAATGTAATTGTCTGTGGAAATGCCAGCTTAAATATAATGTACACACTTGTTTCGAATGCATACTCTTTTGGTGTACTTGGAAATGAGCCATGGTGCAAACAGGAAAATGTGAAATTCTTATGTCCAGCACCTGGATATGACAGACATTTTGCTATTTCAGAACTTTTTGGATTTGAATTAATTACAATTCCTATGAAGGAAGATGGTCCAGATATGGATCTTGTAGAGAAATACGTAAATAATGATCCTTCAGTAAAAGGAATTTGGACAGTTCCAAAATATTCTAACCCACAGGGTGTTACATATTCAGATGAAGTTGTAAAGAGATTTGCAGCATTAAAACCAGCTGCAAAAGATTTCAGAATTTTCTGGGATAATGCTTATATTATTCATGACCTTTATGATGATAAAAAAGATACTTTACTTAATATTTTTGATGAATGTAAAAAGACAGGAAATGAAAATCTCGTCTATGAATTCTGTTCAACATCAAAAGTAACATTTGCAGGTGCTGGTATATCAGCTGTTGCAGCATCAGATGAAAATATAGCAGCAATTAAGAAAGTAATGGGAATTCAGACTATTGGATTTGATAAGATTAATCAGATGATGCATGCAAGATACTTCAAGAATGTAGAAGGCGTATATGAACATATGAAGAAACATGCTTCACTATTAAGACCTAAATTTGAGGCTGTATTAAATATATTCAACGATGGATTAAAAGATTTAGATATCGCAACATGGACAAATCCATTAGGTGGATATTTCATTTCATTTGAAAGTATGACTGGATGTGCAAAAGCAATAGTAGATAAATGTGCTAAGGCAGGAGTAAAACTTACAGGTGCAGGAGCAACTTTCCCATATAAGAAAGATCCTAATGATTCTAATATTAGAATTGCACCATCTTTCCCTACTGAAGAGGAAATGTCAGAAGCTGCAAAACTTTTTGTATTATGCGTAAAAATTGTAAGTGCTGAAAAGTTATTAGAAAATATGTAGAAAGAAGGGGAGATACATATGAAAATTGGTTTTATTGGTATGGGTAACATGGGATATGCCATGTTAAAAGGAATTTTAAATGTAGTAAAGAGCACAGATGTTATTTTTTCAGAACCTAACAAAGAAAGAGCTGTCGATATCACAAGACAGACAGGTGTTGAATCAGTTGATTCAAATGCAGAGTGTGCAAACAATGTAAAATATATTATTCTTGCAGTAAAACCACAGTTTTACCCACAAGTTTTGAAAAATATTGAGAACGTAGTCAGAAACGATCAGGTTATTATCTCCATTGCACCAGGTATCACAATGGATTATCTAAAGAAAACCTTAGGAATTGATAAGAGATTTGTAAGAGTAATGCCTAATACACCTGCACTTATTGGATGTGGAATGACAGGTGTATGCTTCGACGATAATGATTTTGATTATGAAGAAAAAGAAGTTATTGATATGATATTTACTTCTTTTGGAAGATACAGAAGAGTCGATGAGAGACTTATGAGTGCTGTTACCTGTGCTAGTGGAAGTTCCCCTGCATATGTATATATGTTTATTGAAGCACTTGCTGATTCAGCAGTTAAATATGGTATGCCTAGAGATATGGCATATGAAATGGTAGCACAGACGGTAATGGGTTCCGCTAAGATGGTATTAGAAACTAAGGAACATCCTGGAAAATTAAAGGATAATGTATGTTCTCCAGCAGGAACTACAATTGCTGGTGTATCTGCATTAGAGGAATTTGGATTCAGAAATGCTATTATTAAAGCAACAGACGAATGCTATAAAAAGTGTGAAGGATTATAAAACAGGCGATTGTTATGGATAAATTTGATAGACTTGATAGAAAATTAGTTCATAAAGGCACAATTATTAATATGTATGAAGATACAGTCAGGGTATCTAACGGAAATGTTGTACACTGGGATTTTATAGGACATAATGGTGCAGCTGCGGTTATTCCTGTTACTAAAGATGGTAAAATTGTTCTTGTAAAACAGTGGAGAAATGCTCTTGACAGATTTACATATGAAATTCCTGCAGGGGGATTAAATCCAGGGGAAAAAATGATAGATGCTGCAGCCAGGGAATTAGAAGAGGAAACCGGTTACAAGTCATCAGATTTGGAACTTCTTATCTCTCTTAGAACTACAGTAGCATTTTGCAATGAAAAGATAGAAGTTTACATTGCGAGAGAACTTGAAAAGGCTGAACAGAATCTGGATGAAGATGAAGAAATAGAAGTTTATGAATTTGAAATTAAAGAACTTCTTGATATGATAAAAAGCTGTGAGATAGAGGATTCAAAAACGGTTTCCGCGATCCTTGCATATTATTCGTTTTTTGTTAAATAGGACATATTTATTATTTTAAAACATATAATCATATATAACTAAATGGGAGGTTATATATGATTGTGTTGTCTAATAGGGATTTTTTTTCTGTTGTGAACAGATATAAACTGGGATATTTAATTGCTCTGATATGCGGTATAGTATTTGGAACAGGGGTATTTAATATTATTTCTGATTCTGAAAAATTAAAGCTTATTATATATTCTGATTACATTGTAAATAAAAGAAATGTGTATGAAATAAACAGATTATCACTTTTTGCATACGTATTTAAAGAGCGGGGAAGAGAACTGATAATTCTCCTTATTTGCGGACTAACAGGGTATAGACGTGCATTCTACAATATTTATATATTCTATCTTGGATTTAAGAGTTCTATGATAGTTTCACTTTTGACGGCATCTGTTAGCATGGCGCATATATTTAGATTTATCTTATTAAGTACGCCACAGCTTATAGTGTACATAATTATGATATATTATGTTGTGGATTTGGAGAGAGAGAAGAAGAATTTAATAATAATATTTGTATTACTAATAATAAGTACTTTGCTGGAAACCTACATTAATCCATATTTTCCAGGATGAATGAATTACAAAAGTGTAAAGAGGTAAAAAATGATGGATGAAAATATTGAGAAATTTATCTCGTTTATGAAAGATATAAAGAATGTTTCGGATAATACTGCAATTTCATATAAGAGAGATCTCACAAAAATGAAAGATTATTTTATGACTTTGGGAATTGACAGAGAGAATAAAATAAATGAGACAAATTTGAATAGTTATATATTATGGCTGGAGAAAAATGGATGCGCATCATCTACGGTATCAAGAGCTATTTCATCCATGAAAGCGTATTTTTATTTTCTCTTACAAAATGGAGATGTGGTGCATGATCCTGCAATGCTGGTGAAGAATCCTGTAATAGAGAAAAAAGCGCCAAAGACGCTTACAATAAATCAGCTTGAAAAACTTCTGAATGCTCCAGCCTGTAGTAACTCAAAGGAAATAAGGGATAAGGCAATGCTTGAACTTATGTGTTCAACTGGAATAAGAGTATCAGAGATAATAAACCTCACACTAGATAATACTAATCTGAATCTCTCGTACATTATTGTTACTAATGGAAAGTCAAAGGAGAGAATTATTCCATTTAGTGAATCCTGCAAGATAGCAATTGAAAACTATCTAATGTCATCAAGAGGTGAATTGTTAAAAGAAAAAGAAAGCAATTTACTTTTTGTTAATTGTCAAGGAAAAGCAATGAGCAGACAGGGCTTTTGGAAAATACTAAAAGGATATGGTGAACTGGCGGGTATAACAGAGGATATAACACCTCACACGTTAAGACACTCATTTGCGGTAAATATGATTGGAAGTGGTGCAAATATGAATGCGTTACAGGAAATACTGGGACATAGCACCGTGACAACAACACAGGCATATGCAAATTTGAAAAAAAAAAGAACTAGAAAATAATAAAAAGTGTTTATGTAATGTCGTTTAGACATATACACAAACACTTTTTGTTATTATTTTTGAAATATATATTAGAGTAAATTAGCAATATCTAAAATTAATTTCTCTGTTTCGTTCCATCCAAGACAAGGATCTGTAATAGATTTTCCATAAACGTGTTCGGAAACTTTCTGACAACCATTCTCAATATAACTTTCAATCATAAGTCCCTTTACAAACTTATTGATATCCTCACTGTGTCTCTTGCTATGAAGGACTTCTTTAGATATTCGTATCTGTTCTAAATACTGTTTGCCGGAATTTGAGTGATTACAGTCAATTATTACAGCTTGATTAGCAAGTTCAAGTTTAGAATACATATTATATAATCTTATTAAATCTTCGTAATGGTAATTAGGAATGTACTGACCATGTTTGTTTACAGCACCTCTCAGTATTGTGTGTGCAAGTTCGTTTCCACTGGTTTTTACCTCATATCCCCTATATATGAAAGTATGACCTGACTGTGCAGCAACGACAGAATTTAACATTACAGATAAATCCCCACTGGTTGGATTTTTCATTCCAGCAGGAATATCCATTCCACTTACTGTAAGTCTGTGCTGCTGATCTTCCACGGATCTTGCACCTATAGCTACATAGGATAATATATCTGAGAAATAAGTATAATTCTCAGGATATAACATCTCGTCAGCAGCTGTGAGGCCTGTTTCTTTTAAAGAACGAATGTGCATTTTTCTTATTGCCTGGAGTCCAGCAACTAAATCAGGCTTTTTTTCAGGATCAGGCTGGTGTAACATACCTTTATAACCCATACCAGTTGTTCTGGGTTTGTTGGTGTATATACGTGGTATAACAAGAATTTTATCTGATACTTTTTCCTGTATACGGCTAAGACGAGAGATGTAGTCTATGACGGCATCTTCGTGGTCTGCAGAGCATGGTCCTATAATAAGGAGAAATTTATCAGATTCACCAGTAAAGACCTTTTTAATTTCATCATCCCTCTCAGATTTTAATTTAGCAAGATCATCAGACAGTGGAAAATCTTTTTTAAGTTCATCGGGTGTTGGCATCTTTGATAAAAAATCAAAACTCATCTGGCATGTCCTCTTTTCTTTAGAATATTTGCAAAATATTATAATATATAATATGGTCAAAAACAATATAATTAATCATATATACATTGCAATTATTATAGATTTTCAGAATTATTTAGTGAGATTGAAAACTAATTGAACATTATTATATCAAAATGTATAATTGATATATAAAGGTTAGTACTTAAGTACAGACAAAATAAGGAGGCGTTTTTATGGGTAAAATAAACAGGGTGATTTGGATAGTACTAGACAGCGCAGGTATTGGGGCAGCAAAAGACGCAGATAAATTTGACGATGAAGGCACAAATACAATTGGTCATGTGTCAGAAAAAAATAATGGACTTAATATTCCTAATATGACTAAATTGGGAATTGGAAATATTGATGGTGTAGTCAATCTTGAAAAGTGCGAAGCTCCAATTGGATGTTATGGAAGAATGGCGGAGAAGTCTAATGGTAAGGATACAACCATTGGACATTGGGAAATGATGGGAATTTATTCTGAAAAAAGATTTCCAACTTATCCCAACGGTTTTAATAAAGAAATTATAGATAGATTTATAAAGGAGGCAAATTTACCGGGAATACTTGGTAATAAAGTTGCTTCGGGAACGGAAATATTAAAAGAATTAGGTGATGAGCATATAAAAACACACAAGCCAATAATTTATACTTCAGCAGACAGTGTGTTTCAGATTGCATGTCATGAAGAAGTATATCCACCAGAAAAATTATACGAAATTTGTAAAATAGCAAGAGGAATTCTAAGGGGTGAAGACGAGGTGGCAAGAGTTATTGCCAGACCATTTATAGGTAAAAATGCTGTGGAGGGTTTTACCCGTACTTCTAACAGAAGGGATTTCTCTAAACTTCCTTCTGAAGATAATCTTATGGTTTATTTGAAAAAAAGCGGAATAGAGGTTGCATGTGTAGGAAAAATCGAAGATATTTTTGCGGGAGTGGGAGTTACTAAGAGTGTACACACAAGAGATAATATGGATGGAGTAGATAAAACAATTGATTATATGAAAGAAGTGGACAAAGGTTTTATTTTTACTAATCTGGTAGAATTTGATTCAAAGTGGGGACACAGAAACGATTATGTTGGTTATGCAAAGGGATTAGAAGTTTTTGATAAGAGGCTTCCAGAAATTATGGATTCAATGGAAGATGACGATCTTCTTATTATTGATGCAGACCATGGATGTGATCCTACTACAAAAGGAACTGATCACACAAGGGAAAATGTTCCATTACTGGTCTATGGAAAACAGATAAAGAAGAATGTAAATCTTCATATCAGAGATACATTTGCGGATGCAGGTCAGACTGTAGCAGAAATTTTTGGCGTAAAAAAACTAAATATTGGAGAGAGTTTTCTTAAGGAAATACTTTGATTATGCGAGGAGGGATGCACCATGAGAATGTATGATATTATACTGAAAAAAAGAAATGGAGAGGTGCTTTCAAAACAGGAAATTGAATTTGTAGTAAATGGATATGTAAATGGTGAAATACCAGATTATCAGGTTTCAGCTTTACTTATGGCAATATATTTCAAAAAAATGAATGAAGAAGAGACATTAAATCTTACAATGGCAATGGCACACAGTGGAGAAATGCTTGATCTTTCAGGAATAAGTGGCAAAAAAATAGATAAGCACAGTACAGGAGGTGTTGGAGATAAGACAACACTTATTGTTGCTCCGATAGCTGCATCGCTGGGGGTTAAAGTGGCAAAGATGTCAGGTAGAGGATTAGGACATACAGGTGGAACTATTGATAAACTAGAGAGTATAGAAGGATTTAAGACGGTAATGTCGGATGAGGAATTTATCAGACATGTTAATGATATTAATATAGCCCTTGTGAGTCAGACTAAAAATCTCGCACCTGCAGATAAACTCCTGTATGCATTGAGAGATGTAACAGCAACGGTTGATAATTTGTCGTTAATTGCCAGCAGTATTATGAGTAAAAAACTGGCATCAGGTGCAGACGGCATTGTACTGGATGTAAAGACTGGTAATGGTGCACTGATGACTGACGAACAGGATTCAATAGAACTGGCAAAAACTATGGTGAAAATAGGTGAGGGCGCAGGAAGAAATGTTGTAGCACTGGTTACAGATATGGATGAACCATTAGGATTTGCAGTTGGCAATGCTTTAGAGGTGGAAGAAGCAATAGAGACCTTGAAGGGAAGAGGTCCACAAGATCTTACTAATCTATGTGTATATCTGGCAGCGTATATGGTTATGTTAAATGATGGCAATTTGTCTTTTGATAAGGCAGTTAAAATGGCAAAGGATGCGCTTTATACCGGCAGAGCTCTTGCAAAATTTAGGGAATTTATTATTGCACAGGGTGGAGATGACAATATTATCAATGATACATCTTTAATAAAAAAAGGAAGAATTGAATGTGATGTTAAATCAGAACACGTTGGATATATAAAACGAATTGACACCAGAAAAATTGGATCTACATTAATGACGTTAGGTGGAGGAAGAGAAAAGAAAGAAGACGGAATTGATTATGGAGTTGGCATTATTGTTCAGAGAAAAATAGGAGATTATGTTAATAAGGGAGATATTATTGCAAGAATATATGGAAATAATGAGGCTAGTATAGCTGCTGCAAAGAAAAATATAATAGAATCTATAGAATTTTCAGATTCTGAGGTTAGTAAAAAACAGTTAATAAAATACATAATAACAAAAGATAAAATAATAAAAAAATTAAATTGAGTTTATAGACATACATTTTTAAATATGTTAAACTGAGTCGTGACTTTTATAGTTTGACCCTCGTTAATTGAGGTCGTAAAATGTCAGTGAAAGGACTTAGTTAACAAAATGGAAAGCAAAAATAATAAGAGATTTTTGGGTATTATTTATATAAAAAATATTCTGCAATTTATTGTTCTGCCAGTGATTCTTGAAATTATAATTGAGGCATTTAACAGAGCATCTATTATTAAATCATTTAAATTTATGATTTTTAGCCCTGTTCAGTTTATTTGCAATACAATTTTTGTTGCGATAACTGTAATGGTAGGACTTATGTTAAAAAGAAGAGTTTTTTATCTCTGCCTTGTTTCGTTTATCTGGATTCTGATGGGAATTACTAACAGAATACTTCTTGCAGTGAGGGTAACACCTTTTAATGCTATGGATTTAAAACTTATAGATACTGCAAGAACAATTCTTGATCAGTATTTTTCCCCTGTAAAAATTGCAGCTACAGTTGCAGCCATTGCCATGGTTGTGGTTATAATGTTCATAATATTTTTAAAAGCTCCTAAAGTGGAGTATAAGATTAATTTTTGGAAAAATTTTGCATTATTTTGTGTTGCCATAATTGTTGGAATTTTATGTATTAATGTGGCTACTTCAAAAGGTTATCTTGCAAAAAAATTCCCTAATCTTACATCGGCATATCAGAAATATGGATTTGTTTATTGCTTTGAACAGGGATTTATAAATCATGGTGTGAAAAAACCATCTGATTACTCAAAGAATAAGATAGATAAAATTATTGATAAACTTGGTTCGTCAAAAGATGATGCAACAGCAGATATCAACAAAACAAATGTTAAGAAAAAACCCAATATAATATTTTTACAGCTGGAGTCGTTCTTTGATATTAATATGGCTAAGGATATTAAATTTAATCAAGATCCTATACCATATTTTAACAGCCTGAGACAGCAGTATACTTCGGGATATCTGAATGTATTTAATGTTGGATATGGTACATGTAATACAGAGTTTGAAATAATGACAAGTATGAATTTGGACGATTTTGGTCCAGGCGAATTTCCATATAAAACTGTTCTTAGGAATAAAACTGTGGAGAGTATAGCGTATGACTTGAAGGAATATGGTTACAGAACACATGCAATTCACAACAATGATGCCACATTTTATTCAAGAAAGACAGTATTTAAGAATTTGGGATATGATACATTCACATCAATAGAGTATATGAACGTTAATGAGTATACCTATGAGGGATGGGCAAAGGATAAAGTGCTGACAAATGAGATTTTAAAAGCTATAAAAGAAAATGACGCTCCTGATTATATTTATACAATATCAGTTCAGGGACACGGAAGCTATCCAACATCAAAAGTTCTTGAAAATCCCGAGATACAGGTTGTCTCAGGAGTTGAAAATGAAGGAAGAAAAAATGCAATTGAATATTATTCTAATCAGATTCATGAAATGGACCAGTTTATAAAGGAACTCACAGATGCATTGCAAAATTGTGGTGAAGATACAATCCTTGTAATGTATGGAGACCATCTTCCAGGTCTTGGATTTTCTGAATCAGATCTCACAAATAATTCGATTTATCAGACAGAGTATGTAATATGGAATAATTTTGGAATGGCAAAAGAAGATGAAGATGTTGAAACTTATCAGCTTGCACCTAAAGTTATGAAATCTTTAGGAATGACAGCAGGTGTAATAAATAAGTATCATCAGACAAATAAGGACAGTGAAGAGTACTTAAGCGGACTTCAAAATCTTGAGTACGATATACTATATGGAGATCAGCTTGCATATAATAAGGTCAGTCCTTATAAGTCAACTGACTTGCAGATGGGAATTGATAAAATATCCATTGATGAGATACAGAAGCTGGAAGAAAATGATACAGATTATGTTGTTGTAAAGGGTAAAAATTTCAACAAATCAAGTAGAGTGATGGTTAATGATAAGACATTTGATACAGAGTTTATAGATACATCAACATTGAGAATCAAATATGACAAACTTGCAAGCCTAGATTCATTTGTGGTGGCACAGGTAGATAAAGACAGCGGATATGTGGTAGGAAAAACAAAAGAGAGTTTATATTACGGATCTGCTGATGAGACTGAAACTACGGAAACATCTAATCCAGAGTCACAGCCTTCTGAAACAGAAAGTATAAATTAATATCATGCCTCATATAATATTCATAATATTATATGGGGCATTTTGTTTTGTTCAAAAAAATTATTATTTTAATTTTGTCGTTTGTTTTAATTTCGACCACTGTATATGGAAAGAGTATTGAAACTATACAGACCTCAGGAGATGTAAGTGCTGGGATTGAAATAAATGCTGATGGAGCTATACTGATGGAGGCAGAGACGGGCAGAGTACTTTATGAGAAAGATGCAGATAAAATAGCATCGCCTGCAAGTATAACAAAAATCATGACATTAATACTTATTTTTGATGAGATAAAAAATGGGAATCTTGGATATGAAGATATGGTTACCACAAGTGAACATGCAAAATCAATGGGAGGGTCTCAGGTCTTTTTGGAGACTGGTGAACAGCAGAGTGTGGAAACCCTGATAAAATGTATAATTATTTCATCAGGAAATGATGCATGTGTTACAATGGCAGAACATATTGCGGGCAGTGAGGAAGAGTTTGTAAAAAGAATGAATGAACGAGCTAAAAATCTTGGTATGACTAATACTGTATTCCTAGACTGCTGTGGACTAAATGACACAATGGAACATCACACAACGGCTAGGGATGTGGCATTGATGAGTAGAGAACTTATTAGTAAATATCCAGAAATATTTAATTATTCAACAATTTGGATGGAAAATATAACACATAATGTAAATGGAGAATCAAAGGAATTTACACTTGCAAATACAAATAAACTCTTGAAACAATATGAATATGCAACGGGACTTAAAACAGGAAGTACATCACTTGCTAAATATTGCCTGAGTGCAACTGCGAAAAAAGACGGAATACAGCTTATTGCAGTCATACTTGGCGCAAAAGATTATAAGGCGAGGTTTTCAGAGGCAAAAAAACTTTTAGAATATGGTTATGGGAATATTTCTAAATACACTGATAATGAAAACAAAAAAATTAAAGTTAAGGTGCAAAATGGAAAAGAAAATACATTGACATGTACAAAGGATAAGAATTTCTCATACATATGCATTAATGATGAAAATATAGGAAAAATCAAGACAGTAAAGAGTATTCATAAAGAAATTAAGGCACCAGTCAAGAAAGGTGAAATGATTGGAAAAGTGGAATATTACATTGATAACAGGAAAATTGGAGAGAGCAGCTACCTTGCAGTAAAAGATATCAGAAAAAAAGGTTATGTGGACTATTTAAAGAAAATATGGTATAAATACTTAGTATAGTTTTTAGGAAGTTGAGGATAAAATGGATTTAGAGTTTAAATTACAGGTGTTTGAAGGACCGCTGGATTTGTTATTGCACCTTATAGAGAAAAACAAAGTAAATATATATGATATTCCAATTGTGGAGATAACAAAGCAATATATGGAATATATAAAGGAAATGCAAAAAGAGGATTTGAATATAGTAAGTGAATTCTTGGTCATGGCGGCAACTTTACTTGATATAAAGGCCAAAATGCTTCTTCCAAAAGAAGAGGATCCAGATGAAGAGGATATTGATCCAAGAGAGGAACTTGTAAGAAGGCTTCTTGAATACAAGAAATATAAATATATGTCCTTTGAACTGAAGGACAGAGAAATTGATGCTGAAAAATCAAATTACAGAAAACCATCTATTCCTCCAGAGGTAAAGAAATATGTTCCGCCGATTGATATGGATAAACTTATGAAGGATGTAACACTTGAAAAATTAAATTCTATTTTTAAAGATGTACTTAAAAGACAGGCTGGAAGAGTAGATCAGGTGAGAAGTAAATTTGGAACAATAGAAAAAGAAGAAGTCAGTATTGAGGATAAAATGGATTATGTTGTTGATTTCACTATTAAAAACAAACACTGCAGTTTTAGAAATCTGCTGAAAAAACAGTGTTCTAAAATTCAGATTATTGTAACATTCCTTGCTATTTTGGAACTCATGAAAACAGGAAAAATACATATCACTCAGGATAATATATTTGATGACATTATAATTGACTCAGCTATATAATACGAAAGGCAGTAAATTAAAATGGATAAAAAGAATATACAGGCTGCAATAGAAGCAATTTTATTTACAATGGGAGAGTCTGTTGAAGATGAAAAAATTGCAAAGGCAGTTGGAGCAGATTTAAAAACAACCAGAAAACATATTTCGGAATTAATGAAGAGATATGACGAAGAAGATAGAGGAATAAAAATAATAAAGCTGGAGAACTCTTATCAGATGTGCACCAAAAAGGAAATGTATGAATATCTGATAAGAATAGTATCTCAGCCTAAAAAACAGGTATTAACGGATGTGTTGTTAGAGACATTGTCCATAATAGCTTATAAACAGCCGGTTACAAAAAGTGAAATGGAGAATATAAGAGGTGTAAAGTGTGATCATGCAGTAAACAAGCTGGTAGAATATAACCTGGTAGAGGAAGTAGGAAGACTTGATGCACCAGGAAGACCACTACTTTTTGGAACTACAGAAGAATTCCTGAGAAGATTTGGAATTGAATCAATTGAAGAACTTCCAGAGATAAATTCTGATAAAGAAGAAGAGTTTAAAGAAGAGGCTTTGGAAGAGGCAAAAGTAAAGCTGAATACATAAAACAGAGTAAATATGCACAAAAACACGAAACGGACTTATTGTATTCAATATAAAAAAGGTTTTTTTTATGCAAAATGCACAAAAAAACCTTTTTTTTATTACACGAAATATTGACAATAATATGCCTAAATGATATACTAGCAAAGAACAGTAGTAGATACTTTGAGCATTTTCACGCATATATGAGATTGATAATTTAAAGAATTTGTCTATTTTGTATTGTATGTCGTTGCTTTGGGGTGTTTATTAAAAAAAGATTGGTTTGATTGTGAAAAATGACGAAAGACATTATGACCAATCTGATATGTAACAGTCTGCGGACGGACTATTACAGTTATTGGTAAGACTGTTCGCAGTAAAATATTTTAGGAGCACAGCTCAGAAAGGTAGAAGAAATATGAAAAAGAAAATCTTATCATGTGTCTTAGCAGCTACAATGGTTGCATCAGTATTTACTGGTTGTGGAAAGACAACTACAACAAGAAAAACAACAAGTTTTAAAACTGATGAATTAAAAGAAAGCTTTAAGACAAACCAGAAAATCGATACTTCAAAAGATATCGAACTTACAGTTTGGGAGTCAACAAATGGACCAGATGAGTTCATTGAAAAAGCAGGAGATTACTTTACAAAGTTATATCCAAACATCAAAATCAAATATGTAAATGTAGAGTCAACAAATGCTGATTCACAGATAGCACTTGATGGACCTGCAGGACATGGCCCAGACTTATTTGCAACAGCACATAACAACATTGGTAAACTTGCAAACAACGAAAACATCTATGCTGTACCAGAAGAAGAAGCAGATATTGTTAAATCTTCTTGCTCAGCATCAGCATTATCAGGTGCTACATTAACAACATCTGATGGAAAATCAACAATTTATGGTTACCCAGTTTCTACAGAAACATATGCATTATTCTATAACAAAGATATCGTTAAAGAAGATGAAGTTCCAAAGACAATGGGAGATCTTGTTAACTACATTAACAACTTCAAGGGTTCAAGTGATCAGACAGCATTCTTATTTGATGCAGGAAATGCTTACTACAGTGTAATGTTTACATCAACAAAAGACAATCACTTATATGGACCAAACGGAAATGATATGAAAGATTCTAACATGGTTACAGATGCAGCAATTGCTCAGATGGAAGATTTCACAAACTTATCAAAAGCAATCAAGATGAACTCAGCTGATATCGCTTATTCTTCAAATGATGAGTTATTCAAAGCAGGATTACTTGGAATGGAAATTTCAGGTGCTTGGAATATCAGAGGATTTGAAGAAGCTGGAATCAACTTCGGTATCACATCTATCCCAGCACTTACAGCTACTGGCGAACCTCCAGTTAACTTCATGGGTGTTAGATGTATGTTCGTTTCTGATTATTCAAAACATAAACCAGAAGCAGTTGCATTTGCAGAATTCTTAATGACAAAAGAAATGCAGCAGTTACGTTGTGAACTTACAACAACAATGCCAGCTAGAGATGATGTATTAGACAACATCAAAGACGAGAAGATTAAGAACTACTTAAGCGGAATCAATGAACAGATTAAATACTCTTACCCAATGCCAAATATCGCACAGGCAAGTTTATTCTGGACAGCATTTGGTACAGCTTATGCTAATATCTGGAATGGTGATGCTGCAGATGTTAAGACAGCTTTATCAGAAGCAGATTCAGCAGCAACAAAGAAATAATAATGAATAATATCACACATGCTTTGCATGTGTGATACATAAATAATATGAAAGATAGGTGAGTTTATGGGAACAACCATTAGACCTGATGGTTCTTCAAGAAAACAAATTCTTCTTACAGCTTGCATATTTATGGGACTTGCACATATCATGTATTTGAAACAGTATATCAAAGGTGCATTCTTAGCATTTATTGAAGTACTTTTCATTATTTCGTCTCCATCAATATTTACAAACTTAAGAAAAATGCTTGCATTAAGCGGAGATAAATCTAATCCTTCAGCATTCAGACTGATTGATGGTTTGATTTATTTGATAATTGCAGTAATATTTATTATAATTTATATCCTTACAATTAAAAATGCCGTAGCTTCATACGAGGACTTCTGCCTTGATGGAAGAATGAAATCACAGAAGGAATCTATGGCTGGTATGTCTGGTAAAGCATTCCCAATCTTTGGACTTGCACCAGCATTCTTTTTAATTGTATTCTTCGTAGTAATTCCATTGCTGTTCTCAATGTTAGCAGCATTTACATCATATTCAGAAAGTGGTGAAGAAAAAGTATCACCAAACGCTTTCGGATGGGTTGGATTCAGAAACTTTGGTAAAGTGTTTGGCAAGAGCTCAAGCTGGAGTGATTCATTCCTTGGAGTTGCAATCTGGACAGTTGTATGGGGTACACTTGCAACACTTACATGTTACTTAGGCGGTATGATTATGGCTGTAATCTTATATGAAGCAAAACTTAAGACTACACCAGTATTCAGAGCAATCTTAATTTTACCATATGCAGTTCCATCATTACTTACAATTTCTGTATGGAAGAACATGTTAATGGGTAGTAAATACGGTATCATCAATAAGACACTCGTAGAATTTGGTATTATTAAAAGTTCAAATGAAATTAAGTTCTTAAATGGAACAAATGGAATGGCAAGAGCATTCTGTATCTTGATTAATATGTGGGTTGGTATTCCATACTTCATGTTACTTATCACAGGTCAGATGACAGCTATTTCTTCAGATATTTATGAAGCAGCAGCTATTGATGGAGCTAATCAGTTCCAGGTATTCAGATATATTACATTACCAATGGTTGTATATCAGACAGCACCACTTATCATCATGTCATTTACACATAATATCAACAACTTCGGTGCAGTTTACTACTTAACTGGTGGTGGTCCTAATGCAAATATTAAGACTCAGGCCGGCGGTACTGATATCTTCATTTCATGGATTTACAAAATCAGTACAACTCAGAAGGATTATTACATGGGTTCTGTATTGGCTATATTCGTATTTGCCGTACTTGCACCTTTTGCAATTTTCAACTTTATTAACACAAAATCATTTAAGGAGGGAGAATTATAATGAAGAACACAAAAAGATCTGTAGCAAAAGTTATTTATATAATTATTTTAGTTTTTGCTTCAATTATAACAATCTATCCTTTACTTTATACAGTAAGTATTGCGTTTTCTCCTAACCCAAGTGCTATGAGTGCAAGTATTATCCCATTTGCAGATGGATTTAGTTTGAACAACTTCAATACATTGTTCTTCAACTACAGTTTCTTTGCATGGATAAAGAATACACTTATTGTATCTGTAGGAGTTGTTTTACTTACAATAATTTGTTGTACTTTAGGTGCATATGTATTCTCAAGATTTAAGTTCCCAATGAAGAAAGGAATGATGTTATCAATCCTTATCCTTCAGATATTCCCTACATTCATCGGAATGAGAGCTATCTATGTTATCGTTGACCGTATCGGTGGTCATGATGAGTTATGGGCATTAATTCTTATATATGCAGCAGCAAATATACCTTATAACACATGGCTTATTAAATCTTATCTTGATACTATCCCAATTGCCCTTGATGAGGCAGCTAGAATTGATGGTGCAAACCATTTTATGGTATTCAGAAAGATTATACTTCCAATGTTAAAACCTATGATTGTATTCCTTGCAATCACAACATTTACAGGCCCATGGTTAGATTTCATCTATCCAAGACTTATCTTATCTTCAGATACTAAGATGACACTCGGACCTAAGTTACTTGAGTTCATGGGAAATGAGACAACATCTTCACAGTTCACAGTTTTCGCAGCTGGAGCATTAGTTGTTGCCGTTCCATTTATCATCGTATTCTTATTAGGTCAGAAAGCAATGGTTACTGGACTTGGTGCTGGTGCCGTTAAGGGTTAATCTGTTAATAAAATAATTTTTATAAAGACATGTCATAATGAGAAATCACTATGGCATGTTTTTTTATAAAAAAAATTATGGATTAATAATATGATTTGTAATATAATAGCAATGTTGTGATGATAAATATACAAAACTGCGGAGGTCAGTTATGGATCAAAAGAAGAGTATTAAGAAATTAGTAATGCACGGAGGAATTCTAGCATTTGCAGGTATAATTGTACGAGTCATAGGACTTATCTATAGAATTCCAATGTTGAATATAATTGGAGATAAAGCTTATGGTATATATAGTACAGCATTCAATGTATATAATTTTATGCTGGTATTGTCATCATATGGATTGCCAATGGCTATATCGAAACTAGTATCTGACAGGCTTGCTCAGAAACATTATAAAGATGCAAAAAAGATTTTTGTATCTTCTATGATTATTGCTACTTGTTCAGGTGGAATTGCAGCACTGTTTACATATTTTGGTGCAGAATTCATTGAGAAAAACTTTTATGCAGGATATGAAGGAATAGCAATTCCGTTAAAGGTACTGGCCCCTACAATTTTTATAGTATCTATGTTAGGAGTATTCAGAGGATTCTTTCAGGGACAGGGAACTACAATTCCTACAGCAATATCCCAGGTAATTGAACAGATTATTAATGCACTTGTAAGTATCCTTGCAGGATATCTGCTTGTAGCAAAATATAAAGAATCAAGACGACTTGCTGGCTATGGTGCAGCAGGTGGTACAATGGGTACTGCATTTGGTGCATTTGCAGCTCTTATAGTTCTGGTTGTTATTTATATGGCAGTTAGACCCGTATTTGAGAAGAAAATTCGAAGGGATAGATATAGCGTTAATGAACCATATGGAGATATAATAAAAATCATAGTTGCTACAATGATTCCAATAATTCTTGGTCAGACATTTTATCAGATAAGTGCTACATTAGATGATATTATGTTTGGAAAACTTATGTTAGGTGCAGGAATATCAAAAGCTACTATACAGAGAGCAGTGGGAAATTACAGCTCAAGTTATGTTATTCTCACAGGTGTTGTTATGGGAGTAGCTTCGGCAATGTCAGCATCAATGCTTCCAAGTATTGTTGCTTCGAAAGCCAGAAGAGAATATGAAGAAATAAATGAGAAAATAAAGGTGACAGTTCAGACCAATATGTTTGTTGCCATTCCGTCGTTTGTTGGATTAGTTGTTCTTGGAGAACCAATTATAAAACTTCTTTTTCCAAGACTAAATAGCAATCAAGGTGGAATTATGCTTAAGATTGGTGCTATAGCAGTAGTGTTTTATACTATATCTACTGTAACAAGTTCTGCACTGCAAGGTATTGATAAGATGAATGTACCAGTAAAACATTCAAGTATTTCACTTGTAATACATGTCTTTATAGTATATGTTTTGCTTAAATTCACAGATCTTGGAATTTATGCAATTGTAATAGGAAGTACAACATTCCCTATTGTTATAATGCTGTTAAATCTTTTGTCTTTAAATAGATATATTGGTTATACACAGGAGATTACAAAAACATTTTTTATCCCACTACTGAGTTCTCTTGTAATGGGTATTGGATGTGTTATTGCATATGATATAATTTATGCAGTTACAAAAATAAATATGATTTCATTGATGTTTGCATTTATAGTTGCAGGCGTTTTATATTTTGGTTGTATGATTATGTTTAAGAAGAAAAAATTTTATTAATCGGAGGAAAAAATGAGTAAGATTATTTTAACAGGTGACAGACCTACAGGAAAATTACATGTCGGACATTATGTTGGTTCATTAAAGAGAAGAGTAGAACTTCAGAATTCGGGAAGTTTTGATGATATATATATCATGATTGCTGATGCCCAGGCTCTTACAGATAATGCTGATAATCCTAAAAAAGTAAGGGATAATATTATGGAAGTTGCACTTGATTATCTCTCATGTGGTATTGATCCTGAAAAATCCACATTATTAATACAGTCAGAGGTTCCTGAATTAACAGAATTATCGTTTTATTATATGAATCTTGTTACAGTTTCGAGAGTTCAGCGTAATCCTACTGTTAAATCTGAAATACAGATGAGAAATTTTGAAGCAAGTATACCGGTAGGATTTTTTACATACCCAATTTCCCAGGCTGCAGATATTACAGCATTTAAGGCAACTACAGTTCCAGTAGGTGAAGATCAGCTCCCAATGCTTGAGCAGACAAAGGAGATTGTGAGAAAATTTAACTCTGTATATGGAGATACATTAGTAGAGCCAGAGATTCTTCTTCCAGACAATAAGGCATGCTTAAGACTTCCAGGTATAGATGGAAAGGCAAAAATGAGCAAATCTCTTGGTAACTGTATTTATTTATCAGAAGAAACAAATGAAATAAAGAAAAAAGTTATGAGTATGTATACAGATCCAGACCATATCAAAATTGAAGATCCTGGAAAACTTGAAGGAAATACTGTATTCACATATCTTGATGCATTTAGTACAAAAGAACATTTTGAGGAATTTCTTCCAGATTATTCATGCCTTGATGAATTGAAAGAGCATTACACAAAGGGTGGACTGGGTGATGTTAAGGTAAAGAAATTCTTAAATAATGTTATTCAGTCTGAGTTAGAACCTATAAGAAATAGAAGAGCGGAGTACCAGAAAGATATTACTTATGTATATGACATTCTTAAGAGTGGAACTGAAAAAGCGAGAGAAGTTGCTGCAAATACTCTTTCTGAAGTAAAGAATTCAATGAAAATAAATTATTTCGATAATAGAGAGTGGCTTGAGGAACAGATTAAAAAGTATTCATAATATCTTTACTTAATTTTCACACAAAAGTCACATAAAAAAGGTAATATGTATATATCAAAGCAGTAGCGATGATAAAATTTTCTTTTCATATTTCCTCATATACCGAACGTGGTTTTGGATTTCGATATCTAGATAGTGATACGAAATACAAAATCTAGGTTCGGATTTTTTTATGCATAGCAAATTTTTTTCATAATATAATAATAAGAAAAAGAAAATATATATGAAGAAAATTATTAATATAGTACTGACTTTAATTATAATTATGTATTGTCCATACTATTCTTATGGCTCAGAATTACAGGAAAATGACCTGTTTGCTAAATCTGCAATTTTGATTGATGGGGACAGCAACAGGGTTTTGTATGAGAAGAATGCTCATGAAAGAATGGCAAATGCAAGTACTACTAAAATAATGACGTGTATTGTAGCACTGGAGAATGGGAAACTTGATGACATTGCAGAGTTTTCCGAATATGCTACAAAAATGCCAAAGGTAAAACTTGGTGCAAGTAAGGGGAGTAAATATAAAATAGAAGATCTTTTGTATTCGCTTATGCTTGAATCTCATAATGATACTGCAGTCGCCATAGCAGAACATATAGGTGGAAGTGTAGAAGGATATGCCAAAATGATGAATGAAAAGGCTAAGAGTCTTGGACTTTCGGATACAAATTTTGTGACTCCAAATGGACTTGATGCAGAAAATCATTATACAACAGCATATGACTTGGCAATTATCAGCTCATATGCAATTAAAAACAAGGAATTTTTAAAAATAATAAACACTAAATCATATTCTTTTTCTGACTTGGATGGGAAAAATAATTTTACAGTTAATAATAAGGATTTGTTTCTTGACATGTATGAAGGTGCGTTTGGAGTGAAAACGGGATTTACTGGAAATGCAGGATATTGCTTCGTGGGTGCATCAAAGAGAGACAATAAAACATTTATTAGTGTGGTTCTGGCAAGTGGATGGCCTCCATCAAAAACGAATAAGTGGAAAGATACGGTTAAGTTAATGAATTTTGGCAATGATAATTATGAACACAGGGTTTTGTTTGAATCTATAAGTGATTTTAAAAGAATAAGAGTTAGTAATGGTACTAAGAAATATTGTGACACAAGGATAGATGGATTTTATGAAACCCTTATTTCTGATATGGACGTAGTTGATATTAAGTATGTATTAGATAAAAATGTTCATGCCCCAGTATATGAGGGACAGAATCTGGGCAGGTCGGAGTTGTATATAAACAATAAAAAAATTACTGAGTTTTCAATAACATCAAAAGAATATATTCAGAAATTTGATTTTGAATACTGTATGAAAAAAATAATAAATAAATATCTGATTGAATAAATATTTTTGGAACAAACAAACTCCTTGCTTTTTTTTATATTAAGTAATAAAATATACTAGGCGTGAAATTGGAATTTTTTACAGTTTTAGCTAAGATAAAGGCTGTATTATATATACAGTTTAAATATAAGATGGAGGTTAGAAATGATGAGTACAACATCAAATGTATCAGCAGGTAAGAGAATAGAAGCATTACTTGATGATAACAGTTTTGTTGAAATTGGTAATCTTGTTAAGGCAAGAAACACTGATTTTAATTTGGCACAAAGAGAGACTCCTGCAGATGGCGTAATTACAGGATATGGCACAATTAATAATGCACTTGTTTATGTGTATAGCCAGGATGCAACTGTATTAGGTGGTTCTGTTGGTGAAATGCATGCAAAGAAGATAGCTAAAATCTATGATATGGCTATAAAGATGGGTGCGCCTGTAATAGGACTTGTTGACTGCGCAGGACTTAGACTTGAAGAGGCTACAGATGCATTAAATGCATTTGGTGAAATATATTTAAAGAAGGCAACAGCTTCAGGAGTTGTTCCTCAGGTTACAGCCGTATTTGGAAATTGTGGTGGTGGACTTTCAGTTTTAAGTCAGTTATCAGACTTTACATTTATGGCAGATGATGCAAAGTTATTTGTTAATTCACCAAATACAATTGATTCAAATTATACAGAGAAATGTGATACAGCATCTTCTGAATTCCAGAGCAATAACACAGCAAATGTTGATTATGTATCAAATGAGGATGATGTAATTGCAAAGATTAGAGATTTAGTTGATTTATTACCTGGTAATTTCGAGGAGAGTGCATATGACGATGAGTGCACTGATGATTTAAACAGAGCATGTGCTGGAATCGAAGGATTAGTAAATGACATGCCAGCGTTAATTGAGAATGTTGCTGATAATGGTAATTTCTTCCAGTTAAAGACAAATTATGCAACAGATATGGTTACTGGATTTATTAAATTAAATGGAAATACAGTAGGTGTTGTTGCTAATAATTCAGATATTCTTTCTGTTTCAGGATGTTATAAGGCAGAAGAACTTGTAAAATTCTGTGATGCTTTTGATATTCCTGTTGTTACATTTACAAATGTTACAGGTTTTGAGACATCTATGAACGAAGAGAAAAATATAGCAAAGGCAGTTGCAAAACTTACTTATGCTTTTGCAAATGCAACAGTTCCAAAAGTAAACGTTGTAGTTGAAAATGCATTCGGAAGTGCTTATGTTGCAATGAACAGCAAAGGAATTGGAGCAGATATTGTATATGCATGGACAGATGCAAAGGTTGGAATGATGAATGCTGAATCAGCTGCAAAGATTATCTATGCAGATGAGATAGCAAAATCAAAGGATGCTGCAAAGACAATAAGTGAAAAAGCAGCTGCATATGATGAACTTCAGTTAAGCACAGCTTCTGCAGCAGCAAGAGGTTATGTAGATACAGTTGTTTCACCTTGTGATACAAGAAAATATCTTATTGGTGCATTAGAAATGCTTTTTACAAAAAGGGAAGAAAAACCATTTAAGAAACATGGAACAATTTAATTGAGGTGAAGAATATGAAGAATTTCAAAAAAATAGTTATACTTGTCTCAATTCTCACATTTGCATTTAGCTTGTCATCATGTGGAAGTAAAAAGAATGTAAAACCTAATTTCGACTATGATGAATCAGAATTAGTACAGACTGTAGTACAGATAACAGAAGAGTTTGCAAAGCTTTCTGATGACGATCATAAACAGTTAGAAAGTCAGCTTAAATCCTCAGCAAAAAAGGATGAAAGATATGAGACTTATCTAAGTGCTCTTAGTTCAGTGGACAGCACAAAAGAAGAATGCGGAGAATATGTAGGATTTGTCAAAGACAAAAATGATAAAGAAAAGTATAAGATTGAGACTGATAAAGACAATGTTACTATTACTATGACTGCAAAATTTGAAAAGAAGTCTAAAAAGAGAAATGTTAAAATCAAGTTTGTAGTAGAAGAAGGTAATGATGGCAATGCACAGATTTCATCAATGACATATGAACCTGTTTATTCAATTGGAGAAAAAATGGGAAAAGCCGGACTTAATACTCTTATGGGAATGGGTATAGTATTCACTATCCTTATTTTCTTAAGCTTATTTATCAGCTTATTTAAATATGTTGATGGAATAGTTGCAGGACTTTCAAAAATCAAAAATATTTTTGTAAGAGGCAACAAGAAAAAAGTTTCTGATAATAAAGAAAATGCTAATTCCCATGATTCAGCTAATTTAGCAGATGATACAGAACTTGTAGCAGTTATTACAGCAGCAATTGCACATATGAATGCAGAAACTGGTGCAAGCGGAGACGGATTTGTTGTTCGTTCTATAAGACGAGTATCAGGAAGTAAATGGAATAAAAGATAAAGAAAGGAAAAGTCTTAGGGAAACCTATAATGACAGGTAAATAAAATGAAAAATTATAGAATTACAGTAAATGGAAATGTATATGATGTAGAGGTTGAAGAAGTAGGAGCATCTGCTTCTCAGTCAGCACCTGCTGCAGCACCTGTAAAGGCAGCAGCACCAGTAAAGGCAGCAGCACCAGCAGCTACAGGAGCTGGAAGTGTAAAGATTAACGCTCCAATGCCAGGAAAGATTTTATCTGTAAAGGCAAGTGTTGGACAGGCAGTTAAAAAAGGAGATACAATAATGGTTCTTGAAGCTATGAAGATGGAGAATGAAATTCCAGCACCAGCAGATGGAACAATAGCAAGCATTGATGTAAAAGAGGGCGCAAGTGTTGAGGCAGGCGCTGTTTTAGGATCATTAAATTAATTTGGAATGAACAGGAGGCTTTACAATGGATTACATTGTTGACACACTTGGAAATCTATTGCATCAGACAGCATTCTTGAATCTTACATGGGGTAACTACGTAATGATTTTAGTTGCTTTCGTATTTTTATATCTTGCAATAGCACATGACTTTGAACCGCTCTTGCTTGTTCCTATCGCATTTGGTATGTTATTGGTAAATATTTATCCTGATATTACAATGAGCATAGCAGATTCGGACAATGGCGTAGGAGGTTTATTACATTATTTCTATTTATTAGATGAATGGAGTATTTTACCATCACTTATTTTCTTAGGTGTTGGAGCAATGACAGATTTCGGTCCGTTAATTGCAAATCCTTCATGCTTTATACTTGGTGCTGCAGCACAGTTCGGTATTTATATTGCATATTTTATGGCAATATTTATGGGATTCGGCGACAAGGCAGCAGCAGCTATTTCAATTATCGGAGGAGCAGATGGCCCAACTTCAATTTTCCTTGCAGGAAAACTTGGACAGGCATCTATTATGGGACCTATAGCTGTAGCAGCATATTCTTATATGTCACTGGTTCCTATTATCCAGCCACCAGTAATGAAATTACTTACAACAAAGAAAGAAAGAGAAATCAAAATGGAACAGTTAAGACCTGTTTCAAAGATTGAGAAGATTTTATTTCCTATAGTTATCACAGTTGTTGTTTGTCTTATTCTTCCTACAACAGCTCCACTTGTTGGTATGCTTATGCTTGGTAACTTATTCAGAGAATGTGGCGTTGTTAAACAGCTTACAGAGACAGCTTCAAATGCACTTATGTACATAGTTGTTATTTTACTTGGTACTAGTGTAGGAGCTACAACAAGTGCAGAAGCATTTTTAAATTTAGACACATTAAAAATCGTAGCATTAGGACTTATAGCATTTATCTTTGGTACTGCAGCAGGAGTTATGATAGGAAAACTTATGTGTGTAATCACAAAGGGTAAAATCAATCCACTTATTGGATCAGCAGGTGTTTCTGCAGTTCCAATGGCAGCCAGAGTATCACAGAAAGTTGGATCTGAGGCAGATCCTACAAACTTCCTTTTGATGCATGCAATGGGACCAAATGTTGCCGGTGTTATCGGTACTGCAGTAGCAGCAGGTACATTTATGGCTATATTTAATGTTGGTGTATAAATATAATTTTTACAGAAAGGAAAGGTAAGAAAAAATGGCAGAACAGGTAAAGAAACCTTTAGGTATTACAGAAACAGTTCTTCGTGATGCTCATCAGTCACTTATTGCAACTAGAATGACAACAGAACAGATGATGCCAATAGTTGAACAGATGGACAAGATTGGCTACCACTCAGTTGAATGCTGGGGCGGAGCTACATTTGATGCTTCACTTAGATTTTTAAAAGAGGATCCATGGGAAAGACTTAGAAAATTAAGAGATGGATTCAAAAATACAAAATTACAGATGTTATTTAGAGGACAGAATATTCTTGGATACAATCACTATGCAGATGATGTTGTTGAGTATTTTGTTCAGAAATCTATAGCAAATGGTATTGATATAATCAGAATATTTGACTGTTTTAATGACTTACAGAATTTAAAAACAGCAGTAAATGCAACAAAGAAAGAGGGAGGACATGTTCAGATAGCTCTTTCTTATACACTTGGTGATGCATATACACTTGATTACTGGAAAAATACAGCAAAGAAAATTGAAGAAATGGGTGCAGATTCTATCTGTATCAAAGATATGGCTGGACTATTACTTCCATACAAAGCTACAGAATTAGTAAAAGCATTAAAATCAGGAACAAAACTTCCAATACAGCTTCATACACATTATACTTCAGGTGTTGCATCAATGACATATCTTAAAGCAGTTGAAGCAGGATGTGATATTATTGATACAGCTATTTCACCATTCTCAATGGGAACAAGTCAGCCTGCAACAGAGGTTATGGTTGAAACTTTCAAGGGAACAGAATTTGATACAGGACTTGATCAGACTGAACTTGCTAAGATTGCTGATTACTTCAGACCAATGAGAGAAGAGGCAATTGAAAGCGGATTATTAAATCCTAAGGTATTAGGTGTTAATATTAAAACATTGTTATACCAGGTACCAGGAGGTATGCTTTCTAACCTTGTTTCACAGCTTAAGGAAGCAAATGCTGAGGACAGATATTATGATGTTCTTGAGGAAATCCCAAGAGTAAGAAAAGATTTTGGTGAACCACCACTTGTTACTCCTTCATCACAGATTGTAGGTACACAGGCTGTACTTAATGTATTACAGGGTGAAAGATACAAGATGGTTACAAAAGAATCTAAGAAAGTATTAACAGGTGAATTTGGTAAGACTGTTAAACCATTTAACAAGGAAGTTCAGAAGAAGTGTATTGGTAATGCTAAAGTTATCAAATGCAGACCTGCTGATCTTATCAAACCACAGTTACCTGAGTTCAAGAAAGAATGTGAGCAGTACATTGAACAGGACGAGGATGTACTTTCATACGCATTATTCCCTAAGGTTGCTACTGATTTCTTCAAATATAGAGAAGCACAGGAAACAAAAATTGATCAGTTAACTGCAGATACAAAAGATGGTGCTTATCCAGTATAGTTCCATACCGTAGAAAAGAATATTAACATGAAAAAATAAAACATACCGGACAACTATTATATCCAGATTTTATCAGGAAGTATAGTGTCCGGTTTTTTATCGTTCTTGACAAAAAAATATATATGTGTGATTATTATTAGAGAAAATAAAAAAGTCAGGGATGAGACTATGGATGAAGATTTAATTACCAGAATAAATAACAATTTCCCTAATATGAGCAAGGGACAGAAAAAATTATCAAATTATATTTTATCAAATTATGAGACAGCTGTTTTTATGACAGCCACTAAACTTGGTGCTACAGTTGGAGTTAGCGAATCGACAACGGTTAGATTTGCCAATCTACTTGGATATGATGGATTTCCACAGTTTCATTCTGCATTAGAACAAATGGTGAAAGACAAATTAAAGTCTGTTGATACAATTGATATTGATGCTAAGAATGTTAGTAAAGCGGATGTTTTGTCAATTGTAATGAGATCAGATGCCAACAAGATAGAGCAGACTCTGAATAAAATATCAGTTACAGCTTTTGAAGAAGCGGTTGAGAATATCATGAAGGCAAAAAAAATTTATATACTGGGAATTAGAAACTGTCTTCCACTTGCGGAATTTCTGGGGTTTTACTTAAGACTTCTGTTTGAAAATGTAGAAGTGTTAAACACAAATAATTCAAGTGAAATTTTTGAACAGATGATAGATATAGGTAATCAGGATGTTTTCATTGGTATTAGTTTTCCGAGATATTCATTCAGGACACTTAAAGCAATGGAATTTGCCAGCGATAGAAATGCAACAGTTATTGCTATTACAGACAGCATTAATTCGCCAATTAACCTGTATTCTTCATGTAATCTTATTGCAAGAAGTGAGATGGCTTCAGTGGTTGATTCATTAGTTGCACCACTCAGTGTAATTAATGCACTAATAGTATCATTATGTATGAAGAAACCTGATTATTTATCACAAAAACTTGAAATGATAGATAAAGTCTGGGAAAACTATCAGGTATATTCAGGCGATGAAATAGATATTCCAGATGACAAAATAGATATAAAGGATGACAGGGAGACTGAGAGTGAATAAATTAAAAATAGCAGTAATTGGAGCAGGAGCAGCAGGAATGATGGCTGCAATAGCTGCAGCAGATAATGCAGAAGTTACAGTTTTTGAAAAAAATGATAAACCTGGAAAAAAATTGTTTATTACAGGCAAGGGCAGATGTAACGTTACTAATGATTCTGATATGGATCAGATATTATTAAACATTGTCACAAATAGAAAGTTTTTATATAGTGCATTATATGATTTTACCAATAAAGATGTTGAGAACTTTTTTGAGAAAAATGGGGTTCCTTTAAAGGTTGAGAGGGGAAACAGAGTATTTCCTGAATCAGACAGATCGGCAGATATTATTAGCGCACTAAAACATGCTATGAAAGAAAAACATGTTTTTGTAAATTATAATACTGAGGTTAAAAATATTATTGTTGAAGACGGCGCTGCCTGTGGTATAGTTCTTGATAGTAAAAAGAAAATTTATTTTGATAAAATAATAATTGCCACTGGAGGAGCATCATATCCAGTAACTGGTTCTGATGGATACGGAATGACATTATTGGAGAAAAATGGACACACAGTAAAACCATTGAGACCTGCACTTGTACCAATGAATGCAAAAGAAGAGTTTGTTAAAGATTTGCAGGGACTCTCACTGAAAAATATAAATGTCACTTTTTATCAGACTGGAAAAAGGAAGGCATTGTATGATGAATTTGGCGAAATGATGTTTACACATTTTGGCGTAACTGGACCGGTAATTTTAAGTGCCAGCAGTGTAATTGGAAAAAAATTAAAGGATGATAATATTGTGATGTCTATTGACTTGAAACCAGCTCTTTCAAGGGAACAGTTAGATGAACGAATATTAAGAGATTTTAAAGAAAATATTAATAAAGACTTCAGAAACTCACTTGATAAATTGTTGCCTAAAAGTATTATTCCTGTTATTATCAGTTTATCAGGAATAGACCAGTATAAAAAGGTTAATGAGATATCAAAGGAAGAACGTTTAAAACTTCTAGAACTTATAAAAAATTTCAGGCTGACAATAACCTCACTAAGAGGAATGAATGAGGCTATAATTACAAGTGGCGGCATTAACGTTAAGGAAATAAATCCTGGTACAATGGAGTCAAAAATTATCAGAAATTTATATATATGTGGTGAGATGATTGATGTAGATGCTCTCACAGGAGGATATAATCTCCAAATTGCATGGTCAACAGGTAATCTCGCAGGCAGATCGGCTTCAGAAGTTGAATAAAATAATTAATTATAAGGAGACTTAGATAATGAGTACAGTAAATATTGCTATAGATGGACCAGCAGGGGCTGGTAAGAGCACAATTGCAAAACTTGCAGCAGAAAAACTTGGATTTTTATATGTTGATACAGGAGCAATGTACAGAGCAATGGCATTGAAATGTATAAGAAATGGTGTTGCTTCTTCAGAAGAAGATAAAGTGTCAGATATTTGTTCAGGATGTGATATAGATATAAAATATGAAAATGGTGAGCAGAACGTTCTTCTTGATGGGGAAAATGTTAATTCTTTAATAAGGACAGAAGAAGTGAGCCAGATGACGTCAGCAATCTCTGTTTATCAGAAAGTAAGAGAAAAATTATTATTATTACAGAGAAATGTTGCTAAGAATAATAACGTGATTATGGATGGAAGAGATATTGGGTCAAATGTGTTAAAGGATGCAGATGTTAAAATATATTTAACAGCATCAGTACAGACTAGAGCCAAGAGAAGATATGCAGAGCAAAAGGAAAAAGGTATGGATGTATCTCTTGCAGATATTGAAAAAGATATAGAGGAGAGAGACTACAGGGATATGCATAGAGAAATAGCGCCTTTAGTTGTGGCTGAAAATGCTACTATTATAGATTCCTCAGATATGACAATCGAGCAGGTGACAGATAAAATTGTAAATCTGGCAAATAATGTTAAGTAAACAATAGGAGGACAAAGTGAAGGTAAAAATTGCAGAGAGTGCAGGATTCTGTTTTGGAGTAAAGAGGGCTGTAGAAAGTGTTTATAAGGAAATAGAGAACAACAATGAAAAAAAACAGATATATACATATGGACCTATAATACATAATGAAGAAGTAGTCAAAGATCTAAAAGATAAAGGTGTAATTGTTTTAGATAGTTTAGAAGAACTGAAGAATGTAACATCAGGAATAGTAATAATAAGATCTCATGGAACTTCAGAAGATGCTTATAATGTAATAAAGGAAAATAATCTCACACTTGTGGATGAGACATGTCCATTTGTAAAAAAAATTCATAATATAGTCCAGGAAGAGAAAAATAAAGGAAGACATATTGTTATTATTGGAAATCCGGTTCACCCAGAAGTACAGGGAATAAAAGGATGGGCTGGAAGTGATTCAACAGTAATAGAAACTGAAGAAGATGCATATAATTTTAAGATAGATGACAATAAAAAAATAACAATTGTATCCCAAACGACATTTAATTACAATAAATTTAAATATTTTGTTGAAATTATTGAGAAAAAGGGTTATGATATAAATGCTGTGGACACTATATGCAATGCTACACATGAGAGACAGGCAGAGGCGAGGAATATTGCCTCTAAAGTAGATGCTATGATAGTGATTGGAGGAAAACATAGTTCCAACACACAGAAGTTGTATGAAATATGTAAAAAAGAATGTAATAATACTTACTATATACAAACAATAGATGATTTGGACTTAAGTAACATTAAGGAAAATAGTTACGTAGGTATTACAGCGGGGGCATCTACCCCAAATAATATAATCGAGGAGGTTCATGCAAATGTCAGAGAGTTTTGAACAGTTGTTTGAAGAAACAGGAATGAAACAAATAAGTAGAGGAGAAGTCGTTGAGGGCACAGTAATCAGCGTTAAAGAAGACGAAATCGTCTTAAATATAGGTTACAAAGCAGATGGTATTATCAGTCGTAGTGAATACACAAACACACCTAATGTTGACCTTACAACATGTGTTAATGTTGGTGACAAGCTTGAAGCTAAGGTGCTTAAAGTAAACGATGGTGAGGGACAGGTTGTATTATCATACAAGAGTCTTAAGGCTGAAAAAGGAAACAAGAGAATTGAAGATGCATTCAATAACAAAGAAGTATTAAAAGCTAAAGTTATTGATGTAAAACCAGGCGGATTAAGTGTTGCAGTAGAAGAAACAAGAGTATTCATACCTGCAAGCCTTGTATCTGATGTATATGAAAAGGATTTAAACAAATTCAAAGATCAGGAAATCGAATTTGTTATCACAGAATTTGAGCCAAAGAGAAGAAGAATCATTGGTAACAGAAAGACTTTATTAGTTGCAGAAAAAGAAGTAAAACAGAAAGCTTTACTTGAGTCACTCAAAGAAGGTGATATCGTTGAAGGTACAATCAAGAATGTTACAAACTTTGGTGCATTTATCGATTTAGGCGGACTTGATGGATTACTTCATATATCAGAAATGTCATGGGGAAGAGTTGAAAATCCTCAGAAGATATTCAAAGCTGGAGCTAAAGTTAAAGTTCTTGTAAAAGAAATTAACGGAACAAAGATTGCATTAAGCCTTAAATTTGACGATACAAACCCATGGTTATCAGCAGCAGAAAAATATGCTAAGGGTAACGTTGTAAAAGGTAAAGTTGCAAGAATGACAGATTTTGGTGCATTTGTAGAGTTAGAAGCAGGAATTGATGCTTTACTTCACGTTTCACAGATTTCAAAGACAAGAGTTGAAAAACCATCAGATGTTCTTTCAATTGGACAGGAAATCGAAGCTAAAGTGGTTGACTTCAATGAAGATGGACACAAAATCAGCTTAAGTATCAAAGCATTAGACAATGATGCAGAAAACACAGAAGATTCTGTTGAAGAATAAAAAATGAAATACGAACAATTTAAATTAATTATTTACAAACTTTCAAATATAGATTTAAATTGCTATAAAGAGCGTCAGATGAAACGCAGAATTGACACTTTTATAAAAAAAAATAACTATAAGGAATATGGAGATTTTTTACAAGCATTAAGAGAAAATGAAGAGTTATATAGTGAGTTCTTAAGTTATATAACAATTAATGTCTCTGAGTTTTTCAGAAATCCCAGACAATGGGATATTCTGAAAAGCATTGTCTTGCCAGAATATTTGTCGAAAGACGAAATTAGAATATGGAGTTGTGCATGTTCTACTGGAGATGAACCATATTCCTTAGCTATGTTATTGGCAGAATTTATTCCGATGAAAAAAATAAAGATTTTTGCCACGGATATTGATAAAATGGTTTTAAAACAGGCAAAAAAAGGTATTTATGATTACAAGAGTCTGCTCAATGTCCCATCGGAAATGTTAGGCAGATATTTTAAAAGAATAGATAGCAAACATTACAAGATTTCCGATGAAATAAAGAAATGTGTTCATTTTAGAAGATTGAATCTGCTTGAAGATGAATTTCCTAAAAGGACAGATTTGATTTTGTGTAGAAATGTTATAATATATTTCACGGATGATGCAAAAAATGCACTTTATAAAAAATTCTATAATTCTCTTAATTCAAACGGAGTTTTGTTTTTAGGATGTACTGAACAGATAGTTGATTATAAAGAATATAATTATGATCTTATAGAGTCCTTTTTTTATAAAAAGATTGTATAACGTCATATTGCGGAGGTTTATGTGAGAGTAATAGCAGGCAGTGCAAGAAGATTACAATTAAAAACTGTGGAAGGGATTGGTACTAGACCAACAACTGACAGAATTAAAGAGACACTCTTTAATATGCTGCAGAATGATATTGAAGACTGCAGTTTTCTTGATTTATTCAGTGGAAGTGGTGCAATAGGTATTGAGGCACTCAGCAGAGGTGCTGAATATGCAGTTTTTGTGGAAAATAATAAAAATGCTGTCAAGTGCATAAAAGATAATTTAATGTTCACTAAATTATCTGACAAGGCTCGCGTTATTGAAAATTCTGTACTCAGTGCTATAAATATATTAAATGGCAACAGGGTTTTTGATGTTGTATTTATGGATCCTCCATATAATAAAAATATTGAAAAAGAAATACTTGAAAAACTCATAAAGTCTAATATAATAGATAATAAGTCATTGATAATTTCGGAAGCATCACTAGATACTGATTTTTCATATGTCTCAGATATGGGGTACGAGGTGATAAAAGAGAAGTTATATAAGACAAATAAACATATTTTTCTAAAGAAAAAGATTTAGGTGACTGTAAATGAAAATTGGAATATATCCCGGAAGTTTTGATCCAGTGACAAAGGGACATTTAGATATAATCAGGCGTTCGTCTAAAATGGTTGACGTCTTAATAGTTGCAGTGTTGAAAAACAATTCAAAGTCTCCACTGTTTTCTGTTGAAGAGAGAGTCAGTATGCTAAAAGAAGTAACAAAGGACATAAGTAATGTACAGATTGATTCATTTAGTGGATTGTTGGTTGACTATGCAAGAAAGAATAATGCTTCAATTATTGTCAGAGGTCTCAGAGCGGTAACTGATTTTGAATATGAGTTACAAATGTCGCAGACAAACAGAATAATGGATAGTGATGTAGATACAATATTCTTGACAACAAGTTTAGAGTATGCATATCTTAGTTCTAGTACTGTTAAGGAAGTGGCAATGTATGGAGGGGATGTTTCGAAATTTGTTCCTGAATATGTTGCAGATAAGATTAACGATAAGATAAAAACATTAAATATTTCATAAAATGCGAATTGTCGCAAGATGGAGGTTAAGATGAAATACGAAGAAATCCTGGAAGAATTACAAAATTATATTGATGGTTGTAAGAGACAGAAGTTGTCTGGAAATATTTTAGTTGATAAAGAGAGAATTGATGAGGAAATCAGAAAACTCTCAATGAACACACCAGAAGAGATAAAGAAATATAAACATATCAATAAAAATAAGGCAACTATTCTTAATGAGGCGACAGATAGGGCTGCCAAGATAATTGAGGACGCCAAGTTAGAAAAAGAGAAACTTATTGCAGAACATGAGATTATGCAGGAAGCATACAGACAGGGACAGGAGCTTATAAATGACTCTTCAGCCCAGGCACAGCAGATTCTTGATAGTGCAGTTAATGATGCAACAGATATAAGAACAAGTGCTATGCAGTACACAGATGATATTCTTGCAGATCTTCAGAATATTATTATACATACAATGGAGAATGTTACATCAAAATATGAAGGCTTTATGAAAGCGTTTAATTCTAGCCTTGATGTAATTACTGCAAATAGAAATGAACTTGCACCAGAGGAAAGTGCACCTGAAAATAATGCAAGTGTTGGAAGTGAATCACTTGATGTTATTGGAGAGGATATTGATTCTGAAGATGAATCAGATGGATATGATGATATGCCTGAAACAGATGATAATGTAGATTATACTGTAGACATTGACAATTTTTAAATCATATTAAGAGATTAAACAAAAGCTCGCAAAAGCCGGATGGTCGGCATAAGCGGGCTTTTTTTGCTTTTTTTGCTCATAACATAGAATATGCCAAATAAATCATTAGAAAAAGTACTATTGATATTGTTTTATATTTTAGATATTGCCATATAGAAAGACCTGAATTAGATGTTACTCCACATATCTGGAAAACAACACATAAACCACCAATAATTGAAGCGCATAATGATAAAGGCAGTTTAAAGGGTGGTACGATATCTGATTTGAACACATGAAACACACCAGATGTAATTTCTAATGTGCAGTATAGGAGAACTTTTATACAATCTGGAATGATATGTATTCTGGATATAAATGATGATAGTATACAGAATATTATTATATAACCACTAAGTTTTGTTATGGTTGAAAAGGAATCAGTTATAGATTTCTCAATAGTAGCTGAAAAAGAGTAATTTATCTTAGCTTTTTTCGAATTAGATACAGGATTTAAAGTAACTTTTTTAAATGAGGTCAGAACACCAATTAATATTGATGGAAAATATATTAGTACAACCATAATAAATTTTTGCATATTATTTTTGTAATAAAAGGATAATAGATAACAGATAATAAAGGAGGGACTGGGATTGTTTATAAAATTGAATAGGTATTTTCCTTCCTGCAGTGAGATTTTTTTGTCACGGATTAGGTCACAGATTATTTTTGATCCAAGGGGGAAACCACAGAGAAATCCCATGAATATCCCATATGACCCATTGGGAGTAGTTCCAAATATTTTCCCAAATAATGGATGAATTAACTGACCAATAGAATCTGAAATACCAGATTTTATAATATAATTTGACAGCAGCATGAAAGGAAGGATTGAAGGAATTAATGAATACATAGATATATTTATTCCCAGTTTTACACCAGACTGACAGGTTTCGGGGTAAATAAAAATAATAATTGTAACAAGCAACACTAACAGTAGATTTAGAATATTTTTTTGACGATATATCATATACAAAATCCTTTTTTCATTATATTTAATATATTTAGAAAACAAATAATTATTACAAATTGTTTTAAGGATTTGACGGTAAATGACATTTATGATATGATTGCCGAAGAATATTCATTATACAATGAATGGAGAGAATTATATGTGCGGATTTGCAGGATATATCGCTAAAGAGGGCGATGGAGAACAGTTTAAAAACGATTTAATTAATATGATGGATTCAATCAAGCACAGAGGACCGGATGATGCCGGTACACATATTGATGATATGGCAGGACTTGGATTTAGAAGATTAAGTATTATAGGAATCACTAATGGAAAACAACCAATGTATAATGAAGATAAGACTATAGTAGTCACATTTAACGGTGAGATATACAATTATCAGTCAATTAAAGAAGAGTTGATTTCTAAAGGCCATATTTTTAAAACTGATGCTGATACGGAAGTACTAGTTCACGGTTATGAAGAATACGGTGTATCAATATTGCAGAAATTAAGAGGAATGTATGCTTTTGCAGTATGGGACAGAGCAAATAAAAAAATGTTTATTGCAAGGGATATATTTGGTATAAAACCTATGTATTATACAAAGACAGATGATGAGTTTGTATTTGGATCCGAAATAAAGGCACTACTCAAATTTCCTACTGTGAAAAAAGAATTGAACAGGGAGGCACTAGAGAGCTACCTCTCATTCCAATATTCTGTATTAAATGAAACATTTTTTAAAGGCATATTCAGACTACCTCCTGCACATTATATTATCTGGGAAGATGGCAAATATGAAGTAAAGAGATATTACTCACCTGAATTTAAAGAAGATGAGAATATTACTTTTGACCAGGCAGTTGAAAAGATAAATGAAGTCATGGAAGATTCAATAAAAGCTCATAAAATAAGTGACACTGAAGTTGGTGGATTTTTGTCAGGCGGGGTAGACTCAAGCTATATTGTGGCAAGAAGTAATCTTGATAAGACATTCAGTGTTGGTTTTGACTATCCTAAGTGCAATGAAATTCCACTGGCCAAAATGCTTTCAGATTATGTTGGTGTTAAGAACAAGAGTAGACTTATTTCTACAGAGGAATATTTTGAAGAATTTCCTAAAATCATGAATCACGCAGATGAACCATTATCAGATCCATCATGCATTGCTTTATATTTTCTGTGTAAACTGGCAAGTTCAGAAGTAAAGGTTATATTATCTGGGGAGGGATCAGATGAGCTTTTTGGCGGATATAATATATATAAATCACCACTCGCTCTGAGACCAATGAAACCAGTTCCAAGACCAGTTAGGAGAACTGTTAGAAAACTACTCACAAAACTCCCTGTGAATTTTAAAGGAAAAAATTACCTTATACGAGCAGGATATGACTTAGAAGAAAGATATATAGGAAATGCATATATTTTCCATACTGATGAAGTATATAAGATGCTCAAGGAGCCTCTGAAAAAACATACACCTGAGAGTATAACAAGACCGATATTTGATAAAGTAAAAGATAAAGATGATATTACTAAAATGCAGTATCTTGATATAAATACATGGCTATGGGGTGATATCCTTAATAAGGCAGATACAATGAGTATGGCTCATTCTCTTGAAGTCAGGGTGCCATTCCTTGACAAAGAAGTTGCAAAAGTTGCATTTAGTGTTCCTGTAGCTCATCGTGTTGACAATAAAGAGACAAAGAGATATTTCAGGGCTGCAGCTAATAAATTTATGCCAGATATTACAGCAGAGAGAAAAAAATTAGGATTTCCAATTCCTGTGAGAAACTGGCTGAGAGAAGATGAATACTATAATCTTGTAAAGAACACACTTACATCTGATGAGGCAAAAAAATTCTTTAACACAGATTATCTTGTTAAACTCCTTGATAGGCATTATAATAATAAATGTGATAACTCAAGAAAAATATGGACAGTATATGCTTTTTTGGTATGGTATCAGAAGCACTTTACTGCAGCATAAATAGAAATGGAAAGATAAATCATGAGCAATAACATAAGAATGGCAACTGTTGCCAGCGGTAGTAGTGGTAACTGTATATATGTAGGTTCTGATAACACACATATTCTTATTGACGCAGGTGTCAGCAAGAAGAGAACAGAAACTGGACTTAATAATAATGACATAGATATCAGAGATATAAGCGGTATTATGATTACACATGAACATATTGACCACATAAACGGACTTGGTGTAATTACAAGAAAATATGAAATACCGATTTATGCCACAGCTCAGACACTGGATGAGATAGAGAAAAATAAAAAGATTGGTGAAATTCCGCATGGATTGTACAGGGAAATTACCCCAGACTGCCATTTTAATGTTGGTGACTTGGAAGTATGTCCATTTAGCATTTCTCATGATGCAGTTAATCCAGTGGGATACAGAATAAACTGTGACAGTAAATCTGTGGCAGTTGCAACAGATATGGGTAAGTATGACGATTATATAGTATCTAATCTTACGGGGTTGGATGCTCTTGTAATTGAAGCAAATCACGATGTAAATATGTTGCTAGCGGGCAGCTATCCATATCACTTAAAACAGCGTATATTAGGTGACAGAGGTCATTTATCTAATGAATCCTCAGGACGCCTGATAAATGATATATTAAATGATAAAATTAAAAAAATAATTCTGGGACATCTGAGTAAAGAAAACAATTTTGAGGATCTTGCATATCAGACAGTAAGAAGTGAAATAATCATGAGTGAGAATGATTATAAAGCAGATGACTTTGATATTCAGGTAGCCAGAAGAGATGTGAATTCAGAATTGGTTTTAGTTTAAAAAAATACTGGAGGGAAAAAATGAAAAAATCAATTATTACCGTAGTAGGAAAAGATACAGTAGGAATTATTGCAGAGGTATGTGGATATCTTGCAGAGAACAATATCAATATTCTTGATATTTCTCAGACTATTGTACAGGGATATTTCAATATGATGATGATTGTTGATGCAACAAATGCATCAAAGGATTTTGATACTTCTGCTGATGAACTTAGCGCACTTGGAGATAAGATTGGTGTTCAGATTAAGATGCAGCAGGAAGATATTTTTAATTCTATGCACAGAATATAATTAGGAGGATATAATGTTAAATATTTTAGAAGTCAGCGAGACAAATAAAATGATAGAAGAAGAGAACCTTGATGTAAGAACTATTACACTTGGTATCAGCCTTCTTGATTGTATTGATAGTGATTTAGATAAAGTAAACAAGAATATCTATGAGAAAATCAAAAGATTAGCTAAAGATTTAGTTCCAACAGGTCAGGAAATAGAAAAAGAGTTTGGAATTCCAATTGTAAATAAGAGAATTTCAGTTACACCTATAGCGCTTGTTGGTGCCAGTGCATGTAAAAAACCAGAGGATTTTGTAACAATTGCAAAGACACTTGATAAAGTTGCTAAGGAAGTAGGTGTAAACTTTATTGGTGGATATTCTGCACTTGTAAGCAAGGGAATGACTAAAGCTGAGGAAAATCTTATCAGATCTATTCCTGAAGCTCTTGCTTCTACTGAGAGAGTCTGCAGTTCTATTAATGTAGGCTCAACAAAAACTGGATTAAATATGGATGCAGTGAAACTTATGGGAGAAATAGTTTTAGAGACTGCCAATGCAACAAAAGAAGATGATGGACTTGGATGCGCAAAGCTTGTTGTTTTCTGCAATGCTCCTGATGATAATCCATTTATGGCAGGTGCATTCCATGGTGTTACTGAAGCTGATGCAATTATTAACGTTGGTGTAAGTGGACCTGGAGTTGTAAGAACTGCCTTAACTAAAGTAAGAGATGCTGATTTTGAAGTTTTATGTGAGACAATAAAGAAAACTGCATTTAAAGTTACAAGAGTTGGTCAGCTGGTTGCAAAAGAGGCATCAAAGAGACTTGGAATTCCATTTGGAATTATAGATTTATCATTAGCCCCTACTCCTGCAATAGGTGACTCTGTTGCTGATATTTTACAGGAAATAGGACTTGAAAGAGTCGGTGCACCAGGCACAACAGCAGCACTTGCGCTTTTAAATGATCAGGTTAAAAAGGGAGGAGTTATGGCTTCTTCTTATGTTGGAGGATTAAGTGGAGCATTTATTCCTGTAAGTGAAGATCAGGGAATGATTGATTCTGTGACAGCAGGAGCTCTTACAATAGAGAAACTTGAGGCAATGACTTGTGTATGTTCTGTTGGACTTGATATGATTGCAATACCAGGTGATACATCAGCAGCAACAATATCAGGAATTATAGCTGACGAATCTGCTATAGGTATGATTAACCAGAAAACAACAGCAGTCAGAGTAATACCTGTTATTGGAAAAGGTGTTGGAGAGACTGTAGAATTTGGCGGATTACTTGGATATGCGCCAATAATGCCTGTAAACACATTTTCATGTGAGGCGTTCGTAAACAGGGGAGGAAGAATACCTGCTCCTATACATAGTTTTAAAAATTAATAGTATGCAGCAGCATTATCTGTCTGAGACACACTCGCGTTCTCTAGGCCCAGTAGCAGTACTAAGCTCTGTCTGGCAATGCCATCCAGTCGCTAAGTACTGACGTGCCTAGAAAGGTCTCAGAGCAGATAATGCTGTATTGTTTATGAATATATAAAAGCTGCCAGCTAAAAGATTTATTAAAAACATCTTTTAGCTGGCAGCTCTTTTTATACCCTGACATATATAATTATGTGGCAGTTATAATATAACGACTTCTGATTCTTCTTCAGTAGGAATTTCCTTGCCATATTTATTCATAACAACTGATCTGTAGAGATAGTCAGCATACTGATTTATGGCGAACATCCTCATACCGTTTTTGCTTACTTCATCGGCAGCTTTTGCAACTCTTGTAATGAGAGGGAAAGGTGTACTTTCTTTTATTAAAGCCAGGACATCTGTATGATTCTTGTTAAAACCTAGTATTCTGAAATAATAAACATAATCATCTTTTCTGAATTCAGTAAAATCATCCTTTCGATAGTTAAAAAGCATGTATAGAAGAATTCGTGATATTCTCGAAGAAGTAATAGTAGGAGCGTTGCAGTCATTTATATATTTCTCTGCGGAAATATATTTATTTGCAAAATTACGCATTCTGTTAGTTAAGTCAAAGGTTGTATCAAACATTGCATCCATTTTCTTTGTCTCAAACTTATCCTGGACAAGTGACATTCCTATCATATTATCAAAATCACTCATATATATAGGGTAATTAACTTTATAATTTTCCTCCAAGGAAGATAATTCGTTTTGAGGAACAAGTGATTTAAGGGTTTCCTTGATATTAATAAATGAAAATGTTGAAGGCTTACTATAAAGTCCTCTTATAGCCATTGCCCCAGCATATGGTCCTCTTAAACTGTTGTTTTTATAACCTGAATCTGAGCGAATTATTGCAACGGGAATAGTATTGCAATGAGATTTTTTTAACGCATTAAGATATTCTATTGCAAGAATGGAATTAGGGGACTGTATAACGGATAAAACATTTTCAGCGGAAATGTTTAATCCACCCATTGCTATGGTTTTTAATATAGCATTTTCACGGCTCTTAGCAAAAGAAAATCCATTTTTTAGATAAGACTGAAGTGTTTCTGAGTAAACTTCGCTCTCTTCTGAAATTACGTTTGCAATTGTTGACAGCAGTTCTAAGTTATCTGTCTCACATCCGAAACAGAGATAGTCAACACAACGCAGTTTTTTTATCATTTTAATTGCACCAAGTGCAAAGAAAGATGCCTGACTTACGGCATAAACTGTAGGAAGCTCTATGACGACATCAGCACCATTTTGAATTGCATGTGCAGTTCTTGTGTATTTATCCATAAACGCAGGCTCACCTCGCTGAACAAAATTACCACTCATAATTACAATAATTCTGTCGGCACCTGTTATTTTTTTTGCCTGTTTAATCAGATATGCATGCCCATTATGAAATGGATTAAATTCGGCAATAATTGCGGCTGTTTTCATATGAATTCATCTCCTCGTAATTTTATGTATAGTAGTATTATAATAGAATTTTTCATCTTAAACAATAAGTAATTAAAGAATTGTTTACATCTTTCTTATTGTGCAGATAGGCAAAATGAGATATAATAATACCAAGTGTGTAAGGAAGAGGGAATGGAAAAAGCCATACCCAAACCGGAAGGAGAAGATAGATGAGATTTATTGATTCAATAAAAGAGAGAGCAAAAAGTGATATAAAGACAATTGTCTTGCCAGAGTCAATGGATAGAAGAACTTTTCAAGCTGCAGAAGTTATATTAAAAGAGAAAATTGCTAATCTGATTATCATTGGAACAGATGAGGTTATCGCAGAAAACAGCAAGGGACTTGATATTTCAGGAGCAAAGATTATAAATCCATATAACTATTATAAAACACAGGATTACATAGAAGTATTTTATGAACTGAGAAAATCAAAGGGCATGACACCTGAAAAAGCGAAAGATATCATTATGAATGATTATATGTATTATGCCTGTATGATGGTTAAGTTTGGAGATGCTGACGGAGTTGTATCGGGGGCGTGTCATTCAACAGCTTCAACATTAAAGCCATCATTGCAGATAATCAGAGCAAAATCTGGTACAAAAATGGTTTCGGGATTTTTTGTAGTGTGTGTGCCAGACTGTCAGTTTGGAGAAGATGGAACATTTGTTTTTGCAGATGCTGGACTTAATCAGAATCCAAATTCAGAAGAACTTGCAGCTATTACTGAGTCTTCAGCAAAATCATTTGAGATGCTTGTAGGAAAGAAACCAATCTGTGCATTATTATCTCATTCTACTAAGGGAAGTGCAAAACATCCTGATGTGAATAAAGTAGTTGATGCAGTGGAAATAATAAAGAGAGAATATCCTCAGATAGTTGCAGACGGGGAGTTACAGTTAGATGCAGCAATAGTTCCAGAAGTTGCCAAATTAAAGGCACCAGGAAGTACAGTAGCAGGAAATGCAAATGTCCTTATTTTTCCTGATCTTGATGCAGGTAATATAGGATATAAACTAGTAGAGAGACTTGGCAAAGCAGAAGCCTATGGACCATTAACTCAGGGTATGGCTAAGCCAATAAATGATTTATCAAGAGGTTGCCATTATAATGATATTGTAGGTGTTGTTGCAATAACTGCAGTTCAGGCACAAAATAGATAGTTTTTGGAGGGAATAATGAAAGTATTAGTTATAAACTGCGGAAGTTCGTCACTGAAATTCCAGCTTATTAATTCAGAGGATGAGAGCGTACTTGCAAAAGGACTTTGCGAGAGAATTGGTTCTGAAGGATCAAGGCTTGTGTATTCTACACATAAAATTGATAAAAAGGAATTAGATAAGGATTTAAAAGATCACACTGATGCAGTACAGATGGTAATAGATACACTTACTGATAAAGAAATAGGTGTAATTGAAAGCCTTAAGGATGTAGATGCTGTAGGACACAGAATTGTTCATGGCGGAGAGAATTTCTCTAAATCAGTTGTGATTGATGATGAAGTAATTAAGGCGATAGAGGCCTGCAATGATCTTGCACCTCTTCATAATCCAGCAAATCTTATAGGAATAAAGGCATGTGAGAAATTGATGCCACATACAAAAATGGTAGCAGTTTTTGATACTGCTTTTCACCAGACTATGCCTGAGAAAGCATATATGTATGGTATCCCATATGAATATTATGATGAATACAAGGTGAGAAGATACGGATTCCACGGCACATCACACAGCTTTGTTTCTGAGAGAGCGGCCGAGATGATTGGAAAACCATTGTCTGAGACAAAAACCATTGTATGTCACCTTGGAAATGGAGCAAGTATAACAGCTGTTAAAAATGGAAAATCTGTTGATACTAGTATGGGACTTACTCCACTTGAAGGAATCATTATGGGAACAAGATCAGGCAGTATTGATCCTGCAATAATTTCATTCCTAGCAAATAAGGAAAACATAAGTGTAAACGAGGTTATGGATATCCTCAATAAAAAGTCAGGAGTTCTTGGAATGTCAGGCATCAGCAGCGATTTCAGAGATATAACCAAGGCTATGGAAGAAGGAAATGAAAGAGCAAAAATGACTATGGATGCTTATTGCTACTCGGTTGCAAAATATATCGGATCATATATTACTGCAATGAATGGTGTTGATGTGATTGCTTTTACAGCAGGTGTTGGAGAAAACAATCCATATATCAGAAAAGAAGTATGTTCTTATTTCAAATATCTTGGCGTTGAGATTGATGATGAAGCAAATAGTCAGAGAACAGAAGATGCGGTCATTTCCACAGATAAATCTAAAGTAAAAGTTTTACTTGTAGCAACAAATGAAGAATTAAAAATAGCAAGAGAGACACTTGCATTAATTTAAAAAAATATTAAAATTTGTTGACAAAAAACATTGCCATATGTATAATGGACAAGTGCAATTAGAAAAGAGGTAATTTATGCTTATTGAATTATCTGAAATCCTTAGTAATAAGGATAAGGAATCATACGTAAATGTTTCTATGGAAATGGAGAGATTTACATCTAAGAATGATGATTACAGAATAATTAACAAGTCACCATTTGAAGTTCATCTGAAGAACACAGGCAAGAAGAAATTCAGTATTAAGTTTAAGACTGATTTTACTTTAGTAATACCTTGTAACAGATGTCTCAGTGATGTTGATTATGATATGCACATCGAAGTAAATAAAATAATTGACATGAATGAGTCAGAGAGTAATGAAATCGATTTAGATGAGTATTCATTTATTAATGATAAGGAATTAGATGTTGATAAATTACTCTATAAAGAGATTTTGGTTAATTTGCCTATGAAGGTTCTTTGCAATGAAAATTGTAAAGGAATTTGTAATAGATGTGGGGCAAATCTTAATATACAGTCTTGTGACTGTGATAGAACAGAATTAGACCCTAGAATGTCAAGAATTAAAGACATTTTCAATAATTTTAAGGAGGTGTAACCGACCATGTCTATTTGTCCAAAGAATAAATCTTCTAAAGCTAGAAGAGATAAGCGTAGAGCAAACTGGAAAATGAGCGCTCCAAACTTAGTTAAATGCAGCAACTGTGGAGCTTTAATGATGCCTCATAGAGTTTGTAAAGCTTGTGGAACATATAACAAAAAAGAAGTTGTTTCAGTAGATTAATTTAATGTTAATTTAGCCTATTATTTAATAAATAATAGGCTATTTTTGACTTGATTTTTATATTCATATTTAGTATATTAAGTAAGAGAATCTATGATGAAAGTAGGTAAAGATTTTGAATGAGAAGATTACCGTAGTGGCAGTAGATGCCATGGGTGGTGATAATGCACCAGCTGAAATTGTAAAAGGTTCAGTACAGGCAGTTAATGAAAAGGATAATTTAAAAGTTATTCTTGTTGGAATTAAATCTGCTATTTCGTCAGAACTTGAGAAATATGAATATGATAAGGACAAGATTGAGATTGTGGAGGCAAGCGAGATTATTGAGACAGGAGAGCCACCTGTAAAAGCTATCAGAAGAAAAAAAGACTCTTCACTGGTTGTAGCACTTAATCTGGTTAAGAATAATCAGGCAGATGCATTTGTTTCGGCAGGCAGTTCGGGAGCTGTATTAGTTGGCGGACAACTTCTTGTAGGAAGGATTAAAGGAATAGAAAGACCCCCTCTCGCCCCTCTGATCCCAACAAAAGACGGAGTTGCACTTTTAATAGACTGTGGAGCTAATGTGGATGCAAGGGCATCTCATTTAGTTCAGTTTGCAAGGATGGGATCTATATACATGGAGAATGTCGTGGGAATAAAAAATCCACGTGTTGCACTGGTTAATATTGGCGCAGAGGAAGAAAAGGGAAATGCTCTTGTAAAAGAGACTATGCCATTATTAAAGAACTGTAATGATATTAATTTTATTGGAAGCATAGAAGCAAGAGATATTCCAGAAGGATATGCAGATGTAATAGTTTGCGAGGCATTTGTTGGCAATGTTATCCTTAAACTGTATGAGGGTATTGGAAATGTAATGTTGTCTAAAGTGAAAGAAGGTCTCTTATCTTCTCTTCGTTCCAAGATAGGAGCATTACTGATAAAGCCAGCACTCAAGAAAACATTAAAAGCATTTAAGACAGACGAGTATGGCGGAGCACCACTTTTAGGATTAAATGGGTTAGTGGTAAAAACTCATGGAAGTGCTAAGGCAAAAGAAGTTAAAAATTCAATAGTTCAATGCATTAGTTTTAAAAATGAGAATATAAATGAACTTATAAAACAAAACATATTATTAGAAGAAAAATAGAAAGGTGTGTATTTATATGGAATTTGAAAAGATTCAGAGCATTATTTCTGATGTATTAAACATAGAGGCAGACGATATTACAATGGAATCTACATTTGTTGATGATTTAGGAGCTGATTCCCTCGATGTATTTCAGATAGTTATGGCTTTAGAAGAGGAGTTTGATATTGAAATTCCTGATGATGCTGCAGAACATATTACAACAGTTGGTGATGCTGTAGAACAGATTAAGAAGGCAGTAGAGAGCAAATAATTAAAACCAGACATATAGGATTATTTTGTATTTTATGCAGTGTCGCACTGCTAAGTTTAGTGTGAATAGAATTTGATATTCATAATCAAGTTTTATTCACATTTTTAAATTTACATAATTTTTGGGGGATTTGAATTTAATCTTGATTATGAAAGATAGGAGGATTTAATGTCTAATAATTACAATGTAGAAAATGTAGAGAAAGTTATAAACTATAAATTTAATAATTTCTCGCTTTTAAAAATGGCTATGACACATAGTTCATATGCAAATGATCAGCGAATGAATAAAAATAATTGCAATGAGAGACTGGAATTTTTAGGAGATGCTGTGCTGGAATTAATATCAAGTGAGTTTTTATATGGTAAATATCCAGACAACGATGAAGGGGAACTTACAAAAATCAGAGCAAGTCTTGTAAGCGAAGAGCCTTTAGCAGCAGTTGCTAAAAAGATCAATCTTCCAGAGTATATTTTGATGGGAAAAGGTGAAGAGGCAACTGGTGGCAGAGAAAGAAATTCAATTACAAGTGATGCTGTGGAAGCACTGCTAGGGGCAATTTATCTTGATGGAGGTATAGAACCAGCAAGGGAATTTGCACTTAAGTACATTCTTACAGACATTGATGAAAAAAAAATATTCCATGACAGCAAGACTGTTCTTCAGGAGATTGTGCAGAAATATAAATTAGGCGAACTGAAATATGAAATTGTAAATGAGTCGGGACCAGATCATGATAAATTATATGAGGCAGCATGTGTCGTAGATAATAAAGTAGTTGGCTCGGGAACGGGAAAAACAAAGAAATCTGCCCAGCAGAAGGCTGCTTTTATGGCAATTAAAAAGCTAAAGAAACACTAGAATGAGGAAGATAGTATGTATTTAAAAAGTATTGAGGTTCAGGGATTTAAATCATTTGCCAATAAGATAAATTTTGAATTTCATAATGGAATAACAGGTATAGTTGGTCCAAATGGAAGTGGAAAGAGTAATGTAGCGGATGCTGTAAGATGGGTACTGGGTGAACAGAGAATCAAACAGCTTCGTGGTGCAAAAATGGAAGATGTTATTTTTGCTGGAACAGAAAATAGAAAACCGCTGGGATTTGCATATGTTGCAATTACTCTTGATAACTCAGATCATTCTCTTGCTATTGATTTTGATGAAGTAACAGTTTCGAGGAGATTGTTCAGATCAGGTGAGAGTGAATATATGATAAATGGATCCGTTTGCAGATTAAAAGATATTAATGAACTTTTTTACGATACAGGTATTGGTAAAGAAGGTTATTCAATTATTGGACAGGGTCAGATTGATAAGATTTTGTCAGGAAAACCAGAAGAGAGAAGAGAATTATTTGATGAGGCAGCCGGAATTGTAAAATATAAGAGAAGAAAGGCAATGACTCAGAAAAAATTAGAAGATGAACAGGCCAATTTAGTGAGAGTAAATGATATTCTTCAGGAACTGGAAAAACAGGTTAAGCCTCTGGAAATTCAGTCTAAAAAGGCAAAAGAATACTTAAAGTTAAAAGAAGAACTAAAAACAAATGATATAAATATGTTTCTTCTTCAAGTAGATGATATTAAGAACAAACTTAATGATCTTGATAGCAAAAAAGAAATTGCGGATAATGATTTAAGCGAAACTAATAAGCTTTTTGAGAAAACTAAAAATGAATACCAGCATCTGGAGCTGGAGATAGAATCTGTTACTGCCAATATCGATGATAAAAAGAACCAGATTAATCAGATTGACATTGTAAAGGAAAAATATACTGGTGAAATTAATCTGTTAAGAGAACAGATTAATTCCGCAATGCAGAACAGATCTCATGTTGCAGGCAGGGTTAAGAGTATAAATGAGAAGATTAAGGAACTTGAAGATGAAAAAAAGAAGTATCTTGATGATAAGGAGAATCTTCACATTGAACTTAAAAAAGCTGATGAGTTCAGAAAAAGTGAGTATGACAAGTTAGAAAATATTTCCCAGAACATTTCTTCCATTGCCGAAGAGATTGAAGATGCAAAAAAAGAGATAATAGATCTCCTCAACCAGAAATCGTCTATAAAATCAAAAATTCAGAGATATGATACCATGCTAGAGCAGATTAATATCAGAAAGGCTGAAATTAATCAGAAACTTATAAAATATACAAGTGATAAAAAATCTCAGGATGAGACTATAGAAGAGTTAGGCGAGGAATTAAAAAAAGTTAACAGTCAGATTGAAAATCTCAATTTGGAGAATGATAAGTTATCGGATGAACTTGATGAACTGGAAAATAAATCATCTAGTCTTGAACATAAATCTAGGGAACTTCTTATTGAATATCAGAGAAATAAATCAAGGCTGGAATCTTTAAAGAATATTACTGAGAGATACGAAGGATATGGTAACAGCATCAGAAAACTGATGGAATTAAAAGATAAAAAATCCGGTATTGTCGGTGTTGTTGCAGATATCATAAAAGTTGAAAAACAGTATGAAATTGCCATCGAAACTGCACTTGGAGGTAATATTCAGAATATTGTAACAGATACTGAAAATACAGCCAAGGAATTAATTGAATATTTAAAAAAGAATAAATTTGGAAGAGCCACATTCCTTCCTCTTAATAGTATTGCTAACAGGACAGGATTCAATAATGAGGCTGTTTTGAAGGAGAACGGAGTGTTAGGACTTGCCTGTGATCTTGTAGATATTAAGAAGGAATATGAGGCAATTGCAAAATATCTTCTTGGAAGAATAGTTGTTGTTGATAATATTGATAATGCGCTTATTATTGCCAGAAAATACAGGTATTCTCTCAGAATGGTAACATTACAGGGAGAACTGTTAAATGCCGGAGGTTCTTTATCTGGTGGTGCTTTCAGAAACCAGAGTAATCTGTTAGGACGAAGAAGAGAAATTGAGGATTTGGAAAAGAGTATTACAAATAATAAGACAGAATCATCTGACTGTGAGAAAGAATTAAAAGATGTCAAGACAAAGATATTAAACATAAATGGACAGTTAAATAAGATAAATTCAGTACTGCATGAGCAGTATATTTTGCAGAATACTCTTAATTTAAATCTCAGCCAGGCAGCAAATAAACAGAAAGAAATTGAAGATTCATATGAAGACTTCAAAAAAGAAAATGCTGAAATCGGAATACAGATTACTGATATCAAAGAAAATAATGATGAACTTAAAAGTGAGCTGTTAACCTATGAGACAATTAATAAATCACTTGAAGATAAGATAACAGAACTTAATAAAAAACTTGAGGGTGAGAGAAATAACGAGAATTCACAGAATGAAAAAGTGGATAAGATGAAGCTTGATTTTGTGGAATCCAACCAGAAACTTACATATATTTCAGAGAATATCAGACGAATTGAATCTGAAATCATGAATCAGAAAAATGAACTCAGCACAATAGATGTTGATGATGATGAATCCGTAAATGAGATAAAGGTAAAAGAGAAAGAAATAGAAGAAATCAGTAAATCAATTGATGAAGCTATGAAAACTCACGAGAAGGCTGTAAAAGAACTTGATTTGCTAAATGAAAAGAAAGACTCAATGTCAAAAAATCATAAGGATTTCTTTGAAAAGAGGGAAGAACTTTCAAATAAGACAAATCAGCTTGATAAAGAAATATACAGGCTTACATCTCAGATTGATAAATTAAATGAGCAGATGGATTCACAGATAGATTATATGTGGGCAGAATATGAGCTGACAATAAGTATGGCACTTGATATGAAAAATGATGAACTTAATAATATGGCTCAGCTGAAAAAAGACATAGCAAAGTTAAAAGCAGATATCAGAGCTTTAGGTAATGTGAATGTCAGTGCAATTGAGGAATTTAAAGATGTAAACGAGAGATACACATTTTTAAAAGCACAGCATGATGACCTGACAGATGCCGAGCGTTCATTAAAACATATTATCCAGGAACTTGATGTTGGAATGAGAAAACAGTTTGCTGAGAAGTTTAATGAAATAAAAGTTGAGTTTGATAAGGTATTTAAGGAATTGTTTGGAGGCGGAAAGGGAACAATTGAATTAAATGAAGAAGATGATATTCTTGAGGCAAGTATAACAATTATTTCCCAGCCACCAGGAAAAAAACTGCAGAATATGATGCAGCTGTCTGGTGGAGAAAAAGCTCTTACGGCAATATCACTGCTTTTTGCAATTCAGAATTTAAAACCATCACCATTCTGTCTTCTTGATGAGATAGAGGCTGCGCTTGATGATTCTAACGTATCAAGGTATGCAAATTATCTTCATAAATTGACAGAGAACACACAGTTTATTGTAATAACACATAGAAAAGGAACTATGGAGGCAGCAGACAGATTGTACGGTATTACAATGCAGGAGAAGGGTATTTCAACACTTGTTTCTGTAGATTTACTGGATTCGCAGCTGACCAATTAGTATCAGGGAGGAATTATGGAAGAGGAAATCAGAGAAGAAGTATTAGAGGAAAAGAAGGAAAAGAAAGGTTTTTTCAGAAGGCTAGTTTCAGGTCTTGCTAAAACAAGATCAAATATTGTATCATCAATGGATTCTATTTTTAGTGGTTTTTCTAAAATTGATGATGATTTTTATGAAGAAATAGAAGAAATACTCATAATGGGAGATATAGGTGTTGAGACAACTGAAAAAATAATTGATGAGTTAAAAGATAAAGTTAAGGAAAATAAAATTAAGGATCCAAAGGAATGTAAACAGATTCTTATTGACACAATTAAAAATCAGATGGATATTGGAACTAATGCCTATGATTTTGAAAATCAGAAATCTATTATTCTATTTATAGGTGTAAATGGAGTTGGTAAAACCACTACAGTAGGAAAAATTGCAGCACAGTTAAAAGGAAATGGGAAAAAGGTAATTATGGCAGCAGCAGATACTTTTAGAGCTGCCGCTATAGAACAGCTTACAGAGTGGGCTCACAGATCCGGAACAGATATAATTGCCCAGCAGGAGGGGGCAGATCCAGGAGCAGTTATTTTTGATGCAATACAGGCATGTAAAGCAAGAAATGCAGATGTTCTTCTGTGTGATACTGCAGGAAGACTCCATAACAAAAAAAATCTTATGGAGGAACTCAAAAAAATTGACAGGATTATTGAAAAGGAATATAGTGGTATTTATAGGGAAAACTTTATAGTTCTTGATGCTACAACAGGCCAGAATGCCTTATCACAGGCTAAGCAGTTCATGGAGTGTACAAATATTACAGGCGTAATTCTTACAAAGATGGATGGAACTGCAAAGGGTGGCATTGCTGTGGCTATACAGTCAGAACTGGGAATTCCTGTTAAATATATAGGTATCGGAGAAAAAATTGAGGACTTGCAGAAATTCGATGCAGACAATTTTGTAGATGCCCTTTTTGATGTAAAGAAAGAAAATGAAGAAATAGAGGAAAACTAAACATGGATACTATAACACTTGAAAAATTTGAAGATGCAACAGAAATAGTAAAAAATGTAATATTAAAAACAAATCTTATATACAGTGATTACTTAAGTGAGCAGACAGGCAATAAAATATATTTAAAACCTGAAAATATGCAGCTTACAGGCGCATATAAAATAAGAGGTGCTTATTATAAAATCAGCACATTGAGTGAAGAAGAGAGAGCTAAGGGACTGATTACTGCTTCAGCAGGAAATCATGCTCAAGGTGTAGCTTATGCTGCAAAACTTTATGGGGTTCCTGCAACAATTGTTATGCCAACAACAACACCTCTTATGAAGGTTAACAGAACAAAAAGTTATGGAGCAAATGTAGTTCTTCATGGTGATGTATATGATGAAGCCTGTGCAAAGGCATATGAAATTGCCGAGGAAAAAGGACTTACATTTATACATCCATTTGATGACCTTGATGTGGCAACAGGTCAAGGAACAATTGCTATGGAGATATTTAAGGAACTTCCAACAGTTGATTATATCTTAGTTCCAATTGGAGGAGGCGGACTTGCTACAGGTGTAAGTACACTTGCAAAATTGTTAAATCCTAATATTAAAGTAATTGGTGTTGAGCCAAAGAATGCAAGCTGTATGAAATCATCGATTGAAGCAGGAAAGGTCGTTACATTAGATAGCGCAAGTACAATTGCAGATGGTACTGCAGTTAAGACTCCAGGAAGCAAAATTTTCCCTTATATTCAGAAAAATATAGACGGAATTATCACAATTGAGGACGAAGAATTAATAGTTGCATTCCTTGATATGGTTGAAAATCATAAAATGGTGGTTGAAAATTCGGGATTACTTACTGTTGCAGCACTTAGACACCTTGATTTTAAGGGCAAAAAGGTAGTCTCTATTTTAAGTGGTGGAAATATGGATATCATTACAATGTCATCTATATTACAACATGGTCTTATTGAGAGAGACAGAATATTTACAGTTTCAGTACTTCTCCCAGATAAGCCAGGTGAACTTGTGAGAGTTGCAAATGTTATTGCCGCAGAACAGGGTAATGTTGTAAAACTTGAGCATAATCAGTTTGTAAGTATTAACAGAAATGCCGCTGTTGAATTGAAAATTACATTAGAGGCATTTGGAACAGATCATAAGCAGCAGATAATTGAAGCTTTAAAGAATAATGGATATAATCCAAGACTTGAAAAACCTGTTCTTTAATTAATATTTACAGCCGGAGAAAGGAAAACTATATGGAGAGGGTTAAAGAATTAGCGGTTGATTTTGTAAAGCAGGGCTGTAGGGAGTATTTTGTAAATAAAAGCTCTGATTTTATAATGAACAATTGTGAATCTTATGATATAGCACTTTCCGGTTTTAGAAATACAGACTGGATTGAACAATTTAAAATCATAAGTGAGTTTTATCATGTAGATAAGCTGGCAGACAATGTGTATTATATATATGCAAAACTGTCGTTGGAAAATTCTTTTAAATCGGCTAATGCCAGAGATAAATATCTGATTGAGGGGACTTTTGTATGTAAATACACAGAGAATGATACTTTCAAATTTTCAGGAATACAGATTTCCGGAACAGAAAATTTTAATTTTGAGGAAAGAGACAAAGATTCTTCGAATCTGATATACAAAAAAGTACTTGAATATTCATATGATGTTATTTTTGAATACGATATGCTTAATAATACATTTACGTATGACCCAGATAAATACAGAAAGCTTTTTGAAACGGATACACATTTTGTCAGCGCAGATCAGTGGTTCTGGCATATGGTGACTGAATGCCTTCATCCTGAAGACAGTGAATATATGGATATTTTTAGAAGTGCTGATGTACACAAAAGACTAAAGAATAACCAAAATGTCTTACAGCATGAAATCAGGATAAAGAACAGAGAAAAAGGATATATCTGGCTGAAAATGACTATTATTTTCATGACAGATCCAGAGAAAAATAGATTAACCAGAGTATTTGTAATGTTTAAGGATATTGATGAAGAGAAGAGAAAAGATCTAGATTACATTACAAGGGCAAGAACAGATGAGCTCACTGGACTCTATAATAAGGAGTATGCTGAACACTTAATAAAGAGACATATCAGACAGAATAATAATGGTTTATTCATTATTGTTGATATAGATAATTTTAAGAGTGTGAATGATATGTTTGGACATATTACTGGAAATGAACTGTTAAAGAAAGTTGCTAATTCTCTGAAAAATTCAATGGATCCAAATGATTATTCAGGAAGATTTGGCGGGGATGAATTTATTCTTTTTATAAAAAATATTTCAGATATAAAAATTGCAAAGGAAAAACTTGCCACAATTATTGAAAAGCTGCATTTTACTCACTCTGAAGAATTTGCATTTAAAGAGATAATGTGTTCTGCAGGCGGAGTGATTGTTGGAAATGAAAATGATTATGAGAAGCTACTTAAAGAAGCAGGTAAAAATTTAAGTGATGCCAAAAAAGCAGGTAAGTATACATATATAATTACTTCGTATGTTTAAATAAAAAATATGTCAAGAAAAAATACTTGACATATTTTTTTTGCTGATATATACTTGTCAAGTAATCAAACTTGACGAAAAGGTGATTTAATTGATAAAGATAGTTGAACAGTCTATGCTCTATGATTTTTATGGAGAATTATTAAACGAGCATCAGAAAGAAATATATGAAGATGTTGTATTTAATGATATGTCGCCAAGTGAAATAGCCAGAGAAGAGGGAATTTCAAGACAGGGTGTACATGATCTAATTAAGAGATGTGATAAGATACTTAAGGATTATGAAGAAAAACTGCATCTGGTCAGAAAATTTACGGATACAAGAAATGATGTTAATCAGATAAAGACTCTGATAAGCGAATTTAGAAATACTAATGATTTAGAAATTGTAAATAAGATAGAGAAGACAACAGATAAGATTTTAAGTGATATTTAAATCTTTGTTATGGAGGATATTTACATGGCATTTGAAAGTTTGTCAGATAAACTTCAAAATATATTTAAGGGCCTCAGAGGCAAGGGAAAATTAACTGAAGCAGATGTAAAAGCTGCGTTAAAGGAAGTTAAGATGGCTCTGTTAGAGGCAGATGTTAACTTTAAAGTTGTAAAAAACTTTGTTAAATCTGTAGAAGAGCGTGCCGTTGGAACCGAGGTAATGAACAGTCTTACTCCTGGTCAGATGGTTATCAAGATTGTTAATGAAGAGATGACATCATTAATGGGAAGTGAGACAAAGGAGATAATTTTAAGACCTTCCAATGAAATTACAGTTATAATGATGACTGGTCTTCAAGGTGCAGGTAAGACAACGACTACTGCTAAAATAGCAGGAAAGCTCAAGGAAAAGGGAAGAAAACCTCTTTTAGTTGGTTGTGATATTTACAGACCAGCAGCCATTGAACAGCTTAAGGTTAATGGTGAAAGGGTTGGAGTTCCTGTATTTCAGATGGGAACAACACATAAACCTGTAGATATTGTTAAGGCTGCAATGGAACATGCCCAGAAGAACAATTTTAATGTTGTAATCATTGATACAGCAGGACGTCTTCATATAGATGAAGATATGATGAATGAGCTGATAGAGATAAAGGACAACATTGAGATAGATAATATATTATTAGTTGTAGATGCAATGACAGGTCAGGATGCGGTAAACGTATCAAAGTCATTCGATGAGAAAATAGGCATTGATGGTGTTGTTTTAACAAAGATGGATGGTGACACCAGAGGTGGTGCTGCTCTTTCAATAAAGGCGGTTACCGGAAAGCCTATTTTATATGTAGGTATGGGTGAAAAACTTCAGGATTTAGAGCAGTTCTATCCTGACAGAATGGCATCTAGAATCCTTGGAATGGGAGATGTACTTACATTAATTGAGAAAGCTGAACAGGTTGTCGATGAACAGAAAGCAAAAGAGTTAGAGAAGAAGATAAGAAAAGCTGAATTTGGATTTGACGACTATTTAGAACAGATGGAACAAATCAAAAAGATGGGAAGTCTGGAAGATATAATTGGAATGATTCCTGGAATGGGAGATCAGTTAAAAGGCGCACAGATGCCTGATGAGAAACAGATAGGCAGGGTTGAGGCAATCATTAAATCAATGACACCAGAAGAAAGAAGAAAGCCTTCAATACTAAATGTTTCAAGAAAAAACAGAATTGCAAAGGGAGCTGGTGTTCCAATTGCAGAAGTAAACAGGCTTGTAAAGCAGCATGAACAGAGTAGAAAGATGATGAAACAGCTGTCTGGAATGATGGGCGGTAAAGGAATGATGGGTGGTAAAAAGGGTAGGTTTAAACTTCCTTTTTAACATATATACAAAACAATACCTTAAGGAGGTGAAAAAAATGGCAGTAAAGATCAGATTAAGAAGAATGGGACAGAAGAAGGCTCCTTTCTATAGAGTAGTAGTTTCAGATTCAAGATCACCAAGAGATGGTAAGTTTATAGCTGAAATCGGAACTTACAATCCAACTGTAGAACCAAGTGAAGTTAAAATCGATGCTGAAGAAGCAAAGAAATGGTTAAACAATGGTGCACAGCCAACAGAGACAGTAGCTAAGTTATTAAAACAGGCTGGAATCGAAAAATAATAGCTAGTGGGAGGTATTATAAGTGAAAGAATTAGTAGAAATACTTGCAAAGGCACTAGTTGATTCTCCGGACGAAGTTGTAGTTACTGAAAGGGAAGATGCCAAGGGCATCATAATTGAACTGAAAGTTGCACCAGATGATATGGGTAAAGTCATTGGCAAACAGGGAAGAATTGCAAAATCAATTCGTTCTGTTGTCAAGGCAGCAGCTTTTAAAGAGAATAAAAAAGTTATTGTTGATATTATTCAATAATGAAAAATAATGAACTACTTCAAATTTATTTGGAGTAGTTTTTTGTAAAGTGAGGAATATATGCAATTTAAAGAAGATATGTTAAGAGTTGGTGTTATTACACAGACTCATGGATTAAAGGGAGAGGTAAAGATTTTCCCAACAACAGATGATGTAAAAAGATTTGATTATATAGACAGAGTTTTTTTAAAGAGCGTCAGCAAAGGAATAATTAAAAACGAAAATAACGAACTTATTGAATTACATGTTACAGGTGCAAAATATTTCAAACAGTATGTAATACTTAAGTTTGATGGAATAAATGATATAAATGATGTTATGAAATATAAGGGGATGGAGATCTATGTTGCAAGAGAAGATGCTATTCCATTAGAAGAAGGAGAATACTACATTTCTGATTTAATAGGATTAAGGGTAACAGATGAAGAAGAGAATGAAATAGGTACATTAAAGGATGTAATGCAGACAGGTGCCAATGATGTATATGTAGTAGATGGAAATGAAAGTTATGACAACAAAGAGATTCTTATACCTTGTATTAAAGAATGTATTAAGAACGTTGATCTTGAAAATAAAACAATAACAGTTCACTTATTAAAGGGACTTGTATAACAGGAGAGAAAAATGAGATTTCATGTACTGACTTTGTTTCCAGAGATGATAGATTCCGGACTCAATACAAGCATAACAGGAAGAGCAATAAAAAATGGATTAATTGAACTTGATTCAGTAAATATCAGAGATTATACAAAAGAAAAACATGGCAAAGTGGATGATTATCCGTATGGCGGCGGTGCTGGAATGGTTATGCAGGCAGAACCTGTGTATTTGTCATATAAGGCAGTTGAGGATAAAATTATAAAAGAGGGAAGAAAGAAACCAAGAGTGATTTATACAACTCCTCAGGGAAGAGTATTTAATCAGGAAATAGCAAGAGAACTTTCAGAGGAAGAGGATTTAGTTTTTCTCTGTGGTCACTATGAAGGAATAGATGAGAGAGCATTAGAACTTGTTGTAACTGATAACATTTCAATTGGTGACTATGTACTAACAGGTGGAGAACTGCCAGCAATGGTAATGATAGATGCAATTTCAAGACTTGTAAAGGGTGTACTTAATAATGATGATTCTGCAAAATATGAGTCGTTTACTGATAACCTTTTAGAATATCCACAATATACAAGACCTGAGCAGTATATGGGAAAATCTGTTCCAAAAGTACTGTTATCAGGTGATCATAAAAAAGTTGACAAGTGGAGATATGAGGAATCTTTAAAGAGAACAAAACAGAGAAGACCAGATCTTTTAGAGGAAAAAAATGAAGATAGCACAGTTACAGAGTAAGGTCTGTATAGATAAGAAAGATACATTAGAACAAATAAGTGGAATGATAAATTCTGTAGACATAGATACAGATATAATCATGCTTCCAGAAATGTTTTGCTGCCCATACGATACAGCACTTTTTGAAAAATATGCAGAATCTGATGGTGGAAATACGTATCAGTTATTATCTGAAATTGCAAATAAGGAAAACAAATATATTGTTGCCGGGTCAATGCCAGAGTCAGATGATGGACATTTATACAATACGTCTTATGTATTTGACAGAAATGGTAATTGTATAGGAAAGCACAGAAAGGTTCATCTATTCGATATTGATGTGAAAAATGGCCAGTATTTTAAGGAGTCAGATACACTTTCATCTGGAAATCAGATAACTGTATTTGATACGGAATTCTGTAAGTGCGGACTGTGCATATGTTATGATTTCAGATTTCCAGAGATGGGAAGAATTATGGCTTTAAATGGAGCAAAGGTAATATTTGTACCCGCCGCATTTAATATGACAACAGGGCCTGCTCATTGGGAAATAATGTTTCGTTCACAGGCGCTAAACAATCAGGTTTATGCTGTCGGTACTGCACCAGCAAGAGATATGTCTGCATCATATCATTCATATGGACATAGTATTATTACGGATCCCTGGGGAAGTGTAATTTCGCAGATAGATGAGAAACAGGGGATTAAAATTACAGAAATAGATCTTGAAAAAGTGGAACAGGTAAGAGAGCAGCTTCCACTTTTAAAACATAGAAGAGAAGAAATCTATAGAAAATAAAAAAAATCATCCCAATAAGAACTAAGTGTGTCTTAAGGGATGATTTTTATTTTATTCCTCTTCGTCGTCTACAAGTTCGTCAAATTCGCTAGAATCAAGCCACTCATCAAAGGCATCATAAACTGCTTCGTACTCTTCGTCGTCCATTATATTATCAAGTGAAGGCTCGCCATCTTCTGTCTCCACATATCTGTATAAGAAAACCTCACCGTCTTCTGCAAAACTGCCGGTTGTTGGAAGGAGTGCAATGTAATCAGTATCTCCAACAGGGAAGATTGTGAGAATCTCACATTCTACTTTTTCTCCTCCATCTAATTCAAGTGTAACACAGATATCGTCATCAAGTTCTTCGTCTTTTTTACCCATATCAAAAATCCTTTCTTTTTTCTTGAGATTTATATACCACTACTTTAGCAAATAGGTTAATAAAAAGCAACTAAAATACTTTAAAATATAAGGTATATGATGTAAAATAGTTAAAGTTTATATAATATATCTCCTGGGAGGCAGTCAGTTGAGTGTAAAAGAAGAAGTATTAAAGTTACTAAAAGAAAATAAGGATAGTTACATTTCTGGAATGCAGATTGCTGGTAAACTAAATATCAGCAGAACAGCTGTATGGAAGGCAGTTAAGTCATTAAATGATGAGGGATACAGAATAACTGGAATTAATAAATTAGGATATAAATTAGATACAGGAAATGATATTATATCTGTGGATGGGATTAATGAATTTTTAAGAGAAGATGTCAGATCTAAGGTTTGCATTGAGGCATATAAGACAATCACTTCTACGAATACAGAATTAAAGAAAAGAGCAGCAGATGAAAAAGAATGGCTCATACTAGTGGCAGAAGAACAGACTCTTGGAAGAGGTAGAATGAACAGAAAATTTTACTCTCCAAAGGGAACAGGAATATATATAAGTTTTTTACTCAGACCTGAATTTCCTGCAAACGAAGCTTTGATGATAACAACTATGTGTGCTGTTGCGGTCGCAGAGACAATAGATGATTTGTTAGATGCCAAAACCCAGATAAAATGGGTAAATGATATTTTTTACAGAGGAAAAAAAGTTTGTGGAATTCTTACAGAAGCCTCCATAAATGTGGAAAATTTAAAACTTGATTATGCAATTCCTGGCATAGGTATAAATGTTAAGGCTCCTGAGGGTGGATTTCCAGATGAAATAAAAGAAATCGCAGGTGCACTTGTAGATAATGACAGTACGCTATATGGTGATGAACTTAGAAATAGAATTTGTGCTAGATTAATTGAAAAAATATATGATTACTATAATGATTTTAAAAATAAATCTTTTATGACAGTATATAAGGAAAAATCTATGCTTATAGGACAGACAGTCTATATCGTATCGGATGATACAAAGGAACCACTGAAAGTTTTAGATGTATCAGATAATGCTGAATTAATAGTTGAACATAAAGATGGAAGAATTGAAAAATTGTCATCTGGAGAAGTTTCAGTAAGACCATTGTAGGAAAATGTGGCGAATAATAGCATTTAATAATTACGAATTCGAGTCAGAATTGAAATGGAGAATAAAATGAAGAATAATAATAAGACAATGATGCAACTATTTGAGTGGTATCTGCCAGATGACAGAAATCACTGGAACAGGGTAAATAATCTCGCGAAGGATCTTAGTGAAGCAGGAATAACATGTGTGTGGCTCCCACCAGCATATAAGGGAGCAAGCGGTGTTCATGATGTTGGATATGCTGTCTATGATTTGTATGATTTGGGTGAGTTTAATCAGAAAAACACTGTTGCAACAAAATATGGAACAAAAGACGAATATTTAAGTGCTATTAAAGAACTTCAGAACAATGATATAGAAGTACTTGCTGATGTAGTTTTAGGACACAGAATGGGTGCAGATGAAAAGGAAAGAATATTTGCTTATGGTCATGATGAGAATGATAGAAATTTAGAGATTGCAGGCAAAAAAAAGATAACTGTATGGACGAAGTTTACGTTCCCTGGAAGAAATGGAAAGTATTCAGATTTTAAATGGGACTGGACGAATTTTCATGGAACTGATTATGACGCAAAAAGCCAGGAAAACGGAATATATAGATTTATTGGAAAAGAATGGGATTCAGATGTAGATGGTGAGTTTGGAAACTATGATTATTTAATGGGTGTCGATCTGGATATGAGTGATGAAGAAGTAGTAAATGAACTTGATTACTGGGGCAGATGGTATCTGGATTTTACGGGTGTAGATGGATTCAGAATAGATGCCGTAAAGCACATTGATTTTAATTTTTTCAGAAACTGGCTAACAAAACTTCGTAAAGATACAGGAAAAGAACTGTTTGCAGTTGGTGAGTACTGGAATGCAGAGCTATCAATTCTTGAAAGATATATAGAAAAGACAGAGGAAGCACTTTCACTTTTTGATGTACCGCTGCATTTTAATATGTTTCATGCTTCTAGAAGTAATGGATTTTATGATATGAGATATCTGCTTAAAAACACTCTCTTAAGTTATAAAAAAGAGTTATCTGTTACATTTGTAGATAATCATGATACTCAGCCTGGACAGGCTTTAGAATCCTTTGTACTAGAATGGTTTAAACCTCATGCATATTCTGTAATACTTCTTAGAAATGAAGGATTTCCATGCGTCTTCTATGGCGATTATTATGGGATTGAACATGATAATATTGCACCAGTAAAAGAGTTAAAGACACTTTTGAAACTCAGACAAAATTATGCATATGGTACAATGCACGACTATTTCGACAATGAAAAAATAGTTGGATGGACTTTAGAGGGAATAGATAGTATTGTGAACTCGGGTCTGGCTGTTTTAATGACAGTGGAAAAAGGCGGAGAGAAGAAAATGTACGTGGGAAAACACTTTGCAGGAAAGTATTTTAAAGACGCGCTGTTCAATGTAAAAGATAAAATATTAATTGATGAAGAAGGATTTGGCATTTTCAAAGTAAATGATGGTTCTGTTTCTGTATACAGACTTATGTATGGACAGACTACAGGTGATAGAAACAATGAAGAATTCAGAGATCCTATGGAAGTTTCAGCCTATGCTGAAATTAATGATGGGGTACAGCCTGAAACACACATGAATAGCAATTATAAACATCTGTTTGAGGGTGTTGACAGTGAATTATCGGGAGATAAAAATGAAGAATAGTATTACAGACAGAATTGATAGATTAAGGGATTTGATGAAAAAAGAGAGAATAGATGTTTATTACATACCATCAGATGATTTTCATGGATCAGAATTTGTAAGTGATTATTTTAAAGAGAGAGAATATATATCAGGTTTTACAGGTTCTGCAGGTACAGTAATTGTGTCAATGGATGAGGCAGTGCTTTATACTGATGGAAGATATTTTCTGCAGGCCGAAAAGGAACTTGAAGGCAGTGGAATTAAGTTATACAGAGATGGTAACAAAAACGTTCCAAAGGTAAATCAATATTTATGCGAGATTTTAGACGATGGTATGACTCTGGCTTTTGATGGACGATGTATGACGACAAATAAAGTTTTTCAGATGAAATCATATTTCTTAAGAAATAACAAAAATATTATTATTAACGGAAGTGTAGATTTGCCGGGAATTATGTGGGAGGACAGACCAGAACTTCCAGATGAAAAGGGATTTGTACTTAAAGAGGAATATGCAGGAGAATCATTAAAAAGTAAGATTTTAAAGATAAGAGAATTTATGTATTCAAAAAGTGCAGATATATTTATTCTTACTTCGTTAGATGATATTGCATGGACACTTAATATAAGGGGAGGAGATGTAAAATGTTCTCCGCTTGTATTATCATATCTGATTGTCAGTATGGATGATATCTGTTTTTATTGTGGAAGTGGAAAGAAAGAAGACAGAAAACTTGCTGGAATTTATGATTATCTGGTCGATAATGGAATTTGTGTAAAGGGCTATTTTGACATATATGAAGATCTGAAAGGTTTTGAAAAGGAAGTTATACTTGCTGATTTATCAAAAGTAAATTACAAAATTTATTCTATGATAGAGAGATTACAAATAAATGATGTGTATAATCCTACTACAATTTTAAAGGCAGTTAAGAATGATACTGAAATAAAAAACATGAGAGATGCCCATATAAAGGATGCCGTTGCATACATAAAATTTTTATACTGGTTTAAAAACAGGTCATTAAATCAGAAAATTACTGAACTTGATCTTTGTGAAAATATGTTGGAAAACAGAAGCAGTATGGATGGATTTATTTCGGAGAGTTTTGAACCAATTGTCGCATATGGAAAACATGGGGCAATAGTTCATTACTCACCGGATGAAAATACAAATGCAGAAATCGAGAACAAATCATTTGTTTTAATAGATACAGGTGCTCACTATATTGAGGGAACTACAGATATAACAAGAACAATTTCCTGTGGTGAATTAACCGAAGAGGAGAAAAGAAATTATACACTTGTCTTAAAGGGAAATTTAGCACTCGGAAATGCAGTGTTTATGGAAGGTGCGACAGGAGCGAGCCTTGATATGCTTGCCAGAAAACCTCTTTGGGATAATTATATGGATTACAATCATGGTACAGGACATGGGGTTGGGTATTTGCTGAATGTTCATGAGGGACCAAATGCTATTAGATATAAGGTTTCAAGTGTAATAAATACTCCAGCTTTTAAGGAAGGTATGATTACGTCTAATGAACCGGGTCTTTATCTAACAGACAAATATGGAATAAGAACTGAAAATATGATTTTGTGTGTTAACAAAGCAGAAAACGAATTTGGTAAATTTCTTGGATTTGAAACACTAACACTTGTTCCGTTTGAAACGGAGGCAATAGTGTTGAATATGCTAAATGAAGAGGAGAGAGAACTAATTAATTCCTATCATGAGAGAATATACACTACACTACACAAATACTTTGATGGCAATGAACTTAAGTTTTTAGAATCTATAACAAAACGAATATAAAAAAATATCCATAGGATTCCATTTAGGAATTCCTGTGGATATTTTTTGATAAAGAAATTATTTTTTCCATCTGAGCTATTTGACCAGAATTCATATTCTTTCTTAGTGTATCTAGGATTAGTTTGGTTTCATCATCAGAAAAACTGATATTTTGTTCATTTGCCTTAGCAGCAGCATTTAAAAGAAATGGTATCATCTGTTTGGAGTTTACGGTTTTTGATTTTTCTAGTAAATCTGTAAGTAGGTTAATTTTTTCTGGTGAAATCCCATTAAAATTATTGCTCATTTTTATTCCCTTCTTTATTGTTTAAAAGACTTTTAAGTGCATCAATTGATGTATCTGCAGATAATCCACTATCCGAAGAAACTGGATTTTTTGTGCCTGCTAAGGAATTTATTATATTTAGCATATTGTTGCCGCCAGATTTATAAATATTTAACAGATTCTGCAAATTTAAAAATGTATTAATTGTATTAAATTCTGAGGGACTGAGATAAGGTTTTATTGCATAAATAAGGTCATTTGCATTGAAAGCAGTATTACTTTCAGAACATGCACAAAGGGTTTCGTCTATAGATTCGCTGAAGTCACAGTACAGAGTATTGAATTCACATGCCTTTATCATGAAGGATATATTTTTCTGCATATTTACAGGAAGAAAAGGCAGAGAAGCCTTTAATACATTAACAATTTTAGTGTTATTATAAAGATTCATTTTTTGCTCCCTATATCTTGTCATTATAATTATATTAAGAGGTTCTGGAAAATATTACTAAAATGTTTTATACATACAAATAAAATAAAAATATTTTCTTCATTTTTGCATTTCAGACATTCCTCATCATATTCAAAAATTGATGTATTAGTTTCGATTAAATTCTTATTATAAGCTTTCACTGGCACCCCGTTTATAAAAAAAGGATATACTCCGTGGGAAACCACGGAGTAATAAATTGGATGTTAAGTATGGGTATTAGCAGCCCATTCCTAATACGCCGTTGTTATTACCGCCACAGCAGCTTAAGATTAATAAAATCCAGATTATACAGTCGCATCCACCGTTGCCATTATTGTTACCGAGAATTCCTCCGTTGTTTCCGCTACAGCATAAGAGAAGTATTAAAATAATGCAAAGGCAGTTTCCTCCATTGTTATCGTTGCAGCATCCGCCACCACAGTTTGTTGCAGCTAAATCGCTCATTATAAATCCTCCAAATTTTTGTTTACACTAAATAATATGTGGCAGGGTTTGTCTAGTTTCCTTTTTTTTAAAAAAATAATGGAAAATAATTTGGTGATTTGATAATATTAATAAAAACAGAGGAAGTGATATCGTGATTAAGGCAAATAAACTTGTAAAAACCTTTACAAGAAATGAAAAAAACAATAAGAAGACGGAATTCAACGCAGTTGATGGTATTTCGTTTTCCGTAAATGATGGAGAAATACTTGGAATATTAGGTCCAAATGGAGCAGGCAAGACTACACTGTTGAGAATGCTTGCATCTCTTATGAGCCCAACTTCCGGAGTGGTGGAACTTTATCATGATGAAGAGATAATTAATAATATAAATGAGAAGAAGAAAAGAATTGGATATTTATCAGAAAATACAAAACTTTATGGAAGAATTTCAATACGGGAAATGCTAGAGATATTTGGATTTTCCTTTGGGCTGGATGACTCACAGGTAAGTGGGAGAATTGAGGAAATATCTGAGGTCTTGAAACTACAGGATTTTATAGATAATAGAATAGAAAAATTATCTACAGGTCAGATGCAGAGGGCTTCTATTGCAAGGTGTTTAATACATAACCCACAAATATATATATTTGATGAACCTACACTGGGGCTAGATATTATTAGCAGTGATGCCATATTAAAGTTTATGAAAGAGGAGAAGAAAAAAGGAAAAACTGTAATTTATTCTACTCACTACATGGAGGAAGCACAAGAATTATGCGACAGGATTATTATGATTGAAAAAGGTCGTATTATAATGAGTGGCACGCCAGAGGAAATAATGGAAGATACTAAATCTTCAAATATAAGAGAAGCATTTTTTAAATTAATTACAGAATAGGGGAGGCATAATTTTGAATAAGAAAAGATCAGTAATAAAAGTTTTGCTAAAAAAAGAACTTCTTGATGTGTTGAGAGATAAAAAAACTGTTTTCATGATGATTGCCCTTCCAGTGTTTTTGTATCCTGCAATTTTTTTTATTGCACTGCAGGTAATGTCTTCGGTTCAGACAGGAATGGAGAATAAAACATACAAGGTAGCGGTTCAATGTAATGATGATGGAGAACTGAAAAAATATATAGATAATTATAATGACGATAACAAGTATAAAATAAAAACAGTTAATCTAGATGAAAAATTAGATGATGCTCTCAGAAAAGAAAAAATAGATGCATATATTATCAGTGAGAAAAAAGAAGATAAATTAAACTATTCAATTGTATATATTTCTTCTGTGACAAATTCGTCTGTATGTATGGAGCAGTTAGAAGACATAGTTATTTCTTACAGGAAACATATCACATCTCAGCTTATTACTAATGCAGGAATGGATGCAGATATGGTTATGGAACCAATTAATATTACTGGAAAAGATATTGCCAGCAATGAGGAGTCCCTGGGACAGACTCTGAGTACAATTATACCATTTATTCTTATAATAAGTCTGATAATGGGAACAATGTATCCCGCAATTGATACCACAGCAGGGGAAAAAGAGAGAGGGACACTAGAAACACTTCTTACACTTCCTGTTTCAAACAGGGTAATGATTACCTCGAAATTTCTGGCCGTTGCAATTATAGGACTTATTTCTGCAACGCTTAATATACTATCAATGGGAGGTATTGCTATATATTCATTTGGAGTAATGAATATATCTGGAAGTAAAAAAATTAATATTAGTATATATGATTTTATACCAGCACTGATTATTCTGGTATTTATTATTTTCGCATTCACACTTTTTATCAGTGCAATTACAATGTGTGTTGCAGCCCTTGCAAAGACATATAAAGAAGCAAATAACTACATAACACCTCTGACACTTTGCATAATGTTAATTGGATATATAGGATTTATTCCTAATATAAAACTTACAAATACCATGGCGCTTATTCCTGTTGCAAATATTTGTATTTTGATAAAAAGTCTGCTTTTATTTAAGATAAATTATACGGCAATTATTCTTGTATTCCTAAGCAATATAATATATGCAATGCTTGCTATCAGCATATTAAGCGGTATATACGACAGTGAAGCAGTTCTTTTTGATGAGGGCAAGGGAAGAATGCAGTTATTTGAGAGGAGAAAGAACATAAAAAGAGGTGGAATAATTAAGACTGGGGATACATGGTTTCTGATTGTGTTTGTAATTCTTGCTGTAATTTATGCTGGTGGAATTTTTGAAATGAAATATGGATTATTTGGTGTTTTACTTACACAGATGTTAATTCTTTTTATTCCGTTGTCAGTGTTAGTTTATACAAAAAAGGACCTGAGAAAAAATTATTCTGTCAGAAAAACAAAACCTTTAAACGTTTTATATTCATTTATTTTTATGGCAGGGATATTTCTGTTAAATATTCCTCTTACGACCTTTGTAACCTCGGTTTTTCCAGATAATACTAAGACAGTGACAGATTCACTGCAGTCAATTATGGGTTCTGGTTTCTTGGTTACAGTATTAGTTGTATGTATAGTGCCTGGAATTTGTGAGGAACTGTTTTTCAGAGGTGTGATTTTTAGTTCTATGAAAGAGAGATACAAGCCAGTGACAGCTATTATTATCACTGCAGCCTGTTTTGGAATATACCATACAAGTATTGTAAGATTTTTTCCTACAGCATTCCTTGGAGCATCACTTTGTATAATATGCTATTATACTGGTTCGGTATTTCCTGGAATAATAATGCATAGTTTAAATAATCTGACTTCAGTCGTTGCTTATTATTATCCTAATACTATCAGGAAATTTGCACCATTTCTTGTAAAGGAAAATGAGTGTGTTAAATGTATTATTCCTGGACTGGTATTAATGATTTTAGGTTTTATAATGCTGAAAGGGAAGAATAAAATCATAAAATCTTCGGAGTCTTAATATATTTAAGATAGAAAAAAACAGAGGAGTTTTTATGCAGGTATTTAATCCTTTTATGGAAAGACCTTTACCTTTTGACAAAATATTTATGGACTGGAATATGATGTATCCAAAATCATATAACAAAAACACTGTAAATGCTTACACCAAGACAAGAATTATCCTTATGAATGGAACAGAATTTGAAGCCCAGTGGTTTTCTAGAAATTTTGCAAGACATTGTATTAATAATGATATCAGAAGAGATCTTGCAATGATAAGGAGAAGTGAACAGCAGCAGCAAAAGAGAATCGCATGTCTCAAACCAAAAGATGAGACAGCATTAGAACATACCATTGGATACGAGCAGCTGGCGGTTGATCTGACAGCAGTTCTTGCAAAAAAAGAAGAAAACTGTAATGTCAGAAATGCGCTGATTCTTGCTTTGCTTGAAGATTTTGATCATCTGTACAGATATAGTAATCTTCTAAACCTTGAGTACGGTGTTTATCCTGAAAAACTTGTGGGAGGGTATACGGAGATTATGCCTGCAAGACCTACAATTTCGGAACACAGGTATCCAAAGGACAGTATTTTTAATTATATTGATAACAAAAAGTCAGATATTATTACAAAATTAAATGTTGGAATAATTACTGCTGCAGAACAACAGACAATGAATTACTATATGAATATAGCACCATTTTACTGCAAATCAGATATAGGCAGACGTCTTTATCAGGAAATTGCAATGATAGAGGAAGAACATGTCAGCCAGTATGAGAGTTTAATGGATCCTAGACCATCTTTTTTGGAGGATTTGTTAATGCATCAGTACACAGAATGCTATTTATATTATTCATGTATGATGACTGAATGTGACAAGAGAATAAAAAATATATGGGAACAATGTCTTGTAGAAGAAATTACACATCTGCATAAAGCCAATGAAATGCTTGGAAAATATGAAGGGAAGAATTATACTGATATTATCGGAGATGGAGAATTCCCTGATGTGTTAAAACTTGAGCCAAATATTGAGTATGTTAGAAATGCAATTGCACTTACAACAGGAAATACTCAGTGTAGAGAGGAAGTCGTGCCTATTTTTGAGCTGAATAATAATGCTGACTTTTTCAAATATCAGAATATTGTAAATTCTGATGTTAGCTCGGTTGCAAGCCATGCTGTTATAGATAAATATATTTGTCATAATGGTCATGACTACAGATATGAAATTGAACCAAATCCGTTAATGGTGCTTAGAAATAGAACAGTTGATAATACTGCACTTGCAAGAGTTCCATCAAGAACACCTAGATCTTCAGCAGTAGCTGGAAATGAGTGTGACGATTACAAATAAAAAGAGATATTCAGGAGAAAAAAATGAGTGAATTAGATAACTTAAGAATTTTCAGAGCTAGATTTTTGTTTGAAAATAATGTACCAGATCATACAGATGATGTATTTGATGAATTAAACAAAATATATAAAAATATTAATCTGAATACATCGGAGAATGAATATGAAATCAATATAGAAGACTTAAAGTATGGTGATGAAATACCAAAGCTTCACATAGGAAAAATTATCTCCGAGACAAATGATATTGACGAAATAACATTAGGCCAGATGTGGGATGTAAAAAATCCAAAAGATATAATAGAAAAATGCAAATACAGTATTAGTTTTTACGACAGTACTCCAATTGAGACGGATTATACGGACAGAGCAGGGATGCTAATGGATTTGATTGAATCAATGTTAAAAATATACAGTGAATGCAGGGCAGTGTATTTTGAAAATTCGGGCAAACTTTTACAAAGAGAACAGATACTTAATAGCAATTCAAAGAGGGAAGAAAGATATATAAGTTATTCGGTTAATGTAAGATATTTTTCTATTCCAGATACAGGTGAGATGATAATAGATACACTTGGCATGAGTACACTGCTTCTTCCAGATTTACAGTACCATTTTAAAGTAATGAATCCTAATTATGTATTTTCACATGCATATAATCTTTTACAATATATTTACAATAATAGAAATTCAATTCATACAGGGGAGACGGTTGATGGAATACTTGATTATTATATTGACAAAAATGTACAGTGGGAGTGCAGATTTGAAGACTCACTACTGAAACCGTTGAGACCGGTGATAGATGTAAATATGGGAGATTATGCAGCAGGAAAAAGACAATAAAAAAATATAAAAAATATTGCTTTAAATGTCGTATTGTGTTAAAATTAACGAAACATGTTCGGAGACACGGGTTACGTAGAACTGAACTTGATAAAAATTTAACAATCTTAATCGGAGGGATTTTTAAACATGGCAAAGAAAATCGTATTAGCAGGCGCATGTCGTACAGCAATTGGTAAGATGGGCGGAGGATTAAGCAAAACTCCAGCAACAGTTCTTGGATCAATTGTTATTAAAGAAGCATTAAACAGAGCAGGAGTACCAGCTGATCAGGTTGATCACGTATACATGGGTAATGTTATCCAGGCAGGTCTTGGACAGAATCCAGCTCGTCAGGCAGCTTTAAAAGCAGGTTTACCAATTGAGTCTACAGCAGTTACAGTTAACGTAGTTTGTGGATCAGGTCTTAACTGTGTAAACATGGCAGCTCAGATGATTGAAGCTGGCGATGCTGATATCGTTGTAGCTGGTGGTATGGAGAATATGTCAATGGCTCCATATGCAGCAATGAACGGACGTTTTGGATACAGAATGAACAATGCTACATTAGTTGATACAATGGTTAATGATGCATTATGGGATGCATTCAACAATTACCACATGATGATTACAGCAGAGAACGTTGCTGATCAGTGGGGACTTACTAGAGAAGAATTAGACGCTTTTGCAGCAAAGAGCCAGCAGAAATGTGAAGCAGCTATCGCTTCAGGTGCATTTGATGATGAAATCGTTCCAGTTCAGACAGGTGTAGACAGAAAGACAAAAGAGCCAATCATCTTCAGTAAAGATGAAGGACCACGTCCAGGAACAACAGCTGAGTCACTTTCTAAATTAAAATGCTGTTCAGGTAAAGAAGGCGGAGTTGTTACAGCAGGTAACGCTTCAGGAATTAATGATGGTGCAGCAGCAGTTGTTGTAATGTCAGAAGAAAAAGCTAAAGAACTTGGTGTTACACCAATGGCTACATTCGTAGCTGGAGCACTTGGCGGAGTTGATCCTTCAATTATGGGAGTTGGACCAGTTGCTTCTACAAAGAAAGTTATGGCTAAGACAGGAATGACAATCGATCAGTTCGATATTATTGAAGCTAACGAAGCTTTCGCAGCTCAGTCAGTAGCAGTTCAGAAAGATCTTGGTTTCAAGGATGAACAGCTTAATCCAAACGGAGGAGCAATCGCTCTTGGACATCCAGTTGGAGCTTCAGGATGCCGTATCCTTGTAACATTACTTCATGAGATGCAGAAGAAAGACGCTAAGACAGGCCTTGCTACACTTTGCATCGGTGGTGGAATGGGCTGCTCAACAGTAGTTACAAGAGATTAATTATTTAAAACTACACATATGTAAATATGTGTAGTTTTGTGCGTGAAGAATTTCCGGAGAAAGGAATATATTATGGAATTTATTAATTATGAAGTAGAAGATATGGTTGGTGTTATCACAATCAACAGACCAAAGGCTTTAAATGCACTTAACAGCCAGGTGCTTGATGAATTAAATGAAACACTTGATTCTGTAGATGTTAACACAGTAAGAGCACTTGTTCTTACAGGTGCCGGTGAGAAATCATTTGTAGCAGGTGCAGACATAGGAGAAATGAGCACACTTTCAAAGGCTGAAGGCGAAACTTTTGGTAAAAAGGGAAATGATGTATTCAGAAAACTTGAAACATTCCATATTCCAGTAATCGCTGCAGTTAACGGATTTGCATTAGGCGGTGGATGTGAAATTTCTATGAGCTGTGATATCAGAATCTGTTCTGAAAATGCAATTTTTGGACAGCCAGAGGTTGGCCTTGGAATTACACCAGGATTCGGCGGAACACAGAGACTTGCAAGAATCGTCGGTGTTGGAATGGCTAAACAGATGATTTATACAGCAAGAAATATCAAGGCTGATGAGGCATTCAGAATTGGTCTTGTTAACGCAGTATATCCATTAGAAGAATTAATACCTGCAGCTAAGAAATTAGCAGCTACAATCGCTAAAAATGCTCCAATAGCAGTTAGAAACTGCAAGAAGGCAATTAACGATGGATTACAGGTTAATATGGATGAAGCTATTGTTATTGAAGAAAAACTTTTTGGTGACTGTTTTGAAACAGAAGACCAGAGAGCAGGAATGGGTAACTTCCTTGAAAAAGATAAAGAGAAGAAGTTAAAAGTAGTTCCATTCCAGAATAAATAAAATAAAATTTAGGAGGTACAACATGAAAGTTGGTATTATTGGTGCAGGAACAATGGGTTCTGGTATAGCTCAGGCATTTGCTCAGACAGAAGGATATGAAGTTTACCTTTGCGATATTAATGAAGAATTTGCAGCAAATGGTAAAAATAAAATTGCAAAAGGATTCGAAAAGAGAATCGCTAAAGGCAAAATGACACAGGAAGATGCAGATAAGATTCTTGCAAAAATCACAACAGGTGTTAAAACAATCTGTACAGATGCAGATTTGGTTGTAGAAGCAGCACTTGAAAATCTTGATATCAAAAAACAGACATTCAAGGAATTACAGGAAATCGTTCCTTCTACATGTCTTTTTGCAACAAACACATCTTCACTTTCAATAACAGCTATAGGTGCAGGACTTGACAGACCAGTTATCGGTATGCATTTCTTCAACCCAGCTCCTGTTATGAAATTAATAGAAGTAATCCAGGGTGAGAATACTCCTGATGAAGTTAAAGATAAAATCGTTGCTATTTCAAAAGAAATTGGCAAAACTCCAGTAGAAGTAAAAGAAGCTGCAGGATTTGTTGTTAATAGAATCTTAATCCCAATGATTAACGAAGCAATCGGAATCTATGCTGAAGGTGTTGCTTCAGTTGAAGGTATCGATACAGCTATGCAGTTAGGTGCAAATCATCCAATGGGACCTTTAGCACTTGGCGATTTAGTAGGTCTTGATATTGTACTTGCTATCATGGAAGTATTACAGACAGAGACAGGAGATCCTAAGTATCGTCCACATCCACTTCTTAAGAAGATGGTTAGAGCTGGAAAGCTTGGTAGAAAAACAGGAATTGGTTTCTACGATTATTCAAAATAATATAGTTATTTAATTTGCAGGATACAATCCTGCAAATATTAATAAAAGATAAGATGTAATTAAAAATAGGAGGAACAAAATCGTGGATTTTTCTTTAAGTAAAAAACATGAAATGGCAAGAAATCTTTTCAAAGAATTTGCCGAGACAGAAGTAAAGCCATTGGCTATCGAAACTGATGAGACAGAGCATTTCCCAGCTGAGACAGTTAAGAAAATGCAGAAATATGGTTTCATGGGTATTCCAGTTGAAAAACAGTATGGTGGACAGGGCTGTGATCCTTTAACATATGTTATGTGTGTTGAAGAGCTTTCAAAAGTTTGTGCTACAACAGGTGTTATCGTATCAGCTCATACATCACTTTGTGCTGATCCTATTCAGACATATGGTACTGAAGAACAGAAACAGAAATACTTAATTCCACTTGCAAAAGGTGAGAAATTAGGTGCTTTCGGTCTTACAGAGCCAGGTGCTGGTACAGATGCTCAGGGTGTACAGACAAAAGCTGTATTAGATGAAGCAACAAATGAATGGGTACTTAACGGTTCAAAATGCTTTATCACAAATGGTAAAGAAGCTGATGTTTATATCATCATTGCTTACACAGACGTTGTTGAAGACAAGAGAGGCAGAAAGAAGAAGATTTTCTCTGCATTTATAGTTGAAAAAGGAACACCTGGATTCTCATTTGGTACAAAAGAGAAGAAGATGGGTATCCGTGGATCTGCAACATATGAATTGATTTTCGAAGACTGCAGAATTCCAAAAGAAAACTTACTTGGACAGCAGGGTAAAGGTTTCCATATCGCAATGCACACACTTGATGGTGGACGTATTGGTATCGCTGCTCAGGCTCTTGGTATCGCAGAAGGTGCTTTAGAGAGAACAATCGAGTACGTAAAAGAAAGAAAACAGTTTGGACGTGCTATTGGAGCATTCCAGAATACACAGTTCCAGTTAGCAGATATGGCTACTGAAGTAGAAGCTGCTAAACTTCTTGTTTACCAGGCTGCACTTAAGAAAGAGCAGTTCCAGAAAGATAAGAAGACTTCATATTCTGTAGAAGCAGCTATGGCTAAACTTGCAGCAGCAAGAGCAGCAATGAACGTTACAACAAAAGCAGTTCAGTTACATGGTGGATATGGTTACATCAGAGAATATGAAATTGAGCGTATGATGCGTGATGCTAAGATTACAGAGATCTATGAAGGAACTAGTGAAGTTCAGGAAATGGTAATCTCAGCTAACTTATTAAAATAATTAAAATATAACTAGAAAAAATTAAGGAGTGAAAATACCGTGAAAATCGTTGTTTGTATTAAACAGGTTCCAGATACTAAAGGCGGAGTTAAATTCAAAGCAGATGGTACATTGGACAGAGCAGCAATGTTAACAATCATGAACCCAGATGACAAAGCTGGTCTTGAAGCTGCACTTAGATTAAAAGATCAGTATGGCGCTGAAGTAACAGTAGTTACAATGGGACTTCCAAAAGCAGAGGAAGTACTTCGTGAAGCAATCGCTATGGGCGCTGACAAGGGAATCCTTGTAACAGATAGAGTTTTAGGTGGAGCAGATACATGGGCAACATCTACAACATTAGCAGGTGCTCTTAGAAACATTGATTATGATTTAATTATTACAGGTCGTCAGGCTATCGATGGTGATACAGCTCAGGTTGGACCACAGATTTCAGAGCATTTAGGATTACCAGTAATCTCTTACGCTCAGGAAATCAAAGTTGATGGAGACTATGTAATTGTTAACCGTCAGTTCGAAGACAGACATCATATCTTAAAAGCTAAGATGCCTTGTCTTATCACAGCCCTTTCAGAGTTAAATGATCCACGTTACATGACTCCAGGTGGAATCTTCGATGCATATGATGCAGAGATTACAGTTTGGGGCAGAGCAGACCTTAAAGATGTTGATGATTCAAATCTTGGTCTTAAAGGTTCTCCTACAAAAATCGCTAAAGCTTCTGATAAAGTAAGAAAAGGAGCAGGAGAGAAAGTTGCTCTTGATGCACCTGATGAATCAGCAGCTTACGTTGTAGAGAAATTATTAGAAAAACATGTAATTTAATTGATTGAGAAAGAGTGGTGACAAGAATGAATTTAGAAGAATATAAAGGCGTATATGTGTTCGCTGAGCAGGTAGATAACCAGGTCAGCAACATCGCACTTGAATTACTTGGAAAAGCTAGAGAGCTTGCTGCTAAACTTGACGAAAAAGTAACAGCAGTATTAGTTGGATCTAATGTAGCTAATCTTGTAGATGAGTTAGCTAAATACGGTGCTGACAGAGTTATCGTAGTAGATGATCCAGAATTAAAAGATTACAGAACAGAGCCATATGCACATGCATTAGCATCTGTAATTAATGAATACAAACCTGACATCATGTTAGTTGGTGCTACAGCAATTGGTAGAGATTTAGGCCCTAGAGTTTCAGCTAGAGTTGCTACAGGTCTTACAGCTGACTGTACAGTTCTTGAAATTGGTGACTTCCCAATGGTTGCACTTCCAAATCAGGAACAGAAACACAATCAGTTATTAATGACTCGTCCAGCATTTGGTGGAAATACAATCGCTACAATCGCATGTCCAGATAACCGTCCACAGATGGCTACAGTTCGTGCAGGTGTTATGCAGAAAATTGATCCTATCGAAGGAGCTCAGGCAGAAGTTATCAACTACAATCCAGGATTTGTTCCAGATAACAAATATGTTGAAATCATGGAAATTGTTAAAGAAGTTAATGATGCAGTAGATATCAGCGAAGCTAAGATCTTAGTATCTGGTGGTAGAGGTGTTGGAAGTGCAGAAAACTTCAAACTTTTAGATGACCTTGCAGAAGTACTTGGCGGAACAGTAAGCTGCTCAAGAGCAGTTGTAGATAATGGCTGGAAACCAAAGGAATTACAGGTTGGTCAGACAGGTAAAACTGTACGTCCACAGGTATATTTCGCAATCGGTATTTCAGGTGCTATTCAGCATACAGCAGGTATGGAAGAATCTGATATCATCATTGCAATTAACAAAGATGAGACAGCTCCTATATTTGATGTTGCAGATTACGGTGTTGTTGGAGATTTAAATAAAATCGTTCCATTATTAACAGCAAAAATCAAAGAAGCAAAAGCAAATAAATAATTTGCATATATATAGTGGCTATCGTTATGATAGCCACTTTTTTTCTAGGAGAATAATATGAGACAGAAGAAAATCAGGTCTATGATTATTGCGGTAATAATTGTATCTGTAGTTACTGCGATATTATATTTTGGTCTGAATATAAAGAATGTTCTGGAAGTAAAAGAACAAACAACAAAAATTGTTTCTACAATAGATAAAGACAATGAAGATGTTACTGAAAAAAAACAGGTAAAACCTTCCAAACAAGACAAGGACGAAGAAAATTCCGAGACAAAAAATACTGTGAGCAGGGATGATGAAACTACGGAAGGTGGTTCTGATGTGCCAAGGAAAACAGAGGAAATACAGACAACTACTAGAGAAAATAATACATCAGCTGCAAAAGAATCAGAAAAAACCACAAAGCAGGAAATCGAAACTACAAGTAAGTCTCAGATTGAAACAACAAGTAAAACTCATGATGAGGAGGAGATAACTAAGGAAAGTTCTGAAGATAAAAAGGAAAATATAGATAATGAGGACATTGAGAACGAATAGATGTGATTGTATTTCCAAAAACTGATATATTTAATACAATGCTAGAATGTGATATCATAATAGTATAAATTATATTTTGGGAGTAAACAAATGAAAAAGAAAAATAATATACATTTTAAAATATTAATTGTTTCTTTTGCGATAATTTTGATAGTTAATATTTTATCAATAATATGTACTCCTTTCGCTGAATTTTATTGGAAATACATATTTGCGCCTGTAATTGCAAATATTTTCCCAAGAATTACAGGAATATTCTTTTTTTCAGTGGGAGAAATAATGATTATCCTGGGAATTATTGTTGTATGCATGCTGATTCCTGCAATAATCACGCTTTTTATTTGTAATGATAAAATAAAAAAGGCAAGAAGAGCATATTTAATATTTGTTATGTATGTTCTTGTATTTATATTTTTTACAGAAACTTTTAACTGTTTTATAATGTATCATACAGAAAAAATTACTGATAAAGTTAAGTTTGTTGATACTGGAAGAGATAGCAGAGTTGAGAATAAAAATGATGAGCGGGGAGATATTTATAAATTACTTGATGTTTATAATCATGTTGCGAAAAATGCCAATACATTGTCAGAAAAACTTGAAAGGGATTCAGATGGTAATCTTATTTCTGAATATACATATGATGAATGTAAGGAAGCACTTAAAAATACTGGAAAATATTATCCGCTGTTAAAGGGATATTATCCGGATCCAAAGAAAATCATTAATTCAGGTATTATGAGTCAGCAGAACCTTGAAGGAATATATTTCCCGTTTTCTATGGAGGCAAATTATAATTCTCTAATGTACTGCGTAAATATGCCATCAACTATATGTCATGAACTTTGTCATTTGAAGGGCTATATAAGAGAAGATGAAGCGACGTTCCTGTCATATATAGCATGCGTGAATTCGGAAAATGATTTTATAAGATACAGTGGTTATATTAATGCCTTAGATTATCTTTTCGATGACTTGATGGATTATGGAAATGATGATATTTACTCGGAGATGGTGAAAGTAAATGAATATGTTGTACATGATGATATGTTTGTTGAAAATTATAAAATGGAGAAAATAGAAGAGGACTCCATTGTATCTACAGAAAAACTAAAAAAGGCAACCCATGCTTTTTTGGATACGAATCTTAAAGTGAATGGGATATCAAGCGGAATAAAGAATTATGATGAGGTAGTTAAACTTTTGATTAAGTATTATGAATGATAAAACAAAAAAAGCTTGCATTATCCTCAAATATATGATATTTTTATATGTGTTGTGAAGAAGGATGGTCCTCTGCTACGTACGTATTAAGAACATCTAAATATTAAGGAGGTTCACAGATGAACGAAATTATTAAGAAAATTGAAGCTGAACAGTTAAAAGAGTCAGTAGATGAATTCAATGTAGGTGATACAGTTAGAGTTCATGCAAAGATCAAAGAAGGAAACAGAGAAAGAATCCAGGTTTTTGAAGGAACTGTTATTAAAAGACAGGGTGGAAGTTCTCGTGAAACATTTACAGTAAGAAAGACTTCAAATGGTATTGGCGTAGAGAAGACATGGCCATTACATTCACCAAACGTAGAAAAGATTGAAGTAGTACGTGCTGGTAAAGTAAGAAGAGCTAAACTTAACTACTTAAGAAGCAGAGTAGGTAAAGCTGCTAAGGTTAAAGAGTTAGTTAAATAATAATTCTTATATGTAGATTTTAAAAGGACAGATACAGTTGTATTTTGTCCTTTTTTCTTTAAGTATTTTTATGGATCGGAGAGTAAATATGAGATTTTACAGCATGATGCCAGATGAAAATATAGTGGCAGATAAGATATTTAAGTGGATTGCAGATGTAATTACTGTAATTGTCTTAGGCATATTTTTTGTATCTTTCTTCTGTCAGCAGACAAAAGTTACAGGAAATTCAATGAGCAGCACCTTATCAGGTAAAGACACTGTGCTTATTGATTCGTTTAATTACAAGGTTTTTGATCCGGATAGATTTGATGTGATTTCATTTCATAAGACAGATAAAAGTGGAAGAGAGACATCATATATAAAGAGAATTATTGCATTGCCTGGAGAGACAATTCAGATTAAAGATGACAGTATATATGTTAATGATAAAAAACTTAAAGGATTTAAAATTAAAGACAAGATAGTAAATTTAGGCACTGCCAGTCAGAAGATAACACTTGAGTACAATGAATATTTTGTAATGGGAGATAATGTAAACAGCAGTGAGGATAGCAGATCAGTTACAATAGGAAATGTTAAAAGAAATGAGATAGATGGCAAGGTATGGTTTACCATATGGCCTTTCAATAAGATAAAAACAGTGAAATAAAGGAGAAAAATATGCAGTTTCAGTGCCTGTCCTGTATTTATGGCGACTATCACTTAACCCCTTATAAAATGGGAGTTTTTAAGAATTGACATCTTGCAAGTTTTAGTAAAAAAGAGATAAAAAATTAAAAAAATATGGTAAAATATACTCATTTTTGAGAGGAATTAGGGTACTGGCTTGTAACATGCCGACACTTATTTTTTAAACACATTTTGTATGTATTTTTTATGCAATAAAATATTATGGTTAGTAATCAAAATATAGTAATATTACGCTCAATTAAAATTAAAAAAATGTGGTATAATTAGAAAGGCAAATAGTAATTTGAGGAGCAATCTGGTAATATGTCAAGTTATATTTTGAAAAGATTTTGATATGAATTTCAGAAAAAAGGGTAACTTTAATAGACCTATGCTTGATACAAAA
>OMVN01000009.1 GCA_900314525.1 uncultured Eubacteriales bacterium
TAAGAAAGTACTTTTTGAGCCAAACTCAAAGGAAGAGTAACGGATAAAATGTACATTTTTATTTTCCACTTTTTGTACATTCATATATTGACATTTACACCGCCTGACGCTGCTTAGCAATATCTTCATGGGCAGTAACCCAAGTCAAATATCTGTTATGAGCGGAATCATTTTTATCATATTTCGGCTGCATTTTTCTTGGAAAAAGCTCAACTATTATCCAATTAAATGCCATTCTATCCCCGGCACCTCTTTTGTAATATGTATTAAGAGAAATCACATCAACCCATTTACCCTTTGTATCAATGGAATTGACGATATCTCTAACAATAAAAACTGCTGCCGATTCTCCGCTTTCAATGTAGCTTATATATTCGGCATCATGTTTCCAGTCTTTCATTTCTGGCATGCAAACACCTCCTATGCCTTTGTTATTAATTTCCTCCCCATATCCATTAAAGGTTTTCTGTACTTATAAACGAGACCACTTACAATCGCCACAGAACCTAAAATCTTTAAGTTATGATTTCTATGCGCTTCCTGCTGCTTCTCATAAAAGGTCTTGTTCTCCGTATCCTTAGCGTATCGCTCTTTATCCATCTCCGCCATACGTTTTCTTATGGCTTCTCTTTCTTCAGCAGTTTCAGCCTTTTCCATATTCATCTTCAAGATCTCATACTCTGTGCTATCCGCTTCTCTTAGTTTTTCCATATAACCATCATTTGATTCCACTATGGTCGTGTCGAATTTAGAAGCATCCTGCATAGCATTAAGCGCAGTGTCTTTATAAACATGCACTTTTCTCATATGTTCTTCGCTCTTATTAAAACGACGTTTTGAAACTGCCTTTGTACTATTTGACATTATTCTTCCTCCTCATTCGCTAATTGGCCTAAAACAAAATTACATTCTGTTATCTGCTGCTGGTCTGCTGTTATTTCACGTTGCAACTGCTCTATGGTAGACAGCTTCTGGTTTATGGACTGATTTCGTCTTTCAATTTCTTCCTGAAGATATCTTGTAACATCCTCCTTTGAAAAGGACTCATCCCCCGTCTCCTTTGCCTTTTTAGCTGCTGCCAGGTACGTAGCTGCGATACCACCCACAACCGGAACAGCCGCAACAGGCATCATCATAGCTGCACCTACCAAGCCACCAGCCATACCAGCATATTTAGGCGAACTCTTAAGAAACTTATTTAAATCACATTCTGTAACCACGTGGCCATCTTTCCTAGATGCCTTTTCTGCATACAGCTTTCCACTTCGAATCCAGCGTCGTACAGTTTCTGGCTGAGTATTAAGCATTTCTGCAATTTGTTTTACATTATAAGTATCCACTGAGTGCACCTCTCTTTCCATATCTCTGGAATTATAATATCACCTTTATACACATTTTGTAATATAAATGTTGTATTAAAGTAGTATTAAAGTTAAAAACCGGTAAGCAAACCACTCTCAGTTCACCTACCGGCCCGTTTATTTTTCAAACCTATCTTGTATGTAACACGCATGACAACAATATTTTCTTTCTTTATTACCATACGATACAAACTGTTTTCCACAGTTTCTACAAACAATATTATAATTTGCTTCCTTCTTAATAAGATACTGATGTGTATTCCACCACTTCATTCGACACTTATCAGAGCAAAATTTCTTGAATTTTCTTTTAGGCGGTTGTATTACCACTTCTCCGCATTCCTGACAATAATGCAAATTCGCAGCCCGTACAACCAATTTACTTTTATCGATTTCTTTACTAGACAATCCATGCCTTTTACAATGCGTTTTTATAGTATTTACTGAAAGTCCTAGTTTATCGGCTATGACCGAATAACTATATCCAGCATGACGTAAATTTGCTATTTGTTCTTTTTGCTTATCAGTCACCGCTCTCCTCCTTTTTACCTTTCTTTCGCTCACGCTTTTTCTTCTCTTTAGCTTTCACTTCATCTAAATGTTCCTCGCGATATTTTCTTACCCGTTCTTTTATTTCCTCCTTATGCTCTTGGTAATATGCCTTTGCTCTTTTACTTTGTTCCTCTTTATGATCTTCGTAATACTGCTTTTTTCGTTGCTTTACTTTATCGCTATTCTCCTCAGCGTACTTCTTTTGGTATGCTTTGATTTCCTCCTTATGTTTTAAATAATACTCATGCTTTTTTGCAGCAAGACTTTCTCTATTTTCCTCTCGCCACTTCCTATGCCTTTCAGCATTTTTCTTCTTAACCTCAGGTCTTTGCCTCAATTCTGCCAGTCTTTCTTTATGCTTAGCACGATATCGTCTACTACATTCACGAATTTTCTCCCGATGTTCCTCAGCATACTTTTTATCAGCAAGTCTCTTTTTTTCTTTGATCTTCTGTATATACTCTTCATACGCGACAAGCCTGCCAATATTATAGCTATCCCCTTCGCATTCCCAGGTAACAGCAATCCTTACATCATTTAATACAAACTTCTTAAACTCAGTAGCATATGCATTCTTTAAGGAAACTATAAAATAATTAGTAAAATTATCGATTATACTTGGCTCCACAGCAGCTCTTTTTAGAACTCGCCAAAGAGTAATAAACCCAATTTGACAAAAATCTTCTTTTTCATAGTGTGGCAGATGTTTAAGATACGGTTGCATGTATGTATACATTAAAGGTTTCACAACATAAAAAAGCTCATATAGTGAATCACCATCATTTGGATCTGCAATACATGCTTTTATTAGTTTCTCGCGTTTTTTGTATAGCTCAGGATCTAACAAATCGACCACTTCCTTTCATAATTCTCCAGACCAAGTTTGTTCTCCCTCCTTTCATATCCTTTCGTTATCTGGTTTTCTCTTAGTCCGGGCATTATACTATTGACCATATATTGAACACATAGCAAGCATTATTTCTAACGCAAAAAAGCCGGTAAGCAAACCACTCTCGGTTCACCTACCGGCCATTTAACTATATCTCTTATTCGGTTGCTACTTCAAACTCTGTTCCGTCATAAAACTTTATCTGCAGCCTGCCATCTTCGTACACAGTAATGTGGTCCATTACTGCCATCATAAGCGCTGAATCAAACTCCTCAATTACTCCCGCTGCTGCATGCTTCATTACCAGCTTTGTTTTATATCTTAGCAGAACATCATCACCCTTGATATTCTCTTGCCAGCGTTCCTGGTAATCAGCCTGGTGCTCGACTATCTCATTCCAACCCATAACAAACAGCTTAGTGAAGGTTTCATCGGTAACATATCTATTACTGCAAACCTTATGACCATCTGCCTTATTGCAGGAACCGCAGCGCCACTTGGTTATCTTAGTACCGGCTCTGGTCGTGTACTTTACTCTGGAATAAATATTTCCGCAATTCCCGCAAATCTTAGTCGGTAAAATGTAAGTACCACCCATTCGTCTCCACCACTCACCGACAACTAGCTCAGATAACTTTGTATATAATTTTTCTTTTTTACCTTGATCTTTATAAGTATCCGGAATAAAACAACCTATCATTACTTCGATAAAATCATCATTTGATAACAAGGTAATAGCATTTTTTGTTTCCTCAACAATCTTCTGTGTTTTTACTCTTGGCGTTTCCTCAGTTATTTTACCATCCACAATATTTTTTATATAAAATACATTTTTATCTTTCATCAGCATACCTTCTTTCTTTTCGTACTCTACACAATTATATATTATATGATGTACTCCAAAACGAACTTACAGCATTTGAACTAAATAGAATTTCATCTTTCCGCCTGCTCTCCAGTAAATATCATAAGAACCATTTACCGTTAGCTGCTCATCCTTTTTACCAGTTGGTTTGCATATCAAACCATGCACTGGTTTGCCTCCTCTGAAGAAAGCATATATCCCATCCTGCTTCTGGCCCGAATAAAAGTTCTTATCTTCAACAAGAGTTAAACAGTAAGCTGCATTAAAACCGGCATCCTTCATTTCCTCCATGAATTTTATGTCCTTTACAAAAGAAAACATCTGCTCAGGATATTGGCCATTGAGAGGATACTTCAGCTCTATTGCATATCTCTCTGTGTCGTTGTAAACCACAATGTCTATTTCATGTTTAATAGTTCCCTGGATTCCAAAGAACTTAGTATTTCTTTCAAATTGAACCTTATAACCCGTTAAGTTTGCACGTAGAAAAATTCCCAATTCATGCTGCAAGCTAAACTCGTTATAAACCTCCACTTCACCGTTCCCTACTAAGACCATGAAGTTCTCTAATAGTTTTTGTATATTCATATTATCAGCCTACTTTACATACTTCTTAAACACCTTCACAAACAACACAACCTTATCAATAATGTCATTCATTAAAGTATCATAGTTAGAATGGTCATCGAAATTCAGACCAGGAATGCGATACATTATCCTTGAAGCCTTTTTATCATCAAGTCTCTGCCAATCAAGCTGTAATGCAAGTTCTGATTCAATTTTATCTTTGTTTACATACAACTGATCAAACATCTCTTTGTCATCATTAATATATAACTCAATACCAACACATCCATCCTTATTAACCAGCGTAATAGCAACATGAGCCGCACTTACCCCTATGGCTACATCATACCAATGGTCAGTAGTTGCTTTTCTAACATTGAAAGGTTTTCCTCGCTCTACCAATATCTCATTAAATCTAGTCCAGAAAACTAATCTTTCTGATTGTGATTTATTTAGCTCTCCGGATCCTGTTTGTACTTTGGCATTCTTAATAAAGTCATTTGGCTTTTCAACCACTTCGAACTTTGGTGCGTACAAAGAGTCTCCAATTCTGTATGCATGTATTTCTATCAAAAAGAAATTAATATTCTTGTTGGTATTGTTATTAAGCCACTCAACAGCACTTCTATGTTCTTCACGAGCTTCCTTTACAATCCAAACAATTACATTAGCATTCAGACCAGATGCATAAGTAACTATTTTTCCAAGATGGTCGTGATTTGATGCTTCAAGCTGATTTTCAATAATAACCCTCTGGTTAGTAGTCTCATCACATGCCACCAAATCACATCTATAAGAGCCTACAAATACTTCCTTTTCAATATCAACAAGAGTCAGCCCTAACACCTCATTTAACAACTCAATATTCTCATCCTTTGCAAGCCAGTTTGAAAAATCATATTGTTCATGACTCCACAATTTTCTTACATCAACTTCTTCAAGTCTTCCTAATTTAATCGTTGACACTATTCCACCTTCTCTCTTTTTTTTATCACAGGCTCATCTTTAACAGAGGGGTAGTATTATCCGCGCACAACTTCGGCACCTATACTATTCCGGCGCACAGGAGTTGCTCTCGCAAAGTTACTACCCCCTCTTACAAAATCAGAGTTCTATATACATTTTTCCCTGCTAAAAACACAGGTACATATTCTTCAAAAAATCCCGCTAACCCGCATAAAATCAAGGTTTCTTTGATAGCAAGCAGACGGTTTCCACATGGTAAGTGCCAGGGAACATGTCAACTGCACATGCCTTCAATACCTTATATCCCCTCTCCTGAAGAACAATAAGATCTCTTGCTAGAGATGTTGGCTTACATGAAATATAAACCATTCTTTCCACACCATAGTTTATTATTTTATCCAGAGCGTGAGGATTAATTCCATCTCTTGGGGGATCTAGAACAATTAAGTCTGGCTTATCTTCTATTTCATCTATGACTTTAAGAACATCACCTGCATAAAAATCACAATTCTCCAGACCATTCAAATCTGCATTTTCTTTAGCTGCATCTACTGCTTCTTCTATAATTTCAACACCTACTACTTTTTTTGCGACCTTTGCAAGCATCTGGGTGATTGTGCCTGTTCCACTGTAAAGATCAAATACAAGTTTATCCTTTGTCTCTCCTACATATTCTCTTGCTTTTTCATATAGTTTCTCTGCCCCAAGTGAATTTGTCTGGAAGAAAGAAAATAGTGAGATTTTGAATTTCAGGCCTAAGATTTCCTCATAAATATAATCCCTTCCATAAAGTATCTCTGTCTTGTCACTTCTAACCATATCTGCAAGTCCATCATTGTATATATGCATTATTCCGACTATATCACCAAGCAGATTTAATTCCAATAATCTGTCACAGAGAATCTTAAAGTCTACATCCATTGTAGTTGTGGTAACGATAGCTATTATAATTTCCCCTGTTCTTCTTGCTCTCCTTATGAGAACATGTCTTAAATATCCTTCCTTTGACATTTTGTGATAGTATGGTATATTCTGTGATTTAAAATATTCAAGTATAACATCAAGAATTCTATTGTAATCATCGTTTACTATTTTACATTCATTTGTATTTACTATGTCATAAAAACTTCCTTTTTTATGAAGGCCTAAACATAACTCTCCGCCCTTGTACTGATCACCAAATGAATATTCCATTTTATTTCTGTACTCTAGCTCTTCTGGACTACCTATAATTCCCTGAAAATCATAATCTTCCTTTATAACCTCATCGAGAATAGATTTAACCATATTTTTCTTCACTTCGAGCTGATTGCCATAGCTCATCGTCTGATATGTGCAGCCACCACATATTCCAAATTTAGGACATACTGGATTCTTGTCCTCATACTGAGATTTTTCCAGTATATCTATGACTCTTCCTTCGCACTTCTTTGATTTTTTCTTTGTTAAAAGGAATTTTATTTTCTGACCTAGTATACCACCTGGTATTGTAACCTTTGTTGTAATTACGCCATCTTCTCTTACCTCTTCATAATTTACTATTCCCTTATTTGGAAACTTCATTTCCTCTATTGTTCCTATATATTCCTGACCCTTTTTCATGGTATTTCTCCGATCTTAAAATTAATTTTCCTACATTATATCGTATTTTTAGATATTTGGAAAGAAAAAGACAGGATGACTTTTCATCCTGCCTTATATTAGAACTTTTACAATTCTAGTTTTTTACTTATTTCGTCTATTTTTTCTTTGCTCTTTTGCTTTTTATTTATGCTTGGCATAAATATGACTCTCAGTGCAAGTGCAGCACCACCAAAGATAAGAATTAATATAATTATAACACTATATAAACTTCCACCACTCCATACAAAATTCATACTTGAAATTATTCCAAGAATTATAAATAATGTTCCAAGTATACAAATGAATTTGCCAGCGAAATTATCTGGAAAAATTATCCATGCCATAATTCCAATTATTAAAGGAATAAGTACAAGTCCTCCTGAGACGCCTCTTCCTCCAAACAATCCCCAGCTTCCAAACATACTTCCAAAAGATGTGTAAACGTGAACGCTAGTAAAGAATAAATACAATCCAACTCCGCACATCAGCATTCCTAAAAGTAATAATAACAGTTCTTTTCCTGCTTCATTTTTATCATTCATAACAGTTCCTCCTTATATACAATTTTGTCAAGTCGCCTTATGTATTGTATACTATCATATTTATTATCAAATAAAAAGCTACCGTTTTGTACGATAGCTTTTTATTCATATTCAATAACGAACTTTATTCTAATTCATCGTCGTCATCTAAGAAATCATCTTCAAACTCATCATCGAATTCGTCATCATCAAACTCATCAAGATAATCAGGTTTAAGATATTTATAAAGTCCATATGCAAGTAAAGCTACTCCAACAACAGCTGCAATAACTGTAAGAATCAAACAAACGTTTTTCTTTTTATTCTCTTTCTCTTCCTGTTTTTTGATAAGTCCATTCAATTTTGAAACATTGATCATGTTATTAAATTTATCCATATCACACTGCCTTTCCTTCGTGAGTATCAATCACGAATCTCATATTTAAGTTTATTATACCATTTTTATATGCTTTTTACTACACAATAATTGTATTATTTATATTTTTTTCAGTTTTGCAAACGATGCAAACATCTTTTTTGTTCCAGCTTTTTCAAAGTCAACTGTTACTTCAAAATCTCTTCCACCTTCAGCAATGTCCATAACCTTCCCAACACCAAACTTAATATGTTTTACCATATCTCCTGTCTGATATTCCAGTGTAGCTGGTTTACTGACTTTAAACTGTTTTGGTTCAAATGATTTTGTCTTCATAATGCTTGCAGCATGGGCATTTGCTGATGGAGCAAAAGTACTCTTTTTTGGAGACATTTTCTCAGCAGAAACATTTGCATCCATAATAAGTCTAGGTATCTCTTTAATAAATCTAGACATAGCATTAAACTGCACTTCACCTCGTGTCATTCTGTGTTTTGCGGATGTTATTGTGAGGCTTTTTTTTGCCCTTGTAATAGCTACATAGCAAAGTCGTCTTTCTTCCTCAATTTCCTTTGTTCCATCTGCAAAAATTGCTGCTTTTCCAGGGAATAGTCCCTCTTCCATTCCGCATAGAAAAACTTTTGGAAACTCAAGTCCTTTTGCTGAATGAATTGTCATAAGTACAACATAGTCACTGTCCATTTCAAGATTATCTATATCTGCTACAAGAGATATTTCCTCTAAAAACTCGCTAAGAGTTGCTTTTTCATGACTCTCTTCATAATCAACAATCTTGTTGAAAAATTCATTAATATTGTCAACCCTTGAAAGTGCTTCCGGGGTTCCTTCAGCCTTCAGTTCCTCTGCATACCCTGTCTCCTCTAACAGAGCTTCCATAATATCTGAAATTTTATCAGTTTCAGTTAATGCTCTCATTCTCTGAATAAGATATACAAATGGTTTTATTTTTGATGCACTTCTTCCAAGTATTGCCATAGCATTTTCGTTACTAAGTGCATCATAAAAACTCATTTCATTTGCCTGCGCAAATGTATCAACTTTTGAGACAGTAGTTGCTCCGATTCCTCTTTTAGGAACATTTATTACCCTTTTGGCTGCCACATCATCTCTTCCATTATCAATAACTTTCAGGTATGCAATTAAGTCTTTTATTTCTTTTCTCTGATAGAAATTCTGACCACCTATTATTTTATAAGGTATACCTTCCCTTACAAATCTCTCTTCAAGTACACGTGACTGGGCATTTGTCCTGTATAGGCAAGCTATATCATTGAATCCAAATTCATTTTTTCTCTTTAATTCTGAAATCTGGTCTGCAATGTACTCTGCTTCCTCCCTGTCACTTTCTAATTGCCTGAAAAATATTCTACCGCCCTCATCATTATCTGTCCAAAGTGATTTTTCTTTTCTTCGCTCATTATGGGCAATTACTGAATTCGCTGCATTTAAAATATTCTTTGTTGATCTGTAGTTCTGCTCAAGTTTAATAACCTTTGTGTCCTTAAATGTCTTTTCAAAATCAAGAATATTCGCAATATTCGCTCCTCTGAATCCATATATAGACTGATCATCGTCTCCTACTACACAGACATTCTTATATTTTCCCCCGAGAAGCTGCACAAGCATGAACTGAACAGTATTTGTATCCTGATACTCATCAACCATTATATATTTAAATTTTTCCTGATAGTTCTCAAGAACATCTGGATTTGTCCTGAACAACTCAACTGTTTTCACAAGAAGATCATCAAAATCGAGAGCATTATTTTTTTTAAGTTGTTTCTGATATTCCTTATATGCCATAATTATTTTCTTTTTGGCAAAATCTGAATTGTTTTCCTTTTCATAATCCTCTGGCTGAAGCATCTCATTTTTTGCATGAGAAATTTCCGCAAGAATTGCTCTTTCTTTTAGATATTTTGTGTCTATATTAATTCTCTTACAAATATCCTTTATAACCGTTTTCTGGTCATCTGTGTCATATATTGTAAAATTATTTTCATAGCCTAACCTGTCAATAAATCTTCTGAGAATTCTCACACACATAGAGTGAAATGTACTTATCCAAATACTTTCTGCTCCATATTCCACAAGGGAATTGACTCTCTCTCTCATTTCCCCTGCTGCCTTATTTGTAAAGGTTATTGCAAGAATATTATAAGGTCTTACACCTTTTTCAATAAGATAAGCTATTCTATGTGTTATTACTCTGGTCTTACCTGATCCGGCACCAGCTAAAATAAGAAGCGGTCCTTCAGTCTGTAAGACCGCTTCTTTCTGTTTATCGTTAAGTGAATCGTATATACTCATTTAAAACTCCATACTATTACACAAGTTTTGTTCCACAATTAGAACAGAACTTTGCACCATTTGTTGCAGTTCCACAATTTGGACAGAATTTTGGTGCCTGACCATCTGTACTTCCTGCATTCTGCTGTGGCTGCTGATTCATCATATTATTTTGATTCATCATATTATTTTGATTCATCATTCCACCCTGGTTCATCATGCTTCCCTGCATCTGATTCATCATCTGCTGACCCATCATCATGCCCATCTGCATTCCAGCCATAGAATTAGCCATTCCTGCCATTGTACTTCCTGCTGAAGAGTTACCTCCCTTGCCAATGCTGTCTGCCATTGCCATCTGTGTATAGCGGTTCATATCTCCAACCATACTCTGTGATGCAACTTTTTCTTGCATCTTCTTAACTGCCTCAGGGTAATTAAAGCTCTCGATATTAAATTTAGTAATCGAAATACCAATCTTTGATGTATCCATATCAAACTCTTCCTGGATACCTTTTGAAATATCGATTGCATTTGCCTGAAGGTTAAACATATCCTTGCCTTCTTTTGTAATCCACTTCATAAGCATTGGATTAAGTGAAGATACTATTCTCTCTTTTATTTCATCAACTGCGTACTGCTTCTTAATTCCTGCAATTTTCTCAATAAATACATCATAATCACTTACTTTACAACAGAATGTTCCGAAAACTCCAATTGGCATTCCTCCTGGAAGTCCAGGTGCAGGTAAGTTAATTGGAGTCTTGGTTCCCCATCTCACTGTAAATTCTTTAGTATTAATAAATAAAACTTCAGCTCTTATACCACTGTTGAATCCAAATTTAATTCCTTTTAATGTTGAAAGGAATGGTATAATCTGAGATTCCATGTCAAAACTTCCTGGATCCTTAAATATACCCTCAACCTTGCCATTATACATAAATATTGCATCCTGACCAGGTCTGATAATCAGCTTACTTCCCTTTTTTATTTCGTCATTATTCCATTTCCAGAACATGATATCGTCTCTTTGTTCCTGCCACTCTACCACATTCGCAAATTGATTAGAAAAAAGTCCCATATTCTACCTCCTGTATAATTAATCTAATTCAATAATATTTTCTGTCTCCACCTGGGATCCATCTATTTCGTAAACTACATTTTCATTGTCTGTTATTGATAATGACTTATTATCATTTAACTCATCACCCTTTGCAGTAACTGCAATAAGTAAAACTATAGCTGCTACTATAGCTGCAATGATTATTCCAATCTTTAACGGACTCTTTGGATACTGGCCCTTTATTGCTCCAGTCTGACCGTTAATTACAACATTATATGTCTTGTTATTATATGAGAATGCTGTCGAATATACTGGCATCAAGATATGTTTGTATGTTTCATCACTATATATTGGTGATATTCTTACATTTCTTACGTCATCATATCTCTTTCTCACATCACTTCTGACCATTTCTCTAAGCTTATTTTCCATATATGAAACTGCATCTCTGTGTGCATCCTCAATAGGAACAGTGTAACACTCTGAAATATATCCTGACAGATATTTTGGAGAATATGACACTAAATCTTTTTTTGACTCACGTGGTTCTATTCCCTTTAATAAGGAGTTTTTCATATTTTTTGTTGCACTGACAAGTACATCATCAAAAAAGTTTTTGATTCTTCCGCTTGTATCATACCAGTCAACAACTGTTTTCTCCTCATAAGTGCCATCTGACTTTTTGACTTTCTCTTTTCTCTCTTTTCCACCTTCTGCAGTATAAGGGCAATCTACATCTGCATCAAAAGTCCAGTATGGAATATAGATTCCCTGGATTTTATCTCTCTCATACATATTCTTTAATTTAGAAGGTGCAAGCCATCTCTTAGATATCCATTTTGAAAATATCTCTTTCACACTACCCTTATCAATTTTAAAAGGAATCACACCATCAGGCATAATATCTTGAACCTGTTTATCTGCAAGTACGTATTTTGATCCACAATATGGACATTCTGTTGCTGTACAATCAGGATCAATCTCCACTACAGCACCGCATCCCTTGCACTGCATTGTAGATGATTTTTTTTCTGATAAAGGAATTTTTCTTGCTTCTCTTCTTGAAAAATCATGTTCAATAATCTTGCTTTTATCATTTTCAATGTCAATTTCCGTATCACAGTTTGGACATTTGAGTTTCTGCGATTTTGCATCAAATACCATTACTCCGCCACAGTTCTGGCAATAATAAATCTTATCTTCCATATTTTTTCAACCTTTTCATTTTATACGCACTAATGCCACCAGGGTATATTAATATCCGGTGGCATCAATGTATTTACTCCTGAACTCCCATTTTAGCTTTTAATGCGGCAAGTTCATCATCAATTGCTGGTGACTCTGAAGTAGTGCTTGCATCATCGTATTTAGCAGCTAAATTATCAATATCATTTTCCTCTGCTGAAGAATTAAGTTCTGCCATGGCATTTGCTTTATCTAACATATTGTCTGCCTTAGCTTCCATTCTGTCAAATGCTGACATACTTCCTTTTACTCCGTCAACACTTGCTCCGAGTTTATTTAACTTCTCCTGTGTCTTTGCTGCTGCAACTTTTGCCTTGATTGCATCTTTACGTGCATTTAAATCTGCAATATCTTTGCATAACTTATCATGCATCTGTCTCATCTTTGTTGCATTTGTTTTTGCAACTTCATATGTCTGCTGTAAAGTTGCCTGCTGCTGTGTAAGCTGTGCTTTCTTAGCAAGGAACTGTTTTGCATCTGAATCATTTCCTGCTGCAACTGCCTTTTCAGCATATCTCTGATATTTGTTAACCTCTTCAGTGCACTCGTCTAATTGTCTCTTGCACCTTGTTTCCTCAGCCATAACAGCTGCTGTTTCTGCCTTAACCTTTCCAAGATCGCTTTCAATATTTCTTAAATACTGGTCGATCATCTTCTCTGGATCCTCAGCTTTGTCTAATAACGCATTAATGTTTGCTGACATTATGTCTTTGAATCTTGATAAGATACCCATTTTAAAAATCCTCCTTTTTTCATGTCCTCTGTAGTTCATATTATACAATATTTGTCTAAAAAAGTCATCCTAATTATTAGATTTTATGCTTGTAATCTAGTTTTTAATACTATATAATATTTTATTATGGTTTACGACACATAGTAATCGTTTTTAACGTGTACTGTAATGAACTATAAAATTTCACATTTTCATGAATGGAGGACGAATTCATGATTAATCCAGAAAAAATTCTTGAAGATATGCTTAAGAAAATTAATGTTATTGATGGAGCTGATATCCCTTCAATTGACTTATATATGGATCAGGTTACTACTTTTATGGACAGACATCTTTCTGGAAATAAACGTTTTGATGATGATAAAATTCTGACAAAAACAATGATTAACAACTATTCCAAGAATAATCTTCTTCCACCACCTGTCAAGAAGAAATACTCGAGGGAGCACATTATTCTTCTTATACTTATTTATTATTATAAAAACATTTTATCCATTAATGATATTAATACAATACTTTCACCTCTGTGTGATATGTATTTTAATCAGGATTCTTCCGTTTCTCTTGACGAAATATATGATATATCCTGCGAAATTCAAGATAGCCTAAAAGATAAAATCAAAAATGACATTCTGGATAAAATAAATGACTCTGAAGAAAGCTTTAGTGATCTTCCAAAAAAGGACAAAAATTTTCTTCAGCTATATTATCTGATTACATCCCTAAGTTTTGATGTTTATATAAAGAAACAGATGATTGAAGGCATTATAGATCAGATTAATGAACAAAATGAAATAGCAAATGCAAGAGAGATAAAACGGGCAAAAGAAAAAAAAGAAAAAGAAAAACGTGAAAAATCTTTAAAAGCCGATCTAGATAAAGACAAAAAAAAGAATGAATCTAATTAATCAGATTCATTCTTTTTTTCTCTGGACATCACCAGTTCATATCCATCATTTCCATAAATGAGTGAACGGTTCACCCTGCTGATAGTAGCTGTTGATGCACCTGTTTCCTTTGCTATTTCCTGATATGTCTTTTTCTGCTTAAGCATTCTTGCTACTTCAAATCTCTGAGCCATTGCCTGCAGCTCATTGACCGTGCAAAGATCCATAAAAAAATCGTTGCACTCATCTTCATTTTGAAGCAATAATATAGCATCAAACAAATGGTTCATTTCTTCATTTCTAATTTTATTATTCATACTAACTGCCTCTACAACTTATATTTATTTAAATATGTTTTCAGTAATTCCAAATTATAATTAAGTATCATATTTTTATCAAATCCAGTTTCCTTAACCAACTCTAGGGCATCTGAATTTTTCGAAATGTTATCTGTATTATGGGCATCACTACCTATAACTATTGGCACCTCATATTTCTTACATAACTTAAGCATTTTAATATCATTTTCTCTGGCATTAAGTCTAAATCCACATGAAATAGAATTGTTATTCAATTCCAGGAGTGTTTTATACTCTTTAGAGGCCAAGACTAGTTTTTCATAGTCAATTTCTATCCTTCCATCATCCGGATGCCCTATAATATTGACATAAGGATTTTTCATTGCCCCTATATATGCACTAGTATTCTGTTCTTTTGTACCCGGTGTATATCCAATTGTATTATGTATGCTTGCAATTGTTAAGTCCATCTTCTTCAAATCTTCTTCTGGCATATCAACACTGCCATCGTAATCAATGATATTAAGTTCAACCCCAAGCAGCACTTCAATATCTTCAAAATAATCTTTTTTTTCATTGCACAGGTTTGAGAAATATTCCTCATTGCAGGTTCCTGGCATAGTAACACCATGATCTGTTATTCCATATAATTTTAATCCCCTGCTTCTGGCACTCTCAACCATTTCCTTTATTGTATTTTTGGCATGTCCTGATGCAATAGTATGGGTATGAAGATCTGCAGTGTATAGGTATTGTTTATCCATTTCAGTCTCCTGATTTTTCACCCGATAAAATCTCGGTAAATTTCTTTTTTATATCTCTTTATTTATATTAGCATAGGTAATTGTTTAAGGCAACAAATTTAGTCATTTTCGTTTGACACCCCATAAAAAATATGATATTCTTAGAATGGACGATTTGCAAATTGTCTGAATTTTTTTTATTATTTTGGAGGTATCGTGATGAAAGGTACAGTTAAATGGTTTAACAATCAGAAGGGTTACGGATTTATTCAGGATGAGCAGGGTAATGACGTATTCGTTCATTATTCAGGACTTAACATGGAAGGATTTAAGTCTTTAGAGGAAGGCGCATCAGTAGAATTCGACGTTGTTGAAGGCGCTAAAGGACCTCAGGCTACAAACGTAACAAAATTATAATCAAATTTTAAATAGTGTGCCTTTTTCAATTTATATAAAAATTTTGAATTAGCTATATTGTTTAACGAATGTGATTACAAAAGCCGTTCCGGTTATCGGAACGGCTTTAATCATATAAACAATTTACAGCTATTTAATTAACTCTTTAATCTCATCTACGCTGAATTTATAGTGAGAATTGCAAAACTGACAATTTAATTCAACTTCTTTTCCTTCATCAATCATATCTTGAAGTTCTTTTCTACCAAGGCTAAGCAATACCTTTGTAACTCTCTCTTTTGAACAGTTACATTTAAACTTAGTTTCTATTTTGTCTGTAAATTCAACATCAAACTCAGACAACACTTCTTTTAAAATATCCTCTGGTGTCATGCCACTTTCAAGCATGTCTGTCACTGATTTTATATCTGATATTTTTTTCTCAAGAATATCTACTACTCTGTCCTCTGCAAACGGCATTAGCTGAATAATAAATCCACCTGCCTGTTTTACTGTATTATTCTTTTCCATAAGTACGCCAAGTCCTACCGCAGATGGTACCTGTTCTGATGATGCAAAATAATATGTGAGATCCTCAGCTACCTCACTTGTTGTGAGTGCAACCTGACTGACATAGGGTTCTTTTAGTCCAAGGTCTTTCATAACTGTCATTGTACCATATCCTATAGCTCCACCAACATCAAGTTTTCCAAGATAATTTGGAGGTATTACAATTTCTGGACTTCCAACATATCCTTTAACATTTCCCATTGAATCTGCAGTAACTGTTACTCCGTTAATTGGGCCGTCTCCTCTCATCATGACTGTAAGGAGATCTTTTTCTCCCTTCATCATCACACCCATCATGGCTGAACCTGTGAGGAGTCTTCCCAATGCTGCTGTGGCTACTGGACTTGTATTGTGAGTCTGCCTCGCGGTCTCAACAAGTTCTCTTGTAGTCGCTGCAAATGCCCTTATCTGGTTATTTGCTGCCATGGCTCTTACTATATAATCATTCATTCTTTATTTCTCCTTCTTTGTACATTCTCTTGCAACTATATACATTCTCTCACTGTCATCCCTGACCGGATTTTTTGTAAATGCATCATAAGCACACACAAATTCCATTCCTGACTCTATTATAAGCTTCTTCACATTTTCAAGAGAATATGCCCTTTGTATATGATTTTCTACATATTTGTCATATTTTTCATCCTGATCTTTTATAAATAATGTCAGATCATATTCATTAATATCCTCTTCTTCATAAAATGTATTCTCCCAGATAAAACTTCCTTCTTCTCTGTTTTCAGCAATAGTACTGTCTCCAATCTGGGAGTATTTATACCTTGTATTCATATCAAAAATAAAAACACCGCCGATATCTAGATAATTATTTACGAGTCTGAATACTTCCAGCAAATCATCCTCCTCAGTAATATAATTCATGGAATCACAAATACTTACAACAGCTCTGACTGTTCCATACAATTCAAACTCTCTCATATCCTGATTGAGATATAAAATATTCTGACCTGACTGTATCCTTTTTTCATTGGCAATTTCTAACATTTCCTCTGAATAATCCACACCAATCATATCATATCCTCTGTCACATAATCTGGTAGTAACATTTCCTGTTCCACATCCAAGATCCAGAACAAGACCTTCATTTACTCCATAAACATTAAGTAACTCTGACAGATACTTTGTCCACTCATCATATGGCACATTATCCATAAACATGTCATATACTTTTGCAAATTCCATATATGATGCCATAGTTTTATCACACCTCATATTTCTTCATAGTCATTATTGAAATATACATTATTTCACTTTAAAAAGCAACCTTGATTATTCTTCATCATTAATCTATAATAAATTATTAACTGATTAAATATCAGATACCAATTCGAGGAGGAGAAGATAATATTATGAATAATTATGTTTATAATCAGATTAGAAAAGTATCTTTTATGGGTATTATTGTATCTGGTATAGTTCTTATATCTGTAATTTTATTAGGAATAAATCTTCCCTTCAAAAAGGTTTTTAACCCTACAAAAGTATCATTAATCAGCCAGATTTCAAAGGCACGTAATGAAGGCAACAATTATATTGAAATTACACTTAATGATCTTCACTATACTGGGTATGACTATTATAAATTTGGAAAACCAGTTGCATCCTACTACTACAATCTTTCAAATAATAATTGTACGTTTGTACTTCTAAATACTGATGAGCTTGATTCCCATAAGGTGTTAAATAATTATACTATTCAGGGAAGATTATCAGACAGTAACGAAGAAACTGACGAGTTAATGAGACGTTTATCAAACGACCTGGACTGGACAAAGAATGGATTGCAAAGTATCTCTGCTCCAGTTTATATAAACCAGACAGCATATCATAAGAATATTTATATTTTCCTTGCAGTGCTTTTATCATTTATTGCAATTTCAATGTTGGTTTATTTTTTAAATTCAATAGTTGTATTTATTTTTCCAGGTATTCATCCTACATGTCTTTATCTCAAAAAGCTTACAAAAGGAAGAAAGGATATTGATACAGTTTCCATTGAAGTTACTAACAGAATTGTGCTAAAGACATCCAATTTCATTCTTACAAAGCATTATTTAATAATAAATAATCTACTTACATTTGAAATTGTTCCACTCGGCAGAATTATATGGGCATTTGAACACAGTAAATGGCATAAGATACTCTGGCACAAAACCAGACTTTCTTACACCCTCAGTATTATGTACGGACATAAAATCAAAATTGATTCTTCTAAGAATACAAAAGAAGAGATAGATACAATAATTAACTACTTCAAAGAAAATTATGACAGTATAATTATCGGATACTCAAAAGAGAATAAAAAACTTGCACATCAAAAATATAAAAGGATGCGCAGGAAACATTAGAACAAAGTGCAGTTTTCCACTGCACTTTCGTTATCTTCATCATATTCCACTTCTTTGGAATAAAGCTTGCAAATATTTATCTGATCTGTAAGCGTCAGTCTTCCGTAGAATTTATAGTTATATACATCAAGAACATAAATCATAAGTGTGCTAATCAGAGAAAATTTAATTTTACCTGTCACATTGTCATCTTCCCTTGATTTCATAAAATACCTGTAAACAAAATATTTAAGCAGATTAATATATTGTTCAAAGCTGTCTTTATAATACTCATTAAATTCCGATTTTATTTCAATCACTTCATGGAGATTCTCTTTTAAATCCTTTAATTTTCTCCACCAGTCCATATTATTAATTTCCAGATTCATATAAAAATCAATAAGTTTGCAAAGAGTATCATAATCAAAAAATATATCGGTAAATACTTTATCATTTGCAGTCTCAAATGACTCAGAAAATAATATCTCATCATATTTATTCTGATATACAACAGACTTATCCCATAATTCGTTTATTTTCATTTTTAAACCATTGTCATTATTTAAAATGTCAAAAATTTCATTTCTCATTTCAAACAAAAGATTTTCCAGTGCCTGTTGTACTTCGTATTCTTCATCATCACCTATTTCTTCCTGATTTTCGGTCTGTATCACTTCAAAATCGTTTTCTGAATCATCTGTCAGAATGAGTCTTGCTGCTTCCTCGCAGCACAATCCCAGTCCCTGTTCCTCACCATTCAAAAACCAGTCGTAATATCTTGGATGATGGGTACATATTTGACTAAGATGTTCCTCTCCAAGATTAATAAAAATATCACATAGATTACATTCATTTAAAAATGGGCATCTCTCATCTTTTGTCTGAATAAAATGCGGGATTTCTTCATCGTCTTTTCCAGGTATAAAAATATTATCTTTAAGTCTGCCTGCAAAATCTCCCTTTACATTTTTGTAGAAATCCAGAGTATCCTCGTCTATATCTATTTCCCAGTCAGCGCAGCAGCTGTCTGTACAATTCTTTGATATACATTTAAATTTTTTATAATATGATGGTCTTCTAATCATTTTGCACTTCCATTGTATTTGAATATATTATTAATACGTCATTTTCTTTAATTACCAGATTTTCATCTGGTTTAATCTTTATGTTATTCCTGATAATCTCAGCAATTATAAGATTATCTGATAATTTTAAACTTTTTATTTCTTTACCTGCCCATCTATCCTTTTTCAAAATCTTTAGCTGTATAAATGGAACATCCATATCCACGTCATTTACTGACATAACTGAGAACTGTCGGTATTTTTCAACAAAACCTGCAGAAATAATACCTGTTGGAATAGCAACCATCCCCACTCCCAGAAATGCAATTATTATTCCCATGAGTTTTCCTAATGTTGTTATTGGATAAATATCTCCATATCCCACAGTTAGCAATGTAGAGGCAGCCCACCATATTCCTGAGAAAGCATTTGTAAATACATGTGGCTGAGCCTTGTTTTCAAGACTGTACATACACAAACTTGAACCAACCATTAGTACAATAATTATAAAAACAGACGATAGCAGCTGTTGTTTTTTGCTTGAAATTACATCTGTTATAACATTTAATGAATCATAATATGCATTTATCCTAAACAATCTAAGAATCCTAACAACTCTGAATATCCTGAACACCGCCGCCCCTGATGGCATAAATATTGGAAGATAGAATGGAAGAAACGATAATAAATCAACCACACCCCAGAAGGAAGTTGCATATTTTCTGAGTGCCACTGCTTCGCTGTTTTCTGGGAACAGATACTTTGCAGTATATAATCTCAATAAATAATCCACCATAAACAGAAAAACTGTTATCTCCTCCAGCACATAAAAAATACTGCCATATTTTTCATGCATACCGTCATATGTATTCATAATAGTAACGGCCAGATTTACAATTAATGCAGCTGTGGTTAAAATATCATACATCTGATTTATTGGTTCATCAATCACGCCTACTGACACCATTCTGAATAATTTTTTTCTAAATGATACATTTCCTTTTTTCATAATTTACCTGTGGCATTAATTTAAAATAATATACTTTGCCTCTCCATTTATTTTATTTCTAACACTGTAATCAAATCTTATTTCTTGTTCTCCATTTTCAAATTCAAACTTGTATATTCCTTCCATACGCCTGCTCTTATTGAAATGGAGGCATTTGTCAAAATCAATATAGGTAAGTATTATTTTTGACTCATCGTCATCACGGATATATCTCTTAACAAAATCCTTCATAATATCATATCTCTTCTGAGCCGAAGGCTGTTTTATATTATATTCCATACCTATATAGTATTCTGATAGTTTCTCATACATATCAAATGGAGAATCAAAAAGTTTTTCTATGTATGGAAGACTCCTGATAAAAAATTGTGAATTATAAAAGTTTTCTGTCATATCACTGATATTCTCAAGTTTCACAAGATCTTCATAACTCATCCATTTAGTCTTTAATACCTGATAAGGAGAATCTGACGACGCAACAATTCCAAACTCCTCACTTTTTCTGGCAATATCTGTTCCGTTTAATACCTTTAAAAAACCAAGTTGAAACTGATTCGCCCTCATATTATATACCCGGTTAAAAGATTTTTTAAAAATATTAATATCTTCATTTGGAAGACCTGCAATAAGATCAAGATGCAGATTTATATTCCCAGCTTTTCTTACCCCTTCAACCACGTGCTCAATCTTATCAATCTGATAATGTCTGTTAACCAGTTTTAGTGTTTCCTCATTTGTGGATTGTATTCCAATCTCCATCTGGACAAGTCCAGGTCTTAGTGTATTTACATAGGCTATCTCATCATCTGTCATTATTCCTGCTTCTATTTCAAAATGAAAATTCGTAATGCCATTGTCGTGTTCATTTATATATTTCCATATTTCCATTGCGTGATCATAATTACAGTTAAAAGTTCTGTCCACAAATTTTACCTGTTTTACTTTATTGTCCAAAAAAAACTGTAATTCTTTTTTTACTGTATCAACATTCCTAAACCTGACCTTTCTGTCTATACTTGAGAGACAGTACGAACAGTTAAACGGGCATCCTCTGCTTGATTCATAATATATTATTCTGTTGTCAAAGAGTTCCAGATCATTATATAAAAATGGAATTTTATCCATATCAACAATTGCTGCCGGACCAGTATATATGATTTCCCCGTTTTCAAAAAGTGAGAGACCTCTTATTTTTCTCACACATATTTCGAACTCTTCTATGGATTTGCAGTTTTCTGCAGTATCACATAATTCAAGAAATATTTCCTCTCCCTCACCTGATATGCACAGGTCACACTGTCCATCTAAAAGGAATTTTTCAGGAGAGTTAGTGCATTCTGGACCGCCTGCCCAAATCATCACTTCATTCTCTCTTATTTTTCTTAAATCACTTATTAATTTCTGCACTCTGTCGACATTCCAGATATATGTAGAAAATGCCACAACATCAGCATTCTTTAACACAATATCAGCTAGTATGTCATTATATCTGTCGTTAATGGTATATTCAGCTATTTCTATCTCTTCATTATTTTTCTTATATTTATCTGCATATCCCTTTAGACTGTAAACTGCAGGGCAAGAATGTATATATTTTGCATTTACTGCGACTAATAATATTTTCATCTGATTTCCTCAATATCTTTTTTCTAAATATATCATTTTAAACTGTCATTTTCAAGTTTCCTTGCCAAATCTTAATATTTCAGATATAATGTTCATTTGAAAAAATAATAAACATGGAGAGAAAATATGCAAACATCACAAATCTGCATTCTCATTGTCATTGCGCTATACTTAATAGGTATGATGGCAATTGGAATTGCATTTTCAAGAAAAAACGAAACTACCTCCGACTTTTATCTAGGTGGAAGAAAACTAGGTCCATTCGTAACAGCTATGAGTGCTGAAGCATCTGATATGTCAAGCTGGCTTCTAATGGGTCTTCCAGGTCTGGCTTACTTAACTGGTATTGCAGATGCAGGATGGACAGCCATAGGTCTTATGGTAGGTACATATTTAAACTGGCTTATTGTAGCCACAAGATTACGTAAATACAGTGAAGCAAACAAATCGATTACAATACCTGAGTTCTTTTCTAACCGATATGGCGATAAGAGGAATGTACTCACTTTAATTTCCGCAGTTTGGATTATCGTATTTTTTGTTCCTTACACTGCTTCTGGATTTTCAGCATGCGGTAAATTATTTAAATCATTATTCAATATTGATTATCACACTGCAATGATTATAAGTGCGATAGTAATTATGATTTACACTGCATTTGGCGGATTCTTAGCTGCCAGTACAACAGACTTTATACAGTCTATTGTTATGACACTTGCACTTGTTATAATCCTCATTTTTGGTACAGTTAAGGCGGGCGGTGTCTCAAATGTTATTGACAATGCCAAATCACTTCCAGGATATTTCTCAATGATAAAGACTTATAATCCTGCAACTAACTCATCAAATCCATATCAGTTCCTTAATATTATTTCAATGTTCGCATGGGGACTTGGATATTTTGGTATGCCACATATTCTTTTAAGATTTATGGCTATTGAAGATGATAAAAAGATAAAACTTTCAAGACGTGTTGCAACTGTATGGGTTGTAATTTCTATGGGTGTTTCAGTAATTATCGGTGTTGTTGGACTTGCAATGACAAGCAATGGCGCAATCAAAAACTTACAAGGTTCAAATTCTGAGACAATTATTGTTAAAATTTCACACTTACTTGCATCTCACGGAATTATTCCAGCTTGTATCGCCGGTATAGTATTATCAGGAATTTTGGCATCAACAATGTCAACAGCTGATTCACAGCTCCTTGCAGCTTCATCATCTGTTTCAAACGATATTCTTGTTAAGTTCTTCCATACAAAATTAAGCAATAAAGTATTACTTACAATTTCAAGAATTAGCCTTATTCTTATTGCAATAGCAGGTGTAGTTCTTGCATGGAATCCTGACAGTTCAGTATTCCAGATTGTATCATTTGCATGGGCAGGATTTGGTGCCGCATTTGGTCCAGTTATGCTGCTTGCACTTTTCTGGAGACGTTCAAATCTCTATGGTGCAATCGCCGGAATGATTGCAGGTGGAACAATGATTTTCGTATGGAAATTTGTTATTAGAAGTTTTGGAGGATTCTGGGATATATATGAACTCTTACCAGCGTTCATATTTGCATTATTAGTCAATGTAATTATATCACTATTAACAAAAGCACCTTCAAAAGAACTTACTGATGTCTATGACAGTATTTCATAAACAGTTCGTCTGATATTATTACTAGCAAACACAGGGTCTAGAACATTTTCTGACTCTGTGTTTTTATTTATACAAAAGCAGGTTTCTATACCTGCATCTTTTAATTTTTCTATGCCATCTCCCACTATTCCTGCTATTGCGACACATCTTTTATTATATTTCTTTGCAATCCTTGAAACCCCTGTTGGCGCCTTCCCCATAATTGTCTGGGAATCAATTTTTCCCTCCCCAGTTATAACAAGATCACATTCCTTAATATATTTTTCTATATCAAGTGCACCAAGCACAATATTAATACCATTTTCAAGTCTACCATTTAAATAGGCCGTCAGTGCAAATCCTAGGCCTCCAGCTGCTCCTGCACCCTTAGCATATTCATTTGCATCCTTATATAACACCTTTGTAAGGCGAGCATAATCAGACATCCAATTATCCATCTTATCTATCATCTCTTCGTCCGCTCCCTTTTGTGGTGCAAATACTCTGCTGCATCCATATTCACCAAGAAGAGGGTTTTCTACATCACATGCAACTGTAAAATCGCAGTCATATATCCTTTTATCAACGTGTCTATCAATAATCTGAACCAATTCGCTTAATCCTATAGCACCTCGTTTTATACTTTCTCCATCACCATTTAGAAATTCAAACCCCAGTGCCATAAGCATTCCAGTTCCCCCGTCATTAGTTGCACTCCCACCAATTCCTATTATAAATTTAGTACAGCCTCTATCCATTGCATTGATTATTAATTCCCCAACTCCGTATGTTGTGGCATATAAAGGATTTAATTTATCCTTATCAACAAGTGTTATCCCTGCAGCTGCAGACATCTCAATAATTGCAGTATTTTTATTTACAATCCCGTAGGTGCTCATTATTTTTTCTCCAAGGGGACCTGTAACCATACATTCTTTCTTCTCTCCCCCTAACTGACTTACAAGGCATTCCATTGTTCCTTCTCCACCATCAGCTATTTCAAATGTATTCACCTCAGCATCCTTCACTGCATCAATAACACCAAGTCTGGCTGCTTGTGCAGCCTGTCTAGAACTAACACATCCCTTAAAAGAATCTATAGCAACTACAACTTTCATTTATCTGCTCTCCTATAATATCTTCTATTTGTTATTAAGAATCATGCTTGTCTCGATTGCATCCCTAACAGCATACTCCGCATTTTCAGCTCCAAAATCTCTGTCATAATTATTGATAACTATTTTCCTGATTTCCGCACCTTTTAATTCATTTTCAATACCACTTATGCCCTTATTTCTGCATAACTCACTTACTATCTGGCTATATCTGCTTTTTATAATATCTGTGTAAATGTCTTCTGTTATTTTATTAAAAATAATTATTTTTCTTATCTTAGCCAGCACTTCATTTTCCAAATACTTCTTAATAGTTCCTGTATCGGCCTTTGATTCATCATCAGAATGTAAATTAACTTCAAAAATTAAATACTTTATATTTTTACCTGATTCAGAAAAATTCGCTGCTGCTCTCTGAACTGATTTATCTGCCTTTTCAAACTCCTCAAAAATAAAAGATTCATCCTTAAAGTTTTTCATATATTTTCTGAATTCATCACTGTTTTTAAATTCCAGCGCGTTTACAATATGTGGCTCCCTTCCTGTCGCGCATTTAATAAATGCTTTTGCAAGACTAGTTCTGCCGCATCCCGTATATCCTGAAAATATATATTTTTTTATTAAATCATCTGGAAAAAGATTAAGTTTTTCCTTTTTTATCATACTATCTAACAGTTCCTTAATTTCATCCTGCCCCTTTATAAAATCTGACATTTCACCAAAAGATGGTCTTATATCACTGTTCCCTGTTTCAACAATTTCAGAATTATTCTTTTTAATATCACCTATAATTTCAGTTTTAATTTCTGATTTAAATTTTAATTCTCCACCCTTGGCATGACTAAAGTCATTTTCATTATTTTGATTAATTCTGTTTTTTTTGGAATGATAAACACCGGTTGTCTTGATTTTTCTGACAACTTCTATATCAGCTGGGAGCCAGTTCACACTGTCGATTTCAAAAATATTTAACCACCTTGAATCAAGGTGTTCCTTTAACTCAAGATTTCCCTTTTCAACTTGGCACCAGTAACAGTGCATTGTAAGATGAAAATCAGTATAATCATGCTCCACTGTCATAAGAAAATCCTCTACAGAAATCTCTGTTCCAAGTTCCTCCATAATTTCCCTTTTCAGGGCTTCTTCGTCATTCTCACCCTTTTCTATTTTACCACCTGGGAATTCCCATCCCCCTTTATATTCTCCATAACCTCTCTGGGTTGCAAATATTTTATCTTCATGGGTTATTATTGCTGCTACAACCTCTATTTTTTTCATCATTTCCGACCTTCCTTGTCCTGTTTATGGGATTAATTATACTATAAATTGAGTGCCCTTGCATCTTTTCTTTTATTTATCAAAATGATAAAATATTAGTAAGTTACACATACTATTAAATGTCTTTAAATGGAGGTATTGAATGACCGAGGAAAAAATAAAAGAATTAATTTCAAATCAAAGAAACTTTTTTAAAACTGGCAAAACGCTTAATACCAATTTTCGAATACTTGCCTTAAAAAGATTAAAAAAAGCAGTATTGTCTCACATTGATGATATTCACCAAGCATTAGAGAACGACCTAAAAAAAAGTGCATTTGAAACTGATATGTGTGAAACCGGGATGCTTATGTCTGAAATATCCTATATGATTTCAAACTTAGAGAAATTCTCAAAAAAAGTAAAAAAAACAACTGATATTTCACAGTTTGCAGCAAACAGTTTCACTGTACCTTCTCCATATGGAACTGTATTAATAATAAGTCCCTGGAATTATCCGCTGCTTCTTACGTTAGAGCCCCTTGTAGATGCAATTGCAGCAGGTAATACAGCCATATTAAAGCCAAGTGCATATTCTCCTGCCACTACAGATGTCATAAAGACAATTATCTCTGAGTGTTTTCCTGAAAAGTATATAGCTGTTGTTGATGGTGGCAGACAGGAAAACACAGCACTTCTTGATCAGCATTTTGATATGATTTTCTTCACTGGTTCAAAGGCTGTTGGAAAAGTTGTTATGGAATCTGCGGCTAAACACCTCACTCCTGTTGTATTAGAGCTAGGTGGAAAGAGTCCATGCATAATTGATAAAAGTGCAAAAATAAAACTTGCAGCAAGACGTATAGTATTTGGAAAATATTTAAATCTTGGACAGACTTGTGTTGCCCCAGATTATATCCTGTGTCATGAATCTGTGAAGGATGAATTCATAAAGGAAGTTATAAACGAAATAAATCGCCAGTTTGGAAGCCTTCCTCTCAATAATAGCAATTACGGTAAAATGATAAACGAAAAACACTTTAACCGTGTATCATCTATAATTGATCACAACAAAGTAATTTTCGGAGGTCAGACTAATATAAAGACATTGCAGATTTCTCCGACAGTCATGGATAATGTAAGTTTCAATGACAAAATTATGCAGGAGGAAATTTTTGGTCCTGTAATGCCAATAATTACTTTTAATGATATTCGAGAAATCCCAGAGCTTCTTTATCCAAAACCTAAGCCTCTTGCATTCTACATTTTTACAGAGAATAAAAAGATATCAGATTATCTCATAAGCAAATGTCAGTTTGGCGGAGGATGCATTAATGATGTTATAATTCATCTCGCCAATTCTACTATGGGATTTGGAGGTGTTGAGGAAAGCGGAATGGGCTCATACCACGGAAAAGCTGGATTTGATGCATTTTCTCATCATAAGAGCATTGTAGATAAAAAGACATTTTTTGATATGCCAATCAGATATCAGCCTTACAATATAATCAAAAAATCAATTATAAAAAAATTTCTGTACTAAAAAAATCCCGGTACATTTCCTGTACCGGGATAATTGTTTTATATTGTATCCTGTGCTGCTTCTTCAACTTGAGCATTTATTCTTGCTGTTGTCTCATAGGCATCTACTCCGCCTTTTCCAGTCTCTTTGCTCATGCATGGATCATATTCTTTAACTTTCTTTGGTTTCTCACTTGTATCAATTGGAGTTGCATCACCAATTCCAATTGCCTCACCAAGAACTCCAACATTTGTGACAAGATCAGATAAATTAGTTGGCATAAATATTTTTGTAGCTCTGCCATCTGAAACATTCTTCAACGCCTCTAAGCTCTTTAACTGAAGAACCTTATTAGATGGTGAAGAATTATTTAATTTCCTGATACCTTCTGCCTCAGCCTCATACACAAGTTCAATACTTCTTGCTTTACCTTGTGCTAAAGCTATCTGAGCATCTCTCTCAGCCTCTGCCGCAAGAATCTTAGCCTGCTTATCACCTTCAGCTCTTGATACAACTGCTTCTTTATGTGCCTGAGCCTCAAGTAAAGTCTGACGTTTCTCACGTTCTGCCTTCATCTGTTTTGTCATTGTCTCCTCGATTTCTCTTGGAGGTTTGATATTCTTAATTTCTACTCTTGTTACTTTGATTCCCCATGCATCAGTTGCCTCATCAAGCACAACCTGCATTTTATTATTAACATACTCTCTTGAAGTTAGTGTCTGATCCAACTCCATTTCGCCAATAATTGATCTTAAGTTTGTTGCTGCAAGGTTCTGTAAACCTGAAATTGGGTTTTCAACTCCATATGTATACAACTTTGGATTAAAAACCTTTGCAAATACAACTGAATCAATCTGCATTGTTACATTATCTTTTGTAATAACTGGCTGTGGTGGAAAATCAAGAACCTGTTCCTTTAATGATACTTTCTTGATAACCTTGTCAATTATAGGAATCTTAACATGAAGTCCTGCATCCCATGTAATATGATACTTACCAAGTCTCTCAATTACAAAAGCGTTTGCCTGTGGCACAATTCTGATGTTATTGCCAATTACAGCAAGTATAACGACAACAACTACGCCAAAAATTATCAATTCCATAACCATCTCTCCTTTGTTTTAATTTATGTATAATTATATAAGATTATGTCTACTTATTCAACCATTGATTATATTTTTCCTCATTTTGTAAAAAATCAGATAACAAATTTCGTTTTATGTCACCTTTACCACAAACTGAAAAAATATGTCCATCAAATATCTGAGCCTGTAAATATACATCTGTCATTCCTTTTATTGCAAAATGTGATTCTTTATACTCTATTTCAAAGGATTTTAAGCCTCCAGCCAATCCATTTCCCATCATTTTAAGATATGCTTCCTTTAGTGTCCATATCTCAAAAAAAGCTGCATCAGGATTATCTGATGAAATTATATATTCCTTCTCTCCTCTTGAAAAATATTTTTCAGCTATATTCATATGTGCTTTTTCTATTTTTTCCACATCACACCCGACTATTTTATCTGACTGTACACCAAATACATATTTTCCTGAATGGGAAATGTTGAAAAAAATTCCCTCAGCTCCCGGTTTGCCATGTTCATCAATATATAACTTATCATTTGGAATATCGTTTGAATCAAGTATTTCATTTATGATTTCACCCGCTAAAACCGATCTTTTTCTGTCATCCACTTGTCTGTATTTCTTAATTTTCTCTGCCCTATCTTCACTTATGCTCTGAAGCAGAGAGAAATCAATTAGAGGATCATTTATTTCCTTTATTGAACGAATATAATATTTTATCATTTTCTATTTCCCTTCATCATACTCTGCTATATATGGTAAATTTCTGTAATATTCATTAAAATCAAGTCCGTAACCAATTACAAAATAATCTGGAATTGTAAATAGGGAATAATCTGCCTTAAAGTCTACAAGTCTCCTCTCTGGTTTGTCTAACAATGTCATCACATGAAGGGATACTGGATTTCTTGCCTTCAGCATCTTAGCCACATCACTTAATGTCCTCCCCGTGTCTATAATATCTTCAATAATAACTACATGATAGTTTTCAATTTTCTGAGTGAGATCCATTGTGATTTTTACGACACCATTTGACTCAGTTCCGTTATAATAACTTTTAGCTGCCATAAATCCAATTTCACATGGTACATTCACATATCTGCAAATATCTGCCAGGAATACAAATGATCCCTTTAAAATGCTTACTAAAAGTATTGGTGTTCCATCTGTGTAAAGTCCGTCTATTAACTTTCCTGCCTCTTTAAGTTTTTCTTTTATCTGTTCTTCACTGATAATAATCCTCTTTATTTTATTCTGATATTCATTTTTATCCATATTACTTTAGTAAACTCCTTAAATTTCTCTGATATATTTTGTCCCCAGCCATACGGCAGGGGACATTTTTTATGCTCTATATATTATTTTCCCGTCACAAATTGTGTAATGTATTCTTCCAGGAAGTGTCCATCCCTTAAATGGAGTATTACTTGCCTTTGACTCAAAGTGATCTGCTACCCAGTTCTCATCTTCTCCAAAGATTATCAAATCTGCAACGTTTCCCTCTTCTATGCTTCCTGGAATCATTCTGTAAAATTTTGCAGGATTCGTACTCATAAGTTCTATTAATTTCATGAGCGAAATTTCTCCTGTCTTAACAAGCATTTTTATTCCAAGTGCAAGTGATGTCTCTATACCAGTAATTCCGCTTGGAGCACTTTCCATCGGTCTTGCTTTCTCCTCATCACTGTGAGGTGCATGGTCCGTAACAATCATATCAATTGTGCCATCCTTGATACCCCCAATAATTGCCTGTCTGTCATCTTCTGTACGTACCGGAGGATTCATTCTTGCATTAGTCCCATATTTAATTACAGCTTCCTCTGTTAGTGTAAAATGATGTGGTGTCGCCTCCGCATGAACATCTGCTCCAAGTTTCTTGGCAGTTCTTACTAACTCCACACTATTCTTCGAACTTATATGCTGTATACACACTGATGCTCCTGTATCTAATGCCATTATGCAGTCTCTTGCGGTCATTATATCTTCTGCAGTCCTTGATGCACCTCCATATCCTAATTTTTCTGATACCTCACCCATATTTACTCCTGGCTGTTTAATAAAATACGGATCTTCTTCATGAAGACTTACTGGCAAATCCAGTTCTTTTGCCTTAATTAAAGCTTCATGGAGTATATTTTCATCAAGTATTGGTATTCCATCATCAGTAAATCCCGCTGCTCCAAGGGATGCCATTTCATCCATGTCCACCAGTTCTTTGCCCTTTAACCCCTTTGTCACTGTTGATGTCTGCAGAACATGGATTCCAGTTTTCTCTCCTTTTTCCTGCACATATCTTAGTGTATCAGGATTATCAACTACAGGCTTTGTATTTGCCATAAGGATAACAGTAGTAACTCCTCCCTTAGCTGCAGCTTTGGCCCCTGATTCAATATCCTCTTTATATGTAAATCCAGGATCTCTGAAATGTACATGTGCATCTACAAGTCCTGGTGCAACCACAAGTCCTGTTGCGTCAATAATTTCCGCATTTTCCGCATTAAGTTCTTTTCCTGTTTTTATAATCTTTCTGTCCTTGATAAGAACATCCATTACTTCATCTGTATTAGTAACAGGGTCAACAACCCTTCCATTTTTTATTAATAACATATATCCTCCAATCATTTATTATCAAGTGGATGTGCCATTATCCACATAATAATATCAACTGCATTTTTCATTCCTTCTACTGTAATATGTTCAAAAGGACCATGGAAACCATATCCACCAGTTCCGAGATTAGGACATGGGAGCCCTTTAAACGAAAACATCGCACCATCTGTTCCCCCTCTTACCGGTCTTGACATAACCTCTAATCCATTTTCTCTTATTGCTGTTTTTGCAAGTTCAACTATTTCCATATGATCTCTTATTACAGATATCATATTACGATACTGTATGTTACACTCCAAGCTAACAGTTCCTTCAATATATTTTTTATTAATGCACTCAGCTATTGTTTTTAAATTTTCAAGCCTTTTATTAAATATCAGCTCATCATGATCTCTTATAATATAATTAAGCTTTGCATGAGACACATCCCCATCCATGGAGGTCAGGTGATAAAACCCTTGCCTGTCTTCTGTCTTTGCTGGTGTCTCATTTTCTGGAAGCATAGAGATTATTTCTGCCGCCACCAGACTGGCGTTTATCATAATATCCTTTGCCTCACCAGGATGAACATTAACTCCCTTAACATCAAAAGAAGCACTGGCTGCATTAAAATTTTCATATGCAACTTCACCTTCATAATCTCCATCTACAGTATATGCAAAATCTGCCCTGAATTCATTAAAATCAAATCCATCAGAACCTCTTCCTATTTCCTCATCTGGTGTAAATGCTATATAAATATCTCCATGTGGAATATTTTCACTTACCATTATCTCTATTGCAGTCATAATTTCTGCAATCCCAGCTTTATCATCAGCTCCAAGAAGTGTGGTTCCGTCTGTAGTAATCAGTGTCCTTCCCTTAAAGTTCTCTAGTTCCTTAAAATCACTTACCTTCAGCACCTGGTCTGTACCATTTAATATTACATCTTTACCATCATAATTCTCAATTATCTGTGGATTAACATTCTCTCCTGGAAAATCAGGAGCTGTATCCATATGAGCGATAAAGCCCATAGATTTTTTATTTTCCATGCCACGTGTTGCGGGAAGTCTTCCATACACATAACATTTACTATCAGTTTTCACATCACATAATCCGATTCTCTCAAGTTCATCAGCCAGCTCGTGTGCTAAATCAAATTCTCTTGCAGTACTTGGTGTACAATCAGAATCTTCATCAGATGTAGTATAATATTTTACATATTTTAACAACCTATCTTCTGCGTTCATATTCACCAGTTCCCTCTGCTCTCTTACTTTTCTTCTAATTCCTTTAGTTTCTTCTTTACATCTTCATCATCAACATAACCATCTACAATAGACAGAAAATATTTCGCTGCAATCTTCTGATTGTTATCTGCACTCTGCATTCCAATACCATATGCAAGCTGCAGAATTTTCTGACTTACACCGGGTGCAAAATCATTATTCCTAGCTACCTCTATGATATCTTCCTCACTTATCTGTTCAGCAGATATCCCTGATTCCTGATTTATATAATAAAGTTCTGATATCGCCTCATCTGAATCATTATCATATCTGAGACTCAGTACATATGCAACAACAGCCTCCTTGTACTTTTTAGTCTCGAAGAAATAATATCCCAGATTTCTGTACTCAGCAGCAAGGTCTTTTTTTCTAAATGTATACATGAGAACATCTTTTGCTATCAAATATAAATCATCCAGTCCTCCTCTGGCCTTCAGATTTTCTAAATACTGCACAACTATTCTTGAGCTCACTGGATTCCATTTTCTCGCCTTTCCCAGTACATTCTCTTCCTCTTCAAATTTATTCAAACCATGAAGTACCTTAGCATGTACATAATATATATCTGCAAATGGAAAATCCGCTCTTTTTACTTCTCTCTCAGGCTTATGAATCTGTTTGTATAAAATCTCCTCAAACAGTTCTGTGAATGAATAGTATTCTGTTCTTTTATCATCCTTAAAAAATGGTATTTTGTCAGCTATATTTGATAGAGGTGTAGTGATTTTCAATGCTTCCTCATATTTTCCATCAATAGCAAGTGTGTTTGCCTCTCCCAATTTCTGATATATTGATTTCAAATCATTCTCTACAGCCTTTTGAAACTCCTCCGTTTCTTCTTTTGGAAGCATATCATAAATCATTTTACTACACTCTCTGTATATTTCTTCACGATATTCACTCTTAGCATATTTTTCCATCTGCTCTTGTAAATACTCAATATTTTTATCATTATCAATCGTAAGTCCTTTTTTTATTTCAGCAATAATTTCTTCTAGTCCCATTTTTCTCTCCTTCTGATCTGTCATAAACTAAAAAAACTCCTACTAAGATAATATCATAAATACCATCTTAGCAGAAGTCCTATTTCCCTATTTTATCTTATACATCATCCCACTGGCCAATTATTTCAATTTCACCATCTTTAGGAAGTATGTCAAAAAGCATTCTTGTGCACTCTCTTGCAACTGCCCCGCCTAATTCGTTTCCTCTATATTTTGTCATCTGCTGTGCAAGATAATCTCTGTCAACCTCATCATTTCCTGTGAGACCGCTCTTGATTTCTTCCATAACCTGTTCTAAAGTCTTATCCATATTTTTACCTCTATTATTTTCCGCAGCAGAATTTATATTTCTTTCCACTTCCACATGGACATGGATCATTTCTTCCAACCTTAGCAGCCTTAACTACTGTATGAGAAGATTTCTGCTCTTTGTATAATTCTTTTCTTCTGTCCTCAGGAATGAGTGCATCCCACTGTGGTAATGTATATAACCACTCAGCTTTAGCTTCAACCATATTCTTGTATAAAAGTTCTTTGTCATATCCTAAGTTAACTTCTGTATCTTCTGTCATTGTTTCAATTGGATTAGGATTCTTAAGACTCTCGTCAATTCCATCAAGGAATCCAACCATAATCATAATGTCAACATTATATTTCTCAGCTAATCCCTTAACTGTACCTGTTACAACTTCATCAGGATTTGCTAAAATCTGCTCATAAATTCCTTTTTCATATGCAAAATAGCTAGCCCATAATCTATCACTGTCCTGTTTAGAAAGTTCTGAAGAATATGCTGTACCTCTCCACTTTTCTAATAATGTAAATTCTTTCTGTTCTTCCATTTTAACCTCCAACAAAAATTAAATTAAGTTCTGTGTATAAATCTCACGTAAATAGAATTATATATCAAAGGCAATTTTTTTTCAACTTATTTTGCATCTTTACTAACACTGCAGACATTTGCACAGTCCACTCCATTATTCCAATAATATTGCACAGTCCAATATTCACTGTTGAAAATTAAATGATTTGCAATTTCTCTGTACTTATCTTATAATCCATACTTAAGAACAAATTGAATGGAGAAAGAATATGGAGAAAGCATTAAACACCCTCAAACGTGTAAGTGCACTTGTCACTGTAGTTGTAATACTAGTATTATATGTTACAACTCTTGTACTTGCCTTGATGAACAATTCATACACTAAGAAATTTTTTATGGCTTCTTTAGTTGCATCGTTTATGTTACCTATCTTTATATATCTTATATTCTGGATTGCAAAGGTTTTAAGAAAATATAATCCAAATAATAAAAAAGATAAGGCTGAAATTTCATCAGACAAAAAAAACATGCAGGAAAAATAACTTTCCTGCATGTTTTTATATTCTTCAATTATCTGTATATTATTTCATGTCTTCCTGGTCCGTTTGAAACCATTTTAACTGGAACTTCAAGTTCTTTTTCAATAAACTCTATGTATTTTCTGCAGTTTTCTGGGAGATCTTCATATTTCTCAATTCCTCTGATCTCAGATTTCCATCCTGGAAGTATCTCATAAACTGGTTTTGCTTTCTTAAGCTCTGCTGTTGTAGGGAAATCTTTTGTAACTTTTCCATCTATTTCATATCCAACACAAACCTTGATTTCATCAAGATATCCTAAAACATCAATAACTGTAAGTGCAACCTGTGTAGCACCCTGAATCTTACATCCATATCTTGAAGCAACACAGTCAAACCATCCCATTCTTCTAGGTCTTCCTGTTGTAGCACCAAACTCGCCGCCATCGCCGCCACGTTTTCTGAGCTCATCTGCTTCCTCTCCAAATATCTCACTTACAAATTCGCCTGCTCCTACTGCACTTGAGTAAGCCTTAACTACTGTTACTATATCCTTTATTTCATATGGTGGAATACCTGCTCCAATTGCACCGTAAGCTGCAAGTGTAGATGATGAAGTAACCATTGGATAAATTCCAAAATCAGGATCCTTTAATGAACCCAACTGACCCTCTAATAAGATATTCTTTCCTTCTTTGATTGCATTATGAAGGAATGTAACTGTATCACAAACATAAGGCTCTACCATCTCCTTATATTCATGTAATGTCTTTAATAATTCCTCAGGATCAATCTTTGGCTCGTGATACATATGCTCTAAAATAACATTTTTCTGCTCACAAACTCTGTAAACTTTTTCTTTTAAAAGTTCGTCATCAAATAATTCTGAAACCTGGAAACCAATCTTTGCGTATTTATCTGAATAAAATGGAGCAATACCTGATTTAGTTGAACCAAATGAGTTCTTTCCTAATCTCTTCTCTTCATACTCGTCGAATAAGATATGATAAGGCATTAAGATCTGTGCTCTGTTTGAAACTAAAATCTTTGGCTTTGGAACACCTTTCTCAACTATAGAATTAATCTCATTAACAAGATATGGGATGTTGAGTGCTACTCCATTACCTATAATAGATGTTGTATGATTGTAAAAAACACCTGAAGGTAATAAATGTAATGCGAATTTTCCATAATCATTTATAATTGTATGTCCTGCATTACTTCCACCCTGGAATCTTATAATGATATCAGAATTCTCTGCAAGCATGTCTGTGATTTTACCTTTACCTTCGTCGCCCCAACATGCTCCAACTATTGCTCTAACCATAGTTAATCCTCCTTAATTGTATGCACATGAAATGTAAATTATACAAAAAAACACGTGCCATATTTTTGCAATATAAATATAGCACATGTTTTTTAATAAGTAAAGTAATGTAATTTTAATTTCCACAATACTTATATTATTTATTCTAAGATTGCTTATTGGCCGTCACATCTTTTTGCATTTTTCCACCCTGTGGTCCAAATGAGCCCCTTCCTGCCGACTCATTTCCTGCTTTTGTTACTGTGTCATTTACTGTAAATGTCTCTACCTGCTCACCATTTGCATACACTGTATATGTTTCCCCTGTGGTCAGATTTGATCCTGAATATACAAAAGAACTGAATTTTTTCGCAGGAGTATAATTTACTAATTCATTTCCCTGTGAATCCTTTATTACAATATTAGTATCTGAATATGTATTATCAAGATATATATTAACCGAATTCTGTCCCTCAGATGGTGTCATAGACATTCCCGAAGATCCTGCTGCAATCAATGTACCTCCATTCATCTTGTATGAACTATTATAATCTAAAGTTCCATTGCCATCATCTTCTGGTCCATCAATAGTTACTGTACCTCCATTCATCACCACATCTCCATTTGAATCCAAACCATCTCCACCTGCATTTACATAAAGCTTTCCCCCGTTCATTTCAAATACCATATCTAATGTATCTAATGCCTGTTTATCTGTATCATCTTCCGATTCAGAATCTGTACTGTCATTATTTTTTTTCTGATTATCATTAAAATCTTGCATCTTACCATCTGGCTTTTCACCGTCTGGCATCTCTCCATCCTGGAAATCCCCTGTTGGTCTCTCTCCGCCATTCATTCCTCCGAATACTCCTGGGCCACCTTCCATTTCACCAGAAGATAAACCATTTGAAGCATTTATTCCATCATCACTTGAATTAACAGTAACATCTCCATCGTTCATTGTAATAATTGTTGACTCAATTCCCTCATAAGAATCATCTATTTTAATAGTTCCATTGTTTATAAGTACCTTAATATCTGCATGTATTCCATCATCCCCAGAGCTAATTGTAATGTCTCCATCATCAATAATTACATCTGTATCAGAATGAATACCATCATCTTCTGCAGTTATATTTATAGTTCCACCCTGAATATATACATATCCCTTTTCTGCTTTTGTACTTGTTGCTTTAATACCCTTTCCTTGTGAATCTATTACAATATTTCCATCTTTTATTATGACACAATCCTTGCCTACAATAGAATTACCCTTGGACTTAATATTTATATCTCCACTTACAATTATGAGATTATCTTTCGACTGAATTCCATTATTATAATTACCATTGACACTAAGGCTTCCTTTTCCGTTTATTGTCAAATCATCTTTGCTATAAATAGCAGCTTTTTCTTTATTGTTCTCAGCATCCTCAGAATATTTTTCTGCATCTGAAATTGTATTTTCTGTTCCATCTTTAATTGTTAAAATTACTTCACTGGCTTTCTTTACAAAAATTGCTGATGAATTTTCAGACTCTATATTTGTGTTACTTAATACTATCCTTACTAAATCCTCATCATCAGAATTAACTACCACCTGACCTTTATAATCTCCACTCAAAACGTATGTTCCTGATTTTTTTATTGTAACTTTTCCATCTTCTACAAGTACATAATCCGAATCAGCCTTTGCGCTTTCGCCATTAAATGTTATTGCTACTGATTCATCTTCATCGTATTCTTCCGATAATTCTTCATCAGTATATTCTTTCGTAGGAGTAAATTCTGCATTTGCCTTAACAGCCTCCTCTGTATATGCATCGCTGTCCGAATCATCATCAGCTTTACTATCACTTTTTGTCGATGAAGTATTTGCCTGTGAACTGTTATTTTTGGCACATCCATACAACGAACAGCTTGCAAGTGCAATTGTAAGACATATCACTGGTATTTTAATATATTTTCGCTTCATAAAAAATCATCCTCTCATATCAATTTATTTATTGCTATAAGAGGATGATAATATTTTATTCTAATCATTATCTGTTGTTTATGTTAAAACTATGTGAAAATTTATATTTCTTCTTTCTTTGTCTTTGCAATTACAATGTCTGTTCCCTTACTGAAAATATATATTATTTCAACCGATAAATATATTATCATTACCGGTTTAAAAAGTTTTCCATAAGAACTGGCATAGAAATAATCGTTGGAATCTGTTACCGAAACATATGCTTCCTTCTTCTTTCCTGAATCTGTCTCTATAATCTGTTTCTTGTAATCTCCAGAATTGATTGATGCCATTCGGCTAAAATCGGAACTAAGAAGTGTCACTGCAACCCATGCCATTATACATGTCCAGATTTTTGTGAATTTCAGAATTTTCCCAAAACTGTTTTGCTCTTTAAAAAGTTCTTCTATTATCTTTCTTGAATCTTCTTTTTCCCTGTAATCTTCTCCGCTTAAGAATCTGATAAGCTGGAAATCATTTTCATAAAGTCGATGACATCTGATTTTCTTTACAGAAGACTCATTCTTTTCAGAAATATTGGCTCTAAATGAAATAATTCCATTGCTAACTTTCAATTCACTGATATCTGTCAATTTCTCAAGCTTGCCCATAGCTATAAGTTCATCATATGTTATTGAATCAGAAATTGAATCTACTACATTCTTCATATTTGCCACCATATATATTAACATCATAAATTTTTTCCCTGTAACATTAGCAGGAGTCAGCAAATACATTTTATCTTTCAATTTATACCAAAATGTAGATACTCTCAGTCTATAAAAATTTCCATTTTTATCAATTATAAAAACATGAAATACGTCATTTATCCAGATTGATATTCTTAGAAGCATTATTAAAATAAGCACAACTGCAGCAAGTACTAATATAAACTTAAATTTTTCTGCAGGTATTTTCTTTATCATACCTGAATATATTAGTGCAACTAATATTACAAAAGGAAAAACAAGTATCATATCCATCAAAAGTCCCACAGGACCTTTAATCTTATGTCTTTTCTGCTCAAAGGTTGAATATGAAAACACCATATTTTTTTCTTTATTGATATTATTATCGGTCTTTTTATTATGGTTTTTATTTACTCTTTTTCTCTGATTAAAGGCCATTTTATTCCCCTCTTGTTATTTTGTTAATGATTTTATAGATGGATACCATCTGAATAATGCTTTTGCTATAAGTTTATCTCTCTTAACTGTTCCCCAGAATCTTGAATCATTTGAATGATCTCTGTTATCACCCATCATAAAATATTCATCTTCTGGAATTTTATATTCCGACAAATTAAAATCACCTGTATTATTTATTGCCACTATCTGGCTCTTAGATGGATCATACACATATTTTCCAGGATTTCCTATCCACGAATTCACATAATTTTCCTTAATTGGTTTTCCATTTATATATACTGTATTATTATCAATTGTCACTGTATCTCCTGGAAGACCAATTATCCTCTTTATATATATTTTCTGTGGCTCTATAGGTGACCAGAACATTGCGATATCGCCTCTCTGAGGATCTGAGAACTTGTATGCAAGTCTGTTTCCTATAACCTTGTCACCAACCTTTATTGTACTTACCATTGATTCCGATGGAATCTTAGCATTTATTATCAAAAAATGACTAATTACAAATGCAACAACAAATGCTCCCACAAATACCATAACCCAGCTTAGAAGTTCTTTACCTGGACTTGTTTTCTCTTCTTTTACTTTCCCCTTTTTCTTCTTATCCCCCAAATCCTGACCTTCTGCAACTGGTTTCTCATCTTCAATGATATTTTCTTCATTACTCATAACTTTAATCTTCTTTCTATTTTTTATTCTTCTGCAATGTCAAAACTCGTTCATGGAGCTCAAACTCACGATTATCTTTAGTTTTTTTTATCCCAAGTAAGTTAGAATTAAACATTCTCTATTGCTTCAATAGTATCCTTTAAATATTCATTTTCTACTTCATCATATCTTCCTTCATCTGCTGCTTTGACATATTCCTGATTAATAGGAAGCTGTGATAATAATTTTAGACCAAGAGCTGTTACATTTTCTTCCACATTACTCTTTCCAAATACCTCTATCTTCTTTCCACAGTCTGGACATGTAAGATAACTGAAATTCTCAACAAATCCAATAATATTTATATTCATCTTTACAGCCATATTATACGACTTCTTTACAATAAGACTCACAAGATCCTGTGGTGATGTAACAACTACTGCACCATCAACTTGTACTGTCTGAAATACTGTAAGTGGAACATCTCCTGTTCCTGGTGGCATATCTATAATGAGATAATCAAGTTCTCCCCAGTACACGTCCTGAAAAAATTGTTTGATTACACTTGCTATAATTGGTCCTCTCCATATAACTGGCTCTTCTTTATCTGGGAGTAAAAGATTGACTGATATTATTTTTATTCCAAGTTTCGATTCTACTGGGTAGATACCATTTTCATCTCCACCAGCAATTTCATCATTTAATCCAAACATTTTAGGAATTGAAGGTCCAGTTAAATCTGCATCAAGAATTCCAACTTTATATCCTTTTTTAGCAAGCATAACTGCTACCGAGGATGTTACTGTCGACTTTCCAACACCGCCTTTTCCACTCATTACTGCTATCACTTTTTTGACATTACTATTTTTATTTTCTAACATGATATTCCTTTCTGCACTAGTCCTCTTCTATTACCTGTATTTCAAGATAATCAAAATCTATGTGCTCGATAAAACTCTCCTGTCTGAATCTGGTTTTTGCATTTCTCTTAAAATCCGCAATATTAGAGTCCAGCCATATAGGAACTCCCAGGTCAAATTCATAACACAATTCATCCATTGCACCGAGAACTTTCTTTGTTCTTGTCATATCTTTATCATTGCAAATTGTAGTATCTCTTAATAAATGATTATCCTTTATTATCTTTGCCCACATTCTAAACATATTAGTCACCTTTGCCATTAATAATTTAAAATTATATCATAAATACATATATTATTAAAAGAAAATATTAAATATTTTTCAAAAATACATATTGTGGTTTTTAAAACTACATGATATAATGTCAGTAAATTTTTTTGATGATATTTTTATATACTATAGATTTAGATAGGAGTTAATTATGAATTACCAGATTATAAGTGATGGAGCATGTGACCTCCAGAAAGATTTTACAGAGTCAAATCATATTACCATAGTTCCATTTTATGTTACATTTGATGGTGTTAAATATATGAAAGAGGGCGAAGGCATAAGCCATGATGATTTTTATCTTAAAATGATAAATGAACATGCTATTCCAAAATCATCACTTCCTTCAATTCAGGATTATGTTAATGTTTTTGAACCTTTTGTCGAACAGGGAGTGCCTGTAATTTGTACAACAATCACCGCAAAATTCAGTGGTTCATATAACAGTGCATGTAATGCAAAAGAACTCATCCTTGAAAACCATCCTGATGCTAAGATTACAGTTATAGATTCAACACTTAATACTGCAAGCCAGGCTTTATTCGTTAATGAAGCTGTCAAACTCAGGGATGCTGGATTTTCATATGAAGATGCAGTTGAAGAATTAAATAGAATTAAGACTTCTGGAAAGATTTTCTTTACAGTTGGCTCACTTGAATACCTTGTTAAAAATGGAAGAATTGGCAAACTTGCTGTTTTAGCTGGAGATAAACTTGGAATCAGACCTACAATCATTATGAAAGATGGTGATATTAGTCTTGGAGGAATTTCAAGAAGCAGAAAGAAATCATTAAAGAGTGTTATCTCTAATCTTCAGAATTTCTTCAGCAAACCAGAGAATAACATTGAAGACTTTGAGTTTGTAACTGCATGCGGATACAATCATGAAGAAGAGATTGAATTTAGAAAAGAACTTGAAGAAACCCTAAATGTCAAATGCCTTGATTTACATGTAGTTGTAGGTACTGCTATTGGATGCCATACTGGTCCTTATGCATTAGGTGCTGCAATTATTAAAAAGGCAAAACTTTCATAGTACAAATGGGAATATATAAAAATCCCATAATATAAAACCAGCTATGAGCTCACGCTCATAGCTGGTTTTTTTAATAATTCAAAATATTAATTATACATTATTTTTAAGAATTCTATATGCACTTTTCTCTATTATCTTATCACCATATTCCCTTATATGGCTAATGACCCTGTTATCATCTGTAATAATTGATGTATACTCTATGGCAAGAATAAGTATCTGTTTCATATCTGCAATCGATAATCTGTTCTTTTCTATAATGAGAAAGAATAGTTCCTGGCTGTCTAAATATATAAGTTCGCTTGTAACAGTCTTGTTAATATTAAGTGCCCTACAGAAATCAGCCATCTTATCTATATCATCCATTCCAATTACTACAATTTCTGAGTCAAGCATTCCAAATTTTCCTGAACTGCTATTAACCTCATCTTTTGAATCCATATCTGCAAGCAGATTATCTGGTTCATCTTCATCAGGTGACATCAAATCCCCTTCTTCAAAGACTCCTTCAAAACCATTCTTTATTGAATCCAACATATCGGAATAGTTTCCATTATCTTTTTCTGAGAAAGTAATTGATATAATATTTTGTGATATCGGCATAATCTGCATTGACAGCATTCCATTCTTTGGAGTATATCCAACCTCTTCCTGAGCCCTCTCAACCAGGTCATGAAGAAAATCGTGTACCTTGCTCTTATCCTTGAAAAAGTCCTCCAGTTTGATTCCATATTCCTGCATATCCTGCTTATTAATTATGCATCTAATTGTGTCTTCATCTATACGCTGAAATTTCATTATACCACCCACTTTCCTGAAATTTTCTAATCCTTACCGTATATATTAGTATATATTAACATACATCATGATAAAAAACATTAATTTTTTTCTTTATTTTTTGTTTTTTTATTTCTCGCTGTAATAATACCTCCTATTTTGCCATTTTCACTGGCAGAGAGGGATTTCCATCCAAGATTTTTTACTTTATCTAATAGCCCCAATTCTTCTGCTATCTCGTATTTCATCCTGTCTTTTTCAGAAAGCATATCATATTTACCCATCATAAATCCTCCTATACAATTATATTAATAATTATGGTATTTTGTACTGCTTAATATCCATTGATTTTAATTGTAATTTGATGTATTATATTAGAAATATTACAGTTTAGGAGGCACATTATGGCAAACGGAATTTCAACTGATATAGGATTTAATGTAGATTCGATAATTGAAAATACTAAAATAATAGTTAATGAATTATTAGACAATGCAAATTTAGAAAAAGGACAGTTATTAGTAGTTGGCTGTTCTTCTAGCGAAGTTGATCATCATACAATTGGAACATTTTCAAGCAAAGAAATTGGGGAAGCAATTTTTAAGACAATTAATGATATTGCAACAAATCGTGGAATATATTTAGCAACTCAGTGCTGTGAGCATTTAAATCGTGCACTTATCGTAGAGAAGGAGTATGCTATTTCCCATAATCTTACAATTGTAAATGTTGTTCCACAGCTTAAAGCCGGCGGTTCATTTTCAACAGCAGCATATAATGGGTTTAATAAACCTGTTGCCGTTGAGCATATACAGGCTGACGTAGGAATTGATATCGGTGATACCCTTATAGGAATGCATTTGAAGGATGTTGCTGTTCCATTCAGACCTAGCAAGGATTCAATTGGCGACGCACATGTTGTATGTGCAACCACAAGATATAAATATATTGGCGGAGAGAGAGCTTCCTACATGTAGGAAAGCTCTCCTTTGTTTTTATCCACTGTAAGTTTTGCCTTTGCACCATTAATCACTGTAAATCTTGGCCCTAAATGGCCAAAATCACAATTAAAAATCACCGGTATAGATAGTTTTTCAAGAGCATACATTACCGCCTTTTCGTATTCTATATCCATAGAATTTCTGTAAAACAGTTCCCTTCCAAACATTATGGCTTTTGCACCTTCAAACCATCCAAGTTCCCTTAGTTTCCACATATTCATCATCATGCTCTCTGCTGATGACTCAAAACTTTCAAGATACCATATTATTCCATCATCCTTGTAGTTATTAATAAATTCTTCTGTTCCATCGTATCTTGTTCCCTGTAAAAATAAAAGTACATCCAGGCAGCCGCCTACTAATCTTCCACCGACAGTGATTTTATCTGTCTTCTTAAGTGTATTATCATCTATCTTCCAGCATACATCTCTGTTCTCAGAATATCCCTCAAGTCCCGTTATTCTGTCTTTAAATCCATCCTGATATTTATCAAATGATTTCTGTACAACATTTTTTCCAGTCAGGATATCAAAATTATAATCTACACTTTTATGCCAGTCTTCCATTCCAAATTCAGAAAAATTGCTGCCATATATGGATGCTATATCATATTTAGTTGTAAGGACATGGGTAAGGCATGTGTTGTCTGAAAATCCCTGGAACCATTTTGGATATCTTTTTATTTTCTCAAAATCCACATATTCCAGCATTTCGTTTAAGAAATTTCCACCTTTTGCGGAAATTATCCCCTTAATTCTGTCATCATTAAAGAGAGAATTAAACTGTTTTGCCCTTGTTAATCCGTCTGCGGACTTTCCATACTCTGAAACAGTAAAAACATCCTCTGTAAATACTGTATTGATTCCTCTCTTTGCTAACTTTTCCCTGGCATTATTAAACCTTATCTTATCAAGTTCATCACTTACCCCATCTGAAACCGCAGTAACACCTATGTAATCTCCTGCTTTTAAAAAATCCGGAAATATCACCTGAATATCCTCCTTTTACAAAATTATTTCTTTTGACATCCTAGTAGAATAAATTATTTTTCCTCCTGATGGTATATCAAGTATTCTTGAAATTGCATCTTCATATAATTTTAGTTGAATATAATACCTGTCTGTTAAAGTATTATCCTCCTTAACATTATCAGTCTTGTAATCTACAATATATACTCTTCCATCCTCTATGTAATATGCATCTATAATTCCCTGAATTAACACTGTATCTCCATGCTTTTCCACCTCTTCTGGGACTTTGTGATTTCCCTCTCCGATATTCTTAGCCCACTGCTTATAGAAATCGATTTCCGTCTCATAAAATCCAGCCACAAACTGCTGCTCCCTGTACAGTCTGTCATTTTCATAAGCTTTTTTCATTTTGATATAAAGATTCGTTTTCCCAAACTTTACAAAATCATTTATATTAATTTCATCCTTTTCCTCTGTAGTTATGAATCCACTATTGACAAATCCATCTATCATTAATTCTATATTCTCTTTATTAGGCTCAATACTATAATCGAATTTTTCAAAAATTTTGTGGTATGCATTACCTCTGTTTGTAGCAACAACATTGTCCTTCTTTATATCATCCGTAATTTCCTCTATGCCACTTTCAAGAAACGAAAAGTCTAATTTTTCTGATTCCATATTTGTATCAGTACTTATTTTCTTTATATCAGAAACACTTATCTTTGCAATAGTTTCTGATTCTTTTTCATACTGATATTTATAGTCTGTAAGATTAGTTATTCTCTCTTTCACTTCCTCAGAGTAAATATGATTTTCATCTATATTAATTAAAGCAACACCTCTTAACTTTTCATCATACTCGTCTTCTATCATATTTAAGAAAATATCATCAAGTTTTACTATTTCAGCATTTACATTGCTATCTCTGTCATAGACTATATTGCCTACAGGAGGATCTATACTTAGTATTTCCCTGTAGATTCCATCAAATGCCTTATTTCTAGCCAGAGGTCTTGCAATGAAATCAAGATAGTTTCCAAACCTACTTACAGTTCCATATCCAAGATACAGATTGTCATTGTTTCTGTCAGCAGTGAGTTTATCTAATTTTCCATCATCTACTTTGACTGCTGTCAGGAAAAGTCTATCCTTTGCCCTGGTACAGGCAACATAAAATATTCTCATTTCCTCTTGTATTATGTCTAACTGTATCTGTTTAATAATCGCCTGCTTAATTATGTTCTTTGAGCATATTCTTGTATCCATATTAATATAATCCATTCCAATTCCCATCTTGGAATGAATAACACATTTAGAATTGGCATCAGATTTATTGAATTCCCCATTTATGTTTATTACAAATACAACTGGGAATTCAAGTCCCTTGCTCTTATGAATTGTCATTATTCGGACTGCGTCAAATGAGTCGGATGCAATAGATGCCTCACCCATTTCAACCTTATACTTATTCATCTTTTCTATATATCTGATAAAGTTAAACAGGCCCTTATAACTTCCCTTTTCATACTCGGATGCCCTGGTTTTAAGCATCATTATATTGGCAGTTCTTCTCCTTCCAGAAGTCATGGCACTTGCTATATTGATATAATCAGTCTTATTAATTACATAATCTAAAAGTTCATAGATAGTCATAAACACTGATTTATCTCTCATGTCATCTAAATCATCTCTGAATTTGCAAAGACTTATTCTCAGTTTTTCATCGTATTCTAATCCCTCTGGCATTTCCTTGTTTTCATCATCTGACTCATTATAACTAATATACTCTCTGATGTTTTGATACAATGGCTTATCTTTTCCGCCTAAAGCCCTGATTTTAGCTATATCTGTATCCTCGATTCCATAAATATCTGATTTTATTACAATCATTAGAGGAATATCCTGCAGTGGATTATCAATAATTTTAAGAAAACTTATCAGTGTTCTTATTTCTACTGTCTTGAAATATCCCGTTTTTGACTCCATGGCAACTGGTATATTCTGATTATTAAGTTCCTCATATATGGCATCTGTTGTCTTTTTAAAACTTCTGGCAAGAATGGCTATATCGCTGTATCTTAATGGTCTGTATTTATTTTCGTCTTTATCAAATACTGCCATTCCATTATTTCTGTCCATGAGTTCATTTATCTTTTTAGCAATTACTTTTGCCTGAATTTCCTCTGATGAGTCCTCATTGTCACTATCCTCTCCTGCCTTCTGTTTAGAATCAATCAGAAGAAGTCTTGTCTCATCATTAACTCTCTGTGAATACTCTTCTGGGGGATTTGCGTAACCTGCACCATATACTAATTCCTCTTTTGTATAATCGATGCCTCCAAAATCTTTTCCCATTATTTGATCAAATACAAAATTAGTAGTATCAAGTACACCTCTGCGACTTCTGAAATTTCTATCTAGAATTATCTTTATATTATCCGATGATGTATCTTCCGAATAAGTATTATATTTTTCAACAAATAAATCTGGATTAGCTCCTCTAAATCCATATATACTCTGTTTCACATCTCCTACCATAAATCTGTTGTGGATACCAAACCTCTCTTTTGACAGACTCTTTAAAATAACCTCCTGAACCAAGTTACTGTCCTGATATTCATCAACCATAATTTCATCAAATTCTTTTGCCAGTTCATCTGCCACCTTTGTTGGAACTAACTTTTCTTCCTTATCTTCTACTAACAGACTGATTGCATAGTGCTCAAAATCGTTGAAATCGATAATATTTTTTTCATGTTTTTTTTCTGAAAATTTATCCATGAAACTTTTGGTAACAGAAATATAAGTCTCAATTACTTCCTTGCATTTATTAATAACATCAAAACTTTCCTCTAATGAATTTGCATACATCCCCTGTCTTAATTTGGTAATTACCGACTTTATATTGTCCCTGTCTGATGTCACTTTTTTCTTCAGAGTTTCATCACAGCTGTCCTTTTTACACTGAGGCAGTCTGTCAAAGCTCATGTTTAATTTCACCCTTCTTCTGTCATAATCAGACTCGTTGTATATACTTTCTATGGATGACATTTCTTCCCTAAACTGCTCCGCATATGTATATGGTCCGCCATTAAGGCAGATATCTATCATCTCCTGATATTTATTAATACTGTCTTTTAAAATTCCATCACTATATTTGTTAATAATGTCTAGATATTTACTGTTACCAAGCGCCTTAGCATCTTCATATTCGTAATCGGCAACGCATTTATCAAGCCACTTTAATGGTTCTGGATATCCCATTGCAGTATCATATAAATCCAATATAATTTTTTCAAGATATTCATCTGTATTTTTTGATTCAAACTGATTTACAAATTCTATAAATTTATCATCATGCTCTGTATAGTATTCCTCAAGTACATCCTTTACCACATCTGACTTAAGAAGTTTTATCTCATTGTCATCTGCCACACGAACAGCAGGGTCTAAATCAGTTTCATTAAAATGCTCTCTTATGAGATTTAAGCAAAAACTGTGGATTGTTGTAATGTGGGCATTGTGTATAAAAGTCTGTTGTCTCTCTAAATGCTCATTTAATGGATCCTTCTTAAGTTCTTCTGTCAGAGCCTTTAAAACTCTTTCTCTCATCTCTGTAGCTGCAGCGTTAGTAAATGTCACAACGAGAATCTTATCTATATCAACTGGATTAGTTTTATCTGTAACTTTTTTAATAATTCTCTCTACAAGAACTGCTGTCTTTCCAGAACCGGCCGCCGCCGAAACCAAAATACTCTTATTTCTTGTATCAATAACCTGCTGCTGTTTATCTGTCCATTTCGGCATGCCCATCCATCTCCTCTCTCATCTTATTAAGTATAGTTTTCTGATTTTCCTTCTTAATCTCTTTTATATTTTTGGCAGGATCTACTCCGCAAATACCTGTATATTCGCAATAATCACAAGGACTACTGCCATTTATCATTTTAGGATTTACTTCAATGTCACCGTCTATAATCTGTTTACCAAATTCATAAACTTTATTCTGAACATATTTTAAAACACAGTCCATCTGCTCCCCAGTTACCTGTCCAGATTTTGCTGCAAATTTTCCTCCCTTATTGAACTTGACCGGCACATACATTGATTCTCCTCCAAGTTCAGTTAGGTCGTCTATATTTTCATCAAAAGCTCTGAGTACATCCATATTGTCTGTAACCATACCATTTACTCTCTGTGTCTTTGTCTCTTCTGTGCTTATAATTTCTCTATTTTTCTCTAAATCTGCTGTGAGTTTAATTTTATCTCCATCTAATACTGGTTCATTAATATTATAGAAAAACATTCCTGCTGGAATTATATTCTTTCCCTTAAACTTCCTCTTAGCATGTTCTAGTGCCGCATCCATATAAACCGAGAGCTGTAACTGCATTCCATTATAAACATCATTTATCTCAAATTGTTTATTACCGGATTTGTAATCAATTATCTTTACATAAACATTGTCTCCGTCATCATAATAATCAATTCTGTCTATAACACCGCTTAATTTCATTTGTCTGTCTTCATCATAAGAGTAGATCATATTTGAATAGCCTCGTTCTGCAGAAAATCTGATTTCAAATTCAGAAGGAACAAATGATCCCGCACTTATCTGGTTGCTTAGGATTTTAACTGTTTTAGAAGAAACTCTCTGTATCTTTTCAAGAATATATTTATTTCTTCCAGTATCTGAAAAAATCTTGGACTTATCATCTTTTAGAATTTCAGTGATATTTTTCTTAATAATTTCCTCTCTCAGAGAATCATCCATTTTCCGTATATCAATTTCTTTATCTCTGACTTCTTTAAAGAAAAGTTCCAGAGTCTTATGGTATACACTTCCAATATCGTTATTATATACCTCATAATCTTTTCTTTCTGCCAGAGAAAGTCCGTATTCGATAAAATGTCTGTAAGCACATCCAGCAAATGTCTCAAGTCTTGAAACACTATTTTTCAGTTCTTTACCATATAAAACTTTCGATACTGCCTGATTAAGTCTTCCCACAGGTTCTCGGTTAATTGCCCTCTTTATTAATTCATCAGGATTTAATCCCCTGTTCTTTATAAATATATAAACCTGAGAAAATACCTTCTGTTCCTCTTCATTTAACTTTCCACTTATGAAGTCATTAGCATTTTCAAGTACATATGATTTTGCAGTGTTCAGATTGGTTATTTTCCTTGGGAGTGAACCCTCCCTTTGGAGTGATTCATCATAAACTTTTATACCTTCAAACATATTATTTACTACATTTACAATATATGATGGTCTCATAGAAGATCCATTCGAATCACTTTTCTTAAATGAAATAAATAACTTTTCAGACATTTTGGTCATCATGAGGTACAGATAAAATTTCTGAATATATGCGTTTTCCTTTATCGTAGGAGAAAGCTCTACCCCGCTTTCATACAAAAACTCTCTTTCATGTCTGTTTAGAACACTGTTTCCATTGTCAGCTTTTGGTATCAGTCCATCATTTGCCCCTACAAGAAACAGAACCTTTATATTATTTAATCTGGTTCTTACAAGATCTCCAACCACAACTCTGTCTAGCGTAGGTGGTACCGAGAAAACCTTAAGTTCCGCAAAACCTGAATCAAGAATATCTGATAATTCCTTTGCATTAACAAGTTCCTCTCCTATTAACAGGCTACTTCTCTCAAACACATTCATCACAAGTTCATAGGTCTGTGCATATTCGTTTCCCTTTACTGGATTTCCACTATCGAAAAAGTGTGTGGTTATAAGATCTGTTTTCTCTTTGATTTTCAATTCATCTATAAGCCTCACGAGAGCTTCTATTCCCTGCTTTACTGGAATTTTTCTCTTAGATTTAAATGTCTCATACAGAGGCATAATATTCTGTAAAAACTTCTGTCTGTATTCCTCCTCTTCGCACTCCACCACGTCTAAGGAATCTGTGGTCAAAAAAGGTGTATTCCATTTTTTTCTGCCTCTTATTCCATTCTTTATTGTATAATTTTCAAGAGCATCTATCTCATCTCTCTTCAATGCTATCATTCCATATCTCAAATAACGGAATACACTCTCATATGAAAAATTATCTGAGATAATTTCAAGTGCTGCCCTTATTGTTTCTACCATTGGATTTGCTGTGACACTTTTCTTATTATCTATAAAACATGGTATATCATACTTATTAAATGTCTCTCTCATATACCTGTCGTATGACTCTATGTCTGTAGTAATTACAGCCATATCCTTATATCTATAGCCTTGTCTAATCAATTCTTCTATTTTTACTGCAACATATTCAGATTCCATAACAGGATTATCACATACATGAATTTCAATATCCTCATCTGATTTAATTCTTGTATATGATGGCTTAAAAATATTTTTCTCAAGATGAATTAGCGTATTCCTACCATCCTGTCTCTTATTCTCATTTAAAATAATATCGCTGTATATAGGAACATTTTCTTCTCTTGCAATTGTCTTTAATTTATTAATAGTTTTACGGCTGATTCCAAATACATCTAAATCATTTATTTCAGCATAATCTATCTTATCTGAATCCCTGAGTGTAATTGTGATATATACATCTTTTGATGCTTTTAATAATTTTCTTATAACCTCATACTGAACTGGTGAAAATCCCGTATACTCATCAAATGACACTATTGAATCCTTCATAATCTGAGAGTTTTCAATAAGAGTGCTTACTCTCTCTAGAAGTTCCTCATTCATTATATAATTATCCTGCATATATTCCCTTAATTTACTTCTGATTAATGCAATATCCTGCAGTTTTGCCTGAAGAAGCGGACGTTTTCCTGCCATTGACAGAATTTCCTGTAATTTTTCTTCCCCCACTCCATACTGATATAGCTCGCTTATCATGGATTTCATTTCTTCCACAAATCCACTCATACCAGATTTAGAACCAAATACTGTAAAGTCCTTCTTGTTTTCTTCAATGATTTTTCTAAGGAGCAGACACTTTCCAGTATCATCAAGTACTGATATTTTATTTAAACCTGCCTCATCAAATATTCTCTTTGCCAGTCTGTTAAAACTCACTATATCAATTTTTGTACTTCCTCTTCTCTCCCCCGACAGATTAACAATCATCTTCTGTGTTTCCATAGTGAACTGTTCTGGAACCACCACATAAAAATGTCTCTGTTCCTCCATGCTTTTCTTAATCAGTTCATTGTACATCATCAGAGTTTTACCGCTTCCGCTGCCTCCGATAATCAGTTGTAATCCCATAATTATCTCTCCATTCACTCAAAAAATATCTGTAACAATTTTACCATAGCACATAGTTTTATTCTACTTGATATTTGTTGTAGTAATAAAATGGTTATATTTTGAATATACTATACTATTAATTATAAAGGGTGGAATTTAACATGAACAATAATCCAAAAATTATAGTTTTGAGAAAAAGGAGACTGATTCCAGCTGGAATTACTGCTTTTATCTTTATAGTATTAGTGCTGATTTTCATTTTCTACAAATCTGATAATAAAGACGACTCTTCTGTTTCTAATACAGTTACAAGTGAGCCCTCTACTGTTCCTGAAACAACTAAAAATATCGCAAAGGAAAATCTTATTCCAGGTCTGTATACCTCATGTCTAAGTCTTGATAACAGTACAATTGAGCTTGAGGTATGTGTAGATAATAACAGAGTAAAATATGCAAGAATCAAAAACATAGATGAATCAATAAAATCTCTCTATCCCCTAATTGAGGACACTATGAAGGATATTTGTGAACAATTAAAAAAAAATGGCACCACCTCTGATATAACATACCCAGATGACAGCAAATATACATACCTTGTTTTGATTGACGGAATAAACCAGGCACTAAAAAAAGCTTCAAAATAGGCTTATTTAACATCTATTTTCTCCTTGTATTATGTTATCAATTGTGCTAAAATCAACGAGTTATAATATAATATAAATAGTCAAAAGAGAAATTAATTATGAAGAATTTTTTTATAAAATATAAACATTGCTGGACCCTTTTATATGTATTCATATATATGCCATGGTTTGTATTCTTGGAAGGGCATGTAAAGCATTATACAATTATACATTGCAGTCTTGATGACAAAATACCGTTTTGCGAATATTTCGTAATCCCATATTTTCTCTGGTTTTTATTTGTGGCATTAACTATGACATACCTCTTATTCTACTCCGGAGATGAATTCTATAAGGCCTCGGCATTTTTATTTATTGGGATGACAGTCTTTCTCATTATAAGCACGGTTTTCCCAAATGGTCTGAACTTAAGAACTGATATTTCTGGCAGAGACAATATATGTGCAAGAATAGTATCTAATCTGTACAAAACAGATACATCAACCAATGTATTTCCAAGTGTTCATGTATTTAACACCCTTGGATGCATGATTGCACTATTTAAGAGCAAGGGGCTTAAAGGACATAATATAATAAAAACTTTTATTTTCATCCTTTCTGTTTCAATTATTCTGTCCACTGTCTTCCTTAAACAGCATTCTGTAATAGATGTAATCGGTGGTTTCGTCTTAGCAATAATTATGTACGTGCTAGTGTATGTGATTAAATGGAGAAAAAAATAGAATATATAAGAATAATTTAATACAACAAAAAGCAGGTCGTACACCATTCTTATCATATGCATTTGTTGTACCAATCTTATTATTAGCCCCGATTACATATGTACAAGATAAATAATATGTATTTGGTGTACGTAACCACCAGCTGGAATCTTTACCATCTATGTAAACTTTTCTGTTTTCTGATTTTTTGAAATATTTAAGCATTTTGCCTTCTTTAGGCATATTGATTGAATCCTGTATTCCCACCTCACTGCAGGATAGAAGAAAGATTTTTCTATTAATTATTTCCGTATCAATCTCTGACTTTCCTAATGCATCATCTTTTGTAATTTCTATTTTTGAAGTTACAATATCCTTTGAAATTTCAGACAAATAATTAATATATTCCTCATTTAAGTATGAATCAATTTCACTATTTCCATAATAAGAGCTGTAATCGTTTATCCCCCTATTTTTTACACGTCTTCTAAATAGTCCATATTAACATTTTCTGCTGAATAAAGTACTTTTCACACATGTAATACATAAAAATAACAGGCAAAAGGATTTTAACCCATTCTGCCTGTCAAAAAATACAATGCTATTTTTTCACTTAAAATCCTCATTCCCCTTAGTTAAATCCAAATACCTTCTGCATAACCTGGTATCCAGTTCTTGACAAAAATCTTCCAAAACTTCCTGGCAAATTCATCCATATACCAAAAATAGTATGTCTTAATTGCCTGTAGAGCTCTTTATCTTTTATCCTTAAGTAATCCCACAACTGCCTCTTCTTTTCAAGTTTCTCTTTATCCTTAGAGATAATACACATAACAGACGAAACACACATCATCATATCCATGTACTGGAACAAAAATTTATACATCTGTTTTGGTATATCTTTATTGTTACTGAAGAAATCTATAAGTACTTTGTTGATGAATATCTGCTGATCAATTCTTTTAATCATTGTCTGCTCATTTACAGACTGACCTTCTCTTCCAATGAAATAATGATACAGATCAGCATTGATATACATTAGCTTCTTAACATTTACCATTGGCTTAAATACATATATGTTATCAACATAAAATGTGTGCTTTGGCAAGCGCAGATTGCTCTCCTTAAGCATCTTAGTTCTATATATAACAGAGTGCATAAGTACATACTGAAACTTATTGAACTTGATATCGTCGTCATTCCATCCAATTATCTTCTTCTCAGGAAGTGCTCCTGCATACTTCATTACTTTTTTCTTTTTTCTTCCAACTTTGTCGTATACGTAATTTGCAAGTAAAAGATCTATTTCTTCGCCACCCTCTTCTAGTTCACGAAGTGTCTTAAGTACTTTCTTATATGCAGATGCATCAAACCAGTCATCGCTGTCACAGACCTTAAAATATTTGCCAGTTGCATTCATTATTCCAGTATTAACCGCATCACCGTGGCCACCATTTTCTTTATGAATAGCCCTAATAATCTCAGGATATTTATTCTGATATTCATCTGCTATTCCACTTGTTCTGTCTGTGGAACCATCGTCCACTATAAGAATCTCTACTTCCTCGCCGCCAATTAATAAACTGTTTATACATTTTTCCATGTAATCTTCGGAATTAAAGCATGGAACTGTAATTGTCAATAATTTCATTACTGCCTCCGTAATTATTACGCCTTTGTCTTTAACCATTACTGCTATTTTATCACAAATCCACTATAATCGCTATAATTATTTTAACTCAGTCATTTATTAAATCTTTGTCTGTGTTGATACTATTTATGGATATTGTCCTTTATATATCTGCAAATCTTATAAGCTTTCTCCTTCTAAGTATCTGCATAAATACGATTGCCCTCTGGAGTGAAAGATCCTTATCCTCCTCTAGTTCCTTTCCAAGTTCGTCTGCAATATCCAAAACTCTCCTCTTTCCATCTATTTTCTTCCAAAGCATTGCACCATAGCAGTCAAGTTCTATCTCTCCTCCTGGGGCATCTAGTATTATTTTATTTTTCTCTTCTTCTCTCCATTTCAGATGATCATTTATTTCAGGTATCAGACTAAAATAATTTCCTGCCATCTTTACCCCTTCATTTTGGATTTGAATACAAGGGAATCTAAAAATCCAAATAGGAGAGCCCCGGAAATTCCAACTGCACTGGCTTTAAGACCTCCTATAAAAATTCCCAGAATGCCATCATTATCAATTGCTTCTTTTACTCCATTCATCAGAGTATTTCCAAATCCAATTAAAGGTACACTTGCCCCTGCACCTGCAAAATCAATAAATCCATCATACACCCCAAAAAATCCCAGAATTGTTCCAATTACAACCAACCCAACCATAATTCTTCCAGGCATAAGTTTTGTCTTATCTATAAATATCTGGACAAATGCACATAACAGTCCTCCTACTAAAAACGCCTTCAAATATACCATCTTACACCTCCATGTTTTCTATTATTACAGCATGAGCGATTCCAGGAACCGATTGTCCCTCATTAAAACTTACTGGGGATAGCAGTGCTCCCGTGGGAACAAACAATACTCTCTTCCACTCACCACTGCTAATTTTTTCTAGAATATATCCGCATAGTACTGAGGCAGAACATCCACATCCGCTGCCCCCTGCATGTGTATCCTGTTTTTCAGAATCATATATTTCTATTCCGCAATCCATGTGATTTTTTGTGATATCTATATTTATAGCTCCTAAAAGATCAAATAAAATCTTTTGTCCAACATATCCCAAATCGCCTGTTATTATCCTGTCATAATAATCTGGCTTAATATTAAAATCCTCAAGATTGGCTCTGATAACATCTGCTGCAGCAGGTGCCATACAAGCCCCCATGTTCATTGAATCCATAACTCCATAGTCAACAATTTTTCCTGTGGTAACACCTTTTATTTTTGCCTTTGGAACAAGTCTTTCATTACCACTTTCTCCTAACACAACGGCTCCACATCCTGTAACTGTCCACGTTGCTGAATATGGTCGCTGATTTCCATATTCCAGAGGGAATCTGAAGGTTTTTTCTGCACTAGCAAAGTGACTCGAAGCCATAGTAATAACCTTTTTAGCATATCCTCCTGCCACTGCCATTGATCCAAGGCTCAGAGATTCTCCCATTGTAGAACATGCTCCATATAATCCGAAAAAAGGGATCTCATAATCTATAATTCCAAAAGTTGAAGCTATTAGCTGTCCTAGCAAATCCCCTGCAAATATATATTTTATATCACTCTCTTTTAATCCTGATTTCTTAAATAATGTCTCAAGTGTTCTTTTCTGCATTGCACTTTCTGCTTTTTCCCAGGTATCACTTCCAAACATATCATCTGTACAGCATTCATCAAAATGTTCTCTTAATGGACCATCATTTTCCTTGCTTCCGCACACACTGGCATATTCAAGAATAAGTGGTGTTGCAAAATATTTTACACTCTGTTTTCCCTGCATCTGATTTATGAAATCCATGGCATACCTCCAATAATATAATAAATCACACCTAGTATTGCACTGCTGACTAATCCGTATAATATAACAGGCCCGGCTATTGTAAAGATTTTACATCCTAGTCCCATTACCATTCCCTCTGCCTTAAATTCCGTTGCACAGGCTGCAATTGAATTGGCAAAACCTGTTATTGGTACCAGTGAACCAGCACCTCCATATTTTCCTATCTTTGGATAAATATTCAGTCCTGTGAGAACCGCAGCTGCAAATACCAGAATTAGTATTGTGATATAATTCATATGATTTTCACTAAATCCTCTTGCCTTTAATACCTCCATAATTATCTGTCCAATTAAACAGATTGCCCCTCCTGTCAGAAATGCATGAAACATATTTGAAGGAAGACTTGTTGTCTTCGTCACTTTTTTGACATACTCATTATACTTATCCGATAATTCCTGATTCTGTTTTACCTGCATAATAACCCTCCAGATTACTTTATAAAATATATGATATTCCCCACGAACTTTCCAAGTGCTGCACAACATATCACATATTTAAATCCTCTTTTTAATTTAACTCTCCTAAATAATATTGCAGAGGCATCTAATGCCTCTGCAAGTGACATTGCAAGACACCCTACGAATATACCTGTAAATATCCCATAAAATGCCATCAATATATCTGATTGTATTCCAGCTAAATTTATTCTCGGCTCAATTAAATAAATAAAAGTTGAAATAATAGCCGAAAAAAGAATAGTATTTTCGTAAAGTTTTATCTTGCTTACCGTTTTAGTTTTGAATGCCAGCCTGTTAACAATTCCAATTGTAGTTAACAGTGAACATATACCTCCCGACACTAATGCTCCTGCGCTCACCCCAATAAGTGCAAATAATAAATTAATCATTTTCCTCCATCTGAATAATCATTAACTTGGTCCTCATACTGTTTCATTTTTAATTCTATTGGAGTAGGTTCATTATTTTTTTTATCTGACAGTCGGTTAAAGAAAACCGTTATTCCCAGGGCAATTCCTATTCCATAGGATATCTCAATAATCCCTAGTCCCGTATGTTTCGTTCCCGTAATCATCATATAAATTTTTTCAAAAAGTCCCTGTACCGCCACATCTTCATTAAATGACATAATTGCAAATGCGGTTCCAAAGAAAATTATAAGTGATACAAAAACTACTTTTGCCCTATCTTTCATCTATAAACTCCTTATTTTCAACACATATGTTTATAGATATTATCTGTAATTTAATATTTTTTATTCATTTGAAATATTTTTCATCCATTTTTCAGATTTAAATAAATATATTTCCATTAACATTCTCACATACTCTTCCAGTGAAAGTATAAAATAAACAATATAGATTGGTAGGCCTAATACAAACGAAGTCAGAAGTCCTAGCGGAACACCTATTAACCATGTTCCCACTATATCAACTATCATAATATATTTAGTCTGTCCTCCGCTTCTGAGTATTCCTCCTCCTAACACCATGTTCACTACCTTTGCACAAAATACCAGTGAATATGCATATAGAATATGAACCGTTATATTTTTTACGTTATCATTTACATTGTATAGGTTCACATATAAATTTGCTATTACACTGACAAAAATACAGATAGCAACTGCAGCAAATATTGTAAGTTTCATAATCTTTTTTGAATCTTCGTAAGCTTTTTCATATTTTTTAGCTCCAAGTGACTGTCCAATAATTATTCCTGCTGCCGCAGAAACTCCAGATAATGCTCCTATAGCAAGTGTCTGAATTGGATATGTAAGTGTCATAGCTGCAACTGAATCTGTCCCAATATGTCCATATATTACAGCGTATACATTTTCACCAAGACTCCATAAAAATTCACACAAAAGAATTGGAGCTATAATTTTAGCTATTTTTTTCACAAAATCTTTTGTTATTCTGCATCCGAATGACAGATAAAATCCTCTGAAAACTTTGCTTTTATTCTTTATCCTGAAATACATTATAACAACTACTGCCATTTCAATAATACGGGCAAGACTGGTTGCTAATGCCGCACCTGCAACATCCATCCTAGGCATGAACCCAACACCAAATATAAATAAGTAATTTAAAATAGTGTTTGAAATTACTGATAAACCACTGGCATACATCACATATTTTGCTGCCTCCATATTTCTAAGAAGTGTAGAAAACATAAGTGCTATTATCTGTGGTATAAATCCCGCAGACATAATTCTCAAATAAATCCCAGCCTGTCTTATTGTACCTTTATCATTTGAATAAAGCCCCATAATCTGATTTGGTATAATAATTGAAAGAACAAGGAATATTATTCCCACAATCATTGCAATATACATGCAGGAATGAAAACTTCTTCGTATTCCATCTCTGTCTTCTTTTCCTATATATTGTGCAATAAGAATCCCAGCAACTGTAACTATTGCGGAAACTGTCACTGTAAAAAGCGAAATAAACTTTCCTCCCAGTCCGACTCCTGCAATACATGAGCTTCCAAGGTGTCCAATCATCAGCTGATCTATAAGCCCTAACATTGCTTGAAACAAACATTGTATTGTGACTGGAAGTGCAATATTTCTAATGCTATCCATAAATTTTTTCTGATTCATAACCCTTCTCTACTTTCTGTTTTTGTTTATCCAATCAACAGCAAAATCCACTATGTCTCTAACTCTCATTACTCTCGCAGTACAGTTACCAATCTCTGTGTTTTTTACATTATCTTTATTTTCCTCAAAAGCAGCACCTATATCCTCAAAATCTTCTCCATCTACATAGATTGTTTCATAAGTCACCCATTTTCTCTTTCCATCTACGAACATAGCGCAACTTTCCTTTGACATTTTTTTAGATGGATAATCTGCCCTGTAATCAGCCAGATGGATTGCCGTATTCTTATCGTATCCAACCCCAAGCAGCAATACTTTTCCATCAAGTTCATATAATTTGCCTATTGGAGATGACTCACCAAAAATATCTTTAAGATCATGATCTTTAATCAGATATTCCGCATTCTTTCCATTTGCAGCAAATGATCTTACTGGATGGTCACTTCTTATAGAGCCTGGCCATTTGCGAAACATTTCTGCAACTGAGCCCATTGTATTTGTCGGGGTAATTTCTTTATCATAAGCAGGCCAGTTATCCCTTATAATCTGCCACCATTCTTTTGGCTCCTCCCAGTGAACTCCGCTCTCAGGGTCCATATTTTTCCAAGTCTGGGTAGGCATCATTATTGTTCCTTCCTCACCTGTACACTCTAATAATGCCTCTATAACCATCTGCGGACCCCCACACACAAATCCAAAACTGTGCATAGATGTATGTACAATGGCATTATCCCCCTCTGTTATTCCGGTAGTGTCAAGTTTACTACCTTATTTTTTATTAAAAACCTTTATTTTAGGGAGTTTGCAAACAAAAAGAGCATTGACCTCCCTTTTGTGATATAATATCCGCGACCAAACATCAACTATACAAAGGAGACAATGCTCATGGACATTATACTATACTTATTAAATTACATCAAATACCAAAATAAAATCA
>OMVN01000047.1 GCA_900314525.1 uncultured Eubacteriales bacterium
TGTATGCGGTAATCCCTGTTACCTGATATTGTTTTATTCAACTTATATCATACAGGTAAATCCACGAATCTACAATTGTGAGGTCACTTCATATTGTCTTTATATATTTTCTCATCCATTTTAGTTTCATCGATATCATTGTTATCATTTTCTAAAATATTATTCTCAACAGCTATGTCTATGGTTTTCCTATGTGACTCCTTGCCACATGCACAAAATACCAATATCATTGCAAGTATCATTGTACAACATATGATTCTTCGCTTTTTCTTTAATTCCACCATATGATAATTTCTCCAATCTCTGTATCCATCATCAGAACCTTTCAACATCCATACCTGCCTTGCCTCCATGATTGCTGATATCATATAATTATAGTGGAAATCGAATTTTTTGATATCTTAAACGAATCTCCTGTTGATTCAATGTATTGTATCAGTAATGTCATCACAATTATCAATCCCTATGCAAATTTTGGCAATATTAATGACTTATTTCATAAAAATGATTTGTTTTTTACAAGATGATTTTGGTGAGGCAGACTATCTTCTTGCAAGTCAGGCTGCGATGGCAGGATGTATCGTTTTAAGCCATATTACAGATTCACAGCATGATAAATTAATCAATCTATGTAATTATATCAACAATTCTCTTGAAATGATAAAATGCCATCGTACATTTCATGCTGAAAATATTATCGCTGTAAACTGGGACAATTTATCAGATTCTTATTTTGAAAAAATTGTAAATGCGGGGTATCAGACTGTTTCATTTGAAAAAGCTTTCTCCATGGATGAGAATGGATTTGAATCTCTTTTCTTTATGCATATACATATGGATAAAGAAATTCTTTTAAGTAAAATAAATGAATTATTTCATGATAAAGAAGTTGGAAATGTAGTGCGTGTAAAAGGATTTCTTATGACAGATGAAGCTGAAAACAAATGGATTGAAATCAATGCCACTAATCTTGGGATTCATTTTAATTCTAAATACTCTTCATGCAGGCTTGAATAATATTGAATCACCTTTTGACTTTTCCCTAAAAATATATAACAGCCACAAATCCATACAAATTTGTGACTGTTATATATTTTTCCTTATTACATCTTCTCTTTTCCTACAACTTCCAGCTTGTAGCACTCTTTCGTAAATCCACAAACCTCCTGTAGAAATAGGTATAAGACCTGTCATGGCAAGTGCCATAACAATGACGAAATAAATCGCTGAGCAGACTCCTATGTTGATAAGATCACGCCCATTCAGGCGTTCGTTTCTTTCTTTTTTCTCCATGATAAACTTCCTTTCGTTATAACATACTTTAGTTAGTTTTTACTAACAACATATCATACTATAACACAGAAAGTTCCATTTGTTGTAGTCCAATCAGACATTTTTAGTCTGATTGGATTAAATAATTATCTTTAATAGTGGAGGTTCCTGCTTTAGTAATTATTCCAATATTCCAACAACTACTGTTCTTGCTTCATCAAAGTCATATGAACACGTTGAAAGCAATATCATATTACTGTCAAGATGAATTTCCACACTATCATCCCAAACAACTGCATTTGATTTGATGATATTAATATACTCTTCTTTTTCTTCATCAGTAAGAAAAACAACTTGATATATATCGCTTGTACTATTGGTGACAAGACAGGCAAAAAAACGAACTCTCCTATCTCCCGTTTTCATCTTTAAAACTGCAGTGTTATGCTCATTAAAATACGTATCCTGTTTAAATTTTAAAAGTCCCGAAAACATTCTATCCCTGCTGATATTATGACCGTAAATGATAGAATTGAATCCGTTGAAATCACTTTCACACCTGTAATCCAAAAAAGGAACCCCATTAGATGGGGTTTCCCTTGTAAAACTATATTTCAGATAGTATTCATTATTGTCAGTCTGTACGATTGGAAAATCTATCTTTGTACCAGGTATGAAAAGCCAGGCAATTGTATCAGGATTCAAATTATACGCATTGTCTAACAGACTGTCTTCTTGTGTTCTTTCATTTTCTGTCGTTTTCAGTTCATTATAAACAGCAATTTCACTTTCATATGTATCTGACTGAATGTTATCCTTTTTATTTATGTGAACTCCATAATACACTATTGATACAGCACTAATGAATAACACAATTGCAACAACTAATATTCTCTTTCTCTTATTCATTATTACTCTCCATATTGTTGATTAAATGCATCAATGATATCAGTATCTGTTTTGTATTCTGTCGATATCGCCTGTCCAATCACCTTTATGGTATAATTTCCATCAAATATACCATTATACTCCGATTTTAAAATCGGAATATGTATCTCATCAAATAAATTAGGTGTGCTTGATTTTGCATCCAATTCTGTATATCCATTTTCCGTTTTATAATAGAACCATCCATCGCTACTGCTATATTCAAAATTTGAATTTTGTGAGCTTACAGGCGTAGTCGGATTGGATGTGTCAAATACAAACAATTCCTTTTTCTTATTATTATCATTTTTATCAATAAAATAAATGCTCTTTAAATACGCTGCAATCTTTGTTTTATCTGTAATAATCTTGCCGTCTTTATCTAAAATCTCTAGCTTCATTCTGACATATACTTTTGCCTCCGATTTATTATAAACATGAGGATCTTTTGTAATAGTCATACCCGGAACCTGTTTCTTTGCAGCTTCCATTCCGGTATCTGTGTACCATGCAGGCTCTAGCAACTCAATTTTCAATCTTTTCGCACTATGCTTATTTGTAACGATATCTGTATACGAAAAATACGCCAACGTAAAACCTATAACGAGAAGAGAACATAAAAATATGATAACACCGACATTTCCGGATAATTTTTTTATTCTTGTATCATCAGTCTTATTCATTGACATTAACCTCTCATTCCTTCAACACTTTTTTGATAACCAAAAACTGAAAACCGTGTATTTGATATAAACAACAATCAATATTCCTATACTGATTTTCCCATACATCGAGTTTAAGAAATACAATACATATCCAAGTAATGGAATATCTGATGCCACTTTTCCAATAACATTATCAAAATACACTTCTTTTTCATCTACTTTATTATTAGCATCACCCTTCGTTACAAAGTATCTTTGTTGTAAATCTTTATCGACAACTCTATGTGTTACTAAAATATTTCCTTGAATTTTAAATGTTATCACTTCACCAATTTTTATCTTTTCCGGTGCAGTATTTTTTACAATCACCATAGAACCTACCGGATATTTTTTTCCCATACTTCCTGTCTCTACAACAAAAAATCTATACCCGACTGCGTAACAGATAAGTATAAAAATACCTGTCAATGACAGAAATATGGTGGCAAAACTTTTTATTTTTTCTTTCATAATACCAACCAAACTGTCCTTAAAACACATCTAATTACCTGTCTTTTGTTTTTGTTTTTTTAAATTGATAAGAACCAACAATATACTAATCGTTCCCAAAATTATCCCGGATAAAATGATGATGATTCCTCTTAAATTCCTCTCAGATAAAATACCTGTCTTAACTGATGAATAACTCTCATCAACTACAGCATAAAATTTCCATTGGAATTTCACCTCACCATAATAAGAATTATCTGCATCCGGATCTTCTATTATATGTTCTCCACTCTCATCAAATACTCTATGACCGTTATTATATGACTCATTTATCTTTTCTCCATTCCATACAACAAGGCACTTTAGCACTGACGAATCTCCAGGTCGATACAGTCCTAAATCAGCCGGTTCTTCTCTCAAATTGACATTCCCATCACCATTTACTTTTCCGGTATATATTTCTGTTCCATTAATCCAGAACGTACACTGCGTATCTTTTTCCAAGTCAATGTTATTAGCAATATTCGAAACAGGTGTCACATATAAATAAATATGATATGCTTTGTCTTCTCTCAAGTTCATAATCTGAATGTTTTTAACATATTCCTGTCCCTGAACCATGTCATCCACAACAAAATAATATTCGCCATCATCACCAACACTATTTCCATTATCATCCATAACTGTCAGTCCTTGGTCAAGCCCTGCCACCTTTCCATCCGGAAGCACAGTTTGAGCAAAAACTGCCTTTCCAAATAAAGATAAAGAAAGGAAAAGGGCAAAAGCAATTATTAATGTTTCTGATATCAACTTACCATATTTTGTTTTCATTACTCTCATCCTAATCCTTCCTTATACTTTTTGTTTTTACTTAATTATATTATTTTATGACACTACATTCCAAGTTACAGAATCATTTGTTCCCTCGCTGCTGCTTGGATTATATTTACTATCTCCACCATAAGAATACACAGCTTCTAATTTGGCACTCGTTTTCCATGATGCATTTACAGGAACAACAATATCAGCTTCTTCATTTGCAGTTTTATTTCCATTAGCATCTCCGGTTCCTACCTGAATAGCATCCACCTTGACATCTAAATTGTAATCAAATGCATAATATGCCTCCTGTGCTGCTTCAAGTTCTACACTCTTGATAAGTTTATTTGTTGTCTTTCCTGATGCTAATACATAGTTATAATAAAATGTCTTATCTGTATCATTAAATGTCCAATTCTTTAATTCATCCTTATCCACATTTATAATGACTTTAATCTGATTAACACCTGTTCCATATGTCACTGAAATATAATTTGTTTTTCCCTCACCATCCGGAGTATTAACATAACTATAATCAATCACAGGTGATTCAAATTGTGTTGTTTCTGTAACATATTTTGCACTATTTTTTGTTACATTACTAATCATATAATACTTACTATCCTTATAAACATATCCGGCATATGTATACGCAGTGCTTTCATTATCTACAGATGAACTTGCATTTCTTCTAAAAATATATAAACCATTCTCTGTAGGTTTGTAACTTTCCGAACGAATTGACTGTTCCTGTGGATCAGATACCGCTGCATTTTTAGCAAAAACCAGATAAGCTCCTGCCTCCATAGCATCTGCCTCAACAGCTGACAACTCTTTTGCTTTATCAGGTATGGTAATGGCATCTGCAACAACAGCATCGCTGTCAGCTAATCTGGTAATATTGGCGTTTGTTGCCGGCAGACTAAGTCTTACAAATGCATCAAGGTTACCTGCATTAATTGCACCAACTTCCTTTGTAACCTTAACTCCCGGAGTCCAGTTATCCGGTCTGTCAAAATCCTCTGTGATGAGCACTTTCAATCCACCTTTAGAACTGAGTTTATTCGTAACCGTATCTTCAGATGTAAACCATGCAAATGTACTTCCTCCTACGATTAATGCTGCTAAAACAAATGTAGCAGCTAAGAGTTTTCTTTCTTTACTCTTTTGATTTGATTTTTGAATATTTTTTTTTCTCATAATATCATATCCTCCTTCTTATTTTTCCTTATTTACTTTTTCCATATGATCAGACATATCTTCACTTTTTTCACTGCTTTTCAGTTCAAGATATATCCCCATCACTTTTAGCATTACGATAAACAATATGACTATTATCAGTACATAGTACCATCTCAACTGTACAAACCTAATGATGTACCCCATCTTTCTGATACATAAAGTTTCCTTTCCTATCACTCTTGCTTCATCAATCAGAACTTCATCCGGATCTTCATTGGCGTCACCTTTTGTCTTAAAGCATGTAACACCTGTTTCATCATAATTTTCCAGTTTTTCAATCACTCTATGAGTAAGATATATATCTCCTGACTTAGACGGATTGAATGTAATGATGTCACCAACATTAATTTCATCAGCATCTACAATCTTTACGAATATTATATCGCCAACCTGAAGTTTTGGTGACATAGACGCTGTCAAAATAGTATAGTATCTATAACCAAATAAAGATTTGTTTGTACTTTTGCTATTCGCAAACATGATAGCCACACCAAGAATCGTAATAAAAAACAAAATTAGTAATAACCTCCTTATTAAACTCACTACTCTCCATCCAACACTTAAGTTTTCATTTTCCGTTTATACCACTCCTTCCCCAAATATACTGTATCTAATTTATTATAACATACAAATCGTTCACCAACTACATATTTATGAAATTTTATTTTCTGCAAAGGCTTGCGATGTTCTGTATGCATATTTATTTGGCTTATCCGTAAATTTTACTACCGGATATAAAACAGCTGTTGAACCTGATGAAAATGTGCCATATGCTGTCGGAAATGTTAAGGTTGCAACATCTGATTGTCTCGGAAGCCGAATAATGGCATTTTTACTTTCTACATTGATAGATTTAATATCCAGATTTGACCATCCCGTAATCTTAGTCATATCTGTAACAGAAATGTTTTCAAATACATAGTCCGAAGAACCCCAGTCATCAATCTCTGTTATCCTGTAGTATCCTCTTTTATCAACCTGGAGCAGACTGTTTCCTATGTAACAATCGCTATCCATATTCTCAACCTGTTTCTTTTCTGTGCAGTTAATCCTTGCATAGCTGATATCAGGAGTGCCACTCAGTTTGTCATCATCAAATCTTTCAATCTTAAACAAGAATGTCTGTGACGGATCCTCTTGTGATATTTCTTTGACAATCGAAAGATACAGATGTGTCACATCGGTTTCTGTCTGATTAGTCATACGTTCTACTATGCTTATTGCAGTGGCCTTTGTTTCCCCATCTTCTTTATAAGTAACAGTAGCCTTATTACGTATTTCTCCTGAAGAATCGGTGAGTGGTGGCACTATTCCTTTAAACACAACCTTATACATAGTACCGCTCGCAAGATTAATTTCACTTTCTCCATCCTTATTTTTGATTTCAAATCCTATCTTTTTACCATTTATGTCTCTTTCTTCAATCATAACCTTATTTGTAATATCTTCTTCATTATTTTGGCCTAATACTTTTAATAATTGTATGCCATTAGATGCATCATATTCAAATTGCTCAGGAAATTCATTATAATAAGAATCTATGGAATACGTTTTTTGCAGGTCCATCTTCCCTGTTTCCCCTTTGAATGTAACAATATATGTATTCTCATCATGTGAAGCATCCATGGAAACAATCGCATTCTCCTGCGCTGTATTTGTATTCTTATCGTTAAAATCTTCTGTTGTATCGCCATTAAAATTAATGAATTTATAGTCTGCCTGATTAGTGATTGTTTCTTTCAGTTCTGTCGCTTTTATATCATTTACTTTAACCTTATATTCAATATAATAGTTTTCATCAAGTGCTACTTTTGACAGAGCTGCCTTTATTGCATTCTCTTCATCATCATATCTGATATTAAAACCACTGTTTCCTATAGTAGGGTCTTCCAGTTTTTCATATCGGTCAAAATTAGATGTCGACAATGATTTCTGCCGATACAGTTTTGCAGAATCTGCTACATATTCTGTTCCTTCCGGAATAACATCATAAACATTGACATCCTTTGATGTGAAATATCCGGTATTATAAACCTTCAGCCTGTATGTCAGAATATCCCCGCCAAGGACTGCTTTTCTGTTTTCATCGCCACTAACTCCTGTATCATCAACTCTTTTCTCTTCATCAATGCTATCAAGTGAAGAATAATATATCTGCGTAACTTTTTCACCATTATTAATGTATTCTTCGTTTTTAACGGTTTCATTGACTTTTTCAACTGGATTATTATCCGTATTGGCAAGAACCTGTTTTTCCGTCTTAACATTGGCATCATTTTTTCTAAAAAGTGCAGTTATGATTAGGTCATCGTTAATTGTAGAAAAACCTCCCTGCGAAACATCTCCTGTTGTAGAAAAGGAGAATAATATGTACTTTGAAATACTATTTGTCATTGAACTTGAGTAACTCTCAACATTAAATGTATTTGTTACAGTCTGATTTTCCACCACACTAAAAATTTTGGTTTCTGAATTCTGGGTAACGGAGTATGTTTTATAATCATAAGTATACTCTGCATTATCAAAGTTCAACGGTTCTGTCACATTGTTTGTATCTATTCTTGACATTTCGTGACGTGTACCTGTACTATCCACTGCCTCAACAATCAGTGCAGTAAGCTTATAGTCAGATTCACGAAGCCAGCCTATAGCTGTCTGTGGACTTGATGTATCAATTTTTAACGTTTTGGTATAATAATCATTTCCATTTATATGTTCTTTGTTGTTATAACTATCATAAAATTCTGATGCACTTTCCGCGCTAAATTCTGCCTTTTTTGATGGATACAGGTTATCCTTATCCCAAGTTTTTGTCTGATCGGAATTCGTTTTAATCTTATCTGTTACATACTGATCTACAACCGTTTTTTGTGGACTCTCTTCATTAACTGTAAACTCTTCATCAAGTATGCCTGTTTTCATAGTTACACTGTAGGTATCTGCAGTAATTCTCACTAACTTTCTGTCAAAAAGATACCGGCCGTCATTTAGCCTCCAATAATAATCAAGGTAATAATATGCATTCGAATCGTTTGTATCGAATGGTTTTTCCCCCTGCCACTTTGCCAGTGTTTTTTCATCAGAATAGTCTATTTCATCCCCTCTTTCAAGGTAAAAATCATTACTATTTCCTATTTTCTTTGGCTGAGCACGAAATACCCTCACTCTGACCATACCATCTGAGGAATTATTTGTCACACCATTAAGTGATACAAGATTTGAAGTTACATTCGCATTGTTTGTAATATCGAATTTCTGAGACACCATTGAATCCGCACCGATTTTCTTTGAATTAACAACATCATCTATAGCATTACCACTATTTGTATCGTTGACAGAATATCCTGCATAAAAAGCAAATGTACTATTATCTGTCAGTTTATTTCCATTATTTCCATTATATAGTAATATTTTCTGATTCTGACCAGAATATATATCTGTTCCCATCCTAAATCTGTCAGTAATGGCAAATGCAGTTCCTACGGAATGATTGAAAAGACCATATATCTGATTTTCATTTCCACCTTCTGAAATTGTCACTGTATTTGAATAAACTACATTTTCCGATGTATTATCCGTTATCACATTGATATGCATAATATCACCGGCATTGAGATATGCTGTAGGAAGCAGTCTGAAACTTCGGCTGCCTATTATCGCACCTTCTTTATATTGCGGTTCTTCCAATCTTTCTGTTGTATCAGACTGAACCTCGCCTGCACTAACCTTAAGCCACTGAATGCCTGGAGCAAAATCAAAGCATTTGTAATAATACCCTCTGTCATCTTCCGGGTCGTCATATCTTCCTATTGTAAGAACATTCGGGGTGAATTTTTTAGTTACTATGCTTTCATTTTCCGAACCATTTAGGTATTCACCGTTTTCATTCTGCTTAACAGTTACATACCTAAGTGTAAAACCATCTTCTCCACCAAATTTATCCATTAGATTTCGAGTTTCGTTCATCTCAACATCTTTGCCCCATGTGATACCTTTCTCATCATCAGTTGTCAGCTCGAATTTCGAAGTAATATCACGTACAGTATCGTAGATTTTCTTATCTTCTTCACTGGCTGTCGCCTCTCTTTCATAGCCTTTCTCGTCAAGAATAGTATCATAATGGTTAAGAAGAACAGTTGAAACTGATGATAAACTGTTTCTATATCTCTCCTCTTCTCTTTCGTACTTCATTGCACTAATCGGATTCGAATTATAATCATCTGATTTTTGTGGAATTTTATTGAATTCAGATAACATTGGATACATCTGATTTGAAATTCTGATATAACCATCTCCAAGTTCGGCATTATCTACAAGCCCGGTAACACCCTTCTTGTCTGACTTCTTTGTATATACACCATATAATCCTTCAAGCGTATTATATAACTGTATATTTCCATAACATCCTATTGCCCTTTCTCTCATTCCGGTCGTCTGCATATCATAGTAACAATTTACTAATTCATAGTATGATTGTGGCTGATAGTACGAACCAAAAAAACCACCAATAGAATTATTGTTATTGCTTGTATTTGCAGTTTCTGTTGTTATTCCTCCTACTTCACCTGCAACATAACAGTTATAATAAATATGTGAATAGCTATTACTATCTGCTGAGGCATAATTACTGACCGAATAACCAGCAAATCCTCCAACATAGTCTCCAGAATATTCCATTCCGACTGACGAAGTTGAATAACAATTATTAAACACTGCCTGTCCTCTGTTTGCTGTATCTCTGGCTCTTGTATCATCAAATATCATTCCAATAAAGCCGCCGATTTTTGATATACCCTCAATGCTTCCTGATGCATAACAATTGTTAAACATCGAATTCACAAGTATTTTTTCTCCTGTTTGTGGATCAGGCAGATAAAAGCCATCACCTGAACCAATAACTGCCCCAATAAATACTCCCAACTGTGTATCACCAAATATAACTGTATTGGAACTGCATCCGTCAAACTTTTCATATGACTGGAGACACGAAACGAATCCTCCTGAATGGTTTCCACTTAAAATATAAAGATAACAGCCAATTGTGGAACATTCTTCATAAATCGAAGGGTATTGTGAAATTCTCCTATTTGTATGTTCTTTACCATTATAATCAATCCAAACCAATGTATGTCCCAGGAAGCACCTTTCAATTTCCTCATAATCAGGTATATCATCCGCTAAACACGGTATAGAATCGTGGTATACTGAATCGGTATCTTTCGCTACAACGTCACCAATATATGTTTTTGTACTACTAAATTCATTACTGTCATTCCATGAACCAAAAAGCGAAGAATGTCCTTTTCCTCTTACATATGAGTTACGGATTGTACATTCCTTTAGATAACAGTAATTATAGAAAGTGCCAAATACAATAGTTGTACTATCACTACCTGAAGGAGCAACACATTTTTCCCAATCGACATTATAAAACATACACCTGGTTGAAGTACCAAACATACCTCCCGCATGATTTATAAGAACATTACTAAAAGTTAAATTTTTAATAATAAACAAGTTATCTGCCGAAAGAAAGTAGTTTGAACCATTAAGAAGGCAGTTATACAGATGATGTCCTTGACCATCAAGTTCCAAAAGAACAGATGGGTTTCTGGAATTAATCCATCCAATTCCATCTTCTCCACCTAAATCAATATCACATAAAAGTTCTATGCCAAGTTTATTACATATTTTGTTGGTTTTTCCAAGATTTACCAACTCTTCAACAGTCACTTTTAATTTACTTTCAAAGGATGAAGTATAATTTCTCATTACGTATGCAAGCTGAGCTCCTGTACTCACTTTATATACCCGGTACCACCCATCATAAACACTGTCAAACTTCAATTCATACTGCGGTGCTTCAGTAGAAACGCTTCCCTGATATCTGTTATCTTTAACTGAATTTCCATTTATGCCCTCTATTAATGATGTATCTTTCCACATTGACGGATTAGAGCTTCGATAATTCCCACTATTATATACATTAATCCATCCCAATTGTTCCATCATGTTCTTCCATTTTTCTGCCACATTGAGCGTTGGCAATGTGGCTGCTGAAACTGATTTATAATCCAAATTAAAAGGCAATAAATCTATTATCAGTACAGTAGCAACAATCGCAGAGATTACTCTTATCAATCTATTGTATTTTATAAATGACTTCGTTGATTTCACATTATCTACCTCATTTCAAATTAAAACCTACTGTTTTTGCTGCAATATGCCATTTGCTCCCATCTCTACATTTCCCCACATATTATCAATTGCATTTCCTTCCGATTGTATTCCATCAGTTAATATATCAATCGTCAGATTGGCTCCATAAGAGTCAAGAATACTTTTTGTTACCTCTGAAATTGTTACAGACTTAAGAAGTGGTTCCGTACTACTTCCAAAATGTACTACATCTTTATAATAAAAATAGCCATCTTTACTGTTATAAAACCAGTTCTCATTCCAATTGTCATCTAAATTAAAAATAATTGGTCCCATATTATAACTTTTAGCAGATTCATCGATATTTAATCCAACGAACGAGCCAAAATTATCCAAAGGTAAATCTGCATCAACTGTAATAATATTATCTCCCAAACCATTTTCATTTGAACCGTTTATTTCAACTGTCCATCTTGGGATAATGCATACTCTGATATATGCATCAGTGTTGTTTTCATCAGCCTTATCCAGATTTGCAATTTCTATTTTCTTATCCGTTTCATAGTTATTATCAACTTTTTCCCACTTTAACTGATTCATTAATTTGTAATCTGTATTTTCCTTACCATTTTCTACCACTGCCAGTGAAATCTCTGCCGGCAAAAATTGATTGTGTTTTTCTTTTATTAAACTTTTAGTGCCTGCTGCTGCAATAATCATTCCTACTGCAAGTATAGTCATGACAACAAAACAGAATACAATTCGCTTTGAATATAATTTCAACATATCAACACCTCAATCAGCTATTTTTATTGACTAATAATTTATCAATATTGTATAGTCCTTTCCTTCTTGTGACATATTTTCAAACAAGTTCCATCTTTATTATTTTCATTATACTATACAAAGTGTGTAGTGGTAAACTAAATTGGTAATACCTTGTTCGGATAATATGATATATAATACAATTATTATCTGTTGTGGTCAAGCATTTTTGTAACACTTTGACCTGAAGTGGTATAATATAGTTGTAACACAAGTGGCTTTTAAGATATAATATCAAAATCAAAGAAAGAAGGATTTTATTATGCCACGAAACTATGAACCA
>OMVN01000037.1 GCA_900314525.1 uncultured Eubacteriales bacterium
AGTTACTTAGTTTTAATAAGCCCTCTGTAAAAGAGAGACCATTATTTGTTACAAAATCCCTGATTTCATCAAGATGAAGTTTCATCCGAGACAGCTTTAATAACTCCAAATTTGCAGTAAGCTGATTATATATACTATTATTCATAATCGTAGACCCTTCCTATAATATCAAGATTTTCTTTTGCTCTGTTTGTTATGTGTTCATCTTTAAAAATATGTGTTTGCCTGGCTATTTCAGAATAATGCTCTGAAATATAATTTAATTTTTTCATACTTATCTGATGAATAGTTATAAGTTTCATGTTATAATACACATGTATGTAACCATCATATATCTGTAATGAAACAATCTTGCCAACATATTCAGGCTGGACAGAGTATTGACAGCCTTTATAGTTGAACATACTAGAATGATTGACTTTTACGATATTAGTGGTGATTTGATACGGCTTTCTTACATTATCGGCGGGCAGGCTGCGTAAGAAAGCCTTTTCCTTTTCAAAATATAACAACGGAATTCTGCCTGTCCCCTGGTTAACCTGTGAATTAACACGATTATTTATTTTTGTTACAAGTTCCACAAGTTCTCTGTAATTTAATTTTCCATTATATGCCCTTATTTCATCCAGAATTTTCATTGGAGCTTCGACTTTTGCTTTTGTTCTTGGGCGCCCGGCAATACAAGGATGAACTTTAAAACCATAGTCACTTGCAAACTGTTGGAATTTATTATTTATTTTACCTCTGTCGTATTCGGTTCTTGCTTTATCCATAACTGTTTTCATGTTGTCTGTAACGATTTCTTCGGGTACACCGCCAAATGTCTCAAAAGCATCATCCAGGAATGAAAAAAGTATGTTCTGAGATTTACTTAAAGATACTCTGTAAACTCTGAATCTTGAATATGAAAGCAATAAAACAAAAATGTTGACATCTATTGTTTCGCCAGAGGAAAGGATAAAAGGTATTGACTCTTTCCAATCAAGCTGTGCCTGTTTAGCAGCATCTGTTTCATATCGTATAGAAATTTTTTTAGTATTTGATGGTTTCTTTTTATTAAAATATGAGTTAAACTCAGGATATTTTTTAAGGCAATGACAAAAGTTGCAGTAAATGCTTTTAAAGTCATAATTATCTACAAGATACTGCCATAATGTTTTTTTGTAATAAAAAATCTGTTGATTTCTATCAGAAAGTAATTCATCAATAATGTCATAGTAGGGTGTAATACAGTTGTCACGATGTCTGTGGCAGGACTTTTTATAGCCTTTAATGTATTTATCAACAGTTCGTCTGTCAACTTTAAGTTCTCTGGCAATCTGACTTTTGTTTATCTTCAATGTTCCATCCTCCCAAAAAGGTTTTAGCTTGTGCAGATCATCAAGTTGGTTTATTGAGATATCTGTTATGATATGGTTTTTAAGTATCATGATGAGTCCTCCCTTTAACTCATATATCATAACAGTTGTACATTCTTATTTAATATTTATTGTACATATTTAAGTCTAACTTTATACAGCTCTTTTTCTTCCGAACAGAAGAACACCTTTTGCTCCTTTATGGTCTTGATCATCAGATCACTTCTTGATATAAGTGAAGGTGACGGAAAAAGAGCCGTCTCCGCCTTAGTAGTAATCTTTTCCATTTTACTACCAATTTTACTACTAACAGGTAGTAATAACTTGCTCATTCTTGCTCTGATTTGCCACAATCTGTAATTTCAGAGTAAACTACACGAACCCCAGAATCCCTTGCAAAACAGGGCGTTTCAGGGCAAAAAGGAGTAAATCAAAACTATGATAAAAATCTTATTCATCTGCCACGGCAAGCGAGTCGGTGTTGGCGCATAATGCGGAATATAACCGCTGAACTGGCGCAAATCGCGGTAAATGAAATAAACGATTTATACCGTTAATATACGTTTCAGAAAACTAAAAGATGCATATGTACAATCAAAAGAAAGCGCACAAAATGGCAATAATATGGAGTAATACACAAATTAACGATTTGAACTTTCTAACGTTAAATTTCGTTAAAAGGTATCAAGCGTTCACTTATTCCAAATCTACCTATACTATAGAGGCAGCATAATAATTCAAATTTTGAGTGGATTTACCACGTCGAGTATACGTTTGCTGATACATAAAGTGCTATTATACGTGTATATGGAAGGAAATATAAGCAGTGGACCAGTGGTTTGCTGCTTTAACTATAATTGATTTTGTTCGTGGTTTGGCATATAATAATGTTAAATTGTATTGTGTGCTTTTTTAAGAGAGGACATTATGGAATATTTATCAATTAAGCAAACCTCTGAAAAATGGGGAATTTCCGTCAGGAGAATTCAGGTTTTATGTTCAGAAAATAGAATTCCAGGTGCAACAAAGATTGGTTCCTATTGGGCTATTCCGGCTGATGCAGAAAAACCTAATGATGAACGTATTAAAAGTGGCCGTTATATAAAAACGCAGAAAAGAGAGGAATAATTCAATGAATATATACACAGCCAAAGAAATGTCGCTGGATCAGATTCGGAGTGAATATCGTAAATATTTACAGCAAAAAGGACTTAGCAAGAATACCATTAACACTTCAGTAAATGATGCTTTTTATCTTTGGAAGAATGCAGGTGTAGATGTTTTCTGGAACAATATCCTTTCTGAAAATTTTGAAGCGGATTATAAGGCAGCTATGCTGTCAGCGCTGAGGGCACATTCCAAAGGTGATCCAAACAAGTTGGTAGGCGGATACATGTCTCATGGACGCAGGTTTAGAGAATTTTTGTTTGGTGACAGTTCTGCGATAGGTATAGCTGTTGAACCGATGAAGTATATTACAAAGAAGAAGGGCTCAGTTCAGGTTCCACAGCCTACTGTTGATGAAGTGGGTAAATATCTTAAGCGGTGGAATGCACTGGAAAACTATCATCTCCAGGAGGACGCGTTGGATAAGCTGTTTTTTAGCTTATGCCCGAACAATACAGATATTTCAGATATCCTGATAAAGGTATCAACGTTGAATGATTTTTATAGCACAAATATCTTTTCGGTGTATCCGGTGGCAAAACATATATTGTCTATGGATGTTGATGCAAGACTGAAAGCTGGAGATGTTACTTTAATCAGCGATATCCAGAAAGTTACTATCAATGGAGTGGAAAAGAATTTTTATTCATTTGCTACGAAATATTGCAGCCATCACAATCCGTTGGAATTCCCTATCTACGATAGCTATGTAGAGAAGGTTCTGAAGTACTTCAGGGATAAGGATGGATTTTCTGTATTCACAAATGTTGATTTGAAAGACTATATTCGATTTAAAGGTGTCTTAATAGATTTTAGAAAGTTCTATAATCTTGAGCAGTACAACCTGAAGGAAATTGATAAATACATATGGCAGCTTGGAAAAGAGTATTTTCCTAATAACTACGGAAAGAGCAAGCGAGGTGATAGGTCATGAAGATACATTATTTTCAGAGATATCATGAGAAGGAGAATGTGGCTACAGCTAATACGATGCTTTTACTTTCGCGCCTTTATTCTTACTCATCAGATAAATTTTTCAGATTTCTGAAATCAGAATACTTTTCTGATTCCTTTAATCCAGAGATTATTTTTACATTGCAAGAGAAGAGCGTTGATAGCATTCCGGATGCAACAATTACGCAGGAGAGTTTTAAGATAGTAGTAGAAACAAAAATGTCAGATTGGTTCTATGAGGACCAGCTGCTTCGTCACCTAAATGCCTTCGGTGATGAGAAGTATAAGGTTATGATAACTTTGGCTCCAGAATTAATGGAAGAAAATAAGAAGGCTACTTTTGAGAAGAGGCTCAAAGAGTATAATGAAAAGCAACATCATCCGGTAATCCACATAAATACCACGTTTGAAGCAATGGCTAATGCTATTAGTGATGTGCTAGATGATAGGGACTATGATATGCAGGATGTGTTGGATGATTATCTGAACTATTGTTACACTGATGGCTTAATTCCGGTTTCAGATGCATGGAAGTATATGAGAATGCAGCTTGCTGGAACTACACTTGATTTCAATATCCGTTCAAATGTCTATTATGATAATGCGGAGCGTGGCTTTAGAGCGCATGATACACTTGGCCTTTATAAGAATAAGAGTGTGCGTGCCATTGGTAAAGTGATTGCGAGAATAACTGCTGTTGAAACAGAAAATGGTGTGAAATATAATACTGAGTTTGGCGAACTTACTGATGAGAGAAAAGAGGTTATAGCAAAGGCTATGGACGATGGCGACTCACATGGATATGACCTTAGAACGATTGAGCATAGATACTTTTTTGTTGAGAAGTTCTATGAAACCGACTTTAAGAAGGTTACGCCAAGAGCACCGATGGGTACAAGAATATTTGATTTAACACAGATACTTGGTACTGATGACATTCCATCAACAGATCAACTAGCGGAAATACTTAAAAACGAAACATGGACATAGACACTTATGTCGTTTCATAAATACAAATTGGAGGTGGCTCTATGGTTTTTGATCCAGGATTAAGAATAGGACAAATACTGAAAAATGCAGATGTGGTTGATATATTTAAATGCGGCAATATGGGTGGCATGCGTCGTTCAAGAACTACAAATACACTTGTTATTGTCTCTGATTACACTAAAGGCATTTATCATGATAAGTGGATAGGTGGAGTCCTTCATTATACTGGTATGGGTAAGAATGGAGATCAGGATATTAATTGGGCCCAGAATGCCACGCTTGCAGCATGCGGAAGTAATGGTGTTGACGTGCATCTTTTTGAAGTAATGGATGCTGGTGAGTATGTATATTGCGGAAGGATAGAGCTTGTTGATAGACCTTACACTGAAATACAACCAGGCGAGGATGGAGTGCCACGCAAAGTTTGGATGTTCCCTATTCGCCCGGTACCGGATAATGATGTAAAGAAGCCGGACATGTTTGTATTTAAGGATATGGAAGACTTCAAAGCACGTGGTAAGAATGTGGATGAACAATATATGAAGATGATCACCGCCAAGAAAAAGTCGGGTGGCAAAGCTACTTATGTTCCATCAGTTATTCCTAAGCCAGAGCCAAAGCCTACGGTGGTTATTCCAGCAGATATTATTGGAAAGCAGGTAATGCATAAGGCGTTTGGGGAAGGTGTTATTACAGCAATTGAGGGAACTTCTATTGCAGTTGACTTTGAGAAGGTTGGATTAAAGAAGATGGGATATGAATTCTGCATGCAAAAGAAAATGTTGGAATTCATTTAGGAATTGCTATGAAAACAATAAAAGTAGTAGCTGCAGTAATCTGTGATTCTATTTCAGAAAAGAAGCAGATATTTGCTACAGCAAGAGGATATGGTGAATTCAAGGGCCAGTGGGAATTTCCTGGAGGAAAGATTGAAGAAGGCGAAACACCTCAGCAGGCACTTGTTAGAGAAATACAGGAAGAATTAGAAACAAAGATTTGTGTTGGTGATTTGATTGGAACAGTTGAATATAATTATCCTACGTTTCATTTGTCAATGGATTGTTTCTGGTGTGAAGTAGTGGAAGGAGAATTAAAGCTCCTGGAAGCAGAAGCAGCGAAGTGGCTTACAAAGGATTCTCTTTATAATGTCCAGTGGCTTCCTGCGGATATTACGCTTGTAGAGAAGATTAAGGAACAAATGAAATAGATTGTTCAGCGAGGAGGTATGTAATTGGCTAGTTATAGTTTCAATGATATGGGTGGAATTGAGATTGACTTTGATGGTGTTAAGCCATCATTGGAAATCAGAAATAAGATGAAAGCTGTGAAGTATCGCTGGAACCCTACGAAAATGATTTGGTGGGCATATAAAAGTGATGAAACAGAAGCAGTGGCAAAAGAAATTTGTGGAGAAGTAGCGGTGGCTACTGCGGTTAAAGTGAGTACACCTACACCAGTTACAAAAAACACAAAGAAATACATAAGAAAAACGCCTCCAAAGGATTATGCTTTGAAGGTTAAGATAAAAGATATTGTTAATGCAGATAAGGCTCAACTTGAAGTATGGGAAAAGCTGCTGAAGGACTATGTGAATGAAGTAATGTCAGAGGATAATTCGGATCACTCTGGTAATTCGGTAAGTAAGAGCCAGGAGTCTGTTTGGATGAATTGCTTTAGATTTATTGCAAAAAATCTAGCAGGACTATCGGCTTCAGACCAGGAGTATGAACTTGTTTTTGAATACAGTTTACCAGGAACAGTTCACGAAAGACCTGATGTTTTCTTGCTAACAAATAATAAAGCAATTTCTCTTGAATTTAAGCGGAAAGAGGCTCCTCAGATAGATAGCAATAAGGATGATGTTGCTCAGGCAATTCGTTATAAAGAATGGCTTCAGAATCATCACAAGGAGACAAAAGACAGAGCAATTGAAGTAAAGAGTTATCTTGTTTGCACACATAAAAACGCAGAGATGGGAATGCTTAGAGGGATTGGTATTCTTACCGGTGACAATTTCCGCGATGTTATTACAGATGAATTAAGAGGTGAGGCACAGTGCACATTTAGTGCTGAGTGGCTTGCTTCTTCAAAAACTGAAATGCCAGATATGCTTCAAGCAATTGAGATAATGTATCGTGAGGGAAGAATACCTTATATCTCAGATGTAAATAAGAATTGCCTTAGTAAGGTTCTTGGTTATATTGACGATGCCAGAAAGAACCAAAAGAAGCTACTAATTCTCATCAACGGTGTACCAGGTGCAGGAAAGACCGCAGTTGGCCAGAGTATTGTTTATGAAGAAAACAAGAATGGTGAGGCAAATGCAGTTTACCTTTCTGGAAATGGTCCTCTTGTTGAAGTACTTCAGTACCAGATTAACCAGGTAGGAAATAATGAGCACATGGGCGAAAATGCCATTCAAGGAATGAAAGAGTTTAAGTCTACCTTCTTTTATAAAGATACAAAAGTTCCTGAGCAGTCTATCTTAATATTTGACGAAGCACAGAGAGCCTGGGATGCAGAGAAGCTTGGAAAAGGGTTCACTGAACCGGAAGGATTATTCAGAGTTGGTGAAAGAATATATGCAGAAAGAGATTATGCGATCTTAATTGGTTTATACGGTAATGGCCAGGTAATTTACACCGGAGAAGAAGCGGGGCTTTCGTTATGGGAAGATGCCCTTAAAGAGCATAATGACTGGTTCGTAATTGCTTCTGAAGACCTTGCGAATAAATTACAGGGACTTGGAAAAAGAAAAATTGTTGATAACGATGTGTTCCTTCCTGTTTCGCTCAGAGCGGATTTTATAGATTGTAGTAAGTGGGTTGAACAGGCTATTTGCAGGACAAATGCTACAGCAGAACAAGCAAAGAAGGAACTTGAAAAACTGCAGAAAACTTCAATGCGTATCTGTGTGACTCGTAATTTTGAAAAGATACAGAAAAGAGCATTAGAAATTGATGCAGATCATCCTGAATGGAATTATGGGCTTTTAATTTCCAATTTTGCTGAGGCAACAGTTTTGACTGCACAAAAAGCTGGATGGACACTAGGGTTTAAACCTAAAAATACAGTCTATGATGGAAAGTATGGTTTGTGGTTCGCAGGTGAATGCAAAGACTTAAGAAAAGCTTGTCAGGTGTATGGGAATCAAGGATTAGAATTGGATTGCCCAATAATAATGTGGGGTGGAGACTATATTAGACAAGATGGGCAATGGGTTTCACGAGGGTGGACATATGATAATCAGAGCTTAAAATATAAGGATCCGAATTCAATCGTTGAAAATAACCATAGAGTACTATTAACAAGGGCTCGAAAGGAAATGATACTCTTTATTCCAAACGATTCTATACTTGATGAGACATATCAGTACTTCATAGATATGGGAATGGATATTATATAAATTAAGAAGAAAGAAGAAAGACAATATGAAGTTTACTATTTTCAAGTGGTGGGAGTCATGGGTTAAGCCATTGATATACATTGTTATGCTTGCTGCTACAGCAGGATTGATATTGGGGTATTGTTTTATTAAAGATGATGGTGGAACGCTTGCTTTTGCTGTTTCGATATCATATGCATTAGTATTATTTCTTGTCACAATTCCAATCAATAAGATTGACAACTATACTGCAGAAAAGTTATATGAGCGTGAAACATTTTATCTTACCTTAAAAAGATTAAGAGATGTTACAAATAGTACAATTCAGAAGGCAGATAAAAAAGACTTTAAAAGCCTGAGAGAACATATTATAGCATTTCAGATATTTACTGGGCGTGAAGCAAATATGATAGAAGAAAGACTCCAAGGAAAAAAGGTTCCTGTTTATATTAAGGAAAAAGGGTTTACTTATTCTTTAGAGATGCAGCTGCTTGAAACAGAGTTTCTAAAATTATATGATGAGGCAGATAACAAAAAGAAACTTGCAAAATGCGCAAAGAAATTATGTAAATGCTATAAAAAAGGTTGCAAGCGGTTAGAATATAATTACAGTAGAATTGCTCAAGTATATGGAGGGGCATTGTTCGATTTAATTGAGAGAGATGCTACAGCATCAGATGCAGAGTATTCCCTGAGTGATATTGGTTCGAAGGTTGATGACTTGGTTATGGAACTGAGTTCACTAAGAAGTGATCTAGATGAACTATCATCTGAGGTCTGTGGAAATCAAAAATATGTGTTCAATGATCATAATCAGTTGGCAGAAAAACTTATGGATATTGAGGATATTTTATTAGATTTGCAGGATGCAAAATCTGGGATATAGTTGTATTGGTGGACAAGTTTTTTATTGCATTTCATGTCGAGACGGTGGTTTTGCTGTCAAAGATGAACACATATAAAGAGTAAAAGTGTTGATTTCAAAGGCTTATTCAGGCATTATCGTTAAACGGTAGATATGGCCCTGGATAGGCCTTTTCTTTTTAGGGCGAAAATGCCTTAGTAGGAACTGGTCCATAGCGGAGGGCTGACACTACACTATGGATATTGGAAAAGTGCATACAGTTCAACGATAGCTTTTGGTATAAAAATAGCGGCATCAGTTGTTTGGACTGGGCCGCTAATTACTTAATTATCTATATTTTTTGTCATAGAGCTCTTTGGCGAGCTTTTGAGTTTTCTCGATGAAGGCATACCCTTGTGTTTTGCCTTTACCGAGCTTGACTTTGCCTAGAATCTCATTCTTTTGATAACCAGCAATAAGAAGCTGTATGATTTTACCCATCTTCTCATCCTGGGAAGCGAGGTCATCAATTAACATGTTGATTGTCATTAATAATATGGCTTCGTCTTCTTTTTCTGTAGTGCCCGTAGGGTCAAAACCATTACCGTCTTCATCATCGTTATCATCTAAAAACTTATCAAGAGATAGGTCGTCAGAGAGAATATCATCTTTGTGCTTAAGGTAGCGCTCTACTTCATCATTGAAAATTTTCATGTATGATTCCATGCTACCCTTTTTGTTAGGAATAAATACTACAGGAATTTTCTTTCCATGACGGAATGTCCAGGTCTCAACATTCTCATATTTGAGACCTGCCGGTTTAAGGGTTTGTATCATTTCTTTGGAAAGAACTGCAGGAACGAGTTCTTCATCAACTCTACATTCTTGTCCATTGAATGATACTCGGTTACTAAAGTTACGATAATTTGCATCTTTTGTCTTATCCATCTATTTTTTCCTCCTTGGATTGACTGGAGGAAAATCCAGATAGATAGACACCTAATAATGTTGGCCTGAACCATAGAGAGTTTTCCTCCTATTGTTTGGCCAGCTGTCCTATTAGGCTGGTTTTAGTATTTTGTTGTATCATCCGGTCAGGATAGGACCATTCTTGATCAGGGAACGCCGTCTCGGATGAATGAGCGGGTTTTGTTAACCCTGAGAGAATCATACAATAAAGATAAAAAAAGCCCGTTGAACATTCTTCAACGGGCTTTTATGGAGTAAAGGCTGAATATATTTAGAATGATATGCGAAAAGGAAGCTAGTACACCGATTTCTAAATAACTACACCAAATAACTTGCCTATTTTCCCGATTGCACATGGTAAAAAGCCTCGACGTAGCCCGCTACGCCTACGTTTTTTGCCATGCACACTCGAAAAAATATTCTGCGTTATTGGTCCAGTTATTTACGAAACGATGTACTAGTAAAGATAAAAAGTGTTGAAGAAAGTTCAACAAAAAATTTTTAATCACCACGCAAATCGACACAAACAAGCGTAAACCGTTGAAATTTGACTGTAGATTTTATATAATAAACAATGGGTTGTTTTTTAGTAAAGGAGGGCCTATGAGTACAGCCAATAGCGAAGAAAAATGGATTGGAACAAACGAAGCTGCGGAATTTTTAGGCGTTAAGCCAGCTACGATTCGTGACTGGATTCGAAAAAATAAGGATATTCCGAGAAAGAAAATTGGTAAGGCTTGGAAATTTAAGTATTCAGAGCTTGAGGAATGGGCTCGTAGCGGCAAGGCTGCAAATAATTAATAAATAGAAAATCGCACTAATATGCGATAGGAGGTAAGAAATATATGAATAAACAACAGTTAGCATCTACTATTTGGCAGTCTGCAAATCAAATGCGCTCCAAGATAGAAGCAAATGAGTACAAAGACTATATTTTGGGCTTTATGTTTTACAAGTATCTTTCTGATAGAGAGATACAGTTCTTAAAGCAGGAGAAGTACTCTGATGCTGATATAGCTAAAATATCTGAGGAGGATGAGAAGCTCGCAAGCCATATTCGAGAGAATATTGGCTACTTTATTGCATATGATGATCTTTTTTCCACATGGATTGCAAAAGGCGATGATTTTGACGTGTCTGACGTTAGAGATGCTTTGAACAATTTTGATACGAATATTGAACCTACATACAAGAAGTTATTTGAAAATATTTTTAAGACATTGCAAAGTGGATTATCAAAGTTGGGAGAAACCGCAACAAAGCAGACAAAGTCTATTAAAGCATTGTTGAAACTAATAAAGAGAATTCCTATGGATGGGAAGCAGGATTATGACGTTCTTGGCTTCATTTATGAATATCTTATAAGCATGTTTGCCGCAAATGCTGGAAAAAAGGCAGGAGAGTTTTATACACCGCACGAAGTATCTGTTTTGATGTCAGAAATTGTTGCTAACCATCTCAAAGATAGAGAGCATATTAAAATATACGATCCAACTTCCGGATCGGGTTCTTTACTTATAAACATTGGTGCGTCAATGGCACAGTATATAACTGGTGAGAACAAGATTGATTATTACGCACAGGAATTAAAAGAAAACACATACAATTTAACTCGTATGAATTTAGTTATGCGTGGGATTAGCCCGGCTAATATCAATGTTAGAAATGGAGACACACTTGAAGATGATTGGCCACTCTTCGAAACCGATGAAAACAAAGATGAAACCTATAGACTTGTAAGAGTTGATGCCGTAGTATCTAATCCTCCATATTCTCAGAAGTGGGACCCGAAAGATAAGGAATTTGATCCGCGTTTCAAGGAGTTTGGTGTTGCACCGAAGGCAAAGGCGGATTATGCTTTCTTGCTTCATGAATTATACCATCTTGAGGACGACGGTATTATGACAATTGTTTTGCCACATGGAGTTTTATTTAGAGGTGGAGAAGAAGAAAAGATACGAGAAACCTTGATTGAACGAAACCATGTCGAAGCAATTATTGGCTTGCCGGCGAATATTTTCTATGGAACAGGAATTCCAACGATAATCATGGTTTTGAAAAGAACAAGACCAGATACAGATGTTTTAATCATAGATGCATCGAAAAGATATGAAAAAGTCGGAAAAACAAATAAATTACGTGCAAGAGATATTAGAGAGATTGTTGACACTTTGAAAGCACGAAAATCAATAGACAAATTTGCAAAACTGGTTACAAAAGAAGAAATACGTGAAAATGAATACAATTTAAACATTCCTCGATATGTGGATTCATCTGAGGGAGAGGAACCTTGGGATATCCGATCAATTATGTTTGGTGGGATACCTAAAGAAGAAGTTAGAACACTTCAGAAATATTGGGAGGCTTTTCCTGGACTGTATGAAAAATTATTTACTGAGGTATCAGAGGACTACGTGACCATCGAAAGTAGTGATATAAAAGGCGTTGTTGATAATTGTAATTCAGTTTCTGAGTATATAAGAAACTATAATGCTAGTTTTGGTGGATTTGAAAAACTGTTAAAAGATTACTTAATAGAAGATATTCTTGATGTTAATGCACAGGCGGTAAAGGAAGATGTGTGTGCAGAAATCTTTGCTAGGACAGATAATATTAGATTAATTGATCGGTATAAAGCTTTTCAAATTCTTTCGAAGAATTGGGAAACAATCATTGAAGACTTGGAAATGATACAGGGCGAGGGATTTGATGCTATTTTTCAGGTTGATCCTAATATGGTTGTAAAGAAAAAGAAAGAAGATGAGGATGAGGTTACTGAAGTGCAAGAAGGATGGAAGGGGCATATTCTGCCGTTTGAGCTAGTGCAAGAAGAATTCCATCATGACAAGTTGACGAATATAAAGTCAGGCGAAGTAAGACTGTTAGAGATTAGCAATTTATATGCAGAGATTTTAGAGTCACTGGAAGAGGATGAATTAGAGCTGGATATCACTAATGATGACAAAAATGCTTTTGTTTCAAAAGAGGTAAAGACTTATGTTGTTGAAGCTCTATCGGAGGTTGAGAGTCAGGAGATAAATGCTTTAAAAGAGTATCTTTTACTCTCATCAAAAAAGGATAAGGAAACGTTCATAAAATCAAATGGCTTTGTTAATTGGAGTGTTATGTCAGCAAATAAGGATGGAACTTATGGAAAACCGGCAGTAAATGCAAGAATCCTCCAGTTACAGATGAACTATGAATTCCCAGATGAATCATTAGAGGCCAAAATGAAACAAGTAATGCTTTTAATGGAAGAAGAAAGTGAGCTGAAAAAGGCTTTAAAAACTCAGGAAGCTGAACTGGAGGCTGCGACTATAGAAACAATTGAAAATCTTGAAGAACCTGAAGCTTTACATTTGTTGGAAAAGAAATGGATTAAGCCTATTGTAGATGGCTTAGCTGTTTTACCCGAAGATATCATTGCTTTAATGGTTTCTGATATTGAAAGTTTATATGAGAAGTACTCTACGACTTATGAAGATATTGAGAATGAGAAAAAAATAACAGCTAAGTCCATCATAGATATGATAGGAGAACTAACAGGAAACAGTAATGATATGGAAGGACTTGCTGAGTTTAGGAAGTGTATGGAGGATAAAAATGAATAAGAAAAATAAAACTCCTAGACTTCGTTTTAACGGATTCGTAGATGAATGGGAGCAGCGCAAATTAGGAAATATTCTTCAAGAAAGAAATAATCGAACATCAGATTTTGATAATAATCCGTTATATAGTTTAACTATAGAAAATGGTGTTACTCCAAAAACAGAGCGCTATGAAAGAAGTTCGCTTGTAACAAAGAAAGAAGATTTATTTAAGATTGTTAAACCGAATGAGTTTGTTACTAATCCTATGAATTTGAGATTTGGAGCGTTAGGATACAATACAAATGACTTTGATGTTAGTGTTTCTGGGTACTATGATGTATTTTCAATTGATGATGATAAATGTAGTGGATTTTGGAATTCATATTTTAAGACACAAACAGCAATGAAAATATTTGATAATGCTGCAACGGGTTCTTTAATTGAAAAGCGTCGAGTTAAGTACTCCACACTTCAGGAATTAGATTTTTATATGCCTATAGAGTTGGATGAAAAAATACAAATAGGCGAATACATGGATGCTATTAGCAGATATATTTCTCTTTATCAAAGTAGGCTTGAAAAGTTACAAAACATGAAGAAATCCTGTCTTCAAAAGATGTTTCCTAGGGAGAATCAGGAAACACCAGCTGTCAGGTTTACCGGCTTTACGCAGAAGTGGGAAAAAAGAACATTAGGCTCGTGCTTTGATGAACGATTGGAAAATATGCCTGATGGAGAACTGTTGTCTGTAACAATAGGATCTGGTGTGAAAAAATTTGCTGATTTAGATCGACATGATAATTCTAATAGTGATAAGTCAAAGTATAAAAAAGTGTGTGTTGGCGACATAGCGTATAACTCTATGAGAATGTGGCAAGGTGCAAGCGGTTATTCACAATACGAAGGAATTGTTAGTCCTGCGTATACTGTTGTGAAGCCAAAAGAAGGAATTTATTCACAATTTTTTGCTTACATGTTTAAAACAAAAGATGTAACACATCTTTTTGAAATTAATTCTCAAGGTTTAACGTCTGATACTTGGAATTTAAAATATCCTGCATTCAGCAAAATTATCGTTCGTGTGCCCGCGGATATAAATGAACAAAAGAAAATTGCTGATTTCTTAATTGGACTTGATAGGATGATTTTAATTTCTCAAGAAGAACTTGAGATGTTAAAAAGAATGAAAAAAGGATGTCTTCAAAGGATGTTCGTATAAGGAGGGGTTGGCTTGTCAGAAATAGTATTCAATGAAGAAAAGGACTTTGAAGAAGCTGTTATTAAAGCCCTTATCGAGCATGGGTGGGAACCTGATGTTATTAGATACCCGTCTGAAGAAGAGTTGATTCAGAATTGGGCCAATATATTGTTTAACAATAATAAACAGAGAACGCGTTTGAATGATCAGCCGTTAACAGCTGGTGAAATGGATCAAATTTTGGATCAAGTTAGGAATCTGCAGTCGCCAATGGCACTAAATGAATTTATTAATGGTCGGAGTATTTCAATTACTCGAGATAACCCGGATGATCCGCTACATCTGGGAAAAGAAATATCACTTAAGATATATGACCGTCAAGAAATTGCGCTAGGCCAAAGTAGATATCAGATTGCTCAACAACCAAAGTTTAAAACAAGATCTCCTATTCTAAATGATAGGAGAGGGGATCTTATGCTCCTAATTAATGGTATGCCGGTGATACATTTGGAACTGAAAAAAAGCGGAATACCTGTAAGTGATGCATACAATCAGATAGAGAAATATTCGCATGAAGGAGTTTTTAGAGGTATCTTTTCGCTTGTGCAGATTTTTGTGGCAATGCAGCCAAAGGAATCTGTTTATTTTGCCAACCCAGGAGAAAAAGGAATCTTTAATAAGGCATTTTATTTTCATTGGGCGGACTTTAACAATAACCCTATTAATGAGTGGTATACATTCATAAAGAAGTTCCTTTCAATACCAATGGCCCATATGCTTATTGGCTTCTATACTATTGCAGATACTGACGAGGGTATTCTGAAGGTAATGAGAAGTTATCAGTATTATGCCGCGGTGGGGATTGCTAATGTTGTAGCGGAGAAAAAGAATCATTGGGATGATAAGAAGCAGTTAGGCGGACATATTTGGCATACAACGGGTAGTGGAAAGACCATGACGAGTTTCAAAGCTGCGCAGCTTATCGCAGCTAATCATGATGCAGAAAAAGTGATCTTTCTGGTTGATAGAAAAGAATTAGGAATACAATCATTGAAGGAATACCGTTCTTTTGCAACGGGTGCGGAAACAGTGCAAGCAACAGAAAATACGGATATTCTTATGTCAAAACTCAAGAGTCCGGACACTGATAATACTTTAATTGTTACTTCGATACAGAAGCTGAGCAATATTGCAAGGGAAGATGTAGCTAGTATAGAAGCTGATTTAAAGATAATACAGCGTAAAAGAATCGTTATCATTATTGATGAATGTCACCGGTCTACTTTCGGAGACATGCTTGTAGATATAAAGAATACATTTAAAAATGCGCTTATCTTTGGTTTTACGGGCACGCCTATTCAAGATTTGAATGCAAAGAAAGACAGTACGACACCTACTATTTTTGGAGATGAAATTCATAGATATACTTTAGGTGATGGAATCAGAGATAAGAATGTCCTGGGATTTGATCCGTACATGGTTCGTATTTATGATGATTCAGACTTGAGGGAACAAGTTGCACTTGCAAAGGCAAAAGCAAAAGATCAGCAAGATGCGTTTAGTGACCCTAAGAAACAGAAAATGTATCTTAAGTACATGGACTCATCTCAAATAAAAATGTATGGGGAGCTTGTTAATGGTAAATACATAAAAGGTATTGAAGACTATGTACCTAATGAGCAGTATCAGACGGATGAATATATATCGGGAGTGATACAAGATATCAAGAAGAAGTGGACTCTTTACAGTAGAAATAGAAAGTTCCACGCGATATTCGCAACAAGCAGTATTCCGGAGGCTGTAAATTACTATAGACTTATGGTGAAAGCTTTTCCTGATTTGTTTATTACTGCGATGTTTGATCCAACCATTGATAATGAAGGCGGCGGCAGCCTTGATAAGGAAGATGGAATAGTTGAGATCTTAGAGGCTTATAATAAGCATTTTAATCAGAAGTATACAATACCGACATATGATAAATTTCGTAAAGAAGTCAGCTTAAGATTGAGTCATAAGAAACCATTTGAAGGCATTGGTAAGGACGAACAAATAGACATTCTTATTGTCGTTAATCAGATGCTTACAGGCTTTGACTCTAAATATGTTAATACGTTGTATTTAGATAAAGTGATGGAGTATGAGAACTTGATACAGGCTTTTTCTCGTACAAACAGACTTTTTGATATGGCTGAGAAACCTTTTGGCATTATTAAGTATTACCGTCGGCCAAATACGATGGAAAAGAATATTGAGGCGGCTGTAAAAGCATATTCTGGTGACGTACCTACCGGATTATTTGTTGATAAGTTGCCAAATAATCTGAGAAATATGAACGTTCTTTTCCAAAGCATAGAACAGATATTTAAAAATGCTGGTATAGCTAATTTTGAAAAGCTTCCTTCAGATCCTGCAGCTATAGGAAAGTTTGCAAAGGAGTTTAATAAATTTGTAAATCACTTGGAAGCTGCTATTATACAGGGCTTCACATGGAGTATTAGTTCATATCCAGACGAGGATCAGAATGAAAATGCTATTACTATGTTGATTGATGAGCCCACATATTTAACGTTATTGGCAAGATACAAGGAGATTTCTCGTGGTGGCGGAGGAGGAGCCGGTGGCGATGTTCCGTACGAAATAGATGTACATATTACTGAATACGATACCGGAAAAATCGATGCCAACTACATGAATTCTAACTTTGATAAATACGTTAAATTGATACAAGGTGATAATGACCCGGGAGTTGTTGATGCGGCACTTAAGGAATTACATCGATCATTCTCAATGTTATCGCAGGAAGAGCAACGATATGCAGAACGTTTTATTCATGCGGTGGAAAGCGGACAGGTTGAATTGGTTCCTGGCAAGACATTTAGAGATTATATTACCGATTACATGAAGGCCGATGAACATGCAAGGATTAAACGCGTAGTAGACCGTTTGGGATGTTACTATGTCTTACTAAAAGAATTGCTTGATAGACATGCAACACCAAGCAACATCGATGATCGTGGAACTTTCACGGAATTAAAGAAATCAGTTAATAAGTCTAAAGCTGAAGAATTCTTTAAGAGGGTTTTTAAAGAGGATTATGTGCAACTTCGGTTGCCGATTTATAGCGAGAATTATTTACGTGATTTTATATTCTCAGGCGGTAAAGATCCGTTTCCGAATGTTATTGAAGATGTGACTGTTGTAAGAAATACAGAAGCTAAGGAAGATAGTAATAGATCTAAAGTGGTTGTAGTTAAACTGACAGATGAGGATTACGTTGGAAAAGAGGTAATAACGTCGGTAGGCGTTAAAACACTAGAAAACTGGTATGCTGAGAGTAAAGCTGTTAAAAGTGTAATAGATTCAGAATGCTTCGCTTATGTTGAAGATAAACTGTGTGTTGCAACATCTGAATGTTTAGAACGTACCGATGACGGAAAAATCAGACTGAGTGAGTTTGCAAAGGAACATGAAGAGGAATGCTTTTTGCAATTTATCGTTGATGAAAAAGACGGAACTTTGCATTATGTAAAACTACCAAAGTCTAAGGCTGATGTGGCCTTTAATTATAACGATTCAATCACTGATGATTTGTTATCGCAATATGGACTTGTGAATGAAATGTCTAAGGAAATGTTAGAAGCGATAGATGGTGAAGATTTTGGTCCAGCATTAGATATTTTGATGGACAAACATATTTGCAACTATTCCGCCAGACTACTTAGAAGTATTACAGGATTGGATAATAGAACCATTAGTAATATGAAGAAGGGAGAGAATCTCACTAAACCCAATGTCATATCTGCTTGTTTAGGAATTCATATTCCATTCAGAGTTAGTAATCATATGCTCAAGCTTGCAGATCTATCTTTAGATATGACTTCTAAAGGAAAGGTCGGAGACGATAATGAAACCTATGACATGCTTCTCCATATAAAATGGACGACTGATTATGGTGATATTTATGATGAGCTTAAGACTCAATCAAAGGAGCACTTGATTCATCAACCGCCATTATAAGCTGAGAAATTGATAGGGGTGTGGAAGGCAGTCATGCTCACACTCTTATATGATTTTTGGGATTAGAGAGGAGCTGAAAATATGCCAAGAGGAAAAAGTATAAATTTATTCCTAATGGACGGCGATGTTAATGGCCGTATAAAATGTACACTTGCCAACTGGACTGGATTGGCTTTTAAGATTCCCCGTACGTCTTTAGATATGTGTAAAGATCGAGATGAGCTAAAACAGACCGGTGTATATTTCCTGTTTGGTAAAGATGATCAGACAGATAAGAATGTTGTCTACATCGGACAAGCTGGCGTAAGAAAAAATGGTGAGGGTATTCTGAACCGTTTGATAGAACATAACCGCAATCCTAAGAAGGACTATTGGATGGAGGCTATTGCCATCACGACTTCAAATGATTCGCTGGGGCCAACTGAAATAAGTTATCTGGAGCATCGTTTTTGTCAGCTTGCTATTGATGCAAATCGCTATATTGTAAAAAACGGTAATGATCCGACTCCTGGGAATCCATCGGAGGAGAAACAGAGCGAGCTTGAAGATTTTATAGAATATGCTCAGGTTATCATTGGTACTTTAGGTCACAAGGTTTTTGTGCCGCTTATCACTGTAAAGGATAGCCAGGGGGATTGTAGTGATGAACTCTTCTGCAAACGGAGTGGTGCAAACGCCATAGGTGTAAGGACTGCTGATGGCTTTGTGGTTAAGAAAGGGAGTACAATTTCTAATAACCCCACAAAGAGTTGTCCGGAATATGCATTAAAAAAGAGGCAGCAGTATAAAGATCAAATTAGTGAGAAGTTTGTTCTTCTTGAAGACATTCTTTTCAATACACCGTCAGGTGCGGCCAGTTTTGTTTGTGGCGCGAGCACAAATTGGTGTTAAGATATAACTATGGACACGAAATGTTGAACAGCCTATACTTATCAAAAAGGAGTTCTACACAATGGCAAAAAAACAAAAATCTTATACGC
>OMVN01000004.1 GCA_900314525.1 uncultured Eubacteriales bacterium
TGAATTAATTGAATCAAATACATTATAATGTCCATAGTGATTACCTTTCTATCCGGATATTGTTTTTTCACAGATTCAATTATACTGGTTATTTAGGGGATAGTCACTTTTTTTGTGCAAATCCCTTTGAAATAAAGAAAATATATAGAAAAATGGTGGTATCATTTGACACTACCTTAATATTATATGGAGAATGAAAATGAAATTAAGAAAAGTATTAGGTGTAGTGGTATTATCAGGAATGGCTATTTCTTTGGTAGCATGTGGTAATTCAGATAAGAAAACAAAAAACAATTCAGAGACCTCAGCAGAAACTACAGTTCAGGAAAGTATTTCTGACAAACAGAGTGTAGATAAAAGCATAGCCAATGGTCTTGTGGGAACATGGGCTGAAAAAATTGCCGGTCGTGGGGTGATAGAAATCTCTGAAGGTACCAAAGAAGGTACGTACAATATTGAAATTAACTGGGCAGATAGCGCTTTTGAATACTATCAGTGGGAAATCAAGAATGCTCCTGCTACAGATAATGATGTTATCAGCTATGATAACTGTAAATTGACAATTCATACTTACAAGAGTGAGGATGAGGAAACAGTAAAGGTTAAATATGAAAATGGAACAGGAAAGCTTTCTATTAATAGTGCAGGCGAAGTGGTTTGGCAGGATGATGTAGATAATTCTGGAGAGGATACTTCATTTGTAAAGAATCAAAGATAAGGAGGTACATATGTATAGGTGTTTAGGTTGTGGTGCAAATCTTCGGTTTGACATTGAAAAACAGCTTCTCAAATGTGACAGCTGTGACTCCGAATATCAAGTTGATGAGTACGACCAAAAATATAAGATAGAGGAAGAATCAGATATTGAAGGTGATGAATATCAAGCATATATTTGCACTTGTCCCAATTGTGGTGGTGAGATAATTACCAATGATGAGAATACCATAGCTTCTTATTGTAGTTATTGTGGAGCTTCGGCAATACTAGAAAGAAGAATGAAAGGGATAAAAAAACCTCAGAGAATTATTCCATTTTCTATTTCAAGAGAAAAATGTAAAGAAAGATATAAACAGTTTGCAGGCAAAGTATATTTACTGCCTAAGGAATTGAAAGACAAAAATAGTTTGGAAAAATTCAGAGGAATTTACATGCCATACTGGTCATATTCCATTAATCATGAGGGAACGATTGAAACTGCAGCTGACGGTGAAGAAGTTAGAAAAGGAGACTACCTCTATACAGATCATTATAATGTAAAAGCAGATATAAAGGATGAACAGAGTGGGATTTCCTATTACGCATCATCAAGTTTTGATGATGAATTTTCTCAGACAATTGCTCCTTTTGATTATAAAAAGAGCAAGGATTTCTCTTCTGCATATTTGTGTGGATTTTTTGCAGATATGGCAGATGTCGAGGAGAACACATATGCTAAAGAAGCGGGAAAAGTAGCTGACGAAATTACTTATCGCAGCCTGTCTGATAACGAGAAACTAAAAAAATTGAAACTTCATGATAACACTGAGGGTAAGATAAAGAAGACCAGAGCCATGGAGAATGGAGAGGCATCATTGTTTCCAGTATGGTTCATGACATATAATAAAAATGACAGGGTTGCATATACAATTGTTAATGGTCAGACTGGAAAAACTTTTGGAGATATGCCTGTATCGGTTTCAAAATATATTCTGTTCACACTGCTATTTTCCATACCAGTATATATATTATTTGAGATTTTTCTGACAGTAATTCCAGGAACCCTCCTTACATATTCCACATATATATCTATGATTACAACGGTTACATACCTCATAAATATGAAAAAGCTAGAAAAACGAGAGAGGCATTGTGGGGACAAAGGTTTCAAAAATGCAGCTAAGGTTAGTGGGAATTATGATAAAGTAAAAGAAAATAAGGAAGACAGTGATGATGGAAATTATACGGGAACAATCGCCGTTATTACAATACTCATGATTGTTGGCATAGGAGTAATTTACTGCGATGGCAGTGACATAGTGAATTTCTTTACACCATTTTTACTGATAATTGAGGCGGGTGCAACAATAGTAGCTAATTATGTTAAGAGAAGTAAAAAATTGATTCGCAAGTACAGACGGTCTTCTGGAATCTTGCTGCACATTATTTCTATGATAGTCGCTGCACTGCTCACTATTTCAACACCAGCCCAAGATATGTATTACTACATAGCTACAGCAATTTTGCTCCTGGGAATAGCGGCAAGTAATATTTCGTTAATCAATAAATACAATGTGAGAACCACAAGACCACTTCCACAGTTTAACAGGGAAGGAGGGGAACAGAAATAATGAAAAAAGAAATCAAAAAATCATTAGGGTTATTCTTCCTTGGAATTATTATTTGTGTTTTTTCTGTTTTTCTATCGAACTACAGTGCATACGCAAAAAATAAGAGTTCATCAAAAAATAATAATGAAAATAGTGATGCAGAGTATTATTACAAAAACGAAAAGACAGGATATGAGGCGTATATTTTTGATGAGTCAGATCCAGGTCTATTAACTGAAAAAGAGAAGGAAAAACTGCTAGATGATATTAAAGGAGTAACAACTTATGGTAACGTTATTTTCTACAGTAATGATAACTCGGACTATGAAGGCAGCGCAAAAAAGAGATATACAAAGTATTTTGGAGAAGAAAGCGGAACAATATTTGCAATAAATATGAATAAGAGAAAAATAACATTGTGGAGTTATGGAGATGTTTTGGATGTCATCTCTAAAGGAAGGTCCGATGTTATTGTATCAAATACGTATTCATATGCAACTAAAAAGAAATACTATAAATGTGCATCTGAAGTATTTGCAGAAACTGAGACATTGCTAAAAGGCGGACACGTTAGCATGCCTATGAAACACATGTCCAATGCACTGCTGGCACTGGCGGTTGTGGCATTTATAAACTTTATAATTATTCTGGTAAGCAGAAGCAGGGAAGAACCTGCTATTTGGGAGATAATTAAATCAATAGATTACAAACATGATGGAGATGTAAATGTAAAATTTACACATACAACAAAAAAATATGATCCCCCTTCTAGTTCCTCATCTGACAGTGGTGGAGGCGGAGGCGGAGGCGGCGGAAGCAGCCATAGTTTCTAAGAATCTATAATGAATAATATTTGACATCAAAATAATACCATGTTAGAATACAGAAAATAGTTACAGAATATGAATTGTCATTACGGTTCACCGGAACGGTAATATAAAGGCATCTAGACCTAGGTCGTAGGTACGGCGCGAAAGCGTTATAAGACTTGGGTCTGGATGCTTATTTTTTTGGAGGTACAAATGAAAATAAAATTATTTAATGAACTGACATCGGATTCAATTTTAGTAAGAGAGGAAGTTTTTATAAGGGAACAGGGATTTATAGAGGAGTTTGATGATACAGATAAAATTGCATGTCACTTAGTTGCCTTTGATGGTGATAAACCAGTAGGAACATGTCGTTTTTTCTTTAATAAATACAGACAGAGCTGGATAATTGGAAGAGTAGCTGTCCTAGAGATTGCAAGAGGGCTTAATGTTGGCAGTCTGATAATAAATGAAGCAGAGAAACATATACGAGAAATGAATGGAAAGTTAATTGAATTAGCAGCACAGAAACAGGCAGAACATTTTTATGCAAAAAATGGTTATGTATCCTTTGGAGAACTGTTTTATGATGAACACTGTTTGCACACATGGATGAGAAAGGAACTTGTATAAATGAATAAATTAATATCAATATTTCCTCTTATTATGGAAAGAGAGTCTGAGTGAAGGCATATCTCATCTTGGAGTAGGTAATTTTGCACTTGGTGCAGTGATTATTTTGTTGGAGGGAGGATGGATACTTGTGTATAGAAGCGGGTTTCAGATTAGTAATACCTCACTTATGGCTAATATTATTCTAGCAATAATTCTTTTTCTGATTGGAATAATATTTTTGCATGAGCCAATTACTGCAAGAAAAGTGATTGGAATTGTAGTATGTATTGCAGGTGTATACCTGATAAAGTGATAGTCTTATCTGTTGCTTAGATTAAATAAACAGTTGATTTTTAAAAAATACTCTGCTATAATCGATAAATAAAGGTTATGAAGAGGAATATTAGTCATAGGACTGATTTCAGAGAGCCATCGGCAGGTGTGAGATGGCAGAGGAAATATGATGAACTCGCCTTGGAACTGTCATCCGAAATGCACCGCAGAGTAGAAATGAACGGAAACCCACCGTTACAGGGGTAGGGCATATAAGTGTCTGATGAGTGTATAAGTTTTTACTTATGAATTAGAGTGGTACCGCGGAGCATATCCTTCGTCTCTAGTTGCTTACGGAGCAGCTGAAGACGGAGGTTTTTTTATAGTAATTGCTTCTGAAAACCAGTACTTGGCTGCCACAAAATAATAAATTATAAATAATCGAAAAGGAGATTGATACTATGGAAAGTTACAAGAAATATTCGAGATCATATTTTTTACCACCTGTTGTTACTTATGACTGGGTAAAAAAGGACTATGTAGATAAAGCACCAATGTGGTGCAGCGTAGATTTGAGAGATGGAAATCAGGCGCTTATTGAGCCAATGAGTCTTGAAGAAAAACTGGAGTTTTTTAAACTTCTTGTAAAGATTGGATTTAAGGAAATAGAGATTGGTTTCCCAGCAGCATCAGATACAGAATTTGAATTTACAAGAGCCCTGATTGAGAGAAATATGATACCTGAGGACGTTACAATTCAGGTTCTTACACAGGCAAGAGAACATATAATCAAGAAGACATTTGAGGCAGTTAAGGGTGCTCCAAGAGCTGTTATACATGTATATAATTCTACATCTGTATGGCAGAGAGAGCAGGTATTTAAGAAATCTAAAGAGGAAATTAAGCAGATTGCAATTGATGGTGCTGCTTTATTAAAGAAACTTGCTGACGAGACAGATGGTAATTTTGCATTTGAATACAGTCCAGAAAGTTTTTCACAGACAGAGATGGACTATGCTCTTGAGGTTGTAAATGCAGTACTTGATGTATGGCAGCCAAAGGCAGAAAATAAGCCAATAATAAATCTTCCAATGACAGTTGAAAATATGATGCCACATGTTGCAGCATGCCAGATAGAATATTTTAATAAAAACATGAAATATAGAGATAATGTTGTTTTATCTCTTCACCCACATAATGACAGAGGATGTGGTGTTGCAAATGCAGAGATGTGTCTTCTTGCAGGAGCTGACAGAGTAGAAGGAACAATATTTGGTAACGGAGAGAGAACAGGTAATGTTGATATAGTAACTATCGCAATGAACATGTTCTCACAGGGTGTTGATCCTGAACTTGATTTCAGCAATATGCCAGAAATAAGAGAAACATATGAGAGACTTACAAGAATGGATGTATCTCCAAGACAGCCATATGGTGGAGATTTAGTATTTACAGCATTTTCAGGTTCTCATCAGGACGCAATCGCTAAGGGTATGACATGCAGAGAGGAAAGCGGAAAACCAGACTGGAAAGTACCTTATCTCCCAATTGACCCAGTTGATGTTGGACGTACTTATGATTCTGATGTTATCAGATTTAACAGCCAGTCAGGTAAAGGCGGAATGGGATATATCTTAAAGAATTCTTTCGATATTGTTCTTCCTAAGAATATGAGAGATGATGTGAGCTATTTCCTTAAGGGAGTTTCAGATGAGACACATAGTGAACTTACACCAGATGTTATTTATGATGAATTCAAGAAAGAATTTATTGATAAGGAATCAGAATTTAAGATTGCAGATGTTCACTTCAAACAGGAAGAGGGAATTGTTGCAACTGTATCAATAAAGAGCAAAGATGGAAAAACAGTCGATGTTGTATCTGCAGGTAATGGACGTCTTGATTCAGTAAGTAATGCACTTAAGAAACACTTTGGAATTACTTACAAGCTCACAGAGTACCAGGAACAGGCAATGAGTTCAGGTTCTCAGTCAAATGCCATTGCATATGTATCAATTAATTACAACGACAAGATGTACTGGGGTGCTGGAATTGATCCTGATATCATCAAAGCTTCAATAAATGCTTTAGCTGTAGCAGTAAATAGAGCAATGCAGTAAAATTATAGAAATGACATTATTGAAATAAAAAACTGTGAGAGCAGGTGCACTTGGAACAAAATAGTTCCAGTGCAAGACCTGTAATCTCACAGTTTTATTTTTTTTGCATCAGCCAGGCCATAATGTGTACTGACTGTTTAAATTGACCGTTTTGAATCATGTCATCAATTTCCTCTGGTTTAAATTTATGACAGTTTAAAAATTCAATATCATCTAAATGTAAGTCGGAAACTTTTCGGCAATTTTTTGCCACAAATATGTATGCGTAATTGCTAGAAACAGTGGCACAGTCGGGAACAGTAAAGAGGTGAGTGAACGAGTCTGAGACATAGCCAGTTTCTTCTTTTAATTCTCTTTTGGCAGCGGGCAATGCAACTTCATCTAAATATTTCTGTGTAAACATTTCTGAGTAGTCATCACTGTCAATTGCACCTGCCGGAAATTCTGTTATTACTTCTCCTATTCCATGTCTGAATTGTCTGACACACAGGCAGTTTCCTTCGGTGTCATATGCAATAATTACAACATAATTTTTTCTTGTAAAATTGTAATATGGCTCAAATACAGTTCCATCAGGTAGCTCATACACATTGCTCCTAAAATCTATCCACTTGTCGGTAACAAGGTGAGTTGTCTTTACAAGTTTCCAGTTAAGATTTTCTTCTTCTTTCATCAGTAATACCTTCAATCGTAAATTTTGCAACTATTCAAAATAGATTTTAAAAAGCTGCAATTTTTGTTTTATTTTACAACATAAAACAGTATTTATCTGAACTTCCAGTAAAATTAACTCTCGTTATGCTTAAATAGTGCATTATTCATCGTCCCATTCATCCTCATCCCAGTCTGGATACTGTTGAATATTTCCTTTTGATTTGATTATACGAGATTCCATTTTTTCTGGAATTTCGTTGATTTTTGACACTGTAATTGTGAACATCCAGTCATCTCCAAAATCATAATGAAGTGAAAATTTCTGTCCCTTGCTAAGTCCAAGTTCATCAAGCGTTATGTCTGTCGAAGGCTCATCCCCTTCCGGATCAGACTGATAACTATATTCACTATACATACGATTATCCATACAAAATTCATACAGATGCTCGTCTATAAAATCAAACGCTTCAAGAATAATCTGACATAACTGGTTCAATGTATTATCACCGCAGATCTCGATATTTCTATAAACTTCACGTCCTCTGCCAGCAGGATATACTTTCATCAAATACTGTTTATTCATCATTCTCCTCTTTCCCAGCAAGAAATCTCATTACCTCTTCAAAAGACCGCTCGCTGTTAGTAAATGCATCCATCAGTTCCTTGCTGCGGAGCTCATCTCGCTTCCGCATTAATTTCTCCAGCTTAGCCAGCTCCGCTTCATATCTGTCCTTCGTTTTCGAAACCTGTTCTTTCTGTATTTCAATCTTTTCTTCTATTGGGATGCTTCTTCTTGCCATACTTTTTATCCTTCTTTCTCTATTTTCATAAGGTCTTCATTGATCACTGCCGCCTGCGTCCTGACATTTGCTGCCGTCATATTAAATGCTTTTAGGATTTCCTTTTGTACAGCTGTAACTGCATAATCCATCCGGTATCCACGGTCACTCTGCCGGATCAGTTCTATCTTTTCCAGTTCCCTGATCGCTGCCGGAACTGTCATATAGTTTTTCTTCCCGCTTTTTTGCATCTGTTCTTTCAGGCAGCTGTAAAACCTGTTGCGGATGATCAATGCAACAAACTCTATAAATATCTTTGCATGTACCGATTCATTTGCATGTACACGAAAGCTCTTATTTCCAAGATATGACTTATCCCCACGGAACAGTTTTTCCGATACATCCCTGCTTTTATAATGCTCAAGTGCCTGTGCTGCTGTCATTTTTTCTGACGTTATGATAACAAAGTATCCGCATAGACGTATCTCCTCATTGATCACATCATGGCGTTCCCGTCCATACATGAATTTTTCGTCTTTTTTCCCTTTATGGTAATAGATCAGATCAAAGTATCTGGCAAAGCCTCCTGTAACTTCGTATTTTGTTCCTTCATGCTTGTGGAGACATTCCGCCATCCGGTCAATCTTTGCTTCAATTGCCTCATGTTCGCTGCTTTTCTTTCTGTCATTGTAAAACACATGGAAATACCGTTCTTTTTCATCCGATGGATAAAGCTGCCTTTTTACTGTAATTCCGCTTACTCTGTAATCCCTGATGCTATATCTGCGGTCTTCTTCAAAAGTACCCTTCACTTCAAGGACAAGACTTTTCACAAGTTCTTTCATTCCCTTCATCATAATGACAAAGTCATAGCCGCATTTGTCCATGTAATGTATATTTTCTTTGCTGAAATATCCCCTGTCCAGGATAAATCCAACATTTTTATAGCCATAACCACCGGCCTTTTCCAGTGTATACTGCAGTTGGGATACATCTACAATACTGCCTGGATAGTCTTCATAATACAATGGTTTTGCATTGTTTTCATCATAGCCAACCGAATAATTAATGACTGGTGCTCCTGTATCTTCTTTTGGATGGCCGTATTCTACAAAGTCTATATCACCTGCCTGACAGTTCTTATTTGTTGAATCATAAGAAATATAAATTTTCTGTTTATGATCCTGTTTTGCATTCCATCCGTCTAAAAATGCAAGACTATGGTCTCTTGTAATGCTGTTAATAAACTCAGAAACCTTTGAATCACTGTATATCTTCATCTGCTCCGTAAATAATGGATGATTAAATGCATACTCAGGATAATACTGTCCGGCATTATTTTCAGCAATGACCGAATACACAGCCAGATCCAGAAACAGACCGCTGTCCTTTCCGATTATGTTCCCGATCATCTCATCCAGATGATACTCTGAAATGATCCTGCGTAAGACTAGATATGTCCCTACCCTGAGACATCCGCTTCTATAGGCTTCCGCTTTCGTCTCAGGTAATTCCTCCGAGGGAAAGAATTTCAGAAAATTTGTATTCGGATACATCATTTCCGGATCATCCTCCGTACACTTCCCAATGGATGTATTCCGGGGAATCGTATATCTTTTTTCAGGATTGTAATTATGTTCATACGCATAATAAATATATGTGATCCCTTTAATTTTCTTGCGGGTAATTCCCGCTGCATCATACGGTATTTTCACTTTAAAATCAAGGTACATGATAGCCTTCTTTCGAGAGTTAATTACTTCTCTTTCATTCTACCATATTCACCACTTTTTTCAAGAAAAATTGCTTGGTTTTTGCTGAAATCATGCGGTTTTTAGCACTTTCTACCTTCTTCATGAACATACGAGAGTTAATTTTTCAGGAAGTTCACAATTTAACAAGTTCACAAAATCTTCACAAAAAAATTAGCACTCAACACTTGACTTGGCTAATATAGGTGTTATAATACATATAGAACAAAGAAAAAGATATATATCATATCTAAAGGTTCAGATTTACAGGTAACATTGTATGATTGAATGAATAAAAAGGAGGAATGACTTATGATGATGCCTAGTATTTTTGGAGAAAATTTATTTGATGATTTCTTTGATAACTCTTTTAGAGATTATTCAGGAACACAGGAATTAATGAAGACAGATGTTAAGGAAAACGAGAATGATTTTGAAATCGATATGAGTCTTCCAGGAGTAAATAAAGAAGACATTAAGGCTGAACTGAATGATGGATACTTAACAGTAAGTGCTTCTACATCTAATGTAAAAGAAGATAATGATGAGAAAAAGAGATATGTCCGCAGAGAACGTTATTATGGATCATGCAGCAGAAGCTTTTATGTAGGCGATCAGGTTAAACAGGATGAAATAAAGGCCAGATACGAAAATGGTGTACTTTCACTTAATATACCTAAGAAGGAAGAGAAGAAAACAGAAGTAGAACAGAATAATTACATTGCAATTGAAGGATAAAGATATAAAAATATAAATCGGATGTTTAGGGTCGATAATCTTAAACATCCGTTTTTTATTTACAAAATATTTTAAAAATAAATATTGAACTTTTTGAAACACAGGTATATAATTACAGAAAGAAATTGAACCAAAGTTCAATTTTAAAATTGAACTTTTTAGGAGATGAGCGAAATGGACAAAAATTTATTTGCCGAGAGACTAAATAAGTGCATGAAAGGAAAAGGTCTTAAGCAGATTGATATAGTTAATGCGGCGGCGGATAAAAAAATTAAATTAGGAAAAAGTCATGTGAGCCAGTATGTCAGTGGCAAGACGATTCCAAGGGACAATATAATGCAGTTCCTGTCAGAATTATTCGGAGTAACAACAGAGTATTTGAGCGGCAGTGACTTAGAGACTGAAAACAGCAATCAGGCAGAGAATAAAAACGAAGAAGAATCGGAAAATGATATATTGAATAGACAAAAAGGAGAAGTAAAAATGAGAGAATTTAAAAAATCAACTAAACTTAATAATGTATTATATGATGTAAGAGGACCTGTTGTAGAGGAAGCTGCAAGAATGGAAGCCAATGGAACTCAGGTGTTAAAGCTTAACATTGGTAATCCAGCACCATTTGGATTCAGAACTCCTGATGAAGTTATCTATGATCTTAGCAGACAGCTTACAGACTGTGAGGGATATTCAGCATCAAAGGGTATGTTCTCAGCAAGAAAAGCAATTATGCAGTATGCCCAGAACAAAAACCTTCCAAATGTTACAATAGAGGATATTTATACAGGAAACGGTGTAAGCGAGTTAATAAATTTAAGCATGCAGGCACTTCTTGACGATGGAGATGAAGTACTTGTACCATCACCGGATTATCCGCTCTGGACAGCATGTGTTACACTTGCAGGAGGTAAGGCAGTTCATTATATCTGTGATGAAGAGAGTGACTGGTATCCAGACATTGATGATATGAGAAAGAAAATAAATGATAATACAAAAGCAATTGTTATTATCAACCCAAATAACCCTACAGGTGCACTTTACAATAGAGAGGTTTTACAGCAGATTGTTGACCTTGCAAGAGAGAAACAACTCATGATTTTCTCTGATGAAATATACGACAGACTTGTAATGGACGATCTTGAACATGTTTCAATAGCTTCACTTGCACCAGATTTATTCTGCGTAACATTTAGTGGACTTTCAAAATCCCATATGATTGCCGGATTTAGAATCGGATGGATGGTATTAAGTGGAAATAAAGAACTTGGAAAAGATTATATCCAGGGAATCAATATGTTATCAAACATGAGACTTTGTTCAAATGTTCCAGCACAGTCTATAGTACAGACTGCACTTGGAGGTTACCAGAGTGTAACTAACTATATTGTTCCAGGCGGAAGAATATATGAGCAGAGAGAATATATTTACAAGGCTTTAAATGACATACCTGGAATTACAGCAGTAAAGCCTAAGGCAGCATTCTACATTTTCCCTAAGATTGATGCGAAGAAATTTGGAATAGTCAATGATGAGAAATTTGTACTTGATCTTCTTAAAGATAAAAAAATTCTTATGATTCATGGAGGTGGATTCAACTGGGGTCAGCCAGATCACTTCAGAGTTGTATATCTTCCTAGAATAGAAGTGCTCCAGGAGGCTATGGGAAAACTTGGCGATTTCTTAAGTTATTATAAACAATCATAAAAATATGAACAAAATGTGGATAAAATTGAAATAATGTGTTATAATGTCTACCACTATATATAGAAAGGGAATTAGTGCATTATGAATATTGGAGATGTAGTCGTAGTTCCTGATGTCGAATGTATGGCCAGAATGTTTACCATTACAGAGAAGAAATTTAGCGAGAGAAAAGATGTAAACGAATACAGGGCCGTAGAAAAGGCAAGTGGTGAGGTACTTCCTTTCGACGGAAGAATTAAGAGAAGTAATTTTATTATGCCCCTTGATAAGTACAATAAGATTATAGATAAAAACTGTTTCCTTATTGCACAGATTGAAGATGGCGATAGAAATGAGTTTTACATACTAATGGATGGAAAACTGACGATGGGAGATAAGGGATGTACATTTGAAAATCAGCGTTATGGTGCGGAATTTTATCACAAATGTGCAACTAAAATTGCTGACGTTACGGGATCAAAAGTTAACCCATATACTTTTTGGACTAAATGTTCAAAGTTATGTATAGGGATGACACTTGATGAAATATTTAATTTCATTGATGAAGATCCATATAAGTTTATGAGACTTCCAGATTATAAGGATGCAATCAGAGATTTGATTGTCACAATCAACAGACCTGAGATATCAAGATATGACAGTGAGGATGGCAATAGAGGATTTAACGTAGTTAGAGTAGAAGTACTTCTTAAGAGATACGCTTATCCTGAAATCCTTAAGCATATAGAGGATTATAAGCAGGAGATTATAGATATTGTCCTTGAGTCGGTTGCAGAATCAGCAGAATTCAAAAAATTAGATGTTCCTGTGGAGTATCTAGTTCCATACAAATTAAAGAAATTATCAGCAGATGATTTGCTCTTTGATTTTAAATTACCTGAATAATCTATAAAATAGAGCCCCGTAATTATATTACGGGGCTTGTTGTATGTCTAAAATTATGAAAAATTATTTGCAGGATTTTTCTTTTTTCATTTTATCCTTATCCTGGTACATTTTGAAGTCTGCGATTTTAAGAGATTCTTCTATATTTTCTCCACGGTTTTCGTGCAATGCATATCCAATAGCCACCTCGATATTTTTCTCCTTGTATGAGTCTTTTAGTATGGATATAGTTTCATCTGGATCTGGTTTTGAAGACAGTCTGTAAAATGCCAAAAATTCGTCTCCTCCCATCCTAAATACATTCTTTTTTCCGAAGAATTGGGTAAGAACATCGGAAGTGTCTTTAATTAGCTTGTCGCCTGCTAAATGACCAAGATTGTCATTAGTCTCCTTAAGACCGTTAATATCACAGAAAATAAGTACAATATCTGTCTGATTTTCAAGGTAATTCTTATAGCTGTTAAAGGCACGTCTGTTGAGGGCACCAGTTAAACCATCTGTTGTACTTTGTATCTCAAGCTTTTCCATTGTATTCCTATTCTGAATAATAATTACAATAAACTGAGAGAGTGAGTCGAGAATCTTTCTAGTTATATCCTGAGTGTCGGGATTTGGGTGCTCAATGACAACATAACCAATAATTCTATGATTTAATATAAGTTTTTGTACCATAAAATTAGTTGTGTCGTTAATCAGGTCATCATTAATATATGTTACAAGCGGGGTGTAATTATCTTTTGTCCACAAGTATGAATTACTGTATTGCTTACTATTTTCATCGAGTTCGAATAAGTGTGCGCAGTCACATTCAAATCCGAAACCAATTTTGTCAATCATTTTTCGGAGACCGGCATTAGGGTTGCTTTCCCTCATTACGATGTGAATGACATCATTTTCGAACTGTTCGAAATATTTGAGTTTCTGATTCATTTTCTCGGTTTCGATAAATTTTGTTGTATCTGTGGCAATCTCAAATCTGTAATTTTTGCCATTCCATGGTATAAGTGTATCCCTGATTAAAAATGTTTTTCCAAGAAATTCATTATGAAGTTTCCATTCATAAAATTTATCCTGTTTAAGAATGTTGTTGGTGCAGTAATCACAAGGTGAGTCTTGTTTTCTGAAAACATGGTAGCATTTACGCCCGCAAAGTGACTCATCTTCGCCTATCCCGAATGTCTTTCGACATAATTTATTGGCATATACCAATGTATGGTCATCAGGATCAGCAATGTAAACAATATCATTCATGTTATCAAATTTTTCTTTATCAAAAAACAGTCTTTCATTGTACGGTATAGCATTCTTGATACTAGTATTTATGGATTCAGGATTGCTGTCTGCAAGACGATCATTTAAAATTTGTGACAGATTAGTAATACTGTCGGTTTCGCTTCCCATGGCAATGCCGTACTTAGCAAAAACGGTGCATGGAAATCCGTCAATATCATGTATAGTGTGTATATCCTCAGAAATTTTATGCAGAGTGTTTTGCAGATTTTCGGAATTTGCAAATTTTTGAATTATTATAAATCTACCAGAAATAAATCTTGAAATCACACCATTTATCCCTATGTGTTTTCTCAGAATGTCAGCAATTTTCATAAGCAGTTTTTCTGATACTTCTTTTCCATAAGTGTTAAGGATGCGATTATATTCATCTATAACGAGCAATGCGACGTAGTATTCATCCTTGTTTTTTTGCCTTGATTCTTCGAAAGTTACAAGATTGGTAAAGAAACCAATATCGTTGGATAATCCTGTGACTTTATCAATTAGTTTACAGGACTCTAATTTTAATGGGGAGTAATTCTCGTCATCACCATCAAAGAAATATCCAAATAGACCAGTGATTTTTCCATTGTGATAAACAGGAAACTTTGTTGCATAAATAAAATGATTTACACCATTTATGATACATGAACCAGGTGAATTTATTACACATCGGCCAGAGTTTAATACATCCTTTTCATCCTGAAGATAAGGGATATTATCTGTGTGCCATCCCATGTCCTCGTCTGTTTTCCCAATAAGAATATCCTCAGAATCAATGTTATAATATTTTAGAAAATTAGTACTTGCCTTTGTAAATTTCCTATTTCTGTCCTTGAAAAACCACATAATATTAGGATGATTTTTTAAGGATTCCCAGATATCCTTGTATGATAATCCAAAAGGAATATCGGAGCCAGATAAATTATTTTCGTTTTCAGCATTACCATTTAAAAATGGCGATTCTTCTAAATCTTTTATAAGAATTAGAAAAGTATTATTGTTAGTTCTTGGAATGGAAATGATATTTATAGTTTTCTTTTCATAATTTCCATTCTGACGATTCATAATGCGGAAGGAATTACTTATATATCCTTTTCCTGATGTTCGAATTCTGTCACAGAGTGTTTCTATATCAAAAAATGATAGATATCTGTCGCGGTCCTCCTCATATAATAGTGTGGACGCTGAAAAATCCAGATTTTTTTGAATTCCATAATATCTGACACAACTATTATCGGAAAAAATTTTGGAGGTCATGATGATATCACACCAGTCTTCTTTAATATTAATTACCTGGATAACATCATTAATCTTTATTGCATCACGGACATATTTATCAATATGATTTTGCCTTGCGGTATCGGAATCCAGCTCTAAGGTGTCTAATGATACACAAAATAAATATTTTTCTTTAAAAGTAGACACTAGATGTGCCGTTACCTTTACATAAACATCTTTGTCTATATAAGTAAATACTTCTTCTTTCTGGCTCTCGATGACCTTCTTGGCCATATTTCTATACATATAGTAAAGAGGAGAGTCCTCTTTGTTGAGATTAAGACTTGACTCGGTAATTCCCCTTGTGCCAAGTGATTTAATCACTTCCAGATTACCATCGTTTAAATATTTCCACTCCATATATCCTTTGTCCATGAGCAGAATTCCTAAAGGTCTGTCGGTAATAAGATTTATTCTTCCGGCATCGCGGTAAAATTTGGATTCAGCTCTGGCTTCTATTGAGAGTAATTTTGCGTGGCAGTTTTTAAGTGCATTTTCAAAAGTCAGAGGTTTGCCATAGAAGAATCCTTGAACTTTTTCACAACCAATATCTGATAGAAACTTGAGCTGTTCTGCATTTTCTACCCCTTCAGCTAATGTACCTATTCCAATTTTTTTGCCATATCAACGATTGATGTGATAATCATCTTTTTGAAGCATGGTTTCAGTGATTTCTATTATAAACAAGTCTCTTGGAACATTGTATTTTTTGATAGTGTCTTCAATAAAAGAAAAAATATCACATAAGGTAAAGTCCAGTCTGGACAGATTAAATGATACGGGTACCATAGAGAAACCATTCTCTGACTGAACTTTGTAATTTCTGCAGATCTCATCTATGACATAACAGTCCAGTTTGTGAATTATTTTATTCTGTTCGAGTTCGGGTATAAATAAATCAGGTCCTATAATTCCAAACTCAGGATCATCCCATCTGGCGAGAGCTACAAAGCCGCAAAGTTTACCGGATAGCGTACGGACAACTGGCTGGTAGTAAATTTTTATGTAGTTGTTTTTTATGGCATTTTCAAGACGGTCACTAAAAATCCCCATATTAAATTCTCCTTTGTTAAATAAGCTCAAAAACTATGTATATATTGTATCATATTTCGTTAATAGTTACATCAAAATAAAATTCACTATTTTTTTATAAAATAACACTTGCATAATTCGACATTATATTGTACAATCTTGTTATGGAAAGGAATAACCCTTCAAATGTTCCTTTCCCTTATAACCCCTTATTAATTATTTATACTCCCCTCGAGCAGCTATGTAAACGAAATACATAGCTGCTCATTTTTTGTGTATATGATGAAAAAATAGACCACAGTCAGGTTGATTATTAGATTAGGACTGTGGTCATATTAATATCAATATTCTAAAAAATTATTTTGTTATCTCGTTAAATAATTCCATTGCATCAGATACGATTACTGTGGCATTATTCCTTATGAGGAAATCACTGCTTCGGAATCCCCAGTCTACACATATACAGTTAAGACCAGCATTTTTTGCAGTCAGGATATCGATTTCAGAATCACCAATGTAAACTGTTTCAGATTCTGAAACGTTTAATGATTCAATAGCTTTTAATGTCATATCCTTTGCTGGCTTTCTTGCAACGCCTTCCATCTCACCGATTGACACGTCAAAAAGATTTTTGAAATGAGTTTCGCAGAGCTTAAGTACTGCTTCATTAGGTTTATTGGATACTACTGCAGTTTTTATACCTGCTTTTCTAAGGTTCTCCACAACATTGTTTATGCCAGGAAATGGACCTGTCTTTATTGCACAATTTTCTTCATAGTATGGTTTGTAAATAGCTTTTATTTTAGATAACTCAGAAGAATCAGTTTTTATTTTGCTGCATTCGTGGTCTGTTCCAATAGAGAGCAGATCGTCTTCTGTAAATCCCATTTCCATTGCAAGACCTCTTTTTATAGCCACGTCAACACCGCTTCCGAATAAGGTCTTTGTTTCATCTATAGTAAAATCGTGTTTATGACCAGCTTTTTCAAATGAGTAGTTTATCGCATTACATAAATCAGATAAAGTATCTAAAATTGTTCCATCCATATCAAATATTGCTGCTTTATACATCTGTTTTCCTCCTAAAATGATTATTCTGCCAGAAGTTTTTTGACAAGATTTACACAGTCAGCTGCATCAGTAGAATATCCAGCGGCACCAATCTCGTTTGCAAAACCTTCTGTTACTGCGGCACCGCCTACTATGATTTTAGATGTGCAGTTTTTGTCTTTTGCCAGAGCAATAACTTTTTTCATGTTCATCATTGTTGTTGTCATGAGGGCAGAAAGTGCAATTACTTTTGCATTTTCCTTCATGGCACAGTCGATGATATCCTCACTGTCTACATTTTTTCCAAGATCTATTACTTTATACCCATAATTTCTAAGCATTAGAGCAACAAGATTTTTGCCAATATCGTGAACATCGCCTTCAACTGTTGCTATAACAATTACTGGGGCGTCTTCATTTTCACTGGCACATCCTAAGAATGGTTCGAGATAAGCTATGGCAGTCTCCATTGCGCCAGCACTGGCAATTAGCTGTGGGAGAAAATATTTTTTCTTGTCAAATAAGTCTCCTACTTCGTTAATTGCACCGATAAGATTGTTATCTAATATTTCCTTGGCAGATAGTCCAGATGACATTTCTTCCTTTACGAGATTTACAATCTGGTTTTTGTCCCCATTTAACACTGCATTGAAGACAGCACTGCTATTTGTCTCTTTATCATGGGAATCATTACCTGTATTTTTATTGGTATCTGTACCTGCAGTTGATGCTTTCTTAGGAGCGGTGCTTGCAATGGTTTCTTTTCGCTTGCTGTAGAACTGCATTCTCTTAATGTATGCAATGTCACTTTCGTGTCTGTTAAGAAGCAAATTAGCTGCAAATGCAGTATTCATAAGCAGATCCTGGGATGGATTTGCAATTGCCATTGTGAGTCCGCTGGCAATTCCCATGGTGAGGAAAGTAGAGTTAATAAAGCTTCTTTCTGGAAGACCAAAGGAAATATTTGACAGACCGCACACTGATGCCAAATCATTGGATACACAGAATTTAAAAGTATCCATACATGACAGAGCTGATGCTTTATCTGCACCTACAGTTGCAACCAGTGCATCTACCACAATATCTTCTTTGGAAAAACCAAATTCTTTTGCAGTTTTAATGGCTTCTTTCACAATACCATGTTTTTCTTCGTTTGAAGCAGGTATTCCACTGTCAGAAACAGGAAGGAAGATAAACATTGCTCCGTATTTTTTTGCAACTTCCAAAAGTCTCTCGAATTTTGCACTTTCATATGAGATTGAGTTAATAAGTGCACGTCCAGGGTATATTCTTAAGGCTGCTTCTATAACTTCAGGGAAACTCGAGTCAATACAGAGGGGAAGATTTGTTACCTGTGTTACTTCATCAATAACTTTTAACATTGTTTCCTTTTCATCTATTCCGCCCATGCCTACATTTACATCTAATACTCTGGCACCCAGAGCTTCCTGATCTCTTGCCATTTCACGTACAAGTTCAAAATCACCGTCAATTAACTGGGCTTGAAGTTTCTTTTTTCCTGTTGGATTAATTCGCTCGCCAATTACAAAGAAATCATTTCCGACACTGATTTCTGCAGAGTCTCGCTCTGAACATATGATTCTTCGTTTTTCTTTTAATACTGGTTTTGGAGTGACGTCTTTCAGAACATTAATGAGTGCCTCTATATGCGCAGGGGTAGTTCCGCAGCATCCTCCAATGATTCTTACACCTTCGTTAACTAGATTCTTGCAAGAAATTGCAAAGTCATCTGGAGTCATTTTGTATACAGTTTCGTCGTTTTCTATTTCAGGAAGGCCTGCATTTGGTTTGGCTATGACTGGAATGTTAGAGTAAGAATACAATTCTTTTACAATATCCGTCATTGTGTCAGGACCAGTAGAACAGTTCAAACCGATAGCATCAACACCAAGGCCCTGTAAGATAACAGGGACATTTCTTGCAGGGGTACCAAAGAGAGTTCTTCCATCTGCTTCGAATGTGAGAGTTGCCATTATTGGAAGATCGCATACCTCCCTGATGGCAATGACTGCGGCTCTTGTTTCTTGGATGCTCATCATTGTCTCAACGACAAATAAATCAACACCAGCATTATAAAGAGAAATAGCCTGTTCTTTGTATATGTCTACAAGCTCCTCAAACTGCAAATCTCCCATTGGAGCAATCTGATGACCGGTCATGGTCATGTCGCCGGCAACATAAGCTCTGCCGTTTACGGCTTCCTTTGAGAGGGCAACTAATGATGAATTTATTTCATCTAATCTGTCTTCCAAACCATATTCGGAAAGTTTTAGCCTGTTACCTGTAAATGTAGGAGCATAAACAATGTTTGTTCCCGCATCTACAAAATCGGACTGAAGTTTTTTTATTGTATCGGGATTTTCTATAATCCAGCTTTCGGGACAAACACCTATCGGCATGCCCATTTTCTGGAGATTAGTACCTGTGGCACCGTCTAAAAATACAAGACCTGATTCACAAAGTTTTCTAAATTCGTCTCTAGTCATTTAACCACCTCTGATAATATTTGTTATCTTTATACCATAAAATAGGCTTCAATGCACATGATTTATCATTTATTTTTGATTTTTTGTTGAAAAATAAAATTTGCAATGTTAAAATATGAAAAATTCCCGCCGGGGAAATCGCATGAAATATATCATTAGGCCTTAGAAGATATATTCCATGCTTTTTATTTTTAAATCAGGAGAAATTATGGATATAAGATTAAAGAGTTACCTAAAATATACGACCCTTAATATTCTTGGAATGCTGGGTCTTTCGTTATATATACTTGCCGATACTTTTTTTGTATCAAAGGGAATGGGAACTAAGGGTCTCGCTGCACTGAATTTTGCAATTCCTGTATACAATTTTATTAATGGAACAGGACTTATGTTCAGCATTGGCGGTGGTAGCCTTTATTCTCTAAAAAAATACCAGAGTAAAAATGAAGGGGATAAAATATTTACAAATTCCATTTCTATGGCTGTGGTAACGGCGGTCATATTCATGGTGATAGGTATTTTATTTCCGGGGAAAATTGCAAGTCTTCTTGGGGCATCAGGAACCGTTGGAAGAATGACCACAATCTATATAAGGATGATTTTACTGTTTTCACCAGCATTTTTAATAATTAATATTCTTATATGCTTTGGCAGAAATGATGGAAGACCTGGACTTGCGATGGTTGCCATGGCCTTAGGAAGCTTATTTAATATTGTGTTTGACTATATCTTTATCTTCCCAATGAAACTGGGGATATTTGGTGCGGTGCTGGCAACTGGGTGTTCCCCGGTTGTTGGAATTATTACAATGATGACACATTTTATGAACCCTAGAAGAAGACAGGTAAAGACGGTCAGGAAAATACCAGAAAAAGACATTTCTCTAAAAATTATTTCCCTGGGGGCAGGAAGTCTTATCACGGAGATGTCTGCAGGGATTGTGATGATTGTATTTAATTTTCTGATGTTAAAGGGTGGTGGAAATACTGCAGTAGCAGCATATGGAATTGTGGCAAATATATCCCTTGTGGTGATAGCGGTTTTTACGGGACTTGCACAGGGTATACAGCCACTTGCAAGCTCCTCCTATGGAAATCATGGGGAAAAGGAAGCAAAAATATTTCGGAAATATGGGATAATTAACGTATTTGTAATTTCTGCAATTATAAGTTCAGGGATATTTCTGTTTGCAAATGAAATAGCGGCTATTTTTAACAGTGAAAAGAATATTTCTCTTCAGAAACAGGCTGTATTTGGACTGAAAATTTATTTTGCGGCAACGCTATTCATGGGAATTAATATTATGATGTCAATTTATTATGCAGCTATTGGCAGGGAGAAAATGGCCCAGATAATTGCACTTTTAAGGGGGATAGTTCTCGTTATTCCAGTTATGATACTGCTATTTACAATTTTTGGTATCGATGGAGTTTGGTTTGGGGTAGTGGTTACGGAAATAATTACAATGTTAGTGGGATTTATGAGTTGAAAATAATGCCCCCAAGGGCTAAAATGAACTATAGAAATAACGATTAGGAGGAACATATAATGGCTTGGTACGATGAAGCTGTGTTTTATCACATTTATCCACTTGGACTTACAGGGGCACCCGCAGAAAATAATTACGGGGAGCCTGTTCACAGACTTAATACCCTGATTCCATGGATTGATCATATTAAGGAAATAGGATGTAATGCTTTATATATAGGACCACTTTTTGAATCTGTGGGACACGGATATGAGACAACTGATTATAAAAAATTAGATTCAAGACTGGGAACAAATGAGGATCTTAAGAATTTCGTAAAGGAATGTCATGACAGAGGTGTAAAAGTAGTATTTGATGGTGTGTTCAATCACACAGGACGTGATTTCTTTGCTTTTCAGGATATCAAGAAAAACAGGGAGAATTCAAGATACACCGGATGGTACTGTAATATAAATTTCTGGGGGAACAATGAATACAACGACGGATTTTCGTATGAAAACTGGGGAGGATATAATCTTTTAGTTAAACTTAACCAGAGAAATCCAGAGGTCAGAGATTATATTTGTGATGTTATCAGATACTGGGTAAGCGAATTTGACGTGGATGGTATAAGACTTGATGCTGCAGACGTTCTTGATTTTGACTATATGAAAGCAATGAGACATGTGGCAAATGAAGTGAAACCAGATTTCTGGCTTATGGGAGAGGTTATACATGGTGATTATACAAGATGGGTAAATGGTGAAACTCTTCACGCTGTTACAAATTATACACTTCATAAAGCTCTCTATTCGGGACACAATGAGCATAATTATTTTGAAATTGCTCATACAGTGAGAAGACTTTATGACATGGCTGGAAACAATCCACTTGGACTCAGACTTTATAATTTTGCGGACAATCATGATGTGGAGAGAATATACACAAAACTTTCCAATAAGGCCCATATGATACCAGTTCATATTTTGATGTATACACTTCCTGGAGTTCCATCTATTTACTATGGTTCAGAGTTTGGCATAGAGGGCAGAAAAGAAAGAAGTTCTGATGCTTCCTTAAGACCAGCATTAAACCTTGAAGACTTTAAGGATGCAGTTGATTCTAATGTTGTAACTAAGGTAATTGCAGCACTTGGAAAAGTAAGACAGAATGTATTAGCGCTTTCTTATGGTGGATTCAGAGAACTCAAATTAACTAACAGACAGTATGCATTTTCAAGAAGACTTGAAAATGAAAATGTTATAGTAGCAGTAAATAATGATGATAATGATTCATGGTTTAATCTTCCAGCAGATGGTGTCTCAGAATATTTGTGCGTATTATCAGGAGAGAGAATAAAAGCAGAAAACGGAATGGTTAACTTTCTTATAAGGGCAAATTACGGAGATATTCTGATCCCTGTAAATGGTGAAACAGGGGATTACAAACCCGTTGAGTATAAAGAAGTTAAGGAAGCAGTTAAAAAGGAAGAAGAAAAAACTGCACAGGCACAGCCAAAACTTCCAGAGCATGTGAGACCAGGGGTGTCATATGAAGAAATGACAGTTGAAGAATTACAGCTTTCAATTCTTGAAAAAATGGCGGCAAATGGACCTGTAACTGACCAGATGAAGAAAACAGTAACGGATAATGTATATCACGATTCGCTGGTTAACTGGGTAAAGAGCTTTAGATAATACAATAAGAAAGCTTGAAAAAACAGTGAATACAAGGTATGATATAACATATTTGCTTTCATACTAAGAAAAGGAGATGGATTATATGTGCAATAATTGTAAAAATAAACCATATTATATAACAACAGCAATAGCTTACGCATCAGGAAAACCTCATATTGGTAATACATATGAAGTGGTTCTTGCAGATGCAATAGCTAGATATAAAAGATTTCAGGGCTATGATGTAAGATTTCAGACAGGAACTGATGAGCATGGACAGAAAATAGAATTAAAGGCAGAGGAAGCAGGAATATCTCCAAAGGAATATGTAGATAATGTATCTGCAGAGATTAAAAGACTCTGGGATATTATGAATACTTCTTATGACAGATTTATCAGAACAACAGACGAGGATCATGAAAAACAGGTTCAGAAGATTTTTAAGAAACTTTACGATCAGGGAGATATCTACAAGGGAACATACGAAGGTATGTACTGTACACCATGTGAATCTTTCTTTACAAGCTCACAGTTAGTTGATGGAAAATGTCCAGACTGTGGAAGAGAAGTACAACCTGCAAAAGAGGAGGCATACTTCCTTAAATTGTCTAAGTATCAGGACAGATTAAAAGAGTATATAAATGAGCATCCACAGTTTATACAGCCAGAGGCACGTAAGAATGAGATGCTTAATAACTTCATTAATAAAGGACTTCAGGATCTCTGCGTATCGAGAACATCGTTTAAGTGGGGAATTCCAGTGACATTTGATGATAAGCATGTTGTATATGTATGGATTGATGCATTATCAAACTATATAACAGGACTTGGATATGATGCAGATGGAAACCACGGAGACTTATATAATAAATACTGGCCAGCTAATTTACATCTGATTGGAAAAGATATTTTGAGATTCCACACAATATACTGGCCAATTATGCTTATGGCACTTGATATTCCGCTTCCAGAGCAGGTATTTGGACATCCATGGCTTCTCCAGTCTGATGGAAAAATGAGTAAATCTAAGGGAAATGTGATTTATGCAGATGACGCAGTCGATTTATTTGGAGTAGATGCAGTCAGATATTTCTTTATTCATGAGATGCCATTTGAGAGTGACGGAATAGTTGGATGGGATACAATGATTGAGAGATACAATTCAGATCTTGCTAATGTACTTGGAAATCTTGTGAATCGTACAATATCAATGACAAATAAATATTTCGATGGAGTTTTATCTAATAAGAATGTCAATCCTGACCCATGGGATGAAGAACTTAAAAATTTAGCTCTTGAGACAGTTAAAACGGCAACAGAAAAAATGGATAATTTAAGGGTTGCAGATGCTCTTACAACAATCTTTAATCTGTTTAAGAGATGTAATAAATATATTGATGAGACAACACCTTGGATTCTTGCAAAAGATGAGGCTAATAATGACAGACTTATGACAGTTCTCTACAACCTTACAGAGAGCATAACAATTGGAGCCTCACTTCTTGCGTCATTTATGCCTGAGACAACTGATAAAATAGCTGCACAGTTAAATACAACACTCAGAGATATTGACAGTCTTGACACATTTGGTTTATATGCTGATGGCACAAAGGTAATAGAGAAACCCGAGATGTTATTTGCAAGACTTGACGCAGATAAAGTTATGGAGAGAGTTGAGGAAATAAAGGCTGCCCAGAAAGCTGAGGCAGGTGTACCTGAATATCCAAAGGTTGAGAAAAAACCTGAGATAACATTAGAGGATTTTGATAAAGTCCAGATTCAGGTTGGTGAAGTATTAAAATGTGAAAAAGTTAAAAAAGCAAAGAAACTTCTCTGCTCACAGATAAGAGTAGGTGATGAAGTAAGACAGATAGTATCAGGAATATCACTTCATTACACTCCTGAAGAAATGGTTGGAAAGAAGGTTGCAGTTATTACAAATCTTAAACCAGCAAAATTATGTGGACTTCTTTCAGAAGGTATGATTCTTGCAGCAGCAGATGACGATGGAAATATGTCAGTTCTCACACTTGATAAAGATATTATCAGTGGATCAGAAATCTGCTAATTATAAGGAGCAGTTATGATTTTTGATACACATGCACATTATGATGATGAGGCTTTTGATGGCGACAGGGATACCCTGTTGTCATCAATGAATGAAAATGGAATCGCAAATATAGTAAATGTAGGAGCCAGTATGGAATCCTCAGCTGAAAGTGTGAGACTTTCAGAAAAATATGATTTTATCTATGCAGCAGTGGGCGTTCATCCAAATGATACTGGAAATTTGACAGAAGGTGACATGGAGACGCTAATGAACTGGTGTAAAAGGGATAAGACAGTTGCAATAGGTGAAATTGGACTTGAATATCACTATTTGGAACCAGATAAAGATATTCAGAAGAAATGGTTTCTTAGACAACTTGATCTTGCGGCAGAGTTAAATATGCCAGTAATCATTCACAGCAGAGATGCCGCAGCAGAGACTTTTGATATTATGAAACAGTACGCAGGCAGATTGAGCGGAGTTATACACTGTTATTCATATAGTCAGGAGATGGCTAAGGAATATGTGAAGATGGGATTCTATATCGGAGTTGGCGGTGTGGTTACATTTAAGAATGGAAAGAAACTAAAAGAGACAGTTGAACAGATTCCATTGGACAGAATCGTTCTTGAGACCGACTGTCCTTATCTTTCACCAGAGCCAAACAGGGGAAAGAGGAATTCATCTCTTAATCTCCCTTATGTGGCAGCAGAGATTGCTAGGATTAAGGGAATCAGTGACAAGGAAGTTATAGACAGGACATTTGAAAATGCCCGTTTATTATATCGTATTATGGAGTAAAATATATGGCATACCTTGGAATACCAAAAAACACTATTGAAGTGTTACAGAAATATAATTTTAATTTTCAGAAAAGATTCGGACAGAACTTTCTGATAGATACACATGTACTTGAAAAAATAATCAGAGAGGCGCATATAACAAAAGATGATGTGGTGTTAGAGATTGGACCTGGAATTGGTACCATGACTCAGTACCTTTGTGAAAGTGCGTCTAAAGTATTTGCAGTAGAGATAGATAATACATTAATACCAATTTTAAATGATACTCTCAGTGAGTATGATAATGTTACAATAATCAATGAAGATATTCTAAAAGTTAATATAAATAAATTAGTTGAGGAAGAGTGTGGAAACAGACCAATAAAGGTTGTAGCCAATCTTCCTTATTATATTACTACACCAATTATTATGTCGCTTTTTGAAAATGACGTAAATATCGACAACATAACGGTAATGATTCAGAAGGAAGTTGCTGAGAGGATAGTTTCAAAACCTGGAACAAAGGACTATGGAGCACTTACTCTTGCTGTTAATTTCTATTCAACACCTGAAATAGTGGCAAATGTACCTCCTAATTGTTTTATGCCAAGACCAAATGTAAGTTCCGCAGTAATCAGAATGACAAAAGATGTTGAGCCAAAGGTTAAAGTGGCTGACAAAGAACTTTTATTTAAATTAATAAAGGCATCATTTCTTCAGAGAAGAAAAACCCTTGTAAATGGAATTGGGAATTTTAAAGAACTTAATATTACAAAGGACAGAGTAGCAGAGGCGCTTAAGGAAATGGGACTTGATGAGAATATAAGGGGAGAGAGATTATCTCTTTCCGAATTTGGAGAACTTTCAGACCTGCTATCTGAAAAATAGAATAAATATATAATGTTTCGCATAGATTGTAATATCTTATACTATGGGAGGCATTATGGGAGATTATAAAAGATTTATTTCATATATTTATTCGTATGAGAAGGGAATTAAGTCCAAAAATTCTGGATTTGCAAAGGTTGAATCCAGAGATGGCATATGTAAGATTAATATTTCTCTGAGAATAGATGATATATTAATGGGCGACTCATCAGACAATACACTTATCGTGTTTCTTTACAGGCAGATGGATAATGAATTTAGAAAGATTAAAATTGGCAACATAGAGATATCGAAAGCTGCCAGTGTATTTAAGGCACAAGTTGATTCAAAAAATATCTGCGATTCAGGGATGGAAATAGATGAGATTGACGGTATTTTTATATGCACAGAGACTTATGTACGGTGTAAAAATATGGTTGATATTGTATATGGTTCGGAGTGGAAAGACATAGCAATAGATGTTAAAAAATTTATTGTAAATGAAGAAAATATAGAGAACAAGACGGAACTAAAAGCTGCCAATAGTTCAGAAGATGAAAAAAGAGAACTGATGGATATCCTTGATGAAAATGAAATGTCTTCAGGTAAAGATGAGGAAGAAGAGGATAACAAAAAGGAAAGTGATAAACAAGATTCAGGCGTGGAGGATATTGGCAAAGAGATGACAGAAAATCTGACCAAAGATTCGGATTTTAGAAGAGAACCAGAAATTGCTGATTATTATGCTATGCTTACAAGATGTTATCCTATGGTCAGAAATGCTGGAATAAAAGGGGAGTGCATCAAGATAACTCCACATGATATATCGTATCTGCCAAGAAAGTACTGGCATCTTGGAAGTAACAGTTTTTTGCTTCATTCATTTTATAACTATGGATACATACTACTCTTGAAGGAAAGCGATAGATCTTATGCAATACTTGCGCCAGGAAGCAAAAATAATAAAGAGCAGTCTATGGCCAAAATATATGGTTTTAGCAGATTTGAAAATAGAGATGAAAACGGTAATAGGGGATACTGGTTTCTATACTTGTAGTATAAAATGAGCAAATTAATAATATGTGCGTGCATGATGACCTGGAAAGGAGTACCTGATGGAGAGAGAAGAAAAATACATGAAGATGGCCATAGCACAGGCAAAGAAAGCATGGAAAATTGATGAAGTCCCAATTGGATGTGTGATTGTATTTCAGGACAAAGTAATAGCCAGAGGATATAACAGAAGAAATACAGATAAAAATACACTCTCCCATGCTGAATTAAATGCAATAAGAAAGGCAAGCAGGAAACTGGGAGACTGGAGACTAGATGACTGTGAAATGTATATTACTCTTGAACCATGTCAGATGTGTTCAGGGGCTATAGTTCAGTCTAGAATAAAAAAAGTATATATAGGGTGCATGAATCCTAAAGCGGGATGTGCAGGATCTGTGTTGAATCTTTTACAGGTTGAGAAATTTAATCACAAGGTAATTATTGAAAATGGAATTTTAGAAGAAGAGTGCAGCAATATGCTTAAAAGCTTTTTTAGGGAACTAAGAGAGAAAAAAAGAGAAGAGAAAGAAGTAAAATTAGCACAGGATGAGTGATCGGAAAGGATAGCATATGATATTTGGAAAAGGTTTTTACAAGAAAATAGAAGATGGTGTTGAGAGAGAGTGGGTTATCACAAATGGTATAGGAGGATATGGCGGAAGCACAATAATTAATGCAAGGTCGAGAAAACATCATGCATATCTTGTGGCGAGCCTTCATGCTCCTGTAATGAGATATGCCATACTGGACAAGACAGATGAGGAAGTAAATATTGGAGACAGGAACTATTCTTTTGCTACTAATATGAGAGCTGGAGGATGGAATGATGAGGGACAGAGATATCTGCAGAGTTTTTCCTATGATGAACTGCCACATTTTAAATACCAGGCAGAGGGATTTTTTGTTACAAAAACAATTGCAATGGAATGGGAAAAAAATACAGTTTGTATAGGATATGACATAATGAATGGGGATAAACCTGCAGAATTTATTATAAGACCTATGCTCACATTCAGGGATCACAATCTGAGATTGAAAGACAATGAATTTAAATTCAAAGAGGAATTTGAAAATAGCAAGACATTAAAGCTGGTTCCAAAGAAGAATAAAGATGTAAACATAAGCGTGTACTGCAGTGATGGAAAATTTAAAAAGAGTGAAGAAAAGTTTGATGTAGATGCAATTCTCCAGACAGAGGTGAAGACTGGGGGAGACGCAGTAATAAACAGTTATACTCCATATGAAATCAAAATTAAAATCAAGCCTTTTGAACACAAAAAGGTTTCCTTTGTATGTAGTACGGAGAAGAAATTCTGTAAAGATGCATTTAAGACAATAGAAAATGAGACAGACAGAATCAGGAATCTTGTAAAAACAGCAGAGTATAATGATGAATTTGCAGATACTCTTGTTAAGGCTGCAGATCAGTTTATTGTAAACAGAGAATCTACAGGCAAAAAAACAATTCTTGCAGGATATCCATGGTTTACAGACTGGGGCAGGGACACTATGATTGCATTTACCGGACTTACCCTGTCTACAAAGAGGTTTGAAGATGCCAGGGGAATACTTAAATCTTTTGCAATGTATGTCAAAAACGGTCTTGTCCCAAATATGTTTCCAGATGAGGGGTTAGACCCAATATATAATACTGCGGATGGTTCAATGTGGTATTTTTATGCAGTTTATCAGTATCTGAAATATACAGGGAGCAGAGAAGATTATGATTTTGTTGAGAAAGAAATATATGAGAAACTAGAGGAAATCATTTATTTCTATGAACATGGAACTGATTTTTCTATTTACATGGATAAAGATGGACTTATTTGTGCTGGTGACGGGTATGACCAGGTGACATGGATGGATGTAAGAGTGGGAACATGGGTTGTGACGCCAAGACATGGTAAACCAGTAGAAATAAACGCCCTTTGGTACAATGCTCTTAAAATAATGGAAGAGCTGAGTGCTAAGTTTGGCAAAAAAAGTAAATATGGCAGAACATGTAAAGAGTACGGAGAGATGGCCGAGAAAACAAGGACAAGCTTTGCGGAAAAATTCTATAACAAGGATAAAAAATGTCTTTATGATGTAATCTCTGATACGGAAAAAGATGATAAAATAAGACCTAATCAGGTATATGCGGTATCACTTCCGTTTGGAATACTAGATCTTGAAAAGGAAAAGAATATCGTAAACAGAGTGATTGATGATTTGTATGCAACATATGGACTTAGAACACTTGATAAAGATAATTCGGAATACAAGCCTTATTATAAGGGAAAACTTCATGACAGAGATGGCGCTTATCATCAGGGAACAGCCTGGGCATTTCCTCTCGGAGCACTAATAAGCGCATACGTAAAGGTAAACAGGGATAATAAGGACAGGGAATATGTAAGAGAGTATGCTAAAAATCTTATTATGCCACTAAAGGATCATTTAAATGATGGATGTATCGGACAGATAGCGGAAATATTTGATGGGAATGAGCCAAATATTTCCAGAGGAACATATGCTCAGGCCTGGAGTGTTGGAGAAATATTAAGAGCATATACAGAAGATGTTATTAACATAAAATAGCAGTTGTAAATGGAGATGATTTGACATGAAAGCTACAGTAAGCAAAATATTAATATTATTACTCCTGTTTCTGGCTGTGACGGCGGTGGGGATTCTGCTTGGCAGAGAAAAGGAGAATAAAACAGAAATTATAATGGGAGAACCCACACTTCCAACAGTTACGCTTTATGGATCTACAGGAAATAGCGACGAAACTATGGAGATAAATGAGCTGTTTGGATATAAGTCACAGATGGAGGCAAAGTATATGAGAGATACAATTACTCCGATTTGTGGCAGCAGAAATCTAACGATTCATGTTAAAAATTATAATAATTACATTATGGGTGCAAGTTTTGAACTTAGAAGTTTGGACTGTGAGAGACTTATTGAGAATACAACAGTAGACTCATCTATGATAAAAGCTAAAGGTGATTATACAGATATATCTTTAACATTTCAGGATATGATTGATATGAATACAGAATATGTATTTGTTCTGCATCTGAACACAGATCATGCATCAGATGTTTATTATTATACAAGAGTTATTCAGCTTGGCGAAAATCATATTGTTGATGATGTAAATTTCCTCAATGGATTCTCTGATGCTACATTTGCAAAGGAATCAGACAAAATCTCCAAGTATATAGAGCCAAATGATACCATGGATAATTCGAATTTTGGACATGTTAATATTAATTCCACATATACAATGATAACATGGGATAACTTAAAACCAGAAAAGGTCACTACTCCAATTGTTTCAGTAAAAGAAATTCTTGGAAATATTGGATGTTTTCAGTTGTCTTATAAGATAAAAGCATTAAATGATGCAAAAGAATATGACTATTATGATGTTAAAGAATATTTCAGAATTAAGTGTGATTCTGGAAATATGTATCTTTTGGATTATGACAGGACAACAAACCAGATATTTGATATGAGTAACGTATCAACTTCAAGAGTTAATCTGGGAATTTCAGAAAATTCTAATAACGAGTTTAAGGCCAGTGAATCCGGCAAATATATTGCTTTTGCAAAGAAAAATGGTTTGTGGCTTATGGATATCAAGAATAACAAATTAAAATCGCTTTTTGCCTTTGAAAGTCCTGAAGATGATGATAAGAGAGACAATAACACCGATTCGGATGTCCACATAGTTTCTGCTGATGACAAGGGAAATGTAAAATTCATTGTCTGTGGATATATGAACAGAGGAGAGCATGAGGGCATGGTAGGGGTGAGTCTCTACAATTATGATGCTGAAAAAAATGTAATTAATGAAAAGATATTTATACCATTTGCTAGACAGTATGGAATATTAAAACAGATGATGGGCAGAATGTTCTATGTAAACGATAAAGATATAATGTATATAATGTTAAGTGATAACGTGTATTCGGTTGAGCTTTCGGGAAGTGAATATGTATCTATAGTAACGGATGCAGAGGCAAATCATTTTGCCTCAAATGAGAGCAGTAGTCTTATAGCATGGGAAGATGAATCATCTGATAATACTAAAATTAATATTCTCAATCTTGATACAGGCAAGAAGAGTGAAATTAATGCAGAGAGCGGCAAGAAGATTAATGTTGTGGGATTCATAGGAAATGATTTTGCTTATGGAATATCTGAGGCTGAGGATATTATTTCCGGAGCAACAACAAAATATGCTATGAACAGGCTGGTTATATTAGACGAAGATGGTAATGAACAAAAAGACTATCAAAAAGATGGATACTATTTTTCTAATGCAACCATAGAGAACAATATGATAAATGTATCGCGATTTGTCAGAGAAGATGGCGGTGCAGGATTTGCGAAAGCTGATGATTATCAGATTTTTGGAAATGAGGAACAGGAATCGTCAGTAGCTGCTTCTAAGATAATAACTACAGAGAGTAAAAAACAGGAGCATACAATAACGTTTGCAAAGAAAGTGACAACATCAAAACAGTTAAAGAATGTTTATCCAAAAGATATTACATTTACAAATACAAATGCCCTTAATATGCATGAACTATTATCTGACTCAGAAAATTATTATGTATATACAAAAGGAAGATTAACACAGGTAACAAAATATCCTGCACAGGCGGTAGCTATGGCAGATGAAGCTGCCGGAGTTGCAATAGGGGAAAATGGAGATTATTTTTACGCCAGAACAGAGAAACCTAAGACCTATGAGATATCTTCACTTAACTTGAATATGGAAAATATACCTTCTATGATTTCAAAAGATATGACTGGAATTAACCTTCAGGAGGCACTGTATTTTATAAGCCACGATAATCCAGTGATGGCGATGACATCAGACACAGAATATGTAGTAATAAAAGGATATGATTTTGCAAATGTAACTCTTGTAAATCCATCATCTGGAGAGACCTATAAAATGGGTCAGGAAGAGGCTGCGGCCGCATTTGCAAATGCCTCAAATAGATTTAGTTTATTGATAAGATAATGAAAATGTGGTATTATTGTATTTTATAAAAGAATGAAATAGGATGCGAAACGGATGAATAACAAAAAGTTAAAGATAAAAAATTTTTTGAAAGAATTTTCTAAAATAGCTGGCATGCTTCTTGCGTGTGCAGCACTTGGTTTCTTTCTTGCCATAGGTATAAGATCCAGCTCACCTGACAGGATAGCAAAAAAATATTTCTCATATTATGTAACTAATAATTATGAGGAAATGTATAAGATGATAGATGTGAAGGAATCAGAATTTATCAATCTCGAAAACTTTAAAATAAAGTGTGAGGGTGAGAAGATTTATGGATCAATAAAAGATTATAAAATCAGCAAGCCTGTAAAACAGGGAGATACAATCACTTATGTGGCAACATACAAGATGAATGACAGCGATTCTGAACACACATATACAATAACTCTAGACAAGCAGGATTATAATAATTTCCTTTTCTTCACTGCGTGGAGAGTGTCTGTTAAGAGAGTTATGATAAATGATTTTAAGATAAGTGTCCCTGTTAATACTTCTGTAAATTTAGATGGAGTTGATGTATCTAAATTCAAGACACAGACATCTAAAGATGGAACACAGGATATTTATAAAATAAATAATATCTTTTCTGGAGATCACACAGTTTCTGTAAATCTCGATGCAACAGGGGAGATTACAAAGACACAGTATATTACAAATGACAGCAAGGAAATGGTTCTTACGACAAGTGATTTTGCAATGAAACCTGATGTTCAGAAGAAACTTTTTGAGTACTCTACTTTTGTAGTAAATGCAATGTATCAGTACTCTATGGATGCGACTAAGAATTTTGATGATATAAGTATATTATATAACAACACAGATGATGCCCAGAAATCTGCAAAATCTACATTTGACAGCATAAATAAGGCTGTTGTCAGAGAAGATGGCGGATATATAAAACAGCTGGAAATCAAAGACATTAATCCACAGATAGCTGCATTTACCTATCCAGATAAGGTAACAGTTACTGTTAATTATAATTATGGATATACTGCATTAACTGCTATGACAACACTAAGCGGAATTACATCAGAATATTCTGGAGAGGGTAGTGATTTCGCAAATGTATACTTTAACCTGGTTGATGGGGACTGGAAAATAGTTAAAGTAGACATGAAATGTATTGATTACAATCAGCAGTAATTAAGGATATGGAGGTTTTTTATGGGACTGTTAAATACTGCAATTAAGAAATCTGAAGCGAAACTTGGTACCACGGGAACATCGGCAGATGAGAGAAAAATTTTATTAAATATTAATTCGAGAATAGAAGATCTGAAAAATCAGAATGCGGAGAATGCCAGATTTTTAAAAGGAATAAGCAAGCGAATAGAAGATGAACTTGTTACCATGAAGGGCATTGAGGAAAACAAAACGGTTGAAGTTTTTGATGATTCTGAAATTTTAGACAGTATAGAGAGAATAGAACAGTCTATAAATGGCATGAATAACGATGAGGTATTAAATGCCATTCAGAGGATAAATGATTCTATAAGCACCAGTGCTGAGTCGAAGGAAAAAGTGAGTCAGGAAGATATTGAAAATCTCAGAGGCGGGATAATAAGTCTGGGCGACAATATGGAAAAACTAAGCACTGGAACTGATAGACTTGAGGAAAATGTAAATCAGATCAAGGACAGTACTATGCAACTTGGGGATGATGTAAACTGGATAAAAGGAAGCACAGTTCAACTTGAAAATGATATAAACAGACTTAAAGATAATACGGTAAAATTAGATGAATTTACAGTTGGAATTAAAGATGAAATAAGCCTTGTAAATACAAAAATTGAGAGAATAACCAACAATGATGTATTAGAGGAACTCCAGAAGATAGAATATCAGTTAAAGAATGGAAGTCAGAAAGATTACTCTGACAAGCTTCAGGAGATAAAGCAATTATTAGAACAAAATAAGGATAATCAGGACGAGCTAAAGAAGAAGGTTGATAGAATATCCACTATGCCTAATACTCTGAGATCCATGATGGAACAACTGAATAATGATAATCTTGCTAAAATAGAGGAAAAGATTCAGAAAGTTACAGATAGGGAGAAGAGAGTAAACGAGAAACTTACAAAACTCATAAATATTAATCTTTGGGTATCTATATTTACACTTATATTATTTATAGCAAAGGTAATGGGAAAATTATAAAAAATGAAATTACAACAAAGACTTTGATCACACAGATGATCGGAGTCTTTTTTTTGTGCACCTTATTAACTAGATGAAATGTTTGAAAAAATTTGTAACCTAATATGAAGAATAAACATCATCAAAATAGAAAAAATATACAAATAATTTATAAAAAATAAATAAAATATGTGCATGTTTCATAATAAAATGTTGTGTAGGTGGCATAAATATGATAAAATTGATATAGGTTTTAAAGTAAAAAACAATATGATCTTGATAATTAACACAGAAAAAGGGAGATTTAAATGGAATTTAACGAGATAAAATTAATTAGTGGAAGAATAAAGGAAAACGTAGAGAAAGTAATCATCGGTAAGGGAAAAGTAATTGATTATATGGTGACTGCAATTATTGCAGGTGGTCATGTGTTACTTGAGGATACACCTGGTACTGGTAAGACAATGCTTGCAAAATCAATTGCAAAATCTATAGATGGTAAATTTAATAGAATACAGTTTACACCAGATTTACTTCCTACAGATATCACTGGATTGAATATTTATAACCAGGACACACATGCATTTGAATTTGTGGCTGGTCCAGTATTTTCAAATATTCTTTTGGCAGATGAGATTAACAGAGCAACACCAAGAACTCAGTCAAGTCTTCTTGAGTGTATGGAAGAGAAACAGGTTACTATTGACGGAAATACAAGAATCCTTGATAGACCATTTCTTGTTATTGCAACACAGAACCCAATAGAGACAGCTGGAACATATACACTTCCAGAAGCACAGTTAGACCGTTTTATGATGCAGCTTTCTATGGGATTCCCTACAGAAGATGAGGAACTCTCAATTATAGACAGATTCATCCAGAATAACCCAATAGATTCATTGTCTGCAGTGTGCACAAAGGAAGACATAATTCTTATGGGTGAGATGTGCAAACAGGTGTATGTTGATGCGTCTGTAAGAAAATATATGGTTGACATCATTAATGCTACAAGAAATAACCCAGCTATATCAGCAGGTGTAAGCCCTAGAGGAACTCTGGCATTGTTAAAGACTACTCAGATTTATGCAGCTATAAATGGCAGAGATTACGTAACACCTGAAGATGTAAAGGCCCTTGCAATTCCTGTTCTGTCACACAGAATTGTGTCATATACAAATATGGCAAAGAACTCTAATAAAGAGGCAATTATACAGACAATTATCGACAGAATTGCAACTCCAACAGAAGATTTTAGTATTAAAGGCGCAAATAACAATTTCTAATTAGAAATGGAAGAGATATATGATATTAATAATAGCATTTGCCTGTATTTTGATTCTTATGGGACTTCAGCGTATTGTATATACAAAATACTGGGATGACAAATTAAATGTAAAAATCAGTTATAAATATGTAGACTGCATGGCAGATGAGGAAAATGAGCTTGTTGAGGTCATTACAAATGAAAAATGGCTGCCTCTGCCAATGATGCATGTTAAGTTTGATATGCCAAAAAGTTTTGTGTTTGAAAATGAAAAAAATTCATCTATATCTGATAATTATTACAGAGATGATGTGTTCTCAATTAATGGAAATCAGAAGATTATCAGAACACTGAAATTTAAGTGTACAAGCAGAGGATGCTTTTATATGAATGATATAAATCTTACTTCTAGTGATTTGTTTTTGAAGACAATATTGTCAACTAGGAGAAAAAATCCTGCTGTAATACATGTGTTTCCAAAGAAAATAGCACTGGATTTCTTTGAGGTTCCTTTTAATACAATTACAGGTAATTTTTCAACAAACAAAACAATGATTGAAGATCCTTTTGAATTCAGAGGAATTAGGCCTTATCAGCAGTTTGACAGCATGAAACACATAAACTGGAAGAGTTCAGCTAAAAATGGAGAACTCAAAGTAAATACTTTTTTTATGACTTCTTCACAGGATGTGAAAGTGCTTCTAAATATGGACACTCATGTTTATGCATACAATGAAAGACTTATTGAAAAGATTGTTAGCATAGCCAGCTCAATATGTGAAAAAGTAATAGAGGCTGGAATTCCAGTTGGACTTATTTCAAATGGAAAAGATATCTATACCCATGAGAGAATAGTAAGAGAATCTGGAAGCGGAGTAAAACACATGAGGGTTCTCGATACAGCACTTGCAAGAATTGATGCCAAGGCAGAAAATTATAATTTTGCAGATGTTTTAAAAGATGAGATGATCTCTAACACAGATGGACTTTCATCTAGAACATATTATATTATTATTTCAAATAATAGAAGCAAAGAACTTATAGAGAACTATAGAGAAACTAAGAAACTTGGAATATTATCATATTTTATCATTCCAGAATATACACAGTATGAAATTACTGAGCAGATTCCTGATATGATAAAATGGGATATAGATTAAGGAGGCCGGCATGAGAAAAAAAGTAGAACGCTTCCGCACAGTTACATTTCTGCTTATGACGGCACTATTTACTATACTGCTATTTGTATATGCAGATGGATTTACAACTAAGTCATCTTCCTTCCTTGCACTTGGAAGTCTTGTGTGCGCTGGGATTGTAGTTGTTGATTATCTTTCAAGAAGATATATTAAAAATGCAATTTTGTTTTTTGGAATACATCTGGCAATGATTGCAGGTGCATTTTTTGTGGCACCTGGAGATATGGATAAAGTAATAATGGTCATTGTATCTGCTTCGTATCTGTATCTTGGAATAGGATTCTGGAGAACAGAAATAGCAGAGAGATCATTGTATGAAATAAATATACCTGGATCCCTTCTGTTTATGTTCATCATAGTATATATACATGCATCGCTATCAAAAACAATGCCAGATTCAATTGCGGTATATGCATATATTGCAGGAATTTCATATGTTATTTTGTATTACATAAGAGAATATCTCAATAAATTTCTTGCATATTCTCTTGCTAGAGACAATATATCCAAAGAGATGGAAGAGACATTTGTTCTAAACATATCTTTTATAGGATTATTTGGACTGGTTTCTGTATTTGGAATTATGGTAGCAAATCTGTTCTTCTCAGATAGCTCATTTAATTTTGTGGGAAGATTTCTAAGATATATCGCCAGAGCAATTGTTGGACTTATTGGAACTGGAAAGGCTGAGGTACAGGAAATTGTTACAGAGCAGGAAACTACCACAGAAATAAGGAGTACAGAAATTGCCACCAGAGAGACTGTAAAGAGAGCAGCAAAACCTATACAGGATGGAATAGATAAGTCTCTTGAAATATTTATAATACTTCTGTTTATTTTGGCACTTATAGCTATAGTAATAGCTGTATATAAATTTATAAAACATTATATGCACAAACATGGAAGAGCCGGTGATATAGTCGAAAAGATAACATATGGCGATCAGAAGGAAAAAATGGCTAAAAACGAGAATAAAGAAAAAGCTGGACTCTTTGGATCAAACGATACTAAGGTAAGGAAAATATATAAAGCGTATATACTGTCTGCAATAAAGAAAAATAGCGGACTTCACATAATTGACAGTAATACAACTGATGAGATACAGGAAAAGGCAGAAAATGTGGTTGATAAGAACAATCTGATGTGTCTCACAAAGGTTTATAAAAAAGCCAGATATTCAGGAAAAGAAATTACTAAGGAAGATGTTGCTTTTGCGAAAAAATTCTCAAAATTCTAGCACTAGCTTGTTAAATTATCTGTTTTAAGCTACAATATATAGAAATTCAAAGAAAGGCAGATAATTATGTCAAAATATTTTGTAAATTATCAGGAATTAAATGACAAAGAAAAACAAGAGTATAATCTTATGATTAAGCAGTTATATACTATGCTTGCATTTGCTACACTTTTGTATTACGGACTTCCATTTGCCCTGGGTTTTCTTGGAGAAAAATTAGGCGGGGGAATTCTCGTAGTTTCACTGATGAGTGTTTTTCCGGTATATGTTTTTGCATGTGGAATGATTAACTCGGCTAAATATGGAACTAGTGTAGTGGTTCCACTGGCATTGGGAATATTTTTTATACCAACAGCACTGATATTTTATGGTAATCCTGCAATGGCAGCATTCGGACTTGTTTATTTTATAATGGGAATGTTCGGGGAATTTACAGGATTTCTCTTTAAACTCAGAAAGAAAAGTAAAAGAGGACTGTTTGGAATAGGAAAGCTTGGAAATGATCAGAATGGCAAAACAAACAGATCTAAGAGCGGAAAAATCAGTAAGAAAAACGGGAATGCTAGAAAAAGCAGATAATGGAGGTGTGAAATGGCAAGAGTAAGAGGAAGAAGAAATTTCAAAAAGTGGGCAGCCAGTAATAGAGCTGGTCTTTTGGCAATCACCATAACTCTGATTTATACAACAATAATGCTGCTCATTGTTCTTATATTTGGAAATGATGTAAAAAGTCCAGATTCATATGAAACATCAAAAGAATCGGTTACTATAGAACAGCAGTCCACATCAGTAAATCAGGGGGAATAAGTTATGGCAATGAGAAATAATAAGATTTATGTGGTGGGACATAAAAATCCGGATACGGATTCGATTTGTTCTGCCATTTCCTATGCATATTTAAAAAATCAGCTTAGTGATGAGAAATATGTAGCAAGGAGAGCTGGACAGCTAAACGAAGAGACACAATATGTGCTTGACTATTTTCATGTTCAGGTGCCTGGATATATAAATGATATTGGAACACAGGTAAAAGATATAGAGATTAGAAATACTGAAGGTGTCAGCAGAGAGATTTCCCTTAAAAGAGCATGGAATCTCATGAAAGAACTAGGTGCAGTAACACTGCCAGTTACAAAACATGGCAGACTTGAAGGACTCATTACAACTGAAGATATTGCTGAGGCATATATGGATGTTCACGACAGCAAAATATTATCAACTGCACATACTGCATACAAGAATATAGTAGATACTGTTGATGGTGAACTTCTGTGTGGAAATATTGATGCATATTTTACAGATGGCAAGGTGCTTATTGCAGCAGCAAATCCTGATCTTATGGAGGATTACATAGAGACAGGGGACTTGGTTATACTTGGCAACAGATATGAGTCACAGCTTTGTGCGATTGAGATGAATGCAGGATGCATAGTTGTGTGTGAAGGTGCAAAAGTTTCGAAGACGATTATGAAGATGGCAGAGGATCATGAGTGTACAATAATTAGTTCACCTCATGATACATATACAGTTGCAAGGCTTATAAATCAAAGTATGCCAATAAGTTATTTTATGAGCAGAGAAAATCTGATTAAATTCAGAACTGATGATTTTACAGATGAAATAAAGAATGTAATGGCAAAGAAGAGATACAGAGATTTCCCTATTGAAGACAAAAAGGGACGTTATGTAGGAATGATTTCTAGACGAAATCTCTTGAATGCAGATAAAAACAGGATAATTCTTGTGGATCACAACGAAAAAACACAGGCAGTAGATGGACTGGAAAATGCTGAGATATTGGAGATAATTGATCACCACAGACTTGGTTCTTTAGAGACTATGTCGCCAGTATATTTTAGAAATCAGCCACTAGGATGTACAGCTACAATTATTTATCAGATATTTTGTGAAAATGGAATAGAAATACCTAAGGAAATTGCAGGACTTTTATGCGCAGCAATTTTATCAGATACGCTTATGTTTCGTTCACCAACATGCACTGTTGTTGATAAGGGAGCTGCTACTGCACTATCAAAAATTGCAGAAATAGATATAGAGGAATTTGCTACAAATATGTTCAGAGCGGGAAGTAATCTGAAAAATAAATCCGCTGAGGAAATATTCTATCAGGACTTTAAGAAGTTCTTGGCAGGTGATGCTAGCCTCGGAGTTGGACAGATAAATTCATTAGATGCTCAGGAACTGGCAAATATTAAGGATAAATTAGAAACATATCTAGATAAGGCGTATAAAGAGCATGGGGAAAAGATGATTTTCTTTATGCTTACAAATATTCTGAGTGAATCAACAGAAGTATTATTTGTAGGAGATGGAGCAAAAGAATTGTTAGAAGACGCATTTAATATAATCATTGATTCAGACACCGTTATGTTAAAGGGAGTAGTTTCGAGAAAGAAACAGTTTATTCCTCCAATTTTTGAGAGTTTAGGCGGAAGGTAGTAGAAATATGAAAAGACAATACTGGAAACCGGGAAATATGTTATATCCACTTCCTGTTGTAATGGTCAGCTGCAAGAGAAAAGACGAAAGACCAAATATAATAACTGTTGCATGGGCAGGAACAATATGTACAAATCCGGCAATGCTATCGATATCAGTAAAACCCGAAAGATATTCTTACGACATTATAAAGGAGTCAGGAGAATTTGTAGTTAATCTGGTTACAAAAGATATGGCATATGAGACTGATTTTTGTGGAGTTAAATCAGGTAAAGATATAGATAAATTTAAAGAACTTGGACTAAAAGAGGCTGAGTCTAAGATTGTGAAGGTACCTGGAATAGATAAAAGTCCAGTGAATATAGAATGTAAGGTTGTGGAAGTAAAGGAATTGGGGAGCCACAGTATGTTTATAGCTAAAGTTGTTTCTGTAAATGTAAATGAGGCTTTGATTGACGAAACAGGAAGGTTTAATTTAAACCAGGCAGACTTGCTAACATATTCACATGGAGAATATTATTCTCTTGGAAAGAAAGTGGGTACCTTTGGATATTCTGTAAAGAGGAAGAAAAATAAAAAAAGAAGGTAAAGCCTATGAAAATTTGCGGGATAGAGATTAATAATTTTAAATCAATCAGACATCTTAAAATCGAAAATATTGATAATGCGTTTATACTTGTTGGAAAAAACAGCACTGGTAAAACTTCGGTATTGGATGCAATAAGACTAGCGGCGGGAATGTATGAGGTAAGACCAGAAAATTTCAGCGAAGATGGAAAAAATATTGAAATAAAAATGTCAATTCAGATTGATGATGATGACATGGTATTGCTTCATGAAAGAGGAATTGTGTCAAAATATAGAAATTTCGATTCATGGCTCCGCGATTTTAAAAATAAACTCCCTTCATTCAATAATGGGATTCTGGATTTTACATTTATTATGAACCGTGAAAAGGGCGGTAGATATTGTGATGGAATTAAGAAAAATAATAAATATATAAAACAGGTTATTCCTAAAATTTATTTTGTAGATAATGAGAGAAACATATCTGAGTATCAACATGCAATACTTATGAAACAGGCAGATGCTGATTTATACAAGCTGTTAGACGATAAATGTATGTTTGACAACTCGAAAAACTGCACAAGATGTTTTGAATGTATTGGTATGATTAATGATAAGCCTGCAAATGAATTGACAGCAATTCAGACAGCTAAGGTTTTGGAGTACAAACTTTTTAATCAGAATATTGACAGATTTGCAGAACAGGTAAATAAATATGTTGCAAAAAACGGACTGCCAGCTCAATATGTAAAGTATGTTGCTGACTGTGATTTTGATAAATATTTTAAATTAAAAACATATTTATGTAATAAAGACAGAGGCACATACACAGATGTTGAAACAATGAGTGCAGGAACTAAAAGCATTTATCTGCTATCACTTCTTGAGGCGTATATTGATGATCAGGGAGGAATTCCCTGTATAATAATGATTGAAGATCCGGAGAGCTACCTTCATCCGTCGCTGCAGAAAGCAGCAAGTGAAGTGTTATTCAGACTTTCCAAAAAAAATCAGGTGATATTCTCAACTCACTCACCTAATATGATATTTAATTTTGCTGGAAGGCAGATAAATCAGGTTGTGTTAGATGAAGAGTGTTACACAGTAATAAATGAAGAGACAGACATTGATGAAATACTTGACGATCTTGGATATACTGCAAATGACTTGATGAATGTCAGCTTTGTATTTATTGTTGAAGGTAAGCAGGATAGTCAGAGACTTCCTTTGCTTCTTGAAAAATATTATTCTGAAATTTATGATGAAAATGGAATGCTCAAAAGAATTTCAATAATAACTACAAATAGCTGTACGAATATAAAGACTTATGCAAATTTAAAGTATATAAATAAGCTTTATATAAAAGATCAGTTTCTTATGATAAGGGACAGCGATGGAAAAAATCCTAAATATCTGGTAAAGCAGTTATGTGGATATTACGCACAGAGAAATAATGAAGACGTTGATAAACTTCCAAGGGTTACTCCTAAGAATGTACTAGTTTTAAGCTACTATTCTTTTGAAAATTATTTTCTTGACCCAGTAATTATGGCTAAAATTGGAGTAGTAAAGAGTGAAGAGGAGTTCTACAATATACTTTGGCAGAAATACAGAGATTATCTATATAAACTCCCAAGTATGAAGAGAATGTGTAGAAGCAAGAATGTTAGAATTAATAACAAAAATGATTTGAAGAAAAACATGGAAAATATTAAGACATATGTAAGAGGACATAATCTCTATGATATTTTCTATGGCAGATATAGAAATGATTCAGAAAGAGAAATTTTAAAGAGATATATTGATGTTGCACCAAGGGAAGCTTTTGCTGATATTTTAGATGCTATAGACGGTTTTGTGTATTTTGAAAATAGAAAGAAAAGTGAAGACGACATCAGATATGAGATGAAAGGTAAATAATGAGTAATTTAAATAATATAATATTAATAGGTATGCCTGGAGCGGGCAAAAGTACAATAGGAGTAATACTAGCAAAGGTGTCAGGATATCATTTTGTTGATGCTGACATAGTTATACAGCAGGAAGAAGGAAGACTCTTAAAAGATATAATTGCAAGTGAAGGTGTAGATGGTTTTATCGATGTGGAAAACAGAATAAATGCTGGAATAAACACAGATAAAACAATTATTGCCACAGGCGGAAGCGTTGTATACGGAAAGGAGGCAATGGAGCATTACAAAAAAATAGGCACAATCGTATATTTGAAACTGCAGTATGAAGAACTTGAAAAAAGACTGGGTGACATCAAAAACAGAGGTGTAGTTTTGAGAGAGGGACAGGATCTCAAGGCTTTATATGAGGAGAGATGTCCTTTATATGAACAGTATGCAGATTTTGTAATTGACGAGACAGGCGAGGGAGTTGAAGAGACCCTTGAAAAAGTAAATAAAAAACTATTTACAAAAGAAAACAATGTGTTATAATTTAATTCACTGTGAATAAGATTAAATATGTCATTTTGCACATTTGAAATAAATATTAAGGAGCATATGTATGGAACAATATGTAATAAAGGGAGGAACACCTCTTAGAGGTGAGGTTGATATAAGTGGTGCTAAGAATGCTGCATTAGCACTTATTGCGGCTGCAATTATGACCGATGAGACGGTTGTAATTGATAATTTACCGGATGTCAGAGATATAAATGTATTGTTGCAGGCTATAGAGGGAATTGGAGCTGTAGTTGTAAGGCTCACAAGAAATTCAGTCAAAATAAATGCAGGAACTATAAGTTCGGTTACTGTTGACTATGAATACATTAGAAAAATCAGAGCATCATATTATCTTCTTGGAGCATTACTTGGAAGATTCAATGAGGCTGAGGTTGCACTTCCTGGTGGATGTGATATTGGAACAAGACCAATTGATCAGCATATAAAGGGATTTAAGGCCATGGGAGCTGAAGTTAAAATTGAGCACGGAATGATAAAGACTAAAGCAGAGGAGCTCCTTGGAAATCATATTTATATGGATGTTGTCTCAGTTGGCGCCACAATCAATATTATGCTTGCTGCAGCATTGGCAAAGGGAAATACAATTCTTGAAAATGCAGCAAAGGAGCCACATGTCGTTGATGTTGCCAATATGCTCAATAGCATGGGAGCTAATATTAAAGGGGCCGGTACAGATGTAATCAGAATTAAGGGTGTGGAGAAGTTACACAAAACAGAGTATTCGGTTATTCCTGATCAGATAGAGGCTGGAACATTTATGTGTGCAGCAGCAGCTACACGTGGAGATGTTCTTGTGAAAAATGTAATTCCAAAGCATTTAGAGGCTATAACAGCTAAGCTTTTGGAGATAGGCTGTACAATTGAAGAATATGATGATGCAGTACGTGTAATTGGTACTGATAATTTAAAATGCACACAGGTAAAAACACTTCCATATCCTGGATATCCTACAGATATGCAACCACAGATAGTAGTTACACTTGCAATCAGCCAGGGAACGAGTATCGTAACTGAGAGCATATTTGAAAACAGATTTAAATATGTTGCTGAGCTGAACAGAATGGGAGCTAATATTAAGGTTGAAGGTAATACAGCTATAATAGATGGTGTTTCTGGATACACAGGCGCTGAGATAAATGCCCCTGATTTAAGAGCAGGTGCTGCACTGGTAATAGCAGGACTTGTTGCAAAGGGATTTACAACGATTGATGATATTAAATATATTCAGAGAGGTTACGAGAATTTTGAAGTAAAGTTAAGAAATCTCGGAGCAAATATTGAAAAAGTTTCATCTGAAAAGGAAGCAATGAAATTTAAGATAAAAGTTGGTTAAGATAAAATAAAATAGTTGACAATATAAATTATATTTGTTATCTTATCCTAAGTAAAAAAGTTCATATTGGTAGTTCTCTTATTAAGAGTGGCGGAGATACAAGGATCTGTGAAGCCCGGCAACCCCCCCGTGAGGAAGGTGCTAACCTGAGCGAGAAATCGAACAATAAGTGGAAGTGAATATACAGTCTACTTTTGCGGTGGACTTTTTTAGTACACAAAAGAAAGGTAGAATAAAATGGAGAAATTATTATTTACTTCAGAGTCTGTTACAGAAGGACATCCTGATAAAATATGTGATCAGATCTCTGATGCTGTTCTTGATGAATTATTAAAACAGGATCCATTAAGCAGAGTTGCATGCGAGACAGCAGTTACAACAGGTCTTGTGCTTGTTATGGGTGAAATATCATCAAAAGCTCATATCAACATTCAGAAAATTGTAAGAAAAACAATTTTGGATATCGGATACGATGATACTGATAAGGGATTTGACGGTAATACATGTGGAGTTATGGTTGCTCTTGATAAGCAATCTAAGGATATTGCTATGGGAGTTGACAAGGCATTTGAAGCAAAACAGAACAAAATGACAGACGAGGAAATTGATGCTATAGGAGCAGGTGATCAGGGTATGATGTTTGGATATGCCTCTAATGAAACAGAGGAATATATGCCATATCCAATAGCACTTGCACACAAGCTGGCAAGAAGACTTACTGAGGTTCGTAAAGACGGTACACTCCCATATTTAAGACCAGATGGTAAGACACAGGTAACAGTTGAATATGATGAAAATGGAAAACCAGTTCATCTCAATGCGGTAGTATTATCAACACAGCATGACGCAGAAGTTACACAGGAACAGATTCATACAGATATCAAGAAATATGTATTTGATCCTATTCTTCCTGAAGAATTAATAGATGATGATACTAAGTATTTTATCAATCCTACAGGAAGATTCGTAATTGGCGGACCAAACGGAGACAGCGGACTAACAGGAAGAAAAATTATAGTAGATACATACGGCGGATATGCTCGTCACGGCGGTGGTGCGTTCTCAGGAAAAGACCCAACAAAAGTTGACCGTTCAGCAGCTTATGCAGCAAGATATGTTGCAAAGAATATAGTTGCAGCAGGACTTGCAGATAAATGTGAAATCCAGTTATCATATGCAATCGGTGTGGCACATCCAACATCGGTTATGGTTGATACATTTGGAACAGGTAAGTTAAGCGATAACAAAATCGTAGATATCATCAGGGAAAACTTTGATTTAAGACCAGCAGGAATTATTGAGATGTTAGACCTTAGAAGACCAATCTACAAACAGACAGCAGCTTATGGACATTTTGGAAGAAATGATCTTGATCTTCCATGGGAAAAGACAGACAAAGTCGATATATTAAAAAGCTATATATAAATATTTTTATTAACTTCCAATTATTTGGGAGTTTAGCTCTAAATAGCTGATTAAGTGCAGAGTAGTCATATTTGAAATTATTATGACTGCTCTGCTTTTTTTATGAAATTTTAATAATTAAAACGAATTATTTATTAGTATAATAAATTTATATATGATAATATAATATTAGTATTATTATAAGAACGGATAAAAATCGGGGCTAAGTTTTCAGGAGAAAATAATGAAATTCAGAACAAAAATTAAGATTTCTTTTTCATTGCTCATATCAATACCTATCATGCTTATGATCGTGGCTATGTTTGCAATTTTTAATATGCAGGTTAAAGATGTTGAAGACAGTTATGGAATAAAAGGAGTTGGACTTGAGGGTCTTGCAAATCAAACAAAAATATATAGCAAGTTAACAGAAAATGAGTATGACACTATAATCAGTGATATAAAGGAAACACCTGAGAAATTGGCAGATGTAAAGTATATTTCAAAGCTGAATGACAGTCTTAATAAAAAGGATTCATTTATCATTGCAAAACAGGATGGAGTTGTAATTTTTAATGGCTGTGAGGATAGCGAGGCTGATATGGTGGACAAACTTCCTAATTACAGGGGAAGTTATGAGTATCCTAAAACACCAGAGGGAAATTCATATATTTATGGAGACTATAAGTATCTTGTAAAGCAGATCAACTTTAAGGTAAAAGGCGATGATGAGAGTGTATATATTGTGACTCTGATGCAGCCAGTCCTTCCACAGATAAAAATAATGATTATCGAGATAGTGGTTTCGTTTATACTTATCACAATATTTACAACAGTTGTGCTGTTATTCTGGTTACAGAGAAGTATAGGAAAGCCTTTGGAAAAAATGGCAGAAGCCACAACAAGAATTGCACAGGGTGATTTGGATTTTAAAATCCAGACAGATAAAAAAGATGAATTTGGAGATTTGTACAATGATTTTGAAAACATGAGAATAAGGCTTAAAGAATCCGCAGAAGAGAGAATAAAATTTGATGAGGAGAACAGGGAGATACTTTCAAATATTTCTCATGACTTAAAAACTCCACTTACATCTATAAAGGGATATATTGAGGGAATAAGAGATGGTGTGGCAAATACTCCATCTAAGATGGACAAATATATAAAGACCATATATAATAAGACAAATGATATGGAAAAACTGATTGCAGAACTTTCTCTTTATACAAAGATTGACAACAATACTGCTACGTATGATTTTAAAAAAGTTAAAGTGGATGAGTATTTTTCGGATTGTGTGGAGGAAATATCGGTTGAACTTGAGTCTAAGAATATAATGCTGACATATTTTAATTACACAGATAAGGATTGCATGGTAATTGCAGATCCAGAGAGATTAAAGAGAGTAATTAATAATATAATAAGCAACTCAGTGAAATATATCGGACACAAAAAAGGCGCCGTTAATATTAGAATTACAGATGAAAATGATAAAATCCACGTTGAGATAGAGGACAATGGAAAAGGAATTGCGAAAGAAGAACTTCCATATATTTTTGACAGATTCTATAGGACTGATTCGTCTAGAAATTCTGACCAGGGTGGAAGCGGAATAGGACTTGCAATAGCTAAGAAAATAATAGAAATGCACGGAGGAAAAATCTGGGCAAGCAGTATGGAGAATACTGGAACAATTATTCATTTTGTATTAAACAAATACAGAGAAGAGGAGGAAGCAGTTGAAGATGAGCAAAAAAATATTAACGATTGAGGATGATATATCAATAGCAGAACTTGAGAAGGATTACCTGGAAATAGCAGGCTTTGAGGTAGAAATAGAAAATTCTGGAGAGACAGGATTATTACTTGCATTGGAGAAAGAGTTTGATCTTATACTTCTTGATATAATGCTTCCAGGTGTAGACGGATTTGAGATATGCAGACAGATAAGGGAAAAAAAGAATACACCAGTGCTGATGGTTTCGGCAAAAAAAGAAGAGATAGATAAAATCAGAGGACTAGGACTTGGAGCAGACGACTATATTACAAAACCATTTAGCCCAAGCGAACTTGTTGCAAGAGTTAAAGCACATCTCAAGAGATATGAGAGACTTGTGAATACACAGACACCTCAGAATGAAATAGTTGAAATCAGAGGACTTAAGATAGACAAAACAGCAAGAAGGGTATTTTTAAACGGAGAAGAGAAGATTTTTACAACAAAAGAATTTGATCTTCTGACATTTCTTGCAGAGCACCCAAACAGAGTATATACAAAAGATGAACTATTCAAGGAAATCTGGGATATGGAATCTGTGGGTGATATTGCTACAGTTACCGTACACATTAAAAAAATCAGGGAGAAAATTGAATTTTCAACATCCAAACCACAGTATATTGAGACAATCTGGGGAGTTGGATATAGATTTAAGGTGTAGACAGGTGGGAAAATGATTGCGATAGAGATACCAAAAAATGTTAAGATCATAATAAATGAATTAAGGAAAAACGGTTACGAGGCATACATTGTAGGGGGATGTGTCAGAGATGCGATTCTGGATAAAGAACCTAATGACTGGGACATAACTACAAGTGCAATGCCTGAAGATGTAAAAAGGCTTTTTAACAGAACAATAGATACGGGAATACAGCACGGAACAGTGACTGTAATGATTGATAAGACAGGATATGAGATTACAACATACAGAATTGACGGGGAATATGAAGATGGAAGACATCCAAAAGAAGTAATTTTTACCAGAAATCTGTATGAGGATCTCAAAAGACGAGATTTCACAATTAATGCCATGGCATATAATGATGAAGATGGTCTTGTAGATGAATTTAATGGAATTGGAGATCTCGATAATAAAATAATAAGATGTGTTGGAAATCCTGAAGACAGATTTAATGAAGATGCCTTGAGGATTTTGAGAGCGGTAAGATTTGCAGCTAATCTTGGTTTTGATATTGATGAGAAAACAAGAGAGGCTGCATTAAAACTGTCATCTAATTTAAAAAAGATAAGTAAAGAGAGAATACAGACGGAACTTGATAAACTAATTATGTCAGATAATCCTGAAATGTTAGAGACTGCATGTGAACTTGGAATTACAGATGTTGTCTTGAATGAAATTGATAGGCTGAAATCAGAAAAAGTACTTGATGAGGTTCTTGCATTGACAAAAAATATGGAGAAAAACCATTATTTAAGGTGGACATCGCTTTTTGTGTATTCGAGTAGAGAAAAAACAAAGACAATTCTTAGTGGATTGAAATTCGATAATAAAACTATAAACATATGCAGCAGAATTGTAGGAGCACTTTCGCGAAAATTGCCTGAAACCAGGGCGGAGATAAGAAAAGATATATTTGAGACGGGAAATGAAATCTATGATGTTTATGTTAGGTTTCTAAAGGGCTATTTAATGTCTGAATGCAGTAAAGGTACCGGAAAATGTGGAGATAGAGAATATATTGATTTTCTTCAGAGAGAGTATGAGGATATAAAGAAAAATAATGAGTGCACATCTCTTAAGGGACTTGCTATTAATGGGAAAGATTTAATGGATGCAGGGATTGAAAAAGGATCTACTATTGGGGAAACACTTAATAGACTTTTATATGCAGTAATGGAAAAACCTGAACTTAATAACAGGAAGGATTTGCTTAATCTCTTAAATTAAAAACATATTTCCAAAAATAAGTACATAATATAACCCTATAGGGGGTGTTGTTGTGGACGATTTAATAAGTAATCTGATAAGTAATTATGATTTTCAGGTAAAAAAAATTGGAAGATGTCGAGGAGCGATTGGCATATTCTGTCAGGGAGAAATGTACACTTTAAGAGAATTTAATGGAAGTGAGAGACATTTAAAGTTTGAAAAACAACTTTTGGAAAATATGTCTGAGCAGAGTGATTTGTATTTTGATGAGATTGTGGCTGACAGAGATGGGGAATTGCTTTCACAAGATATGTATGGCAAGAAATATGTGGCGAGAAAGAGTTATCAGTCCAAGGACTTTGATATAAAAAATCCAGGGAATATCCTGAAAGGTGCAAGAATTCTGGGATTGCTTCATAAGCATTTTGAAATGGGAATACCAGATGGGGTGAATCTTGGCGAATTCTTTCACAAAGAGACGATGAGTAAACCTCTTACGGTGGAGTTTGAAAGAAAAAACAGAGAACTAAAACGGACTAAAAATTTCATAATAAGAAAGAATAATCGAAACAGATTTGAGTCAATGGCACTTGAGAGCTTTGATGATTTCTATAATGACGGGTATAAAGTATGTGAGATGGCTAGGAGTGGAGAAATAGCTAATTATGTAAGTGAGAGCGTTAAAAAAGAAAAACTGATTCACTCAGACTATAATTATCATAATATTTTATTTCCAGATAAAGGCAGACCATACTTTGTGACTAATTTTGACAGAGTAAAAATTGGGATTCAGATAAGAGATTTATATGATTATCTCAGAAAAACAATGGAAAAATATAAGTGGGATGAAAAAACTGGATATGGAATCATAGAAGAGTATGGAAAAGTTATAAATTTGACAAAAGATGACATAACGTATCTTAAAATAAAGGTAATGTATCCTGAAAAATATTGGAAGATACTGAACCATTATAACAATAATAATAAATTCTGGCTTCCAGATAAAGATACTGCAAAGCTTATAAAAGCTGTCTCAGAGAGAAAACTGAGGATAAATTTTGCCAACAGAATTTTAATGTAATAAATATTTTGACTTTGACAGAGAAATATTATATAATAACTCTGATTTTTTGTATGCTAAGTTGGAAATGGATTGTGAGATATTATGGCACAATCTGTTATTCAAGATATATGTTATACATAGCAGGCACACGGTTTGACAAAAAATAGATGTTTAACCGGCTTGACAGGAGGTAAAAAAATGAATTACAAAGAGCTTTATGATGAATGGCTTAATAACCCTTGCTTTGATGAAACTACAAAAGAAGAACTCAGGAATATCAGTGATGATGATAATGAGATAAAAGAGAGATTTTATAAAGAATTGGAATTTGGTACAGCTGGACTTAGAGGAATAATCGGAGCTGGAACAAATAGAATGAATGAGTATACAGTTAGAAAGGCAACACAGGGTCTTGCTAACTATATCTTAAAAGTTGGTGGAAGTGATAAGGGAGTAGCTATTGCATATGACTCTAGAAGAATGTCCCCAGAATTCGCTGATGTAGCTGCACTTTGCCTGAATGCAAATGGAATAAAGGCTTATGTTTTTGAAACACTCAGACCTACACCAGAACTCTCATTTGCTGTAAGAGAACTTAACTGCATTGCTGGAATTAACATCACAGCTAGCCACAACCCAGCTGAATACAATGGATATAAGGTTTATTGGGAAGATGGTGCGCAGATTACACCACCTCATGACACAGGAATTATGGATGAAGTTAAGGCAGTTACAGATTATGCTTCGCTTAAGAATATGAGCAAGGATGAGGCAATTGCAGCAGGCCTTTATAATACCATAGAAGGAAAAGTTGATGATGATTATATGTCAGCTTTGAGAAAACAGGTAAAGAGACAGGACTGTATAGATAAGATGAAAGATCAGATTAAGATTGTCTATACACCACTTCATGGAACAGGTAATATCCCTGCCAGAAGAATTCTTAAAGAACTTGGATTTGAAAATGTATATGTAGTAGAAGAGCAGGAAAAACCAGATGGCAATTTCCCTACAGTAAGCTATCCAAACCCTGAGGCAGCTGAAGCATTTGAAATGGCTCTTAAACTTGCAAAAGAAAAGGATGCAGATCTTGTACTTGCAACTGACCCTGATGCAGACAGACTTGGAGTATATGTAAAGGATACAAAGAGTGGAGAATATATATCACTTACAGGAAACATGTCAGGATGTCTTCTTGCAGATTATGAGATTTCACAGATCAAAGAGACTACAGGAATTCCAGAAGATGGAGCACTTATTAAGACTATAGTAACTACAAATATGGCAGATGCAATTGCAAAATATTATGGAGTTAAATTAATAGAAGTTCTCACAGGATTTAAATATATTGGACAGCAGATACTTGGATTTGAACAGAGTGGAAAGGGCCAGTATTTATTTGGATTTGAAGAAAGCTACGGATGTCTTATTGGTACACATGCAAGAGATAAGGATGCGATAGTTGCAACAATGGCACTCTGCGAAGCTGCAGCTTATTATAAAACAAAGAACATGACATTATGGGATGCCATGATTGAAATGTATGAGAGATATGGATACTATAAAGATGGTATTCAGGCTATTACATTAAAGGGAATTGAAGGACTTAACAAGATTCAGGAAGTATTAGAAACACTTAGAAATAATACTCCGGAAAAATTTGGAAAGTATAAAGTGTTATCAGCAAGAGATTATAAGATGAACACAATCAAGAACATAGCAACAGGCGAGGTAACTGAAACAGGACTTCCAAATTCAAATGTTCTCTATTATGATCTTGAGGATGGAGCATGGTTATGTGTAAGACCTTCAGGAACAGAACCTAAGATTAAATTCTATTACGGAATAAAAGGATCTTCATTAGAAGATGCAGATAAATTATCAGAGGAACTTGGAAACGAAGTTGTTAATATGATTCACGATATGATTGGTTAGGGGGAATTATTATGGCACTTGTATGGCAGGATAGAAAGAGAATAATTTTTGGACTTCCATGGTCTTTTACAAAGTACAAATTATATGATGACAAATTTCAGATTTGTACAGGATTTCTCAGCAGAAAAGAGGAAGAAATCCGCCTTTACAGAATAATGGATTTGACACTTCAGAAATCCCTCGGACAGAGAATTTTTGGAATGGGAACAATAAAGGTCGAGTCAGCAGATAAGACTACTCCTGAGTTTTTAATAAAAAACATCAAAAAACCTGATACAGTAAGAGATTTACTGTCAGACAAGGTTGAGGTAGCAAGAAGAAAGAACAGAGTATCAGGCCGTGAATATATGAGTGCAGACGACATTGATGATGACGATGATGACAATTAATTGATACAGGAGAGAAAAATGAGAAAGAAATTTTTGTTACTTACAAGTGTAATATGCCTTGCTTCTTCAGTGGCATTTTCGTCATGCGGACTTGTTGAAAGAAAAGCTAGCGTAAAATCTGAGATTGAGACAACTAAAAAGGCAAAGAAGAATAAAAAGTCTGATGATGAGGAGGAAACAACTAAAAAGAGAACTCATCTGAAAGAAAAAGATGATGATGAGAAGGTAACAACTTCCAAAAAAGATTCAGACGAGGAAAAAGAGACAGACGAAGAAGAGACAACAAAGAAGGATGACAAAAAGGACGACAAGAAGGATGACAAAAAGGATAATAAGAAATCCGATGTAAAGATTCCAGATGGATATACAGAATACAGCGGCAAAGGCTACACAATTGCAGTTGGTTCGGGATGGTCAAAACTTTCATCTTCTACAGGCAATCTTCAGTTTAGTCATATGGGAACTGCCACAAACGGATTTGCAGAAAATATAAATGTAACAACACAGGATACATCAGCATATGATATTGATCTTGATGGTTACAAGGATATTTCAATGGAACAGTATAAGCAGCTAGGATATACCGTTACAAAGACTAATAAAATGACTATTAACGGAAATGACGGATATTATCTTGAAATTGATGGCGTTCAGTCTGGAGTTGACTTTAAGATTATGCAGTTCTTTACACTTAAAGATGATACAGCATATATAGTTACTTTTGCTTCAGATGAGACAGACTATGAAGGGCTGAAAGAAGAAGTCATGAACATTTTTAATACATTTTCGATAGAATAAAAGAGGGGTCCATATGAAAATATTATTAGCAGGGGGAGCAGGATACATTGGAAGTCATACTGCAGTTGAACTTTTGAATGCTGGACTTGAGGTAGTAATCGTAGATAACTACTGTAATAGTTCTCCAGTGGCAGTAAAGAGGGTTGAAGAAATTACAGGAAAAAAGGTTGAGTCATTTGAAGCTGATATCAAAGATAAGGCAAAAATTCTTGATATCATGAAACAGACAAAACCAGACTGTGTAATACATTTTGCAGGTCTAAAGGCTGTAGGAGAATCAGTTAAACTCCCAATTACTTACTATAGAAATAATATTGACACAACAATTACACTTTTAGAGTGTATGGCGGAAACAGGGGTTAAGAGTTTTGTATTCTCATCTTCAGCTACTGTATATGGTGAAGAGAATGATATTCCATATGTAGAGACAATGAGAAGAGGAAGCTGTTCTAATCCATATGGTTGGACAAAGTATATGATGGAACAGATATTAGAGGATGCGGCAAAAGCAGATGACAAACTGTCAGTTGTTCTTCTTAGATATTTCAATCCTATTGGAGCACATGAATCAGGAAAAATTGGTGAGGATCCACAAGGAATTCCAAATAACCTTATGCCATATATTGCTCAGGTAGCTGTTGGAAGAAGAGATCATCTCACAATTTTTGGAAATGATTATAATACAAAAGATGGCACATGCAGAAGAGATTACATACATGTAATGGATCTTGCAAATGGTCATTTGAAGGCAGTTGAATATGCCGCAGGCAATAAGGGCGTTTCAGTGTTTAACCTTGGAACAGGTCAGCCTTACAGTGTACTTGAAATTGTGAATGCTTTTGAAAAAGCAAACGGAATAGAAATAAAATATGAATTTGGACCAAGGAGAGATGGGGATCTTCCAGAATTCTGGGCAAATGCTGACAAGGCAGAAAAGATACTTAACTGGAAGACAACAAAAACTCTAGAAGATATGTGCAGAGATACATGGAACTGGCAGAAAAATAATCCAAAGGGATATGAAACAGAATAGTTACCATAGTTTTTAATAACGGAAAATAAAATGCGACATGAGAATATTCTTATGTCGCATTATAAATGTAAAAATATACTGGAGAAAAAAATGAGTCATTTAACTAATTTTAAATGTGGAGTCAGACACGGAATTCCAATAGCACTGGGATATTTTGCTGTATCATTCACTTTTGGAATAGCTGCAGCAAAATGCGGAATGAGTATGGTTCAGTCAGGTGTTTTATCACTGTTAAATGTAACTAGTGCAGGACAGTTTGCAGGTCTTGAGGTAATAAGTGCAGGCGGGGCATATCTTGAACTCATAATGACACAGATAATAATCAATCTAAGATATTGTCTTATGTCATTTGCGTTGTCCCAGAAATTGGACAGGAAAACAGGAAATGTAAAAAGAATGCTGGTGGCGTTTGGAATAACAGATGAGATATTTGGAATAAGTGCATCGAGACCAGGTCCGCTAGATCCGTTTTATAATTATGGAGCAATGGCGGTGGCAATACCGGGATGGACTATTGGTACAATGGCAGGCACTTTCCTTGGAAGTATAATGCCAAAATTTATTCTGACTTCATTGTCACTGGCAATATATGGAATGTTTATAGCAATAATTATACCACCGGCAAAAAAAGATAGAAATGTTTTGATTTCCATAATGATAGCTATGTGTGTAAGCAGTTTCTTTGAGTATTTTCCTAGAATACAGAAGATAACAGGTGGATTTATTTCGGAGATTGCAGGGGCTGCAGGTAAAGTTACAGGTGGATTTGTTATAATAATAGCAACAATTGCTGCAGCAGGAATTATGGCGCTTATAAGACCAATAGAGGAAACAGGAGATAAAGATGAGCAGTAAAGTATATTTGTATATATTGGTTATGGCAGCAGTTACATACTTAATCAGAGTGCTGCCTCTTGTGGTTTGGAAAAAGGAGATAAAAAATAAATTTGTAAAATCATTTCTCTACTATGTTCCATATGCATGCCTTGGGGCAATGACGTTTCCAGCAGTAATATATGCAACAGGAAATATACTATCAGGACTGGCAGGATTTGCAACTGCGGTGTATATGGCATACAGGGAAAAGAGTCTGCTTGTTGTTGCACTATCATCATGTGTGGCGGTTTTTATAGTGGAGAGAATAATAGCATTTATGTGAAATAATGTTACAGGATATGCAGATACACTCAAAATAATAACTTGAAAATTTGTCTATTTATGTTATAATTTTTAGGTGTATGTATATAACGGAGGAATAGAAATGACTCATGATGAACTTATCCAAATGAAAAAGGGATATATTGATGTACATTGTCATGTTATTCCACATATTGATGACGGTGCGAGAACAACATCTCAGGCACTTAGGATGATTGGCATCGCGTATAAAAATGGAATCAGAACCATGGTTGCAACACCACATTATGAAGTTTCCAGGTACGACAATAACATAGAAAAAATTATAAAATATTACAATAAAGTAAAGATGCTTGCAAAGGAAAAATATCCGGATTTTAATATTTTTCTGGGAAATGAAGTGTTTTACAGTTACGGGGTTATTGATGGATTAAATGAGAAGAGAATTTTCACCTTAGGGGAAACAGATTACGTGCTGGTTGAATTTTCACCGAATGACAGTCTTGAACATATTGAGAAAAGTCTATATGAATTGATAAATGGGGGGTACAGGCCTATACTTGCTCATGTTGAGAGATATGAAAATGTAATTAAGAATCACCGTAATACAGAGAGATTAGTAGAAATGGGAGTATACATACAGACAAATGTATCCACACTTGCCGGAAAATCAGGACACAGGATAAGAGGTAAAGTGTTGAAATTAATAAAAAGGGATCTGATTCATTTTATTGGGACAGATGCTCACAGTGATGGAAGAAGAGCACCAGAAGCTGAAAAGGGCCTTGAATATGTTTTGAAGAAGACAGATGAAGAAACCGCATACAGATTATTCAGGGACAATGCATTAAAAATGCTGAATAATGAATATTTAGAAGAAGATTAGAAACAACAAAAGGAGAATATTGTTATGGATAACACCAATAATGTAAAAAATAGTGATGAGATTGAAATTGATCTCAGACAGATATTTGCTGTTTTGATGGGTAAGGCTGTTGTCATTTTGGTTGCTGCAATTATTGGAGCATTGGCAGCATTTGTTTACACAAAATTTATGGTAGAGCCAACATATACATCTAAGACACAGGTGTATGTAAGAAACTCATCATCAAACGACAGTCAGCAGGTGAGCGTAAACGACTTGCAGTCAAGTACATATCTTACAAAGGATTATTTATTATTATGTAAGAGCAGCCCAGTGTTAAAGAAAGTAATAGAAGAATTAAAACTTGATATCAGTGAGGATCAGCTTGCAGAAAAAATAGAAGTTACTACTCCAGAGGATACACGTATTTTGAATATTTCAGTTGTAGATAATGATCCGTTTAAGGCTAAAAGTATAGCTGATTCTGTAAGAGAAGCAGCAAAGGTTCAGATAGTTGAAGTTACAGGAGTTGAATCTGTAGAAAACGTTGATGGAGACAACGGAGCAGAACTTCCAAAGTATCCTACAGGACCAAATACGAAACTTAATATTTTAATCGGATTTATACTTGGATTAGTTATCTCAATTTCTATAATCATAATAAGATTCTTACTTGACGATACAATAAAAACTCAGGATGACATAGAAAATTACTTAGGATTAAGTGTTTTGGGATTAATTCCAAAAACAAGCAGCCCATCTAAGAAGAAGAATGCTAAGGCATAAGCTTAGAGTAAAGGAGTAAAGTATGTTAAATATTAATATCGATAAATTAAAAAAATTAGATAGCAGCTCAAGCGAAGCATACAAGAGACTTAGAACAAATATACAGTTCTGTGGAAGTGACGTGAAAGTAATTGCAATCACTAGTACAATTCCAAATGAGGGTAAATCAAGTGTCTCATTTAATCTTGCTGTTTCAATGGCAGATGCTGGCAAGAGAGTTATATTCTTAGATACAGATCTTAGAAAATCCGTATTAGTAGGTAGATACAAAATTAATAAGGCTGTTAAGGGTCTTACACATTATCTTTCAGGTGTAAACCAATTTGATGAAGTAGTATATGCTACAAATGTTGATAATTTACATGTTGTATTTTCTGGTCCAGTACCACCAAATCCAGCTGAGTTATTGGGCAATAAGTATTTCAAAAATCTTGTAAAGCAGCTCAGAGAAAATTATGATTATGTAATTATAGATACACCTCCAGTAGGAAGTGTTATTGATGCTGCCATTGTAGCACAGGAATGTGATGGAGTTATTTTGGTAGTGTCAAGTGGAGAAATAAGCTATAAGGCTGTCCAGAAATCAAAAGATCAGATGGAGAAATCGAATTGCAGGATTTTAGGTGCTGTTCTTAATAAGGTTGAAATAGGCAAGGGCGGATATTATGGCAAGTATTATGGAAAATATTATGGCAAATATTACGGAAACTATGGAAATTATGGAGAGTCAGATTCATAGGATATAGTATGGCGAAAGGTGTGGTAAATAACATATGATTAAGAGGATTGAAGTAATAATTACAGTGGGAATAATTGCATTATTATTAATGATATGTTTTATAGCAGTTGCAATGTCTGACAAAGAAGGTCCGGTAATAACTATTGATGATAAGGTAAGTGTTACATATATGGAAGGTCAGGACGAGTCAACACTTTTACAGGGGGTAAAAGCACACGACAAAAGAGATGGAGATGTGACATCTTCCCTTGTTGTTGAAAGCACAATAATAAAGGACAATGTTATAAAGGTAAGATACGCTGCCAAAGATAAGAGCAATAACGTTACTGTTGCTAAAGAGTACAGAGAAATACCTTATACACCTGCAACAGGAAGTATTGTGGCAGAGCAGCAGGCAGCACAGGATACAGCACAGGCAGGTCAGGATGTTCAGAATCCAGAACAAACACAGGGTCAGGAAATATTACAAGCTGATGCACAGATTTCAGATGATGTGAATATAGAAGAAACTACAATGGCCGAAGAGACACAGGCATCAGTAATAGACAGAGCTGCATCTGATGCAACTGGAATACCTGCGATAAGATTAGCACAGTCAGAAGTTACTATAAATGCTGGAGAGGCATTTGAACCACTCAGTATGGTTGCAGAGACTTATGATGCATCAGGTGATGTATCAAGAAGAATTCAGGTATATGGTGAATACAACCGAAAGAAGGCAGGGGATTATCAGCTCACATATTATGTCACAAATCCTATGGGAGTTCAGTCACAGCCTGCTATCTTAACCTTACATGTAAGATAGAAGTGATATTGGATTAAGATATAAACAATAAATTGGGGAAGAATTAATTATGTACAGAGAAAGAGTGCCAAGCTGGCTTAAAAGATTTGATTTTTTGTTATTTGATATTTTTGCACTTGAGATATCCTTTGTAATATCATATATGATTAGACGCGGATTTATCAGTGAAGATTATTATATGCCCGAATTATATATTAATACAGCAATGGCACTAGTGATAATAAGTGTGATTGAGTCGATTTTTTTTCAGAATTATGATCAGATTCTTAAAAGAAATGAGTATAATGAATTTAAATCGTCTTTCAAAAGGGCTACATATATTACGGTCATGCTGATTGTATATCTTTACCTGATAAGAAAGTCATCATGTTATTCAAGAACAATATATGTGATAACCTGGGAACTTACGATAATTTTTACATTTACATTCAGACAACTTTGGAAAAGAGTAGTTAAAAGTGTTATCAAGGGTGATGACAAGACATTGTCAAAGTTTATTGTAGTAACAAACTATGAGAGGGCTCTAAATATTATCAAATCGGTTTCAGGAAGTGATAGTGTATTTCAGGTTGCCGGTATTGTCATTGTAGATAAAGAAATGATTGGCGATAAAATTGGACATGTGGATGTAGTTGCTTCCGGAACAGATATTGAAGATTATCTCTGCAGAAACTGGGTTGATGAAGTATTTGTCTGCCTTGATGATAATAACAAGAATTTAGAAGAGAAAATTATTGAAGACTGTATTATAATGGGAATAACAGTACACAGATACTTAGCTAGCGATCTGAAAATAACAAGCAGTGGTGTGAAATTTGTGTCATCAATTGGTGACTATTCAGTGCTCTCATACAGTATGAAAATATTGACTTTCAGACAGATAGTGTTAAAGAGATGTATGGATATCGTCGGTGGTCTAGTAGGCATGATTATCACTATAATCATTGGAATTTTTATTGCTCCGGTCATTTTCATAAAATCTCCAGGACCTGTTATTTTTAAACAATGGAGAATAGGAAGAAATGGTAAAAAATTCCAGATATATAAATTCAGAAGCATGTATCTTGACGCTGAAGAGAGAAAAGCTGAACTTATGGCTAAGAATAAGATAAAAGATGGAATGATGTTCAAGCTTGAAAATGATCCAAGAATTATTGGGGGCGAGAATGGAAAAGGAATTGGTAATTTCATAAGAAATACTTCACTTGATGAGTTTCCTCAGTTTCTGAATGTACTAAAAGGTGACATGAGTCTGGTAGGAACAAGACCACCTACAATGGATGAGTGGGAAAAATATAAACTTCACCACAGAAAGAGAATGGCCATTAAACCAGGATTAACAGGGCTATGGCAGGTAAGTGGAAGAAGTGATATAACAGATTTTGAGGAAGTTGTAAAACTTGATACAGAATATATAAATAACTGCAGTATATCTTATGATATATTAATAATACTAAAGACAATTAAGGTTGTTTTATTTAGAAAAGGTTCATACTAATAACAATAAAGATTAAAGGAGATTGGATATGAAGGTTTTGGTAACAGGCGTTGCCGGTCAGTTAGGTTTTGACGTTGTAAATGAATTAGCAAAGAGAAATCATGAGATAGTTGGAAGCGATGTGGCAACAGAATACAACGGCATTACAAATGATGAGACAACTAAAAATATGCCATATGTATCAATGGATATAACAGACAAAGAATCTGTAGAAAAAATAATTTCAGAAGTGAACCCTGATGCGGTTGTTCACTGTGCTGCATGGACAGCTGTTGATATGGCAGAAGATGACGATAAAGTATCAAAAGTAAGAGCGGTAAATACTGATGGAACACAAAATATTGCAGACGTATGTAAGAAGCTTGACTGCAAGATGATGTATATTAGTACAGACTATGTATTTGATGGACAGGGTGAGACTCCATGGGATCCAGACTGTAAAGATTACAAGCCAATGAACGTATATGGAGAGACAAAACTTGGAGGAGAACTTGCAGTATCAAATACAATTGATAAATATTTTATTGTCAGAATTGCCTGGGTATTCGGAGTTAATGGAAAGAATTTCATTAAGACAATGTTAAATGTTGGTAAGACACATGATACAGTAAAGGTTGTAAATGATCAGATAGGAACACCAACTTATACTTACGACCTTGCAAGACTTCTTGTTGATATGATTGAATCAGACAAGTATGGTTATTATCACGCAACTAATGAGGGCGGATACATTTCATGGTATGATTTTACATGTGAAATATATAAACAGGCTGGATACAGTACTAATGTTGTTCCAGTTACAACTGCTGAATACGGACTTTCAAAGGCAGCAAGACCATTTAACTCAAGACTTGATAAGAGCAAGCTTGTAAAGAATGGTTTTGAGCCACTTCCAACATGGCAGGATGCACTCTCGAGATATTTAAAACAGATTGAATATTAATAGTTTGGCGAAAAATATGAAAAAAGTTTTAGTACTTATGAGCACATACAATGGAGAAAAATATCTAGGCCAGCAGATTGAATCAATACTTGCCCAAGAGAAGGTGGATGTACATCTTATGATTAGAGATGATGGATCCACAGACAATACGCGTAATGTGCTTAAGCGGTATGAAAATAATGATAGAATTACAATTAAATACGGAAAAAATACAGGTGTAGGAGTTTCTTTTTTGAAACTCCTATATGTGAATATGGATGCGGATTATTATGCATTTTCAGATCAGGATGATGTTTGGAAAAAGGATAAGCTGATTGCCGGTATCAGAAAACTTGAAGAAATTAATGGCCCTGCATTATATGCCTCAAATCAGACTGTCACCGATAAAGATTTAAAAATTATTGGAACAAGATACGATACGGAACCTAAATGTAATTTGGCAAGTGCTATTATGTCGTGTAAAATATGTGGATGTACAATGGTTATGAATTACCAATTAAAAAGATTACTGAGTCAAAAGAGATGTAGACCATCAAAACAGATAGTGAGAGCTAGAAATCATGATGCATGGGTTCTGGCATTTGCAAATACAGCAGCCAAGTTTGTTTTTGATATGGATTCTCATATACTATATAGGCAACACGAACAAAATGTGGTAGGAGCATATGAAAGTAACAAGATTGATAAAATACTATCATATTTTACGACAGCCAGGTTTCTTGATAGGGAAAGCACCAGAAGAGTTATGGCCAGAGATCTTATCAGGGCAACTTATGAAATAAATATAAGCAACGAAAATAAAAACATATTAAAACTTTTTAGTAATACTGATTCTGTGAAGGGTAAGATAGATATAATTCGAAACAGAGAAATAGCAGAAATGATTGGAAAAGGCAGAATTAAATTTGCAATAGAAGTTTTCATGGGATTAGTCTGAAAGGAGAAAGGGTATGAACATAGCAGTAATTTTTGCTGGTGGAATGGGCACCAGAATGAACAGAAAAGACAATATACCAAAGCAGTTTCTTACAGTATGCGATAAACCAATTATTGTTCATACTATCGAAATTTTTCAGAACACAAAAGAGATAGATGCAATAGTGGTGTCTTGTATAGAAGACTGGATTCCACATATGGAAGATTTGAAAAACAGTTATAATTTAGATAAGATAAAGAAAATTGTTAAGGGAGGAAGTACAGGACAACTCTCTATTTACAATGGGTTGGAGGCAGCGAAGGAAGTATCTGTTGAAATGAGACAGGGAAAATTTTTGGGTAATTCGGATCTAAACAAAGATATAGTACTCATTCATGATGGTGTAAGACCAGTAATAGATTCAGACCTTATTGTCAGAAATATTGAAAATGTAAAGAAATACGGTTCGGCAATCACTTCATCGGAGGCAAAGGAGACATTTGTGCTGGTAGATGATGAGGGTGAAGTTAAGGAAATTCCAAGTAGGGCCCACTCAAAGATTGCAAAAGCACCACAGAGTTTTTACTTAGATGACATATTAGAAGTGGATAGACAGGCAATAAGTGAAGGCATTACAAATGCTATTGATTCCTGCACATTAATGAGTATGTATGGAAGAGGACTATCGGTTGTAATGGGAGGATATGATAATATAAAGATAACAACACCAGATGATTACTATATGTTTACTGCACTATATAAATCAAGGCTTAAAAATGAAAGCGGGGATTGAATAAATATGAGAGATGCACAGCAGAAAATTATAAGAGAAGATATGGACAGAATATACAGAGTATTTACGGACTACCAGTTATTAGAGGGAAAGAGCGTTCTGATAACAGGTGCTACGGGAATGCTCTCTTTTTATATTGTGAGATTTTTTGCATTTCTAAATGAAATGGGAATACATGTAAATATCTATGCATTAGTAAGAAACCAGATAAAGGCTCATGATAAGTATGAGGATATTGAGAATAAGGAGTATTTTAGGTACATAGTAGGAGATGTTTGCGACGAAATTAAAATTAAGGAAAATATAGACTATATCTTTCATATGGCGGGAAATGCCAGCCCTTCTGCAATAAGAAGCAACCCAGTTGATATTATAAGAACTAATACCATAGGAACTATAAATGTATCAGAATTTGCCAGAAAAAATAAAGGGTGCAAGGTGTTTTTTGCATCCACCAGGGAAGTCTATGGGAAAACAGATAGTCAAGCAGACATAAAAGAAGGAGATATGGGGATTACGGATTGTCTTGAAGACAGAGCATGCTATCCAGAGAGCAAGAGGATGGCTGAGAATATTCTTAAAAGCTATTCGAGACAGTACGGAATCAAGTATGTAATCGGAAGAATTGCACATGTGTATGGACCTGAAATGAATATTGTTGATGATGGTAGAATAATGTCTGATCTTATTTCTGATGTGGCATACAAAAGATCGATAAAGCTTAAAAGTGATGGAATGATGGAGAGAGCATTCTGCTATCTTAGTGATGCAGTTGCTGCAATTATTCTGGTAACTATGAAAACTGAAAATGAAGTATTTAATATAGCGAATGAGAGTGAACCAGTAAAGATAAGGGAACTTGCAACAATGCTCACAAAATTATATAATGAAAGAAGTGGAGAGGTAATATTCGATATTCCCAAGCAAAGAGATATGGCTTATAGTAAGGCTGGAAGAATAAAACTAAACTTGTCCAAAATAAAAGGACTAGGATTTAAACCATTAATTTCCTTAGAAGAGGGAATAAAAAGGACCGTAGATTATAATATTTTATAAGATGGAGATGAGAGCATGCTATACAAAAATTTAGTAAATGACAACATGAATAAATCAGGGTTTACAAAGCTTCAGGGCGAAGAACTGATTAAACTCCAGGAGGCAATGATTGTCTGTTACAAAGAGATAAACATGGCATGCAGAAAACATGGCATAAAATTAATACTTCAGGGAGGAAGCTTGCTGGGTTCAGTAAGACATGGAGGTTTTATTCCCTGGGATGATGATATGGATTTTGCCATGGTCAGATCTGATTATGAAAAATTTAAAAAGATTTTTGAAGATGAACTATCAGATAAATACATTCTAAGTGTTCCAAATAATGGTGGAAAATCATATGAGAGATTTATGCAGCTTTATAGAAAAGATACAGTTATGGAAGATGAATTAGAGAGTGCAGGTCCTAATTATATAAAAATTGATGTTTTTCCACTTGATTATGCTCCAGACAATGCTGTTATCCGAGAGATTAAGGGGATATTCTGCAATGCATTAATGTTTATTGCAGAATGTGTAAATGACAGGGAAAATGCAATGATTTTATCCCAAAATGACAACGAAGGGATTAAGAATATAGTGAATTTTTCACTTAAGGGAAGAGCTGTTTATGGAATTAGGGCTATTACTGGAAAAATATTTTCGTTCAAGTCTGGAAACAGATGGTATGATTTGTGTGACAAGATGATAAGAAGCAGAAGAAAGACAGCATATTTAACAAGTGCTACAGGAAGCAGACATTACCTCGGTGAGGTGCTTAAGACAGATGCATTCTTGCCAGTTACTATAGAAAAATTCCAGGGAATCAAAATGTATGCGCCTAACAAAACTAAGACATATTTGAGAAATCTTTACGGGGATTATATGAAAATTCCACCAGAAGAAAAAAGACAGAGCCACTATATTAAGGCTATAGATGTAGATAGGATATTAGATTATGAGCGAACTGATACACAGTAAAGAATACAAAATAAGAGCATTACTATTAATACTTATAGATATTATAATAATTGTTTTCAGCTCTATTTTTGCATTGTATTTAAGATATGAATTCAGATTTAATGACATAGATGAGAAGTTCATCGAGTCAATGATAAAATATGCACCAGTTAATATTCTGATAATACTGGGGTTGTTTTTTGCGTTCAGACTCTATTCAAGTATCTGGAAATATGCAAGTGTCAGGGAAATGGTTAATATAATTTTAGCCTGTATTATGTATTTCCTTATAGAGATAATCGAAATTATATTTTTTGGACTTAAGGTACCAAGGAGCCATCCATTTATTTTTTCTGGAATGCTATTGATGGGAACTATAGGTGTTAGATTTGGTTACAGATTTATAAGAGCGTTTAAGCATTCATCTCTTGAACGAGATGAGGGTAAGAAGAGGACAATGATAATAGGTGCAGGTCAGGCAGGTGCAATGCTTTTAAAAGAGATAGATACATCTTCCTATACGCACTACAAAGTAATCTGTCTCATTGATGATGACAAGAGAAAACACGGGAAATATTTATCTGGTGTAAAGATTGCAGGTGGAAGAGATAGAATAGCAGAACTTGCAGCAAAATATAATATTGAACAGATTATAGTTGCAATGCCTTCTGCTGACAGAAAGGTAATAAGTGACATCCTTAAAATCTGTCAGGAAACTGACTGTAAGCTAAAGAAAATCCCAGGTATATATCAGCTTGTAAATGGCAATGTAAGTGTGGATGACATCAGAAATGTAGAGATAGAGGATTTGCTTGGCAGAGAACAGATAAAGGTAGACCTGGAAAAAATAATGGATTATGTGAGCGGAAAAACTGTAATGGTCACAGGTGGAGGCGGCTCAATTGGAAGTGAGCTTTGTAGGCAGATTGCAGGGCACAGACCAGGAAAACTTATCATTGTGGATATTTATGAGAATAACGCATATGAAATTCAGCAGGAATTAATAAAGAAATACCCCGAACTTGACCTTGTTGTCCTGATAGCATCAGTGAGAAACACTCACAGAATAGATAAGATATTTGATGAATACAGACCAGATATTGTATATCACGCAGCTGCACACAAACATGTTCCTCTTATGGAGGACAGTCCTAATGAGGCAATTAAGAATAACGTGTTTGGAACATATAAAACAGCTATGGCAGCAGGCAGGTATGGTGTCAGCAAATTTGTGCTCATATCAACAGACAAAGCAGTAAACCCAACAAATATTATGGGGGCATCAAAACGAATATGTGAGATGATAATTCAGATGCTTAATAATGAGTTTGAAAATACAAACTTTGTGGCAGTCAGATTTGGAAACGTACTAGGGAGTAACGGTAGTGTGATACCATTGTTTAAAAAACAGATAAAAGAAGGCGGACCGGTAACAGTCACACATCCAGATATAATAAGGTATTTCATGACTATCCCAGAAGCTGTATCTCTTGTGCTCCAGGCAGGTGTTTATGCTAAGGGTGGTGAGATATTTGTACTGGACATGGGGGAACCGGTTAAAATTCTTGATTTGGCAAAGAATCTCATTAGACTTTCTGGATACAGTGAAGATGATATTGAGATTACATTTACAGGATTAAGACCGGGTGAAAAACTCTATGAAGAACTTCTGATGAATGAGGAAGGACTTAAAAGTACCGAAAATAAACTTATTCATATAGGACACCCAATTGAATTTGATGAGAACAGATTTAAGGATGACTTAAAGAAGTTAAAAGAGGCTTGTGAAGAGGACAATCCTGATATTAGAAAATACGTGAAGGAAATGGTAAGTACGTATAATTACAAAAGCTGATGTTAAAATAGTATATGGCATTATTATTTAATTATAGAATGATGAGGATATAGAAATGGCGAAAAAAAAGAAAATAATTGCCATAGCATCTGTGCTTGGCGCAACATATATTGTACTAGATATTATTGCTAAAAAAAAGAAGGCAGACAGTGTATATGAAAATGAACCAAGTCAGAAAAATCCAGTTGAGGGGAAAAAAGTCATTTTTGTTAAAGATGAGAGATGCAAGGAGAACGCTGACGGTATAAGGGGATATTTAGAAGAAATTGATGATGAACCAGAAATTGATGATTTATATGATAAGGTTATAAAACCAGTAATAGATAAGACATTAGCGTTTACTGGATTAGTAGTGTTGTCACCACTATTGTTAACAATAGCAGTCGCGATTAAAATTGAAGATCCTGGTCCTGTTTTATTTACTCAGAAAAGGGTTGGAAAAAATAAAAAATTTTTTAAATTACATAAATTCAGATCAATGAAGATGTGTACTCCTCATGATATACCTACACATATGCTTGAGAATCCAGAACAATACATAACTAAAGTTGGGGGATTTTTAAGAGCGCATAGTCTTGATGAGTTGCCACAAATATGGGATATATTTATTGGAAATATGAGTATTGTAGGTCCACGTCCAGCTCTCTGGAACCAGGATATGTTAACAGCATTAAGGGATAAGTATGATGCTAATAATATTACACCGGGACTTACAGGATGGGCACAGATTAACGGCAGGGATGAACTAGAGCTAGAAGATAAGGCAGACCTTGATGGTGAATATGTAGCTAAAAGAGGACTAAAGATGGATGTAAAATGTTTTCTTTCATCTATTCACGTGCTGAAGAAAGATGACTCTGTTGTGGAAGGTGGAACAGGAGAACTGGAAAAGAAAATGGGACGCCATTATACACAAGGAAAATCAGATGGGGAGATAATTGGTGATATTGGTTTTAATACTCCGGTTATTATTAATCATAATAAAAAAGTTAAGGTTCTTGTTACAGGAAAAGACTCTTATGTTGGAGATTCATTTATAAATTATGCTAGGGAGCACTATGGGGAGAATTTAAATATAACAGTAATAGACATGATTGACGGCTCGTGGCGAAAAAAAGATTTCTCAGAATTTGATGTTGTATTTCATGTAGCTGGAATCGCACATGCTGATATTAATTATATAGATGAAGAAACAAGGGAAAAGTATTATAAGGTAAATACAGACCTTGCGATAGAAGTTGCAAATAAATGCAAAACTGAAGGCGTAAAAGAGTTCATATTTATGAGCAGTATGATTGTATATGGGGATTCAGCGCCTGTAGGGAAGAAGAAAATAATTACTAAAAATACAATTCCTAAACCAGCTAATTTTTATGGGGACTCTAAGCTTCAGGCAGATGTAGGGGTAAGAGAACTTGCGGATGAAAAATTTAAGGTTGTATGTTTGCGTCCACCGATGATTTATGGAAAAGGTAGCAAGGGAAACTATCCTATTTTGGCCAAAATGGCAAAGATACTTCCAGTTTTTCCAAATATTTATAACCAGAGATCCATGCTTTATATAGATAATTTGTGTGAATTTCTATGTAAAATGATATTAGCCGAAATAGATAAGCAGAGCATAGTTCTTATCCCACAAAATGGAGAGTATACAAGGACATCGGACATGGTAAAGAGAATAGGAGATGTATCTGGAAACAGGATTATTTTAACTCGTGTATTTAATCCCTTTGTAAGAATTGCAGCAAGAGTACCAGGAAAAATAGGAGGCATAGTTAATAAGGCCTTTGGAAATAATTGTTATCAATTTTCCATAAGTGAATATCAGGGATTAGACTATATGGTAAATGATTTAAATGAAAGTATTGAGAAAACTGAGGGGAATAAAAGTGGTAAAACTATGTATGGAAACACAGATACAAAGCGGGTTTTAATGACAGCATCTGTAGCATCAATGATAGATCTTTTTAATGCCGATAATGTTTATATATTACAAAAATTAGGATACAAGGTAGATGTTGCAACAAATTTTGAATTTGGATCGATTACGAGCAGAGAACGTGTGGACGAATTTAGAAATGAATTAGAAAGTCGTGGTATTAGGACATACCACGTACCTATACCTAGAGAAATATCTGATATTAAGAATATAGTAAAATCATATCGTATTATGAAAAAGATTGTAAAAAATACTAACTATGATATTATACACACGCAATCTCCAATCGGTGGAGTTGTAACACGAATGGCATGTATGGATGCAAGAAAAAAGGGTGCAAGGGTAATATATACGGCACATGGCTTTCATTTTTATAAAGGATCAGATAAAAAATCATGGACAGTATTTTACCCAGTAGAAAAGTTTTTTTCACGTTATACCGATTTGATTATAACAATAAATCATGAAGATTACAGGAGAGCAAAACAATTTAATACATGCAAAGTTAAGTATGTTCCTGGAATAGGGGTTCATACAGATAGATTTGAGGATATTAAGATAAATAGAATTGAGAAAAGGGCAGAATTTGGATTTAATGATGAAGACTTTGTATTTATGAGCACAGGTCAGATTTCAGCCAGGAAAAATCATAAGGTAATTATAGAGGCATTGGCTATGATAGATAATCCCCATGTAAAATATCTAATTGTTGGATTTGGTGAACTAGAAGACGAACTAAAGAAAAAGGTTAATGATTTGGGACTTTCTGACAGAGTTGTTTTTGCTGGATACAGAAGTGATATAAATGAGCTTCTAGGGGCTGCAGATGCATTTGCATTTCCATCTATACAAGAAGGACTCCCGGTATCGTTAATGGAGGCAATGGCCAGTGGTCTGCCAATTGTGTGCAGCAAAATCAGAGGAAACACTGATTTAATACGCAATGGCGAGGGTGGATATTTGTATAATCCTAATGATGTTATAGGATTTGCGAATGGAATGAAAAAAATTATTTCGGAATACGATGGAAAAATGTGTGAAATAAATCGTAACACCATGAAAAAATTTAATAACATTACAGTAAACAAAATCATGAAAAAAATTTATTCAGAATAGAGGATTAGATATGCAGTCGGTTTGCGTTATGATGTCAACATATAATGGGGAGAGATATTTAGAAGAACAAGTGCTTTCTATCTTGAATCAGAAGGGTATAGAAACGTACTTGATAATAAGAGATGACGGATCTACAGACAATACATGCAGAATTTTAGATAAACTATGTTTACTAAATACAGACAGGATAAAAGTTTATAAAGGAAAGAATATTGGGTATAATAAAAGTTTTCTCAAGTTATTGGGTTATGCAGAGGGATATGACTACTACGCATATGCCGATCAGGATGACTATTGGCTTCCAGATAAATGCCTAAGGGCTATAAATATTTTATCCAACAAAAATGCATGTTTATACGTTTCAGCATTGTCAATTACAAATCAAGAGTATGAACTGTTATATAATAAAGAGTTTAGAAAAAAATACAATACTATGGAAGGGGTATTTGCCAGATACAGATATCCTGGGTGTACTATGGTTTTCACAAATCAGGTAAGGGAGCAGGCAAAAAGCTTTTTGGATTTTAATTGCCCTGCAAAATGGTTTCCTACACATGATTTTATAACAACAGTAAGTGGATTTATTAGTGGAAAAGTTGTATTGGATAACCAATCTAAGATACTCCATAGGCGATTCGAAAATAGTGTTTCTGCTGGTGGTAACGGAGTATTAAAGAGGATAAAGACGGAATGGAACATTATTGTAAATAGAATCAATCAGCGTTCAATAGTTGCAAAATGGCTTTTGTCTTCAGAAGCACTAAATACATATAAATATAGGGAATTCCTGCAAAATATAGTTGATGCAAAACATGGATTTAAGGCAAAAATAAAATTGATATTAAATCCAAAATTCCGTTCAGGCTCAATTTTATGTAATATTGAAACATTTATAAAAATTTTAATTAATAATTACTAAGAAAAAATGGTATAATTGAATCAGCAGTTTATGGAGAATGACAGATGAAACGTAAGCTTAGAATTTTAATTTCGGCAGCAGTACTAATCCTTTGGGCAATGTTTATATTTGGAATGTCCGGTGAGAGTGGTGAACATTCAGCAGGTATGAGCAAAGTTTTAGCGGATTTTGTTTATGGACTGCCATTTGTGAAAAACATATTCAAATTTGATATTTTACATTTCTTAATCAGGAAAACGGCACATTTTACAGAGTATGGAATATTAAATCTGCTTGTATTGAATCTTCTGTACAGCATTAAGAAATTTGACGGATTTTTCAGAATATATTTTATAAGCACAATACTATGCCTCGTATATGCAGCACTTGACGAGTACCACCAAACATTAGTGCCTGGAAGAGATGGTAATATAAGAGATGTAATTATAGATACCTGTGGATCAGCATTCTTTGGAATGATCTTTGGCAGGATAATATTTGGAAGGAAACAAAAGGAAGATGGAGAAGGTCAGCGTAATAATACCGGTGTATAATAAATTTGATAAATTGTTCTCTGCTATTGATTCTGCGCTATCACAGGATTATCCTGAGCTGGAAATAATTGTCTCAGATGACGGTTCAAAAGATTTTCCATTCAGGAAGGTTGAGGAATATATTCTTGAAAAGAAACAGGACCATCTTTTTAATTACGAAATAATTGCAAATAAAAAGAATATGGGTACTGTTAGAAACATGAATGGTGCTATAAAGGCATCTCATGGAGATATTTTAATAAATCTTGCTGGAGATGATAGATTTTGTGAAAAGAATACAGTCAGCAAAATTGTTGATTATATGAACCAAAATAGTTTGGATAATCTTGTATGCAGGAGAAAAACAGTAGAAGACAATTTTATTCCTAATGACAGGCAGGTAAAATTTTTAAAGAAATTTAATACTGCAAATAAACAGAAAAAAGCGATTGTTAATGGATATTTGCTGGCATCGGGAAGTGTTTTTTCTATTAGAAAGCAATTGATAGATAGACTGGACTTGTACGATGAAAGATATATTTTGATAGAAGATATGCCTTTTTTTTATAAAATGACACAGAATAATATAAAAATAAATTTCAATTATGATATAACATCTGTTGTTTATTCAGAGGATGGAGTTTCTGGAGTGAAAAATAAAAAATTTCAAACAGATGAAAAAAATTTCCTTGTCAATATTATTAAATCAAAGGAAAATGATACTGATATAAAGAGGGTTGCTAAATATAGACTGATAAGAAAATATAGATACAATAATTTAAAAAAAATTAGTAAAATTAAATTTTATATAGATTATTTAGATATTATTATGTACCGAATGTTTGATTTTATTAACGATAGGGTAGGAGAAAAACTAGACAAAATAAAGAGGAGGTAGCTATGCAGGTAGTAAAATATATGTTTCAGCCACATGGCGATGATAGAGGGCAGTTAATTGCACTGGAGGAATTCAATGATATTCCTTTCAGAATAAAGAGAGTATATTACATGTATGATACAAAGGAGGGTGTTAGAAGAGGTTTTCATGCACATAAATCTTTAGAGCAGATTCTTGTGTGTATACATGGAACATGTAAAGTGTTGTTAGATAACGGAAAAGAGAAGAAAATAGTACCACTTGAGAAACCTTACGAAGGTCTTTACATCTCAAATGATATCTGGAGAGAAATGTATGATTTCTCACCAGATGCTGTTTTACTGGTACTGGCATCTGAGATTTATGACAATAATGATTACATCAGAGATTATGACGAATTTTTAAAATTTGTAGGAGCAAAAAACAATGAACAGTAATGTAACACATGTACCATTTGTCTCTTTTAAACCATTGGAGAAAGAGATGAAATCTGAAATAGAAAATGCATTTAACAGGGTGTTTGAAAATAGCTGGTATATTGGCGGGAATGAAGACAAAAAATTCGAAGAGGAATTTGCAAAATATTGTGAAACAAAATATTGTGTAGGTGTGGGAAATGGTCTTGATTCACTTATGATTTCTCTAAAAGCACTAGGGATTGGCAGTGGAGATGAGGTTATTGTTCCAGCTAACACATTTATAGCCACAGCACTTGCAGTTACATATACAGGAGCAAAGGTTGTGCTTGTTGATCCTGACATTGAAACATACAATATTGATGTTAACAAAATAGAGGAAAAGATAACCCAGAAAACTAAAGCAATTATTCCTGTGCATCTGTATGGCCAGCCATGTAAGATGGATGAAATTATGAAAATTGCGAATGACCATAAACTATATGTGATAGAAGATTGTGCTCAGGCACATGGTGCAATTTACAAAGGTAAGAGAGTTGGTTCATTCGGGAATGCTGCTGGTTTTAGCTTTTATCCAGGAAAGAATTTAGGTGCTCTTGGGGATGCTGGTGCTTTAGTAACGAATGATGAAAAAATAGCCACAAAAGCCCGTGCAATAGGAAATTATGGCTCTGATTACAAATATCATCATATTTATCAGGGAAATAATTCAAGACTTGATGAGATACAGGCAGCAATATTATGTGAGAAATTAAAATGTCTGGATGAAGTAAATAATAATAGAGCCACGACAGCAAAAAAATATCTAGAAGGAATTTGTAACCCCAAAATAAGTCTTCCTAAGTTTATTGAAAATGTAAAACCAGTATGGCATGTTTTTGCTATAAGATGCGAAGAAAGAGACAGACTCGAAAAATATCTAAATGAAAAGGGTATAGCAACAAATAAACATTATCCAATTCCAATTCATCTTCAGAAGTGCTATGAAGATCTAGGTTATAATAAAGGGGACTTCCCTGCTGCAGAATATATAAGTGAAACAGAACTGAGTATTCCAATGTATTACGGAATGACAGACAAAGAGATAAATTATGTGATAGAAAAGGTAAATGAGTTTAGCTAGACTGGTAGTGAAATATCAGGATATATATTTGAAAGGAATAGTTTATGAGATTGCGAAAACTGGAAATAAAAGACGCACCATATATGCTAGAATGGATGCATGATTCTGATGTCATTAGGTATATGAAAAAGGATTTTTCGGCAATGACAATAGAAGACTGTGCGTCGTTTATAAAAAGTTGCGGAGATGAGCATGAAAATATTCATAGAGCTATTGTAAATGATAATGATGAGTATTTGGGAACTGTAAGTCTGAAAAACATAAATAATACAAGAAAAGATGCAGAATTTGCAATCACAATTCGTAAGTGTGCAATGGGGACAGGAGTGTCCTCATATGGGATAAAAAATATAATTAAGTACGGATTTGAAAATATAGGATTAGAAAGTATTTACTGGTATGTTTCTAAAGAAAATATCAGGGCCATTAAGTTTTATGACAAGAATGGATATAAAAGGGCGACATTGGATAAATTGTTTAAGACATTTGAATATACAGATAAATTGATAAAGTCTTACGTATGGTATCAGGTATTAAAATAAAAAAGTATACTAATATTAGTGTAACAATAATAAATAATAAAAATATTATATGAATTGCAGGTAAATAGAGTTTGAGTAAATTATGTATAAAAGAAAAATGGAATGAAATTCCACTGACAGTAAAAGTATCAATTTCATATGCTATCTGTAGTATACTTCAGAAATGCTTAGGTCTAATTACGTTGCCACTCTTTACAAGACTACTTACTACAGAACAATATGGTCAAGCGACGATTTATTCGTCATGGTCAGGGATACTAACAATTTTTTTAACATTACAATTGCCATATGGATCTTTTTCAAAAGCAATGGTAAAGTATGAAAATAGGAGAGATGAGTATATTGCGTGTGCGCAGGGAATATGTATACTTCTCTCATGTTTTTTTTTAACAATGTATTTGCCATTTAGAAATTTATGGAATAAGTTGTTTGAACTTCCGACAGATATAATAGTTTTAATGGTATTTGATATAATAGCAGGTGCTGGAATTGCTTTTTGGAGTGGAAAAAAGAGATTTGAATTTAGATATAAGGAAGTAATAGTTGTTACATTGGCAATATCAATAATATCTCCTATTTTACAGTATTTTTTGGTGGTTAACACGGATGAAAAGGGATATGCAAGGATAATTGGAGGAGCTATTGTAACTATAGTATTTGGAGGGTATATTTTCATTTCAAGTTTAATTAAAGTGAAACATATTTTCAATGAGGAATTCTGGAGATATGCATTGGGATTTAATGTTCCATTGTTGGTATATTATTTATCGCAAATAATATTTAATACTAGCGATAGAATAATGATTAGTCATATGGCTGGAAAAAGTAAGGCGGCAATCTATGGAGTTGCCTATAGTCTAGCTATTATGCTTAATTTTGTTTTGACTGCTATTAATAACTCATATGTGCCATGGTTTTATGGAAAGTTAAAGAATAGAAAACAGGATGATAATAAACAAATAGCAAACGCGATTTCAATATTAATGGCATCATTATTGCTTGGTGTTATATGGTTTTCCCCAGAAATAATTAGAATATTGGCAGGAAAGGCATATACAGGAGCAAAATGGATAGTGCCACCTGTTGCAATTAGTACTTTACTGTTATTTTATTCACAGTTATCAATAAATTATGAATTTTATTTTGAAAGTAAAAAAAAACTAATTAAAGCATCTATATGTGCTGCAGTGACAAATATAATACTTAATGCGTTGATGATTCCTGTATTTGGATATTATGCAGCAGGGTATACGACACTTTTTAGTTATCTATTGTTTGCAGGGGCTAATTATTTTGCTATGAAGAAAATAATAAAAGAAAAGGGAATTAAAACTCACGGATTTGATGTGAAAACATTATTAATAATTCTCAGTGTATTTGTTGCATTAGCATTTGTGGGCATGTTTTTATATAATTATTTTATAATAAGAGTATGTGTAGTATTGATAGCAGCATTTGTTATGGCATTAAATTATAGACAATTCGTGAAATATTGGAGGATACTAAAAGATGAAAAATAAGGATAATTCTTGCTTTAGGGGAGCCGTTGGAGATTATATAATAAATGATGTAAAAAGAATGATACGTATAATTTTGAAACCAATTATTAAAATAGTTAAATATTACAAAATTAAATCCGATATTAAAAAGAAACAGACACATTACGATATAGTAATAAAAGATATTAAGAACTCTGGAAAAACAAAAATAGATTTTGCGGCATATGTAATTTTTGATTCAACCTATGGAATTGATGGAGTTTTTCAACTAATGAGGAAAGATGAGAAGCATTGGAACCCCAAATTGGTGGTGATTCCAGATATTTCAAGAGGAAAACAGCATGCTGAACAGACGTATAACAAAACACGAGAATATTTTTCTAAACGTTATGGAGAAAGATATATTTTGGATGGATGGAATTATCAAACAGGAGAATATTTTGATTATATAGATAGATTTGATATTGTGTATTTTGCAAATCCGTATGATGCTATGGTACACAAATTTCATAAAATAGAATATGCAGCTTCAAAAAAAGTTTTACCAATATATGTTTCTTATGGTTATGATGTCGGTAAATATACAACATTAGACAGGTTAAAAAATAAAGAATTAAATATTGTATGGAAATACTTTGCGGATACTACATATTCTTATGAAGATAATAAAAAATATCAAATCAATAAGGGCAGAAATGTCATACTTGCAGGATATTCTAAGATGGATAAATTGCCCAAATGTTTGGTAAAGACAAAAGCAAGAAAGAAAATATTAATAACACCACATCATACAGTATGTGCAAAAATATTGCCGTTGTCAAATTTCTTAAAGTTTAATGAATTGATTTTAAAACTACCAAGTTTATTTCCTGAAATAGATTTTGTATTTAGACCTCATCCACTTTTATTTACAACATTGGTTAACAATAAAATATGGAGTGAGGATAAAATAAGTGAATACATAGATAAGTTGAAATATAGTGGAATCGAATATTCTACGGGGGGAGATTATTTGGATTTATTCGCAGAGTGTGATGCAATAATAAATGATTGTGGTTCTTTTACTGTTGAGTGGTTATATACAGGAAAACCTGGATGCTTTGTCTATAATGAGAAACTTAAAAAAAAGCATCTTACAAAATTGATGAAAAAAGCGATTTCAAGCTATTCTATAGCAAAAACGGAGAAGGATATTATAGATTTTATACAAAATATATCAAAAATGGATATAGAACATGAATATAAAATGGAATCGTGGGTGAGGGAAAATATAGCATTGAATTATCATGAAGTTTCGAGATTTTTACTTAATGAGATAAATATTTTAGAGAAAAGGAATGAGGAAGCGTGACTAAGATTTTGACATTTGGAGTTTTTGATTATTTTCATATAGGACATTTAAGATTATTTAAGCAATGCAAAGAATATGCTGATTTCTTAATAGTTGCAGTTCAGAACGGAGAATATATTTTAAAATATAAACCAGAAGCTAAAATATTGTATACTACCGAACAAAGAGTTGAAATTTTAAGTGCTTTAAAGATTGTAGATGAAGTTGTTGTGTATGATACGGTATCTCCAGAAACACTGAAAACAATAGATTTTGACATTCTGGCACTTGGTGAAGATCATATTGGAGAACGATTTACTGTTGTGGAGAATTGGTGTGTCGAAAATGGGAAAAAAATAGTAAGATTAAAAAGAACACAAGGAATCAGTTCATCACAAATAAAGAAGGAGTTGAACTGAGATGAAAAACTTCAAAGATATAAAAAATAGAATTAGGAAAGTATACTGGAGAGTTATTTCTAAGAGGAATAAAAGATTATTTAAAAGGGACAAGATTGCAATATATCAATACATGGATGAGATTTTCTGTAATGGAAAGGAGTCTTTTGATGCAGTTGTGAATAAATATTCGGGAAATGTAAAAGAATATTGGAATTGTCAGAATATATATAGTCTTAGTGATTATTTCCCAGATAGACACACAAATTCAGGTAAGATGATATTTGACAATTTTTTAAAACTTTATAAGGAAAAACCTATACTTATGGATGTTGGGTGTGCTTCCGGTGAGTGGACATTAAGAATGGCAAGTGAATGTAAAGAGATAGATGGATTTGAATATTCACAAAATTTGGTTGATACGGCAAATGAAATTGGAAGAACAATAGAAAATGCACATTTTTATCAGGCAGATGCTAAAAATATGAAACTGGATAAGAAATATGACGGCGCATTAATACAGGGAATGTTAATGTATTTAGATGAGGAGAATGATATTTTTAAAGTATTAGAAAATGTATATAAAAATCTAAAACCGGGTGCATATTTATGTACTAGGGATACACTGAATCAAGAAAATAAAAAGGTAATTTTTTTGTATAATAAAAAGAATGGCTACAATAGTGTATATTGGAATCAGAAAATATATTATGAACAATTTTTTAAAGCTGGTTTCATACTGAAGGAAGAGATACTTCTTGATGAGGTAAAAACCAGAAGATTAGACTTTATAGCTAGGGGAGCTATATGGCAGAAGCCAAATAAATAATTAGATGATATTTATATAGAATATTACGGATAGAAAAAATATGCAGGAAAATATGTGTTATGACATTAGAAGAGGTATAAATATGATTGAAGGAAAAAATATTAAAAATTCCATTATCTTAGTATCATATAATGAAAAACAGTATCTTATAGACGCGTTAGAAAGTTGTATAAAACAAAATATATAATACAACTATGAAATAATAATAGGGGATGACGGATCTGATGATGGAAGTATTGACATAATAAAAGAGTATAAATCCAGATATCCAGAGTTAATAAAATATTTTATTATGGATAGAGAACATATGGAGATAAATTCTGTAATTCCATCGATAAGGGTTTCAAATATAATTAAAAAAGGATTTTCAATTGCTGAGGGAGAATACGCAATGGTACTTTCGGCAGATGATGTTATTTCGGAAAATAAATTAAGAATACAGAGCGAGTACTTGGAAAAAAATACAGATAAGATTGGGTGCTTTTGCCCTTTTAAAATGTTTTGGGATAATGGGGAGTCAAATAAGTGTAAGGTTATAAATGCTAGTAATAAAGTCTTATGGTCTACAAAATATATCCATATATCATGTTTCCTATTTAGATACAGAAATATAAATTTATTGGATAGATTTTGTGATGACACGGGGATGTACTATTCTATTATTAAATCTGGATCGGTTGGTTGTATAAATAAAGTTATGTTTAAGTACAGACAAAGGGATAAGAGCATTATGCACAATATGGATAAATTACAACTTGATATAGTTGAAATCCTATTATTCCAGGATATATTAAATTCCAAAGAATATAAAAAAAGAGATAAGATAAGATTTGCAAGGCCTTTGTTGAGATTATTAAAAAACAGAAAAGATATTGGAAATCCATTATATGAAAAATACAGAATCAATTCATCACTATACAGTAATGATATATTAAATATGATATACAATTATGATAATATGGAATTTAGTAAAAAATTACATATATTGTCGCTGGTTTTCTTTTCAAATTTAGGCTTTTTCTATTTTAAATTCAAGGAGAAACTTCATGAATGAAAAAATTCGAAATTCAAATATTGAATTACTGAGAATATTAACTGCTATGGGAATTATGATCCTTCATTATAACAATACAACGATGGGAAGAGGCTTAACATTAGCAGAAAATTATTCAATAAATCAGATGCTTTTAATATTATTGGAATCATTATTTATATGTGGAGTTAATCTATTTGTTCTTATATCTGGTTATTTTCTAAGTACATCAAATCGGAGAGATTTATTAAAACCGATAAAATTAATTTGTGAAGTAATAATATTTAATTATATATTTTATTTTATTCAAGTTATAAGAGGTATACAGGAATTCAGTGTTGAACATTTTATAAGTAGAATATTACCGGTTAACTGGTACGTTATGATATATATAGGATTATATATTATCTCGCCGTATTTGAATTTGCTATTCAATAAACTTGATATTAGAAGAAAAAAGCAGTTACTTATATTATCCATATTGACATTTTGTGTGTATCCAACATTAACTGATATGTTAGTTAGATATACCGGTAGGAGATACATGGGGTTAAGTACCATAGAATTTACAGGTAGCGGTTCAGGATATACAATAATAAACTTTGTAATTATTTATCTGATAGGATGCTATATTAGAAATAATAATACAAAATATAAATTTTCAAGACTCCTAAGATTAATGATATTAAATCTTATACTTATATTCTTATGGGCATTGTCGGAGAGATTGTGCCTGTATTCATGGGGGGATGTGTCATGGTCATATTGCAATCCACTGGTAATTTTTGAAGCAGTACTTATTTTTTTGATTTTTAAACAGATTAATATTATAAGACTATTTAAAAACAGAAATAAAATAAATATTGAAAATGATGATAAATATTTAATAAATTCAGCAATGTATGAAAATGACATATTGGGAATGATATACAGATTTGATGAATTAGACAAATATAAAAAAATAAAAATATTGTCTTTGATTATTAGTTCTGGAGTGTATTTAGAGTTGTTTAGGATATATAACAGATTATATTCACATATTGCAAAATTAAGATAGGTGGTGGAAATAATGAAAAAATATAGTGTATTATATAGTAAAATAAAGTATATTTTGATTATATCGTCTATAATTGGACTAATAACACATGGATTTATTATTTATAATAAATTAGTATATCACGATGAAACATATAACACGTTTTCACTTGGAGGTACTTTAGTATCTGGAAGATGGGGACTGGCACTCTTTTCAAAATTGTATAAAATAATACTGTTAAAAGTATTTAGCGTATCAACACTATGGGGAATTTTTACTATTTTTATAATTGCAATAACAGCATTTGTATTGGTGGAGATATTTAACATAGATAACAGAGTAATAATTTTCTGTATAACTGCAATAATGATCGTATTTCCAGTAGTTTCTGCGACATTTGCGTATATGTTTACATCGGTATGTTATTCAATTGCATTGTTATGCAATGTTTTTGGTGCTTATTTAATCCTGAAAACGAATAAACATTGGATAGGAGTTTTGATTATTACATTTGGAATATCCATATATCAAGCTTATTTTCCAGTTACATTAACAATTTTGACAATGTATTGTATTATTTGTTTTATGAGTAGTGATAAAAATGATTTTATTTTACAACTAAAAAAAGCGTTTTTTTCATATGCCATGGCAATTAGCGGGATGGTGTTATATCTTATTGTAAATAAGTTGGTATTCAAAATTTTTAATTTAAAAGTCATAAATTATCAAAATATTAATGGAGCAATGAATGTTAGTATAACAGATATTCTTGATGGAATATCTAATTCCTACAAGTCAATGATTAGTGTAATATCAGGTGACTATTCGGGAATATTTCAGCTGCCAGTATTAAGAATGATACTATTAATCTTATTTGTGGTAAGCATAATATCATTAATAGTAATGATTATTAAAATGCAAAACAAAACATCAAGGAAGCTAGTCACTTTATTGGTATTAATATATCCATTATGCGTTAATTTTATTAATGTTATGGTTTGCAGTGGTGATACATATATACATGATTTGATGTTGTATTCTATTGCTTTTTATTATATTTTACCGCTAGTATTAATAGACAAAATTGGATATAAATGGATAAAAAATCTAATAATAATACTTGTTTGTAGCAGTATTGTTTTGTTTATATATGTTGATAATGAAGCATATCAGAAAATGTATTGGATACAGAAACAGGGGGAATCATTCTGTAACAGACTGGTAGAAAGGATTGAGAGTACAGAAGAATATAAACAAGATATGCCAGTTATATTCGTAGGTAAAATGGTTTATAAAGAGGATAAAAGTACATTGACAATTATGAAACAGTTAGACAAGATTAAACTGACGGGATATACTTATAATCTCAATGATTATCTTAATGATTACTGTTTCAAGAAGTACTTGGAGATGAACTGTGGATTTTCCCCTAAATATGAATTTGGAACTAATGAGAATATAAAGTCTCAATTAAAAGATATGGGAAGGTATCCAGATTATAATTCTACGAAAGTAATTAATGGAAAGTTATACGTAAAATTTCATTAATCAGTAGCCCTTCCTGTCGAAAAGATTAAATTGACAACAACCCTTAATTTATGTATACTATCTAGGAATACTTTTTAAGTAATATAATATAAGTCATAAAGTTTCCGTGCAGCCGGGAAGGTAGCGGTGTCCTGCACCTGCAATCCGCTATAGCAGGGGTGATGCTTCGCCTCGGATATTTCTTGTAGGGCTGCCCTTTATAAGTGACGTTGAAGTTTAGGTCTTACACGGCGGGAATCTGTGAACCGTGTCAGGTCAGGAATGGAGCAGCACTAAGCAGAAGCTCCTGGGTGATGTGAGGTAGCCTGGACCGAGTTAACTGTAGAGGTAACGCTTATGGGCCATATACAAAGCGAGGCGCACGGATTTAATAATAAAAAATCGAAATCTGTCAGATTTAATCTGATGGATTTTTTTTTCAAAAGGTTGATGAAATTAATATTATTAAGTAAAATATAGATATGAGAGTTTGCCAGTAGATTATAAGAAAATAATGATTAATGTGGTAGAGGAGGATTAGTGTATGAGAATTGGAATGCTTACCAGCGGGGGAGACTGCCAGAGTCTTAATGCATCAATGAGGGGTGTTGCAAAGGCGTTGTATGAAAAACTTAAAGACGTTGAAATTGTAGGATTTCTTGAGGGATACAAGGGACTTATGTATGGAAATTACAGAAAATTAGAGCCTAGGGATTTTTCTGGAATTCTTACAGAGGGCGGCACTATTATTGGAACTTCAAGACAACCATTTAAACTTATGAGAGTTCCAGACAGCGAAGGCAGAGATAAAGTAAAACTTATGAAGGACACATATAAGAAACTTAAACTAGAATGCCTGGTTATTCTTGGTGGAAATGGAACACATAAGACAGCTAATCTTTTGAGAGAAGAAGGTCTTAATATTGTCACTCTTCCTAAGACAATTGATAATGATATTTACGGAACTGATATAACATTTGGATTTCAGAGTGCAGTGAATATAGCATCAAATGCAATTGACTGTATCCATACAACTGCTGCCTCCCATGGAAGAGTATTTATAGTAGAGGTTATGGGGCATAAGGTTGGATGGCTTACATTATATGCAGGAATTGCTAGCGGCGCAGATATTATCCTTATACCTGAGATTCCTTATGACATAAATAAAGTTGTAAATGCTATAGAGAAGAGAACAAAGGAAGGCAAGAGATTCTCAATACTTGCAGTTGCAGAGGGAGCAATCTCAAAAGAGGATGCAGCACTGCCTAAGAAGAAATTAAAAGAGAAGAGAGCAAATTCTAAATATCCATCTATTTCTTATGAGATTGGGGATAAGATAAATGAACTGACAGGACAGGAGATAAGGGTTACAATACCAGGACATACTCAGAGGGGCGGAAGTCCATGTCCTTATGACAGAGCACTTTCTACCAGATTTGGTGCAGCAGCAGCTAATCTGATAATAAATAAAGAGTACGGATATATGGTGGGAATGAAAAATGGTGAAATAGTTAAGGTTCCACTTGCTGAGGTGGCAGGCAAATTAAAACTTGTTGATCCGAAAGCATCAATAATTAAAGAGGCCAAGCTGATTGGAATAAGCTTTGGAGACTAGATAAAGAGGTAATAAAAAGATGGCTTATACAGCACTATACAGAAAATTCAGACCGGACAACTATGATGACGTAAAGGGTCAGGAACATATAACAACAACACTTAAGAATCAGATAACATCAGGGAGAGTGGGACATGCCTATCTCTTCTGCGGGACTAGAGGAACGGGTAAAACAACTGTTGCCAAAATATTTGCAAGATCTGTAAACTGTGAAAATCCGATTAATGGAAATCCATGTAATGAGTGTGCCGCATGCAAAGCAATTGCAGCGGGAAATTCCATGAATGTTATAGAACTTGATGCAGCTTCTAACAACGGTGTTGAAAATATCAGGCAGATTGTTGAGGAAGTACAATACAGACCAACTACAGGCAGATACAAGGTCTATATAATTGATGAGGTTCATATGTTATCAATAAGTGCTTTTAATGCTCTGTTAAAGACATTAGAGGAACCGCCAGAATACGTTATATTTATCCTTGCAACAACAGAATCACATAAGATTCCTATAACTATCCTGTCAAGATGTCAGAGGTATGATTTCAAACATATTTCTGTGGATGTCATTGCGGACAGATTAAAAGAATTAGCAGATATTGAGAATATGCAGATTGAAGACAAGGCAATAAGATATATTGCAAAATGTGGCGATGGATCATTAAGAGATGCGCTTAGTCTTCTCGATCAGTGTGAGGCATTCAGTATAGGAAAAGCTCTGACATATGATATGGCACTTGAAATATTAGGTGCGGTTGATACAGATGTTTTCAGTAATATGCTTCGCGCAGTTATTAGTGAAGATACTATATCATGTATGAAATTGTTAGAGGAAATGGTCAATTACGGTAGGGATTTATCTCAGTTTGTAATAGATTTTACCTGGTATCTGAGAAATATGCTACTTATTAAGACATCTGAGGGTGCTGAAGAGATAGTGGATATGTCTTCTGAAAAATTAGAGTCCCTCAAAGAGGAAGCCAGACTTTTGGAGACAGATACAATTATGAGATATATAAGAATTCTGTCTAATCTTTCTAATCAGATAAAATATTCTTCTCAGAAAAGAGTACTAATTGAAATTGCACTCATAAAACTTATGCAGCCAGCCATGGAAGTTGATTATGAATCACTTAAGAACAGGGTTTCTAATATTGAAAAAAAATTAGAAAATGGTATACTAGTTAAGAATGTTTCTTCTGCAGAACGTACAAATAACAGTGATGATTCAGTCACTACAGAAAATGTGAAGAAATTAGAGGTGGCTCTCCCTGAGGAAGTTAAGGCAGTTGCAGACAACTGGGGCAGAATTACAGCAGGAATAACAGGGCACCTTGGAGTCTGTATTAAGAGAAACAGGCTATCTGTAGATGAGAATGGCACTTTGTGTATACTTTACCCATCTAACACAGATTATGAGATGGACAATAAAGAAGATAAAATTGAAGAAATAAAAAATGCCATAGCATCTGCTATAGGCAAAGACGTAAATGTTTCTCTCAAATTCATAGGTAATGATAATAATTATCAGGAAAAATACATGGAAGTTGGGATTAGCAGAATTAATTTTGAAGTCGAAGAATCAGATGACGATGATGATGAGGAGGATTTTTAGAAGATGGCTAAAAGAGGAGGATTTCCAGGCGGAATGCCAGGAAACATGAACAATTTAATGAAACAGGCTCAGAAGATGCAGAAGCAGATGGAAGAGACTACAAAAGAATTAGAGAGCAAAGAAGTTACAGCTGCAGCTGGTGGTGGTGCAGTATCCGTAACTGTTTCAGGTAAAAAAGAAGTAACAAAAGTAGAGATAGATAAAGAAGTAGTAGATCCTGACGATGTTGAAATGTTAGAGGATTTAATTATGGCTGCAGTTAATGAGGCACTCAGAAAGATGGAAGACTTATCTAACCAGTCTATGTCTAAGATTACAGGCGGACTTGGCGGATTCGGAGGAGGTTTCCCATTCTAATATGGATTACTATAGCAGTCACATATCAAAGTTAATAGAAGAACTGTCAAGACTTCCGGGGGTTGGTCCTAAATCCGCCGGACGTCTTGCGTTTCATATACTTAATATGCCAGCAGAACAGGTTGATTCTCTGGCTAATGCAATAAGGAGTGCAAAGGAAAATGTAAAATACTGCAAGGAGTGTTTTACACTGACAGATGATGAACTTTGTCCAATTTGCAAGAGTCCAAAGAGAGACCATCATACAATTATGGTGGTTGAGAATACAAGGGATCTGGCTGCATATGAGAAGACAGGTCAGTACAATGGCGTATACCATGTTCTTCACGGAGCAATATCTCCAATGCAGGGTATAGGTCCAAATGATATTAAATTAAAAGAACTTATGATGAGATTACGAGGAGATGTAAGCGAGGTCATAATTTCCACAAATTCCACACTTGAAGGAGAGACTACAGCTACATATATAAGCAAGCTTATTAAACCGACAGGAATAAAAGTAACAAAAATTGCAAGCGGAGTTCCTGTGGGAGGAGACTTAGAGTATGTAGATTCGGTAACGCTTCTTAAAGCTTTAGAGGGCAGAGTGGACATGTAGGAATAACGGAGTAAGTAGATAATGCGCACAGAATATACATTAGTAAAAGATATTGTAAGTGGTCATAGTAAGCGTATGAACAACATAAAGAAATATTATCCATTTTTTAAGGTTTCGGAGATTTCTTTTCTTGGATTCAAGGAGGGAAAATACGAGAATCTTGATATGGGTTATATTTTGATGGCTGTTCTGCGCTTTTTTATTGAGCAGAATAATTTCAATGAGAAAGACGTCAAATACGAAGATTATCAGGAATTTATGCATGATTTGTACATAAGAGATTTTTCCATGAATTTAGATAAAGATGAAGAAAAAGAACTTAGTCTCTATATTTTTGACAAGATAAGAAATGATGGAAGACCATTCTCATTTACATATTTTGACCCTGAAGACAAAAAGAAAAAAACAATACGAACAAGAATTATAGAGAATAAAATATCCGGTGATGATATTGTTTACCAGGTGTCTGCTGATGCTGTTTCTTTTTACCTTGATACAAAGGAGATAAAGGAGGAGAGTAACATAAGTGTTGCCCAGGTTCTACTTGGAAAGATGATAGAGAGCAGAAATTTTTCTGGTGGAACTGAAGTTATCCTTAAGATTAATAATGAGGTTATGAAACTCATAAACAAGAAGAATGAGATAATAAATGTTATGAGTTATGATGTTTTCCATGGAGTAAAGATGTATGAGGACTTTATGGAAAATACTGTAAAGTGGTTTGAAAATGAGCAGAAACTTTTCAAGAAAAATAAAGAACTTGTAGACAAGGCCCTGAAAAATTGTGACAGTGATAAATCATATTATTCCGCAATGGAAGATATTTATCATTTAGAAGAGGAGTTAAACAAGGCGATGATCAGGCACAGCCAGCTCCTAAGCGCCAGTGTTGCCCTGCAGGATCAGGTGGATGGAATTATCCTGAAGAATAAACTAAGTAAAATTAGAGTGTCATTTGATTTTAACAAGACTATGTCGGAAATGATAAGCAGGGATGATATAAGAAATCTTAGATACCTTGTATGGCCACTGTTTAAATTTGGAGTCAGCAAGACTTTTTCATTATCTATGATAGACAATATGTTAGATTATAAGACCGATGACAAAGAACAGAATGAGAAAATAAAAAAAGAAAAAGAAGATAAGAACTTTAAGTATGCGGATGAAATAGAAGACGAGAGAATCAGGCACAATTATAATGCATTTCTCAAGATTATGTTTGAAATGCTTCTTGAAATGGAAGAGTTCTCCCTTAGAAAATATAATGAAAGATTAGTAAGTATGCTTGGAGACAGAGTACTTGAAAATGGAGATTATTTTTCATTTCTCGCACATCTCTCTCAAAAAGATGCCTATGATATGAAAAAGATTGCTATGAAACCAGACACATTCCTGGAAGGAATTATGAAGGATTTCTATGTGAAAAACAAAGATGACAGTGACAGATATTCAGAGATTGCGTTTGATATTAAATTCACGGGAGATGTAATTGAAATAAATGAAAATAGTATTACAGATATCTTATTTACCTCAGCCGTGATAAAAGGAGGCCTTAAATAGATGGAAGAGAGAAATTTATCAAAATCGTTAGACATAGTTGCCAGACTGATAAATGGAGATGAGATAAGCAGAGATGATAAAAATGGAAGAGAATTGTATGAGGAGTACACCACAAATTCCCAGATATACGATATTACTAACTCTATCTGCAAAAAATTGAATATTTCCGTTTATGAATATGAGAATAGTATTTTTGCAAGTGCAGGTGAAAATAACAGGGTTTTTGGCTACTCTAATGATGAACTCAAAAAAGAAATAGGAGTAAGGCTGAACAAGGAATTATTTGTATGTTATTTTATTATTTATAATGTGATTACATGGTTTTACAACGACACTGACAATCAGACATTTAACGAGTACGTGAAAATAGAAGACATAATAAAGACAGTGGATGCTGCTCTCTCAGGTGTGGTAAACGAATTGTCAGTTGTAACATTAAATGAGATAGAGGAAAACAGTTTTAAGGTAATTGCCCTCCTGTGGGAAGATTTGCCAGTAGTGACAAACGAGGAGACCAGCGCAAGAGCTGCAAGGGGCTCTAAATATGGATTTACCAAGATGACAATGAATTTCCTGATAAAACAGGACCTTATGGTTGAAAATGAGGGAAGGTATTACCCTAAGAAACGATTCCACGCTCTTGTCAGAAATTATTTTGAGGAGTACAAGGGCAGATTATATGAAATTATGAAAGGAGAAGCATAATGCCACACATTAACAGAATCAGAGTCAACAATGTAAAATACAATTTTGGCACACAATTTTATGATGATTTTATGATGAGATTTTCCTGCAAGAATACAATTTATGATTTGGCAAATGGTGGTGGAAAAAGTGTTTTGATGCTTCTACTTTTTCAGAATCTTATCCCAAACTGTACTCTTGATGAGAAACAGCCAATTGAGAAACTTTTCAGGACAAATGAAGGAAGTACAACTATACATTCCCTTATTGAATGGAAATTAAGTGACGAATTCATAAAAGATAATTTTAAATATATGCTTACCGGATTCTGCGCGAGAAAGGCAAAGGACAATTCAGAAACAGACTTAAATGGTGAGATTAAGAAGAACGGACAGGCAATTGAATATTTTAATTATGTTATTTTTTACAGAAAATTTAATGACAATGATATAAAAAATCTCCCTCTGAGCAAAGACGGAGAGAGAATTACATACACTGGACTCAAGAATTATCTTAAAGAACTGTCAAAGAATGACTTCAGCCTCCAGATTCATATATTTGAGAGAAAAGGCGATTACCAGAGATTTATAGCTGAGTATGGATTGTATGAGAGTGAATGGGAAATAATAAGGGGAATTAATAAGACTGAGGGACACGTAAGAACTTATTTTGAGACAAATTACAAGAATACAAGGAAAGTTGTAGAGGACTTGTTTATTGAGGAAATAATAGAGAAATCATTTAAGAACAATTACTCAGGAACAGATGAAAATGATAAGCTGGCAGTTACACTCTTGAATATAAAGGACAAATTGATAGAACTGTCAAAGAAGAAAGATGAAATCAATAATTATGATAGACAGATAAACATTATAGATGGTTTTGCACAGAGGGTATTGTCTGTGAAGCAGATGTACAAAAATATGGAAGATACATTTGTGACAATACAGAAAATATATAATACTGTGGCAGACAATTCAGACAATTTTGAGGGAATAAGGGAAAGAAAAAATGAGGCCCTTGAAGAATTATTATTACAGAAAAAGTCATTCAGAAGAAAATCAGATACTGCAAAAATTCTTGTGGATAAAAAAGAATTGTTAGACATTGAGAAAGATTTAGAAATATCACAGGAAGAATTAAATAAGATAGAGGATGACATAGCCGCATTAAATGAATCATTAAATATGATGGAAGGAACTAATCATTATCTTGAATATATAGATGCAAAAAATGAGTATGATAAATTAGTTCTTGTAATGGACAATATTTTGAAAAATAATGGGGAAATTCTCACAAGACTTAAAGAAGCAGTTTGTGTAAAAAAACTGGTAGATAATGAGATTAAAAACAGTATTGAGACAGAACTAAATCGCAGAAAAAATGAATCTCTAGAAGAAAATAAAAATATAGAGAATCTTGAAAATAGATTAATGGCAGAAGAAAAATCTATTGCAGTAAGGGAATATGAAATTGCAGAGAAAAATGACAGACTTAAATTCCTTGATGAAGAAATGATCAGATTAAAGAATGAGACTTCAATTCTTCTACCTGCTCAGGCTGAAACTGAGTATAAGAAACAGCTAAATGAATTAGAAGAGTTAAAAATCAAGATATCAGAGAAGAAATCAGAGTGCGAAAGTTTAAACGAAGAGCATTACAGGTTACAGTTTGTTTATGAAAATCAAGCGGATAAAACACGCAGATTAAAAGAAAGATTAGATGAGATAAAGGAAAAGTCTAAAAAGGCAGATAATAATCAGGACAAACTCATCAAGTTAAGAGAAGTATACCAGGAAAGTGATAATCACAGACTTGAGGAAAAAATCCAGAAAGCTTACAGAAACACTGTACTCAGACTAGACAAGGAAAAAAAGGAAATAGAAGAGAAGAATAAGTTACTGTCAAATCTTGAGAGAGGAATCCCGTTGTTTGAATCTGCAGATACAAAGGCAGTTGTTGATTATATAAAGAGATATCATACAAGTACAGCGGAATATGGAGCAGAACTAATTTCTGGAATGACAGAGGAAAACAGAATAGATGTTATAAGAAACAATCCTATCCTTCTATATTCAGTTATTGTATATGAAAAAGCTCAGGAAATACTTAGTGATACAGATATGATAAAAAATCTGGAATTAAAATCAATGGTTCCTGTAATAAATGCCGAGAACATAGAGGATTTTCAGGAAGAAATAACTAAGAACCAGCTTAAAGATACAGGAAATGTATTATGTCTTACCGGAAATCCAGGAGAATTTAAAGATGATTTTATTAATAGGGAATATGAAAAACTTAAGAAGGTTATTGAAGATAAGACAGTATATTTAGATAGAATATCGGAGAATGAAAAGGTTATGGCAGGGGACCTCTCTTTTGTAAAGATGATGAATGAAGGATTCTTTAATGATGGAGATACAGATCCAGCAAAGCAGTTTGAAATTTTGTCAGAGGAATTAAAAATAGCTGAAGAAGAATTATTGAAATTTAAAATAGATGCAGATAAATTCGACGATGATAAAGTGGCTTTAGAAAATGAAATTAAGGATTTGGAGTCTCTTGCAACTGAAAAAACTGATATCTTGAAAAAATTAATATGTATAAAAGAGGATATAGAGCAATATAGAGGATTACAGAGGGATAAAGATATTTTATCAGAAGCAGTTAATACAGATAAAAAAGCTTTGTCAGAGCAAAATATTATATTAGATAATATTAAGACTAAGCATGATGAAAATGCAAAAAGAATAGAGAATTTAAGTGATGAACTGGAAGAAATTGATAAGGAATGGCAGGAAAAATATGAGACATATTTTGATACCAGCATATATGACACCATTGTTCATGAAGATGATAATAAATCACTTACAGAGATTAAGGAGCAGTTTGTCGGCAAGGAAAGTTTGGATATTACACTTTCCGCTCTGTTACAGGCATTAAGAGGTAAAAATTCATCAGTTTCGGATAAGGAGAAGCTTCTTGGAACATATCAGATGAGTATGCAGAGGAGTTTGATGAGATTAGATTATCTTGGAATTCCCAAAGATAAGTTTGATATACTTTATGAGAAGAAGGAACTGTTTCCTGTAAAACATCAGAAGATGCAGGAAATTAAAACAAAAGAAGATGAGTTAAAGAGCCAGAGAAAAGTGTGTCTCAGACTTATAGATGAAAAGAAATCAAAAAGAGATAAATTACAGGGAAAGATAAATCATCTTATTGAAACGGCTAAATCGGAGTATGGTGAATTTGATGAAAACATCGTTGATAGTTCTGAAATAACATCTTTCATAACAGAAAATGAAAAACTTTCTAATGCATTAAATGACAGAATAGCTGTTTTAAATGCAGAAATTAAGGACTTGAATGATAAGAAAGTAATTAATGGAATATTATTAAAGAACTGCGACAGACTTATGAAGAAATCATCTATAAAAGTTGCGGAAAAAACTGTCAGATTTGAAGAGATAAGTGCAGATGAATTGGAAAATAAGTATAATGATGCATCTGAAAAAATTGATAAATTTGTAAAAGACAAATATAGCCGATTAGAGAGTTTCGAGAGGGAATTGCAGATGTTATGTGATACCCTGAAAATGTTAGGTGCAGAGGGACTTTCGAGTGAGTTCAGAGGAAACATACGAATGCCACAGTCTATGGATGATGTAGAAGTTCTTATTGATTCGCTTATGGAAACAAATAAACTCATTTCACTTGAAAAGGACAGAGTACAAAAAGGACTCACGGATATAAAACTGACTAAAGAGAATTTTGAGAATCAGTGTATCCAGACATGTATAAACATAAAGACTGATCTTGAAAGACTTGGAAGACTATCTAGAATTACAATTGATGGTGAAAATGTATCAATGGTAAAATTAAAGATTCCATATGTTGATGAGGAATTGTATAAAGACAGGATGTCAGATTATATAGATACAATAGCAAAAGATGTGGATGGTTTAGAGGACAAGGAGAGCAGACTTAAGTTCATAAGAAATAATCTGAGTTGGAAGAAGCTGTTTTCAGTAATCGTGACAGATATGAACAGAATTAAGCTGAGCCTGTACAAGAGAGAAAGAATTGCCGCTCAGTCCAGATATCTTCCATACGAAGAGGCGGTAGGAAGTACAGGACAGTCACAGGGTATATATATTCAGTTCCTGATTTCAGTAATAAATTACATTTCAAGCATAAATTCAAAGAATGCAAACTCAATGGGAATCAGAAAAGTAATATTTATAGATAACCCGTTTGGAGCAGCAAAAGACAGCTATATATGGGAGCCAATATTTAAACTTATGAAGGTAAATAATGTACAGCTTGTGGTACCTGCAAGAGGTGCAACTCCTGCGATTACAGGCAAATTCGATGTCAATTATATACTTGGACAGAAGATGATAGGGGGAAAACAGCAGACAGTAGTTGTTAATTACTTCAGTAATGTGAAAACAGATGAACTTGATTATACAACTTTATCATTTGAACAGACAGCATTGTTTTGACAATAAAGGGCCTGTGTGATAGACTATTATACGGATTAGTATCTTTAATTAAATGATAATATCGGAAAGGAAATGGAGAAAGTGGATAAGTACGATTACAACGTAAAATCTGACGAGATTAAGAAACTTTATAATCATAAGGATTTCGCCGATGCAGCTGCTATTGCAGATGAAATTGACTGGTACAAGGTCAAAGATAAGGCAATGTTAAGCAGAGTTGCTGATATATACGAGAATACAAAACAATATGAAAAGGCAAAGGAGATATTACTCATTGCATATGAGCGTTCACCATTAGGAAGACAGTTAGCATATAAGCTTACAATTCTTTCTTTGAGAACTCAGAGTTTTGATGATGCAGATGAGTTTTATCAGGATTTTGTGGAAATGTCTCCAACTGATGATTTGCAGTATCTCCTCAAATATAGAATTGCAAGAGCAAAGGGACAGGATAAGTCTGTTCTTATCGAGATTCTTGAGACATATTTAAAAGATGAAAAAGATGAGAGATGGCAGTATGAACTTGCCAAATTATACCACGCAGATGGACAGGACGAAAAATGTATTGAAATGTGTAATGAGATAGAAGTGTGGTTTGGCGAGGGCAAATATGTAACAAAGGCAAGAAAACTAAGAAGCCTTATTACAGGTGTTATGGAAGAATATAACCAGAGATATATACCTGAGAACTTCAATAAAGTTGTTGTGGAGAAATCCAGCCAGACTGAGCCTGCACAAATCACAGAAAGTGCAGAGCAGAATACTGAATCAGCTGCTAAGGGAATAGACATAGAAGAATTTTTCCCAACAGAAGAAAAAGTAGATGATTCAGATGAGGACGTATTAGAAGATGAGGATGTCTACGCAGAAGAAAGTGGAGAGTCAGAGGAAGAAGATACATCTGATGATGAGTCAGAGAGTAATTCAGAAGAATCACAGGAAAGCCAATTAGACGAGATTGAGACACTTGCCGAGTCAATAGTAGAAGAGCAGGAAGCAGAAGAAACAATGGAAAATGCATCGGAAGCAGAAGAAAAGTTGTCAGATAATGTAGCTTCAATTCCAGATTACAATATTAAAGATATTAAAGTGGACGTGAAAAAGGATCCAGAAAGAACTTTTGGAGACCTCAAGGATAAATATAAATCATCTGCAGAAATAAAAGCAAGATGGAGCAACTTTACTAGAAAGATTGAGACAGAAGATTTAGAGAGAGCACAGAAAGTATTAGATGCTGCTATGCAGGCGGCAATTGATGCACAGAAGTCAGCAGATATCGCTAAAGCTTTTGCTTATGAGGTAAAGGTAAGAGTAGATTATCTCAGAGGAATTACACCAGATGTAAGAGCAAAAAATGAAATAGATGAGCTTAAGGAAAAATTAGAAGAGCAGGACAACAAACTTGTAAACAAAGAACATGAGAAGATAGATGGCCTGAATGAAGAAAAAGTGGCAGAGATATTTGAGAATAAGGATGCCATTGCTGAAAATCCAGAAGCAGAAGAAAATAACGAAGAAAAGACAGTATCAGATAATGAAGCTGTTTCAGAGGAAAAATCTGAAAACGAAGAAAATTTTGAAAATGAGGTTAATCCTGATGAAATCAAGGTTCCAATCGTAGAAGATTCTGATGATCCTTCAAAGACAGCAAACATCCAGGAAGCTTTGAGAAGAAGCATGGAGAAATTAAGAAATGATGCTAAATCTGAAAAAAGTAAAAAAGTCAAAGATGGCACAGTAGATTTATTTGCTGAAGAAGAGCCAGTAAAAGATGCTGATGAAGAGAGCACTGAGGAAAATAAAGAGGCTGAACAGGATATAGAAACTGCACCAACAAAACGTATTGACAGTGAAGAAGTAAACAGACTTCTAGAAGAAGCAAAAGAAGAGAAGTATCATACAGTTCCATTGTCACCACTTCTTGATCAGGAAACAGATGGTCAGATAAGCATGTTAGAACCTGAAAAAGAAGAAACTCAGGCAGATGGACAGATGTCAATAAATGAAGTTATAGACATTCTGAATAATGGTGGATTCGAAGAAGAACAGCCAGAGGAACCAGAAAAAGAAGTAGAAGAAATCGCTGATGTAGAAGAAGTAACACCAGCAGAGGAAGTTACTGAAACAGAAGAAGTAACACCAGTAGAGGAAGTTACTGAAACAGAAGAAGTAACACCAGTTGAGGAAGTTACTGAAACAGAAGAAGTAACACCAGTAGAAGAAATTACACCAATAGAAGAGATTACATCGTCAGAGGATACAAAGAATGAGGCTGCAGCAATAATTAATGGAATCGCAGATATGACAGAGATGACAGAAGAGAAAGCTGATAATGAAAAAGAACCAGAAGAGAATTTGTTATCAACTACAGCAGATTTAGCCGAAAGTGTTCAGGCAGTAATGAACCAGGTTGAAGAAGATGCAGAAGTATCAGAAGAATCTGAAGAGGAAGATGCAGAAGATATAGAATCAGAAGTACCTGCAGAGGATGAAGCTGAAGAATCAGATTCAAAAGAGCAGGAAAATACAGAGGAACAGCAGGAAGAAGTGACAGACGAGGTAATGAAAGAAGATACTGATAAAAAAGAGAATACAGAAGAAAGTGGCAAGAAACATGTTCCTGAAGAATATGCAGAGATATTTAAGGATTTTGCAAGCTTTAGCGCTATGGAAGATATAATTTCAGATACACTTTCAAATCTTGTAAACAATTTTGTTAAGGATGGTACTTCATCAACTAACAATGTTATTGTAACTGGATCAGCTAAGACAGGAAAGACAACTCTTGGACTTTCACTCATCAGAGCAGCAAACAGAGGACGAGGAGAGGAAAGACAGGGAAGAAAGGTTGCCAAGATTAAAGCTACTGCAATTAACAAACGAGGAATGGCAGCTATTATGACAAATGTAATTGGAGCTGACATGATAATTGAACAGGCTGGAAATCTTATGCCAAATTCAATAATTGATCTTATGACAATCTTAAAGAATTATACAGAAGAAATGATTGTTGTATTAGAGGATGACAAAGCTGCAATTGACAGAATGTTAATCAGCCATCCAGATTTAAAGAAATTCTTTACAAACAGAATAGATATTGTTGAGATGGAAATAGAGGATATGGTAAGAATTGCAAAACAGTATGCAATGGATAATTTCTATGAAATAGATGCCATGGGAGAACTTTCACTCTATGCAAAATTAGACGACATAAGTGGAAAGAATCCAGATATGACAGTAGAAGATATAGAGGAAGTTATTGATGATGCCATAGAAAATGCAAAGAGATTTTCAATTGGAAAAATCTTTGGAAGAAGAAAAAAAGGAAAAGGCGAATATATGACTCTTACAGAACAGGATTTTCTGTAGAGGTGACATAATACCAAAGCAACTTATTAACCAGATATGAGTCCAATATGGCGAAGTGGAGGAAAAAATGGACATTTTAGAGTTAAAAAAACAGGCAAATGAAATCAGAAAAGGGATTGTCACAGCTGTACACAGCGCAAAATCAGGACATCCTGGCGGATCATTATCTGTAGCAGATATTTTTACATATCTGTATTTTGAAGAGATGAATATTGATCCAAAAGATCCAAAGAAACAAGATAGGGACAGATTTGTTCTTTCTAAAGGACATGTAGCACCTGCTCTTTATTCTACACTAGCACACAGAGGATATTTTCCTGTATCAGATTTAACAACACTCAGAAAAGTGGGTTCATATCTTCAGGGACATCCTGATATGAAGGGCACAAAGGGTGTAGATATGTCATCTGGTTCACTTGGACAAGGAATCTCTGTTGCTGCTGGAATGGCATTATCAGCAAAAATGTCAAATGAAGATTACAGAGTATATACTATCTTAGGTGATGGCGAGATACAGGAAGGTCAGGTATGGGAGGCTGCAATGTTTGCAGGATTCAGAAAACTTGATAATCTTGTAGTTATTGTTGATAACAATAATTTACAGATTGACGGAAGTATCGATAAGGTTTGCTCACCATATCCGATTGATGAGAAGTTCAAGGCATTCAATTTCCATGTAATCAATATTGATGCACATGATTTTGAACAGATAAAGAATGCATTTGATGAGGCAAGAAATACAAAGGGAATGCCTACAGCAATTATTGCAAAGAGCGTAAAGGGTAAAGGCGTATCGTTTATGGAGAATGAAGCTAAATGGCACGGAAGTGCACCTAACGATGAGCAGTATGAAATAGCAATGAAAGATTTAGAGAAAGCAGGTGAAGCATTATGTCAGAAGTAATTAAGAAAGCAACTAGAGAAGGTTACGGAGCAGGTCTTGTAGAAGTTGGAAAAGAACATGAAAATCTGGTTGTTTTAGATGCTGATCTTGCAGAGGCAACTAAGACAAATATGTTTAAAAAGGAATTTCCTGACAGACATATAGACTGTGGTATTGCAGAATCTAATATGATGGGAGTTGCAGCTGGTCTAGCAGCAACAGGAAAAGTTCCATTTGCAAGTTCATTTGCAATGTTCTCTGCAGGCAGAGCATTTGAACAGATCAGAAATTCGATTGGATATCCACATTTAAATGTTAAAATTGGAGCAACTCATGCTGGAATTTCAGTAGGAGAAGATGGAGCAACACATCAGTGTAATGAAGATATTGCCTTGATGAGAACAATACCTGGAATGGTAATCATTAATCCATCTGATTACGTTGAGGCGATAGCAGCTGTTAAGGCAGCATATGAATATGTTGGACCATGTTATTTAAGATTTGGAAGACTTGCAGTTCCAGTTATAAATGATACACCTGATTATAAATTTGAAATCGGAAAAGCAGTCACATTAAGAGAGGGAAAGGATGTTACAATTATTGCAACAGGACTTACTGTTTCAACATCTCTTGAAGCAGCTGAACTTCTTGAAAAAGATGGAATATCAGCAAAAGTAATTAACATGCACACAATCAAACCTATTGATAAGGAAGCAATTATTAATGCAGCAAAAGAGACAGGAAAAGTTGTCACAGTTGAAGAACATTCAGTTATAGGTGGTCTTGGAAGTGCAGTATGTTCAGTGCTCAGTGAAAATTATCCTACACTTGTAAAGAAAATCGGAGTATATGATAGATATGGCGAGTCCGGTCCTGCAACTGAACTTGTTAAGAAATATGGTCTTGACGGCGAAGGTATTTACAATTCAGTAAAAGAATTTTTAGCATAATAAATAGCCACCAGAAAATGGTGGCTATATTTATATAATTTTGAATATGGAGGAAATAATATGCATAGATTTCATCTGCCATACCACCTCATTGTTGATGAGGGAATCTTTGGCAAAATTCCTCAGGTTATGAGTGATGTTTTAGATAATCCTGAGAATATGAAGACAATAATAGTTACAGAGGGGAACTTAAAGAGTATATTTGGGGAGATTCTGGAAAATATTTGTGGACAGTTCTCTGATAGCGAAATGTATCTGATAAATGGAGCAACTTACGATAATGCTGTTTCACTGGCAAAATATATAACAATGAATGATATTAAACTGGTTATTGGCTTTGGAGGAGGAACAGTTCTTGATCTTGCGAAGTTTGCAGCATTTGTAAGTAAATCAAATCTTATATCTCTGCCAACAACACTCAGTAATGATAGTCTGGCGTCTCCTGTTGCTGTGCTTGGAACAGAAGGCAAAGCGAGAAAGACGTTTAAGTGTACAATACCTGATGCAATTTTAGTTGATGTAAACGTAATAATGAGTGCACCAACAAGACAGCTGTTATCGGGAATTGGAGATACAATAAGTAAGTACACTGCACTCAATGACTGGAAGATAGCTTTTTCAAAAGATAAAGAGCATGTAGACGATTTTGCATACATGATATCTAAAATGGCATTTAATTCAATATGCTATAATGATGAAAAAGAGTTAAAATCGAAGGATTTTATAAAGAGACTTACACAGGCCCTTGTAATGGGAGGACTGGCCATGGAAATTGCAGGCTCATCAAGACCAAGCAGTGGTTCAGAACATCTCTTCTGTCATGCACTGGAAGAAAATTTCAGCGAGCAGGTAAATGTTCCTCATGGAATCGCTGTGGCAATAGGAAGTTATGGAGCATGTGTTTTCCAGGATAGAAATATAGGTAAAATAAAGAGACTTATTAAAGAGTATGGAGTATTCAAAACACCTTCTGAGTATGGAATAACAAAAGAGATATTTATTGGGGCATGGCAGCAGGCAGCTGCTACACGTGCAGACAGATACACTATATTAAATGAGACGGATTTATCGGATGAGAGACTTGGCAATCTCTACGATGAAATGGAAAATATGTAAATAAAATAGACCTGATGAAATAGGATATGAAAAAATCCATTTTCATCAGGTCTTTTGATATTCAAATTTACTCCGCGTTATCGGCATTCAGTGCATTTAATGACATTTTCATTACAGAGTAAACTTCATCCTCGCTGATTGACTGATATTTTGCCAGTTCTTCAACAGTTGGAGAACGTCCTAAATCTTTGCTCAGTACTACAGATGCGCGGTCTAACTGGTTTGCAAGATCTGTGACGTGAGATCCTAATCTACTCTGGGCGTTTTGCTCAAGTACAGCATCATTTAATGCGTTTCTTATGGCTTCTCTTATATGATCATGAAAACACTCAAGTGACAGTTCGCCGTCATAAGTTAAGATACCTTCTAATACACCAAGACTTCCCTCTTGAATAAGATCTCCATATGGTACAGAACTGTTTGAAAATTCATCACAAATTTCAGGAACAAGATGAAGATTAGAAACAGTGAGAGAATCACTGGCAGTCTTATCATTATGGTCATCTAACAATAATTTTAGTAATTTTAATTCTTCGTTTTCATCTAAGATATCACTTTGATTTATAGAATCAAGATTCATTTTCTCAAGTTTTTTAGTCTCGGGATTGCTATTCTCTGCCTTTTTAATATCATCTGCCGAGTCATCTGATTCTGATGAATCTATAGAAACAGGAACATCTAAAAATTCTTTGCCATCACCTTTAAATCCATCAACATCTATGTTCTTTGAGGCTAGGAATGAATATACAAGTTCATATTGTGATTTATCAATAACAATATCTTTGATGGCTGCATCAATATCTTCTTTTTTTAATTTGCCGTCATTTATATTGGCAGATTCCACAAGGAAACTAAGGGCTTCATGAAGCTCTGCCTTTTTTTCGTTCTGGTTCAACTATTCACACATCCTTTCAATGCATTAAATTATGCTTCATTGTAGTATAAAAAAATCCAACCTGTCAATACTTATAAAACAAAAAAACAGGAGGTCAGGGGTAATGAAAAGATTTTTATATGTTATAGCTGTGACAATTATGGTTGTCACGGTATGGAATCTTTATGAAAATGTGGGAGCAAAAACAAAGAAAATAACAAGAGCAGAGGTGGCAAGTGTTTCAGATGATGTGTTTAAAAACTATGGAATATATGACAGCGAGTGTGACATAGACTGTTATTGTTATTATGGAAACATGTATATGTCGGAGGAAACAATACATGAACAGTTAGAAAAAATAGCTAGATATATTGGAATTAACGGGGAGTATGACTATGAGAGGAAAGAAGCTGAAAATGGATATAAAACTATAATCAGCAAAACAGCAGACAAGTCTGGATTTGCGGTAACAATGAGTACTGTAGAGAATATATCTGATAAAAATGCAGCACAGAGCCAGTACATTACAGTGAATCTGAAACTTATGAATTCCATATCCAGTGGAATATACTATAAAACAAGAATTGTGAATGCACTGAAAAAATTTGTGGATAGTGATAAAAATCCTGACGTAAATATGTGTATAAAAGGAAATATTTATGGAAATCTAGATGATAAGAAGAAGGAAGAAATTGCTTTAAGTGTATTTGAAAATGCAGGTGCAAAAAAGATATTTGAACATACAGAAGATGGAATATACAGTTTATACGGATATTCTGGTGAGATGGATAAATATATATCTGTTGGGAACAAAAAAATAAATATAAATGTAGTATTTTCTTATGACGAAACAAATAATGTAACTCAGATAATGATTGGTTCACCAGTGGTAAACTATGATTATTAGATGTCATATAAATAAATGATAAGAATACACTAATAGAAAAAGGGATTTTTATGCTTAATATAATATGGGCATTAATGATTATCACTGGAATAATTTATGGAATTCTGACTGGAAATTTAATGAATATTTCCAATGGTTTTGTTGATTATTCAAAAGAAGCAGTCAGCATGTGTATAACAATGCTTGGGATTATTGGATTTTGGGGCGGAATTATGAATGTTGGAAAAAATGCAGGAATAATAAACAGTCTTACAAGGATGATTTCGCCACTTATCAGGTTTTTGTTCCCAAATATCCCAAGGGGGCATAAAAGCCTAGAATACATAACAATGAATATAATTGCCAATGTGCTGGGACTTGGATGGGCTGCTACACCACCTGGATTAAAAGCTATGGAAGAACTTGGAAATCTGGAAAAGGAGAGAAAAACAAAAGGGTATGAGAACAAATCAAGATACGTAAGGAGGGCAAGTGATGAGATGTGTACATTTCTTATTATTAATATCTCCTCGCTTCAACTCATTCCTATAAATATAATAGCATACAGAAGTCAGTACGGAAGTGCAAATCCTTCACTTATAGTTGCACCTGCAATAATAGCCACATTAGCAAGCACAGTTGCAGGAATTATATATTGTAAATTTGCCCAGAGAAAAAAATCAGGAGGTAAGAAATGAGGATTCTGATTTACATATCAAATCTGATGATACCCTTTACAGTATTTTATTTTGTGACGATGGGGATTATAAAGAAGAGAAATGTCTATTATGATTTTATAGAAGGTGCAAAGGACGGGATAAAAACAGTATTTACTGTTATGCCTACGCTGATAGGACTTATGATTGGAGTATCAGTGCTTCAGACATCTGGGTTTATGGATTATTTAGTCAGTATAATAGGCGAATTTACGGATAAAGCAGGTCTTCCTGGAGCAGTAATGCCAGCCGTTATAGTGAGAATGTTTTCTTCCTCGGCGGCTACTGGACTAGTTCTGGATATATTTAAAAATTATGGAGCAGATTCATACTTAGGGATATTGTCCGCAATTATGATGAGCAGTACAGAAACTATTTTTTATACAATGTCTGTTTATTTTATGGTGGTAAAAGTAAAAGAAACCAGGTGGACACTTGGAGGTGCAATGATAAGTACAATTGCAGGAATTGCGGCAAGTGTGCTGTTGGCAAATATACTGACATAAAATTTTTATTTGCCATGGTAGACTTATTGTATTATAATAAAGCAGATTAAAACTATTTTTAGAAAAAGAGGTATTACAATGGATTTAACAGTAGTTAAAGATCTGTATAGAAATACAGATAAATATTTAGGTAAAGAAATAACTGTCGGAGGATGGGTAAGAAGTATCAGAGATTCAAAGACATTTGGATTCATCGTACTCAATGATGGTACATTCTTCGAAACTTTACAGATTGTATATAATGACAAAATGGAAAATTTTGCTGAAATTTCAAAACTTAATGTAGGTGCTGCCATAATTGTAAAGGGACAGCTGGTTGCTACACCACAGGCAAAACAGCCATTTGAAATTCAGGCAGAGGAAATCAGCGTTGAAGGTGCATCAGCTCCTGATTATCCACTTCAGAAGAAGAGACACACAATGGAGTATTTAAGAACAATTACTCATTTAAGACCTAGAACAAATACATTTCAGGCAGTATTCAGAGTACGTTCTCTTATTGCGTTTGCCATTCATAAATTTTTCCAGGACAGAGGGTTTGTTTATGTACATACACCACTTATCACAAGCAGTGATGCAGAGGGTGCAGGTGAAATGTTCAGAGTTACTACACTTGATATGGACAACATTCCAAGAACAGATGACGGAAAAGTTGACTATTCAGAGGATTTCTTCAATAAATCCACTAACCTTACAGTGTCGGGACAGTTAAACGGAGAGACATTTGCTCAGGCATTCAGGAATATCTACACATTCGGACCTACATTCAGAGCAGAGAATTCAAATACAACAAGACATGCTGCAGAGTTCTGGATGATTGAGCCAGAGATAGCATTTGCGGACTTAGAGGATGATATGGATTTGGCAGAGTCTATGCTTAAATATATTATCAGTTATGTTATGGAAAATGCACCAGAAGAAATGGAATTCTTCAATAAATTTGTTGATAAGGGATTAAAAGACAGATTAAATCATGTCCTTAATTCAGACTTTGGAAGAGTTACATATACAGAGGCAGTAAAACTCCTTGAGGAGCACAATGACAAGTTTGATTACAAAGTTTCATGGGGATGCGATCTTCAGACAGAACATGAGAGATATTTAACAGAAGAAATATTTAAGAGACCAGTTTTCGTAACAGATTATCCAAAGGAAATCAAGGCATTTTATATGAAGTTAAATGAAGACCAGAAGACAGTAGCTGCTATGGATTGTCTCGTTCCTGGTATTGGAGAAATCATTGGCGGAAGCCAGAGAGAAGATGACTATGAACTTCTTCTTGGTAGAATGGAAGAACTTGGTATGAGAAAAGAAGATTATGATTTCTATCTTGATCTCAGAAAATATGGTTCTACAAGACATGCCGGTTTTGGTCTTGGATTTGAAAGATGTGTAATGTATCTGACAGGAATGGGCAACATAAGAGATGTATTACCATTCCCAAGAACAGTTAATAACTGTGAATTATAACAGATTCATGACATCCAAAATAAAGGATGGTAAATAGTATGGCTAATTCAGATAATAGAAAGAGACAGCGTAGACCTGTGGAAAATTCTGCTAAAAGACCAGCTAGTTCAAAAGGTGGAAGAAGGAGAAAAGGCAGAAGAAAGAAAATAAGCAGGAGAAGAAAGATAATAAGAAGAGTAATCCTGTGTACATTTCTCCTTATCATGCTTGTGGCTATTATTTTTGGACTTAAATATGTTGTGAAATTCCGTCAGTACGAAAAAGAAGCTAAGAGACTTGTAAAAGAGGGAGGAATTAACGCATTTAAGCAGAATCAGACAAGTACAATATATGATAAAGATGGAAATGTAATTACCGAACTGTCTGGATCACATGATTCCTACTATATAGAATCAAGTGATATTCCAAAATATGTAAAGGATGCATTTATTGATACTGAGGATAGAAATTTTTATTCTCATTCTGGTGTGGACTTAAAAGCAATTATGAGAGCATTTTATGAACTTGTTAGAAATCAGGGAAAGGTTACACAGGGTGGTAGTACAATCACTCAGCAGCTGGCCAGAAATGTTTTCCTCTCACATGAAGTTTCTATGGAGAGAAAAATAAAGGAAATGTTCATTGCAAGGGAAATAGAAAAGAAATACAGTAAAAAACAGATTTTGGAATTTTATATTAATAATATATACTTTGCAAACGGATTTTATGGTATAGAGGCAGCATCAAAGGGATATTTCAGCAAATCAGTTGGTGAACTTAGTCTTGGCGAGATAGCTTACATATGTTCAATACCAAATAATCCTACTATGTATGATCCATTTGTAAATCACCAGTCTACAGCTAATAGAAAAAACAGAATATTAAAACAAATGTATAAACTTGGTGATATAACAAAGGAAGAATATGATCAAGCAGTTGCTGAAGTAATTCAGCTGAACCCTCAGGTTACCACAAATGCTAATAATTACATTGAAACATATGCAGTTTACTGTGCTGTGCAGTCACTGATGGCAAAAAATGGATTTAAGTTTGAATACGATTTTCCTTCAGATGCAGAGAGAGACGAATACAACGAGAAATATCAGGAGGCATATGATCAGTTATCCAGTGATCTCTATACAGGTGGTTATGATATTTACACAAGTATTGATATGGATAAACAGACAAAACTTCAGGAGGCAATTGATACAAATCTTTCAGGGTCCAAAAAAGGAGTACCTGATTACTATGATAACTTAGATGATAATGGAATATATAAATTTCAGGGCTCTGCTACATGTATAGATAATGAAACTGGAAAGATAGTGGCAGTTGTAGGTGGAAGATCACAGCAGCTGACAGGAAAGACACTTAACAGAGCTTATCAGAGCTACAGACAGCCTGGAAGTACAATAAAGCCAATTCTGGTTTATACTCAGGCATTTGAAGATGGATATATTCCTAGATCAACAGTTAAAGATGAGCCTATAGATAAAGGACCAGTTAACTCGCCAAATGTATATGATGGAAATATAACTATAAGATATGCTGTAGAAAAATCCAAAAATACAGTTGCCTGGAATCTGTTTGAGGAACTAGGGGTGTCTGAATGTATTTCGTACCTCAAGAAAATGAATTTCCACAAGATAGTTGAAAAGGATTACAACGCATCAATGGCTATTGGAGGAATGACATACGGAGTTTCCACTGTTGAGATGGCATCTGCTTATTGTGCTATAGAAAACGATGGTGAATTCAGATCTCCAACATGTATAAACAAGATAGTTGATGTCAACGGTAATACCGTGGTAGACAATGTTAAATATAAATCATCAAAGAGCAGTACAGTTGAAGTAAAGAAGATTTACAAAACAAATGCAACAAGAATGATGACAGATGTCTTAAAAGGAGTACTAGTCGATGGTACGGGAAAGAAGTACAATGTAGATGATGCAATATGTGCTGCCAAGACAGGTACTACTAATGATAACAAAGACGTATGGCTTTGCGGATATAGCAGATATTATACAACAGCTGTCTGGGTTGGATATGATATGCCAATGGAAATAGATGACGGTGTGGGAAATACACTGGCTGGATATACTTGGCAGGATTTTATGACAACTATTCATAAAAAATTAAAGGAAAAAGAGTTTGAGGATTTCGATACAGATGTGGATGGCAAGAATGTATATGCTGAAACAGAAGATGAGTCAACAACTGCTGAGGGAGAGACAACTACTCCAACAGGCGAAACTACTTCAGGAGAGACAAAAACCAAAACCACAGCTGAAACAACACAGGCAAGCACAGAGAGTACAAGTAAAGTTTCTCATGTAGATGAGACAACAGCACCACCTGAGGAAAAAGAAACTGAGCCACAGGTAAAAGACACAACAGCGGCTACAGAGGAGACAGTAAAAGAGCAGACCACAACATCACAGCCGGAAACACAGGCTGCAGATGCGGAGCCTGCACAATAAAATATACCGTTGACAAGAAATATAAATCTTTGTATAATCAAAGGCAAATAGCAAAAGTGAAGATGGAGATAGTCATTGATTGTGAAAATCCCAGAGAGTCTGTGTTAGGTGGAAGCAGATATTAGTAGCGGCAATGTTTAATCACTCCGGAGCTGTGACCAGAAAGTGCTAAGCATGAGTAAGCGTCAACGTATTTCCTACGTTACAGGGAACGCTTTTTAGTGAATATTCACAGAAAGTCTGTAACAGGTGGTATAAACGAACTTTAAGAGCCTCGTCCTATTACAGGGCAGGCTCTTTTTTTATGTCGTAAGGGGGACCATGGAAGCCGGTGGATTCCTTACGACAAGGCGACGCATTTGCCTAAGGCAAATGTGTTGTATAGTATGAGAAGTCTAAAGGGGGACCATGGAAGCCGGTGGATTCCTTACGACAGAAAGTAGAACAACAAAATTGCATAGGCAATTTTGTCGCTAGGTCGTAAGGGATCCGCCACTAGCGTGGCCCTCCTTACGACAGAAAGGTAAGGGATCCGCCACTAGCGTGGCCCTCCTTACGACAGAAAGTAAGAAAGGAAGAAAGATATGTATCAGAAAGTTTCATCAGAACTCAACTTTGTTGACAGAGAAAAAGAGACATTAAAGTTTTGGCAGGAAAACAAAATATTTGAAAAAAGTATGGAAAGCAGAAAGCAGGGAGAGACATATACATTTTATGATGGACCTCCAACAGCAAATGGTAAGCCACATATTGGACACGTGCTTACTCGTGTAATCAAGGATATGATACCTAGATATCAGACAATGAAAGGAAAATATGTTCCTAGAAAAGCAGGATGGGATACTCACGGTCTTCCAGTAGAACTTGAAGTAGAGAAAAAACTTGGATTAAACGGTAAAGAGCAGATCGAAGAATATGGTATGGAGCCATTCATCAAACAGTGTAAAGAGTCTGTATGGAAATACAAGGGTATGTGGGAGGATTTTTCAGGTACAGTTGGTTTCTGGGCTGATATGGATAATCCATATGTAACATACGATGACAACTTCATCGAGTCTGAGTGGTGGGCACTGAAAGAGATTTGGGATAAGAAATTATTATACAAAGGTTTCAAGGTAGTTCCTTACTGTCCTAGATGTGGTACTCCACTTTCTTCACAGGAAGTTGCTCAGGGTTACAAGACAGTAAAAGAGCGTTCTGCAATAGTTCGTTTCAAGGTAGCAGATGAAGATGCTTACTTCCTTGCATGGACAACAACACCTTGGACATTACCAAGTAACACAGCTCTTTGTGTAAATCCAGAAGAGACATACTGCAAAGTAAAAGCAGGTGACGGATACACATATTACATGGCAAAAGCATTACTTGACAAAGTATTAGGCAAATTTGCTGATGAGGAGAACGGTGTGAAAGCATACGAAATCCTTGAAGAGTATGTTGGTAAAGATTTAGAGTATAAAGAGTATGTACCTCTTTATGACTGTGCAAAAGAGAGAGCTGAGAAACAGCACAAGAAAGCTCATTTTGTAACAGTTGATGATTATGTAACAATGACAGATGGTACAGGTATTGTTCATATTGCTCCTGCATTTGGTGAGGATGATGGTAGAATCGGAAGAAATTATGAACTTCCATTTATCCAGTTCGTAGATGAGAAGGGTGAGATGACAAAAGAGACACCTTACGCTGGGTTATTTGTAAAGAAAGCAGATAAAGAAGTATTAGTTGATCTTGAAAAAGATGGAAAGTTATTTGATGCTCCTAAATTTGAGCATGATTATCCACACTGCTGGAGATGTGATACTCCACTTATTTATTACGCTAGAGAATCTTGGTTCATCAAGATGTCTGCGGTAAAAGATGACCTTGTTGCAAACAACAAGACAGTAAACTGGATTCCTAAGTCAATCGGTGAGGGAAGATTTGGTAACTGGCTTGAGAACGTTCAGGACTGGGGAATTTCAAGAAACAGATACTGGGGAACACCACTCAATATCTGGGAGTGTGATGACTGTGACCACCAGTTAAGTATTGGCTCAAGAGAAGAACTTGCTAGATTAAGCGGCAATGAAGCAGCTAAAACTGTTGAGTTACACAGACCATACATCGATGAGATTACAATTCCTTGTCCATGTTGTGGAAAGACAATGAAGAGAGTTCCAGAAGTTATTGACTGCTGGTTTGACAGTGGAGCAATGCCATTCGCTCAGCACCACTATCCATTTGAAAATAAGGAAATCTTTGAGCAGCAGTTCCCTGCAAAATTCATTTCAGAGGCTGTTGACCAGACAAGAGGATGGTTCTACTCATTAATGGCAGAATCTACATTACTCTTCAACAAAGCTCCTTATGAAAACGTTATCGTTCTTGGACATGTTCAAGATGAGAACGGTCAGAAGATGTCTAAATCAAAAGGAAATGCAGTTGATCCATTTGACGCATTGGAGTCACACGGAGCGGATGCAATCAGATGGTACTTCTATACAAACAGCGCTCCATGGCTTCCAAATAGATTCCATGCAAAAGCTGTTACAGAGGGACAGAGAAAATTCATGGGTACATTATGGAACACATATGCATTCTATGTACTCTATGCAAACATAGACGAGTTTGACCCAACAAAATATTCGTTAGATTATGATAAATTATCGGTAATGGATAAATGGTTATTATCAAAACTCAACTCTACAGTAGGTGAGGTTGATGACAACTTAGGAAGATACAGAATTCCAGAAGCAGCCAAGGCATTAGATACATTTGTAGATGAAATGAGTAACTGGTATGTAAGAAGATCCAGAGAACGTTTCTGGGCTAAGGGAATGGAGCAGGATAAGATTAACGCTTATATGACACTCTATACTGCGCTCGTTACAATTTCAAAGGCAGCAGCTCCAATGATTCCATTTATGACAGAGGAGATTTACCAGAATCTCGTGATATCAGTAGACAAGACAGCCAAAGAGAGTATCCATCTTTGTGACTTCCCTGTTGTAGATCAGAAGATGATTGACAAGGAGTTAGAGGACAATATGGAGAACCTTCTTGACGTAGTTGTTATGGGACGTGCAGCTAGAAATACATCTAATATCAAGAACAGACAGCCAATTGGACAGATGTATGTAAAAGCTGGATTCACATTACCAGATTTCTTTGTAGAAATTATTGCAGATGAGTTAAATGTAAAGAATGTAACATTTACAGATGATGTAAGAGATTTCTCTTCATATAGCTTCAAACCACAGTTAAAGACTGTTGGACCAAAGTTTGGAAAACAGGTTGGAGAAATCAGAAATGCACTTTCAGCAGTTGATGGAAATGAAGCTATGGATGAAGTAAATGAAACTGGAAGTTTAAAACTTGCGCTTGCATCAGGTGAAGTTGTGCTTGATAAAGAAGATCTGCTTATCGAAGTTGCCCAGAAAGAAGGATATGTAACTGAAGCGGATAATAATCTTACAGTTGTATTAGATACAAATCTTACTGAAGAACTTTTAGAAGAGGGATTTGTAAGAGAGATAATCAGTAAGATTCAGACAATGAGAAAAGAAGCTGGATTCGAGGTAATGGATAAGATTATTATCTATGCAAAGGGTAATGACAAGGTAATAGATATAATCAACAGAAACAAAGATTCCATATTCAATGATGTCCTTGCAAAAGATGTTGTAACAGGCCAGACAAGTGGCTACGAAAAAGAGTGGGATATCAACGGTGAAAAAGTAACATTAGCAGTAGAAAAAAATTAAATAAAGGGCGGTAGTCATGAAGATAAAAAAGACACTTATTACTCTTCTGACTCTTTGCCTTATTATGAGCACCCTTATTGGGTGCTCAAGTAGTAATAAGACACAGAGCGGAAAAAAGAGAACAAAATTTACATTAGGATTTGATGCAGAATTTCCACCATATGGATACAGAGATGAGGAGACTGGCGAATACGTTGGTTTTGACATAGATCTTGCAAAAGAAGTATGTAAGAGAAAAGGATGGGAATTAATATTACAGCCAATAGACTGGGATTCAAAAGATATGGAACTTAAGACAGGTTCTATAGATTGTATCTGGAATGGATTTACAATTAACGGAAGAGAAAATGGATACACATGGTCTAAAGGATATCTTGATAATAAACAGGTTGTTGTTGTAAATAGTGATTCTGGTATTACAAAACTCTCAGATCTTGAGGGGAAAATTGTAGTAGTACAGGCAGATTCATCTGCACTCGCTGCATTTACAGGTGATGACGCAACTAAGGAAAATAAGGAGCTCTGCAAGAAGTTTAAAGAACTTCAGCAGGTATCTGACTATAACAGTGCGTTCTTAAATCTTGAGTCAGGTTCTGTTAATGCTATATGTCTGGATATTGGTGTTGCATATAGCCAGATTAATAACAGAGGAAATCAGTTTAGGATGCTCGATGAATCCGTATCAAGTGAACAGTATGGAATTGGATTTAAACTTGGAAATACTAAACTCCGTGATGAGGTTCAGGAAACATTAGATGAAATGAATGAAGACGGAACTTTTGCTGAAATTGCAAAAAAATGGGATGATTACGGAATCAGCGAGATGGTGTGCATTGGTCAAGAAGGAACTGACAAGGCATACAAGTTAAATACAGAAAATGTCAAACCAGATGAGAGTGTTTGGGAGAAATTTGTAGATGTAACAAAGAGTCTATCAAAAGGAATGGCGGCAACACTTTTAATATTTATACTTACACTGATATTCTCGCTTCCTCTTGGACTTCTTATCACATTTATCAGAATGTCTAAGTTTGGAATATTAAGAGGAATAGCAAAAGTGTATATTTCAATTTTGCGTGGTACACCACTTATGTTACAGCTTTTGGTAGTATTTTTTGGACCATACTATGTATTTGGAATGAGTGTATCATCTAACTTCAGATTTTATGCAGTTATTATTGGATTCTCATTAAACTATGCCGCTTATTTTGCAGAAATTTTCAGATCAGGAATAGAGGGAATACCAGTAGGACAGAGAGAAGCAGCAGATGTACTTGGTTATTCAAGGACTCAGACATTTAGGAAAATTATATTCCCTCAGATGGTTAGAAGAGTTATTCCACCTGTTACAAATGAGGTAATTACACTTGTAAAAGATACATCTTTAGCATTTGCGCTTGCATATACAGAAATGTTTACACTTGCAAAACAGGTTGCTGCAGCTAATGCATCAGTAATGCCATTGTTCGTTGCAGGAATTTTCTACTATATATTCAACTTTGTAGTGGCAGTTGTTATGAACTATATTGAAAAGAAAATGAAATATGAAGATTAAGGGAGTAATGATATGCAGGATAAATTACTGGAAATAAAAAATATAAAAAAGAGTTTCGGAGATAATGAAGTATTAAAAGATATTTCCCTTGAGGTAAAAAGAGGAGAAGTTGTATCTATACTTGGACCATCAGGATCAGGGAAGTCAACACTTTTAAGATGTGCAACTCTGTTAGAAAAAATGGATGATGGGGAACTTATCTATGATGGCAAAAATGTAACAAAAAGTGAAAACGGAAAGGCTGTATATGTCTCGAAGAAAGAGATAAAGGAAATAAAGAATATATTTGGTCTTGTATTTCAGAATTTCAATCTCTTCCCTCATTACACAGTTTTAAAAAATATAACTGACGCCCCAGTAAGTGTTCAAAAGAGAGCAAAGGAAGAAGTTTTAGCGGAGGCAAAAGAATTACTTGAGAAAGTAGGCCTTTCAGATAAGCATAATGCATATCCATCCCAGTTATCTGGCGGACAGTGTCAGAGGGTTGCTATTGCAAGAGCTCTTGCGATGAATCCAGAAATTCTTTTCTTTGATGAGCCAACATCAGCACTTGATCCTGAAATTACTGCTGGTATCTTAAAGATACTCAGAGAACTTGCAAATGACCAGATGACAATGGTAATTGTTACTCATGAAATTGAGTTTGCAAGAAAGGTTTCAGATAAGGTAATATTTATGGACAATGGTGTGATTGTGGAAGAGGGAAGACCAGAAGATGTAATCGATAATCCTTCAAATGAGAGAACTATTCAGTTCTTACAGAAAATGGAAAAATAATAGTGTATAATTTAAAATTTCTGTTGAATTATCTTTAATATGCGATTAAAATATAATGGTATGTTTGTTTTTTTGCAGGCATACCAGATACAGCTAATGGAGGAAGAAATGAATACATTTTCAAAAGCAGAATTTAAAAAAGAAGTAAATGATTATGTAAAAGTTTTGTCTAGAAAAACTTTAGACGAAGCATCACAGCTTGATAAATATCAGGGCGTTGCATATGCATTGAAAGACTACATTATGGATCAGTGGATTGCAACACATAAAGAGTATGAGAAAAAGGATGCAAAGACAGTATATTACTTATCAATGGAATTTTTGATGGGTCGTGCACTTGGAAATATTATAATTAACCTGTCGGCAAGACAAGAAATCAAAGAAGCAATTGAAGAATTAGGACTTGATCTTAACACATTAGAAGATCAGGAGCCGGATGCAGCCCTTGGTAACGGTGGACTTGGAAGACTTGCAGCCTGTTTCTTAGACTCTCTTGCCACACTTGGATATCCTGCATATGGATGCGGTATCAGATACAAGTATGGTATGTTTGAGCAGAGAATTGAAGATGGATATCAGATAGAAGTACCTGATAACTGGCTTAAAAATGGAAATCCTTTTGAGGTAAGAAGAGATGAGTATGCCTGTGAAGTAAGATTTGGCGGATACATCAGAGTAGAGAAGGATTCATTAGGAAGAGATAATTTCATTCAGGAGGGATACCAGGTAGTAAGAGCAGTACCTTATGATATGCCAATAGTCGGATATGGAAATAATGTTGTAAATACTCTTAGAATCTGGGATGCAGAACCTGTAGCAGAATTTATGCTGGATTCATTCAATAAGGGTGATTATGTGAAGGCTACTGAGCAGGAAAATCTTGCGAAGACTATTGTTGAAGTCTTATATCCAGCAGATGATCACTATGCAGGAAAAGAACTCAGATTAAAACAGCAGTATTTCTTTGTTTCTGCCAGCATTCAGACAGCAATCAAGAAATATTTAGATAAACATAAGGATATAAGAAAACTTCATGAGAAAGTTGTTTTTCAGTTAAATGATACACATCCTACAATTACTGTAGCAGAGCTTATGAGATTACTCATGGATGAGCACAAACTTGAGTGGGATGAGGCATGGGAAGTAACAACAAAGTGTTGTGCATATACAAATCATACAATTATGAGTGAAGCACTCGAGAAATGGCCAATTGACTTATTCTCTAAACTTCTTCCTAGATGCTATCAGATTATTGAGGAGATTAATAGAAGGTTTATTCTTCAGATACAGGCCAAATATCCTAATAATGATGAGAAAATCAGAAAGATGGCAATACTTTATGATGGACAGGTTAAGATGGCGCATCTCGCTATCTGTGCTGGATTCTCAGTAAACGGAGTTGCAAGACTTCATACAGAAATTCTTAAGAATCAGGAATTAAGAGATTTTTATCAGATGTGGCCTGAAAAATTCAATAACAAGACAAACGGTATTACACAGAGAAGATTTTTACTTCATGCAAATCCGCTTCTTGCAGACTGGGTTTCATCAAAAGCAGGTGAAGGCTGGATAACAGATCTTCCACAGATAAAGAAAATTGAGAAATACGCAGATGACGAAAAAGCAAGAAATGAATTTATGGAAATTAAATACCAGAATAAGGTAAGACTTGCAAAATATATCAAAGAGCATAATGGAATAGATGTTGATCCAAATTCAATTTTTGATGTTCAGGTTAAGAGACTTCATGAATATAAACGTCAGCTTCTTAATATTTTACATGTAATGTATTTATATAACCAGATAAAAGCTAATCCAGCTATGGATTTCTATCCAAGAACATTTATCTTTGGTGCAAAGGCAGCTGCAGGATACAGAAGAGCAAAACTTACAATAAAACTCATTAACAATGTAGCAAATGTAATAAATAATGATCCATCAATTAATGGAAAGATTAAGGTTGTATTTATTGAAAACTACAGAGTTTCCAATGCAGAAATTATATTTGCAGCTTCAGATGTAAGTGAGCAGATTTCTACAGCAAGCAAGGAAGCTTCAGGAACAGGAAATATGAAGTTTATGCTTAATGGTGCTCTTACACTTGGAACTATGGATGGTGCAAATGTTGAGATGGTTGAGGAAGTTGGAAATAGTAATATCTTTATATTTGGACTTACATCAGATGAAGTAATCAATTACGAGCAGCATGGCGGATATAATCCAATGGATATTTATAACAGTGATGGAGATATAAGAAGAGTATTAGATCAGCTTGTAGATGGAACATATTCAGGAGATAATCATGAATTATTCAGAGAAATCTACGATTCACTGTTAAATACAAACTGCTCATCACGTGCAGATACATTCTTTATTCTCAAAGATTTCAGATCATATGCTGAGGCACAGAAGAGGGTCGAAGAGGCATATAAAGATAGAGATAACTGGGCTAAGAAAGCAATAATAAATGTTGCAAATGTAGGCAAGTTCTCATCTGACAGAACAATAGAAGATTATGTAAAAGATATTTGGAAATTAGACAAAGTCAAAGTGACAATGGATTAATTTTAAAGAATTGTATAGGAATCCCATAAATCAGATAAACTGATTTGTGGGATTTTTTTAGTAATAAAAATATAAAAACAAGCATAATATGAAATGAAAAATATATAGGAGCATATTATGGTGGGTAAATATTTAAAGAAAAATAAAAATCATATAATTATTAGTCTGTTATTAGCAGTGTTTTGTGTAATGGTGCCCTATATTGTCACAAGAATTAATATGAATGACAGCAGATTAAAGATATATAATCCAATGAAAAGTGGAAAATATGTAATTGTACCGGAAGAAGGAAAAATGGATATTGAAAAATTTATACCATTGTCACTTTATGGAATAATTCCAGATGGGGAAATAGAAAGTTTCGATGATGAGACACTTAAAGTTATGATTGTAATTATTAGAACATACATAAATTATAAAATAAATGAGATGGGGAAAAATAAAAATTTTATATATGCGGATTCGCTTATGATGCCATATACCTCTTATGAGGAGCTTGAAAAAAAATGGGGCGGTAATTATGAAATGAAGTACAACAAAATTATCAAGCTCATTAATGAAACCGACATGGAAAATATATATTATAATAATGTCCCAATATACCCGTATTATCATGAAATAAGTTCGGGAATGACAAACTCTGGGGAATATGAATATTTAAAAAGTGTAGATTCAGTTGATGATATAAAAGCTGATAAATATTTGAAAATTATGTATTTTACACCAGATAATATAAAGGAAAAATTAAATAGGTATAATAAGGAAATAAATACAGATGACATAAATGGAAAAATTTCCGTAAATAAAAAGGAAAACAGTGAGTATGTAGAAAGTGTAAATGTAGGAGAAGTTAAAATTGATGTGGAGGACTGGGAAAAAATCTTTAAGATACCATCTGAAGCATTTGACTTTGAGACATTCTCCGAAGGATACAAGGTTACGGTAAAAGGTAAAGGGTCTGGGATTGGCCTAAGTATTTTTGGCGCTGGTAATATGGCAAAAAATGGCAAAAATTATAAAGAAATTTTAATGCATTATTATTCAGGGGTTGAAATTAAGCAATAGAGAATAATAAAAATAATTCTGGAAAGAATACTACTATACTATGTAAAATTAATGGAAGGAATGGTGTAGTGGTGAAAAACAGTTATGATTTCGACAGAAAAAGCAGGAAAACATCAGGAACTGTGATTACAGCTTTTGCAGGTCTCGTATGTGTACTGGCGATTTCACTGGGAGTTGTGGCACTAAAGACAAATAAAGAAAAACCGAACAAACAGACAAAGGATGTTGTTGACTTGAATAATGTAAGACGCGAAAAAGAATCAGAAACAAAAAATGATTATCAGGAGAAAAGAGAAAATAGCAGGACGGATGAAGAAAATCGGGACAGTGAGGAAATTACTTCGGTTTCAGATAATGAAGATACCACTCAGACAGAAAAAAATACAGAAATGGAATCTAACTCAGAAAATATAGAGCAGCAGACCATAAAAGAGCCAGAGACTAAATCGGTAGATGCACTGGTGGCGGATTACAAATTTGCAGAAAACGGCACAATAAACTGGCCTGTGAAAGGAGAAATTCTCCTGGATTACAGTATGGACAAGACTATATATTTCCCAACACTTGATTCATATAAATGTAATCCTGCGATTGTGATACAGAGTCAGGATGGTATGCAAGTAAACGCTGGAGTTAAGGGTGTCGTTGAGGAAGTATCTACAGGTGATGAGGTTGGTAATTATATTGTACTGGGTCTTGGAGACGGATATGAAATTACTTATGGACAACTGCAGGATATACAAGTTCAAGTTGGGGACGAAGTCAAAAATGATACTGTAATTGGAACGGTAGCAGCACCAACAAGATATTATTCAAATGAGGGTACAAATCTTTACATGGAAGTGACTAAAGATGGAAATCCTGTTGATCCCCTGGAATTTATGAAATAATCACTAATATAAAAAAGACGTTTAGGTGTAATTTGCACTTAAACGTCTTTTGACTATATCAACTAATTATTAGCCGAAATATCTCTGAAGTAATCCAGCGAAAGCTTTTCCGTGTCTTGCTTCATCTCTTGCCATTTCATGAACTGTGTCATGGATAGCATCAAGATTAGCAGCTTTAGCTCTCTTAGCAAGATCTGTCTTGCCTGCTGTTGCTCCATTTTCAGCTTCAACTCTGAGCTCAAGATTCTTCTTTGTTGAGTTTGTTAGAACTTCACCAAGTAATTCAGCGAATTTTGCAGCATGCTCAGCTTCTTCGAAAGCAGCTTTTTCGTAGTACATACCAATTTCAGGATATCCTTCTCTGTAAGCTACTCTTGACATTGCAAGATACATACCAACTTCTGAACATTCGCCGTTGAAGTTTGCTCTTAAATCTTCTTTGATATCTTCACTGACATCACCTGCAACTCCTAATACATGTTCAGCAGCCCATGTTAATTCACCTTCCTGTTTAACGAATTTTTCAGCTGGTGCTTTACATACTGGACACTGCTCAGGTGCAGCTTCTCCTTCAAAAACATAACCACATACGGAACATACAAATTTTGCCATAATAAAAATCTCCTTTTAATTAAAATATATATTTTATTAAAATCAATAATTGTTATTGATTTAATAGTAACAAATTTACTTTGCAGTCAATAAAGATCAATCCTCTTCTTTTGATAAACAGTCCTTACACAGCCCATAAAAATATATATTGTGTCCGGTTATTCTGCCATCAAAATTATTTCCGGCCAAACTGTCAACAAAATCAAGATTATCCATTTTTAAATCGAAAATCTTCCCACATTCATTGCAGATAAAATGATTGTGTGGGGAAATATCTCCGTCAAAGTGCTCAGAAACCGCACCATAGGATATCTTTTTTATTTCACCTAATTCAACTAATAACGAAAGATTCCTGTAAACAGTACCTAAACTGATATTTGGAAAATCAATCTTAATATCATTATAAATAGTATCGGCTGTAGGATGAGTTTTGTGAGTCTTGAGATAATTGACGATAGCATCACGCTGTTTGCTTCTGTTGATATTTCTAGTTACTGCGGGCATCACATAAACCTCCTAAAAAATAAAATGATAACTATTATCATTATTATAATAACTATACAATATTATCATGAAATATACAATTAAAAAATTAAAAAAAAAATATTAATATAAATATGCACAAAACGATACGACAAAAATTGTACAAATATTACATTAAAATTAACAAAATTCGCCATTAGTAAAAAATAATTTAATAAATATGCAAAATGAGTTCACACTTTTTCCAATATATGTTATAATTATTGCATAAAAAATTTACAGCGAGGTGATAGCATGATTAAAAAAGAAATGATTGCCATGCTACTAGCAGGTGGTCAGGGAAGCAGACTTGGAGTACTCACACAGAAGATGGCTAAACCGGCAGTATCTTTTGGCGGTAAGTATAGAATCATTGACTTCCCATTAAGTAACTGTATTAATTCTGGTATAGATACTGTAGGTGTACTTACACAGTATCAGCCACTTAGATTGAACGCACATATAGGAATTGGTATTCCTTGGGATTTGGATAGGAATATCGGCGGAGTAACAGTTCTTCCTCCATATGAGAGAAGCGATAATAGTGAATGGTATTCAGGAACAGCGAATGCTATTTATCAGAACTTAGATTATATTGATTCATACAATCCAGATTATGTCCTCATTTTATCAGGAGATCATATTTATAAGATGGATTATGAGGTTATGTTAGATTATCATAAGGCTAATAAGGCAGATGTCACAATTGCAACAATGTCAGTACCTTATGAAGAAGCAAGCAGATTTGGAATTGTTCTTACAGATGAAGATAGAAAAATCACTGAATTTGAGGAGAAGCCAGAACATCCAAGAGGCAATCTTGCATCTATGGGTATTTATATTTTCAGTTGGCCGGTACTCAGGGAGGCATTAGTTAAAATGTCTGATGTCAGCAACTGTGATTTTGGTAAACATATTATTCCATATTGCCATGAGAAAGGTATGAGATTATTTGCATACGAGTTTAATGGTTACTGGAAGGATGTAGGAACACTTACATCATACTGGGAAGCAAATATGGAACTTATAAGTCTAATACCAGTATTTAATCTCTATGAAGAATTTTGGAAGATATATACAAACACAGATATTCTGCCACCACAATATATCTCAGAGAATGCCCAGGTTGATCACAGTATAATCAGTGAGGGTGCTGAAATATACGGTGAAGTTTACAGTTCAGTTATTGGTGCAGGTGTAGTTATTGAATCAGGAGCAGTTGTAAGGGATTCAATTATTATGAAAAATGCCGTGATTGGCAAGAATACAAAAGTTGAGAGATCAATAATTGCTGAAAGTGTTAAAATCGGCGATAATGTCACAGTTAATTGTGGAGAAGACAAGCCAAGCAAGTACGATGCTAAGATTTACAGTGGCGGACTTGTAACAATTGGAGAGAATTCATACATCCCTAATAATGTAGCAATAGGTAAAAATGTAGCGATTCTTGGAACAACAGTTCCAGAGGATTATCCAAATGGATTTCTTGACAGCGGTGAATATATTATTAAGGCAGGTGACGCGAGATGAGAGCAATAGGAATTATATTAGCCGGTGGTAACAACAATAAGATGAGAGAGCTTTCATACAAGCGTGCGATTGCAGCTATGCCAATGGCAGGAAGCTATAGAAGTATTGATTTTACACTCAGTAATATGTCAAATTCTCACATTCAGAAAGTCGCAGTTATTACACAGTATAATGCACTTTCATTAAATGAGCATCTAAGCTCATCAAAATGGTGGGATTTTGGACGAAAACAAGGTGGGCTTTATGTGTTTACACCTTCGATAACCGCGCAGAATGGTTTCTGGTATCAGGGCACAGCAGATGCAATTTACCAGAATATAAGTTTTCTTAAGAAAAGTCATGAACCATATGTTGTAATTGCATCAGGTGATGGAATTTACAAACTTGACTACAACAAGGTTTTAGAGTATCACATTGATAAGAAAGCAGACATTACAGTAGTTTGCAAGGACTTTCCTGATAATTCGGATGTATCCAGATTCGGATGCGTGAAGATGAATGAAGAATCAAGAGTAGTTGATTTTGAAGAAAAACCTCTTGTATCATCTTCTACAACGGTTTCAACAGGTATATATGTAATCAGAAGAAGACTTTTAATTGAATTGATTGAGAAATGTGCAGCAGAGGATAGATACGATATAGTAAATGACATAATTCTTCGATACAAAAATGTAAAGAAGATTTATGGATATAAATTAACAACATATTGGAGCAATATATCAACAGTAGATGCATATTTCAAGACAAATATGGATTTCTTAAAACCTGCAGTAAGAGATTATTTCTTTAAACAGTATCCTGATGTATATTCAAAAGTGGATGATTTGCCACCAGCAAAATATAACCCGGGATCAAATGTTAAAAACAGTCTTGTCAGCAGTGGATGTATAATTAATGGTACAGTTGAGAATTCAGTATTATTTAAGAAAGCATATATTGGAAATAATTGTGTAATCAAAAATTCTATAATTCTTAATAACGTTTATATTGGGGATAACGCATATATTGAGAATTGTATTATTGAGAGCCATGACACAATTCGAGCAAATACATCTTACAAGGGTGAAAATGGAGAAGTAAGGGTTGTTGTGGAGAAAAACGACAGGTATGGAATCTAAAGACTAGAAAATGGGGTAAATACCTAAAAAACTTATTGGGAAAGGTGATAGGATTATGGAAATAACAGATGTAAGAGTCAGAAAAGTAGCAAAAGAAGGAAAAATGAAAGCGGTAGTGTCGATAACAATCGATAACGAATTTGTAGTCCATGATATAAAGGTTATTGAGGGTGAAAAGGGATTATTTATCGCAATGCCAAGTAGAAAGGCATCAGATGGAGAGTATAGAGATATTGCTCATCCAATTAATTCAGACACAAGATCTAAGATTCAGACATTAATACTTAAAAAGTATGAAGAAGCTGAAGATGAGCAGGAATAAATCTGATATTTAAGGAAATGTTTACATTAAGCCGCTGTGCAGATATCTAATCTGTACGGTGGCTTGCTTTGATTTTAGAGACAACGAAATTGAGTGTTTTACAGGTAATACTGGTTCTTGCTTGTAATTATAAAAATGTTTTGTTAAAATAGTGATATTATTTTGGTAAAGAAAGGCAGTAAAAATGATAGTAATAGCGGGATTGGGAAATCCAACATCTAAATATAAAGGAACAAGACATAACGTGGGATTTGATGCGATAGATAAAATTGCTGACGAATTTTCGATAAATGTGGACACTTTAAAATTTAAATCATTATGTGGAAAGGGAATAATTGGAGGAGAAAAAGTTCTATTGATGAAACCACAGACATTTATGAATAATAGTGGTGAGGCAATCAGAGAGGCCATGAATTTCTACAAATTTAATCCAGAAGATGAACTTATAATTATTTATGATGATATAAATCTTGATGTTGGAAGATTGAGAATCAGAGCAAAGGGAAGTGCTGGCGGTCATAATGGAATAAAGAGTATTATAAGCCACGCAGGCACAGATAAATTCAAGAGGATCAGAATTGGTGTAGGTGAAAAGCCAGTGGCAATGGATTTGGCAGATTATGTATTATCAAGGTTTGATAAAACAGACAGGGTCAAAATTGAAGATGCGTTTGATGATGTATGTGACGCAGTAAAGATTGCGATTGAAGAAGATATTAATAAGGCAATGAATAAGTATAATTAGGGCAGGTATAAAATGAAGGCATTTGAAGCTCCTCTTTGCGGAAGCACTGAATTTAAAGAGATAGAGAAAAGAATCAGCAAAAATGAAAAAGTCTGCATTACCGGGTGCATGGATTCAGGCCAGGTCAATGTTATGAGTGAAATCACTCTTGGACATAAATATGGTGTCATCGTTACTTTCTCGGACCAAAGGGCAAGAGAAATCTACGATGACTATTTGTTGTACGACAAAGATGCATTATATTATCCAGCCAAAGATTTTATTTTCTACGATGCAGATGTTCATGGAAGACTAACATTTAATGAGAGACTGGATACTATAAGGAAAATAATAAAAAATGAGCATGGAGTAATAATTACCAGTGTTGATAGTCTTATGGATAAACTGGTTCCTTTGGATAAAATTAAAAATAATATAATTGTCTTGAATTCAGGGGACCAGATCGATTTAGATGATGTAAAAAACAAACTTTCAAATATGGATTACGAGAGGGTAAGCCAAGTTGATATGCCAGGACAATATGCAATAAGAGGTGAAATATTAGATATCTATCCGCTTTCAGAGGAAACACCTGTTAGAATTGACCTGTGGGATGATGAAATTGATTCCATCAGATATTTTGATGCGGAGAGTCAGAGATCAATAGAAGATACAGATAAGATAATAATTTATCCGGCAGCAGAATATATTCTTGAAAAAAATGAGATTGCAGAAGGTATAGAGAAGATTAAGAAGGATCTAAATACCAATGAGGAGAAATTAAGAAAACAGTTTAGTACAGAACAAGCTCATAGACTTAAAGTTACTGTTAATGAGTTCTTGGAACGAATTGGATTAGGCATCGGCGCAGCATCAATAGACAGCTATATTGATTATTTCTATGATGAACTGTCTTCGCTCTCAGATTATCTAGGAGGGGAGGACGTTGTATATGTACTTGACGAGCCGGCAAGAATAAGAGAGCGAGCAGAGGCTCTAGAGAATGAATTCAGAGAGAGTATGGTCCACAGAATAGAAGGTGGATATATGCTTCCAGGTCAGGCAAATGTAATGACTTCATGGGATGAGGTCTTAGCAGGAATCTCAAATCAGAAGATGGTTGTATTAACAAAACTTATACAGAAAGTCAAAGGGATAAATATAGATTACAGATGGGACATAGGCATGAAGACTATAATGTCCTATAACAAAAGTTTTGAACTGCTGATTAAAGATCTTAAAAACTACAAAAAACATGGTTACAGAATACTTCTCCTTACTAATTCCAAAACAAAGGGTGATCGAATTGCAGCTGACATAAGTGAGTATGATATACCTGCATTCTTCAGTGATAATCTTGAAAGGGAAATAAAGCCTGGAGAGATTATGGTTTCCTATGGAAATATACACAAGGGCTATGAACTTCCAGATTTTAAATTTGTAGTAATAACTCAGTCTGATATTTTTGGAAAAGAGAATTCCAGAAAACGCAAATCGAAAAAGAAATACACAGGAAAGAGAATAGCTGATTTTTCAGAACTTCATGTGGGAGATTATGTTGTTCACGAAAATCATGGACTTGGAATTTATCGCGGTATTGAGAAAATAGAAGTAGATAAAGTCGTAAAAGATTACATTAAGATAGAATATGCAGGTGAAAGTAATTTATATATACCGGCTACCGGACTTGATGTAATCCAGAAATATTCAAGTTCTGATGCCAAGGCACCAAAGATAAATAAACTTGGTGGACAGGAGTGGACTCAGACAAAGACTAGGGTTAAGGGTGCTGTAAAAGATATAGCAAAAGAACTAATAAAAATTTATTCTGCCAGACAGAATCAGAAAGGTTATTCGTTTAGTAAGGACAGTGTATGGCAGACTGAATTTGAAGAGCAATTCCCATTTGAAGAGACTAACGATCAGCTTTCTGCTATAGAAGATACAAAAAGAGATATGGAAAACGACAAAATAATGGACCGATTAATCTGTGGCGATGTTGGATACGGCAAGACGGAAATTGCCATTAGAGCTGCATTTAAGGCAATACAGGATGGCAAACAGGTTGCGGTTTTAGTACCTACAACAATTCTCGCCCAGCAGCACTACAACACATTTAATCAGAGAATGAAGGATTATCCGGTAAGAATTGATCTACTGTCGAGATTTAGAACACCTAAAATGGTTTCTGATACAAAAAAAGGCCTAAAAACAGGTGAGGTAGACATAGTAGTTGGAACTCATAAAATATTGTCAAAAGATGTAGTGTTCAAAGACCTTGGGCTTTTAATTGTGGATGAGGAGCAGAGATTTGGAGTTACTCACAAGGAAAAAATAAAACAGCTAAAAAATGATGTGGATGTACTTACACTTAGTGCTACACCTATTCCAAGAACTCTTCATATGAGTCTTGCTGGAATAAGAGATATGAGTGTATTGGAAGAACCTCCTGTTGAGAGAATACCAATCCAGACCTACGTAATGGAATATAATGATGAAATGGTAAGAGAGGCAATACTCAGAGAATTAAACAGAAATGGACAAGTTTATTATGTGTACAACAGGGTAAATAATATTTCTGAGATTGCATCCCATATACAAAAATTAATTCCAGATGCTAATGTTACTTTTGCCCATGGCAGAATGGGAGAGAGAGCATTGGAGAAGATAATGTACGACTTTATCGAGGGTGAAATAGATGTACTTGTGTCAACTACAATTATTGAGACGGGACTGGATATTTCAAATGTAAACACAATAATTATTCATGACGCAGATAATTTTGGTCTTTCGCAGTTATATCAGCTGAGAGGAAGAGTTGGAAGATCTAATAGGACATCCTATGCATTTCTGCTTTATAAGAGGGATAAAATGTTAAAGGAAGTGGCTGAGAAAAGACTTTCTGCGATTAAAGAATTTACAGAACTCGGAAGCGGGTTCAAGATTTCTATGAGGGATTTGGAAATCAGAGGCGCAGGTAATGTGTTAGGAGCAGAACAGCATGGGCATATGGCACTTGTAGGATATGATTTATATTGCAAACTGCTAAATGAGGCAGTGGAGGCAATGAAGGGTGAAAAAGTATATGATGATTTTGAGACAAAGATAGACCTGAATATTGATGCTTTTATTCCACCAGATTATATAAAAAGTGAAATGCAGAAAATCAATGTTTATAAGCAGATTGCCAGCATAGAGGATGAACAGGATTACAGTGATGTGCTTGATGAACTTATAGACAGGTTTGGAGAACCTAAGAAGAATGTGATAAATCTTTTACGGGTGGCACTTTTAAAGTCAAAGGCACACAAGGCATGGGTTACAGAAATTAAGGGAGATGGGACTACTGTTAAATTATTCCTTTATGAAAAGGCGGAGATTAATCCGGCAGGAATCTCTGATATAGTTGAAAAATATAATAGAAGACTGAAATTTGATACATCAAAAAATCCGTGTTTTGTATTTAATTCTCAGAAGAAAATGGTTACTATGGATGAATATATGGATGTACTTAACCCACTGATTGATGATTTAAATAGTATAAAGCTTTAAACTGTTTATGAGATTAATTTTAGGTTGAATTAAATTTCTATGCATCTCAATACAAAAATACTCCCTGCTGAGTGTATATTACATACATATCAGCGGGGAGCTTTTTGATTTTTAGAAGAATTATTTGAGATTTATATTGTTATTCTACATCTTTCAGGGCTTCAAGATCTGTCTCGCCAGTTCTGATTTTAACAACTTTATCAACGTTGTATACGAAAATTTTACCATCTCCGATATGACCTGTATAAAGAGTTTTCTTTGCTGTCTCAATGACGTCATCAACAGGTATATTTCCGACCACAATTTCCAGTTTTACTTTAGGAAGTAAAGTGGCGTCCATTTCAACTCCACGATACATCTCACCGGCACCTTTCTGAATTCCACAACCCATAACCTGTGTGACTGTCATACCAGTAACGCCAAGATCATTCATGGCTTTTCGAATTTTATCATATCTTGAAAGTTTTGCAATAATAACAACTTTATAAATTCCTGTTTCATTTACGTCAGGAGCTTTTACTACATGAATAGCTGCTTTCTTTTGAATGTCAGAAGCTTCATCATATTCATCAGTACCAAGTAAAGTATTTTCGTTAACTTCCATCTGCATGGAGTTTGAGATATCCATAATACTGAATCCAGAATAAGCTGATGCAAGGCCATGTTCCATAGCATCTAATCCAACTATTTCTTCTTCTTCAGTAACTCTTAAACCTACTAAAGCCTTGATTATCATAAAAGTAATTGTAATTGTAACAATTGTCCACAAAGCAGTTGCACCTAAACCAAGGAACTGGAGGCCTAATTGCTTAAATCCGCCACCATAGAAAAGACCTTCGCCTGCAATCTGATTGGCTCCAAATGTTTTTCCGTCTCCAAGTCCTCTTGCAAATGCAGGAGCTGATTTTGTTGCAAATAAACCAACTGCAATTGTTCCCCAGATACCATTCATCATATGAACAGCAACGGCACCTACAGGATCATCTACGTGGAGTACATAATCACAAAGCCATACTCCGAAAATTACAAGGATACCAGAAACAAGACCAATTATTATAGCACCGAGAGCATCACATACATCACAGGGAGCTGTGACACCAACAAGACCAGCCAGTGATGCATTTAAACACATTGAAACATCTGGTTTTCCATATTTAACCCATGTAAAAATCATACATATAAGAGTTGCGACTGAAGGTGCAATTGTTGTAGTGACGAAGATTGAACCGAGCTCTTGTATAGTAGTAGCAGCGGCGCCGTTAAATCCATACCAGCCAAGCCAGAGAATAAATACACCAAGTGCACCAATTGGAAGGTTGTGACCAGGAAATGCATTTACTTTTGTTACTTTGCCATCTTTATCTCTTTTGAATTTTCCAATTCGTGGTCCTACCATTGCTGCACCGATAAGAGCACAAATACCACCAACCATATGTATACAGTTTGAACCGGCAAAATCGTGAAAACCGATTTGTGCTAACCAGCCTCCGCCCCAAGTCCAATGAGCTTCGACTGGATATATGATAGCGGATATAATAGCTGAATAAATACAATATGACAAGAATTTTGTTCTCTCTGCAACAGCACCAGAAACAATTGTAGCAGTTGTTGCACAGAATACTAAGTTGAAAATGAAGTTAGACCAGTCAAAGTTAGAATAGTTTGTAAAAATGTCAAATCCTGGTTTTCCAATAATACCAACAACATCTTCACCTAAAAATAAACCAAATCCAATAGCGATGAATACAACAGTACCGATACAAAAATCCATCAGGTTCTTCATGAGAATATTGCCGGCATTTTTTGCTCTCGCAAATCCTGTCTCAACCATTGCAAATCCTGCCTGCATCCAGAATACCAGGGCTGCACCAATTAAGAACCAGAGTGCAAACATTTCACCATGTATCCCATCCAATGCTTTTAAAATTTCTCCATCCATATAATTGTCCTCCTTTATTATGAAAAAATTATATATGATTTTCAAAAAGAAAGCGGATAGAGAAATTGTTACTTCATACCACTGCATTGTGGAACATTTTCTCTATCCGCATTAAAATTTTTGGAATAACAGAGCATAGGCTCTGTGAGTATTCTATTGTTGAAAATCATAAAAGGCACTGAGAAAAATCTCAGCGCCTTCGCTTGTTGGTTAGGAGTATATTACCATTGATTTAAAAAGTCAAGGACATTTTTGAAAAAATATTTAACATAATGGGTAGTGAGTTTTTGCAAGACTGAATTGAAAGACGGTCAGACAATTGATGACCGTTTCTAAAAACTATACAATAATATGTAAATTACAATAAATAAAACAGTGCAATGTGCACAAATAATTGACTGAAATATGGTGATTTTAATGATTGATTTTGAACGAGTTTGAATATATAATCATATTAACAGTTACAAACGTTCACAAATAATCATGTTTAAATTTCTTGTTTTGATACAGAATATTAACAGAGTTTTTATAGATACGGAGGTGAGTGAATGGTATATACAGTAACTTTTAATCCGTCACTTGACTATATAGTCACTGTCGATGATTTTAAACTTGGTCTTACAAACAGAACTAGGACAGAGCTAATGCTTCCAGGTGGAAAAGGAATAAATGTATCCTGGGTGCTTGGAAATCTGGATATTCCTAATTATGCCATATATTTTTCGGCAGGTTTTGTTGGTGATGAGATTACAAGGCGTATTAGAGAAAATAATATCCATTCAGAAGAAATTAGACTGGATAGCGGATGTTCGAGAATTAATCTCAAATTAAAATCAATAGATGGAACAGAAATTAATGGAATGGGGCCAGATATTTCAGAACAAAATATTAAGGAACTGTATGACAGGCTCGATGGAATTAAAGAGGGCGATGTACTGGTACTGGCAGGAAGCATACCATCTACAATGCCACAGACAATATATAGTGACATTATGAAACATCTAGAAGGAAGAGGAATAAAAATAGTTGTTGATGCAACAAAGAATCTTCTTATGAATGTTTTAGAATACAAACCATTTCTAATTAAACCTAACAATCACGAACTAGGAGAGATATTTGGTGTTGAGCTTAATACCAGGGAAAGTGTCGTGCCATATGCAAAGAAATTGTCCCAGATGGGAGCAGAGAATGTGATTGTGTCAATGGCAGGTGAGGGAGCTGTTTTCGTTTCATCGGAAGGTGAGACGTACATGATGGAGGCTCCTAAAGGAGAACTGGTTAACGGAGTTGGAGCAGGAGATTCTATGGTGGCTGGATTTATAGCAGGATATCTTAAGAAAAGAAATCTTGAATATGCATTTAAGATGGGTGTAAGTGCAGGATCAGCAAGTGCATTTTCTGAATATCTGGCAACCGGAGAAGAGGTAGAGAAGGTATTTAATACATTAAAATAATAAAGGAGGCGTTTACATGAGAATTACAGATCTTCTGGATAAAAAATCAGTGAAGCTTGACGCGGCACCTAGTAATAAGCAGGAAACACTTGATATGGCAGTGGAACTGATGGGTAAAAGCGGAAAAATAAAGGATATCGAGGCATACAGAAAACTGGTATATGCCCGTGAAGAAGAGAGTACAACAGGAGTTGGAGAGGGAATTGCAATACCTCATGGAAAAGGAAACTGTGTATCAAGACCAGGTCTTGCAGCAATGGTTATCAGAAACGGAGTTGATTTTGAGGCATTAGATGACGAACCAGTTAATATTTTATTCCTCATTGCAGCACCTGACACTGAGGACAATGTTCATTTAGATGTGCTTTCAAAATTGTCAATGATGCTTATGGATGAGGATTTCAGAAATAGTCTTATTAATGCAGGCTCTGTTGATGAATTTTTAAGTATAATTGATCAGGCTGATGAAGAGAGAAAGAGTGTTGATGAAAGTCTTGCAGATACATCATTATCAGATGGCGGAGATGATGTGATAAAGGTAGTTGCAGTTACTTCGTGCCCTACAGGAATTGCACATACCTATATGGCGGCAGAAGGACTTGAGAAGGCAGCTAGCAAAGCAGGAATTAAGATTAAGATTGAGACAAGAGGATCAACAGGAGCTAAAAATGTTCTCACAGAAGATGATATTGAAGCTGCAGACTGTGTAGTCGTGACAGCAGATTCAAAAGTTCCTATGAGCAGATTTAAAGGTAAAAAACTTATTGCCAGAAAAGTTGCAGATGGAATTAATAAAGCAGATGAAATTATGGACATTGTAAAGAGTGGAAAAGCATCTGTATATAATGGAGATGATGCAGCAGAAGAGAATGAAAATGCAGCAGAGGGCGGCGGTGTAGCTCACAAGATTTATACATGGCTGATGAGCGGTGTATCGCATATGCTTCCTTTCGTAATCGGAGGAGGTATCCTTACAGCTTTAGCATTTCTTATTGACACAATAGCTGGATATGGAGCAACTGGAGGAGGAGATTTTGGAAGTATTACACCTCTTGCAGCATTGCTTAAATATATTGGTGGACTTGCCATGGGGCTTATGGTACCTGTTCTTGCAGGATATATTGCATATGCAATTGCGGACAGGCCAGGACTTGCGGTTGGTTTTGTTGGAGGAATCTTAGCATCAAATGGAAATCCTCTTCTTGAAAAATTCACATTTACAAGCAGTAAACTGGCTGATGGAAGTGGACTTGGCGGATTTTCGAAATTTATTACAAGATATGCGTTCGTTAATAAAAATGGAGGTAACACAGTTTCAGGTTTCCTTGGAGGAATTGTAGCCGGATTCCTTGCTGGATTTATTATTCTACTCCTTCAGAGAATATGCAGAAAACTTCCACAGGTTATGGATGGGTTAAAACCAACACTTATTTATCCACTTGTAGGTGTTTTCCTTGAAGGAATAATAATGGTATTTGTTTTAAATCCTTTAGTAGGACTTGCAAACACAGGACTTTCAGATATGCTTACAGCCCTTTCAAAAGCAGGCATGCTTACATTGCTTGGATTGATACTGGGAGCAATGATGGCGATAGATATGGGTGGTCCTATAAACAAAGCTGCATATGTATATGGAATGGGAGTTTTGACAACAGCAGCAGGTTATCTTGATTCGGGAATGTCATCATCAGACCCAAAAGTTCAGGCTTGTTATATAGCAATGGCAGCGATTATGGTTGGAGGTATGGTTCCACCAGTTGGAATTGCACTTGCATGTTTCTTCTTCCCTAAGAAATTCACTAAGGCAGAGAGAGGTTCAGCGGTTTCAAACATAGTAATGGGAGCATCATTTATAACAGAGGGTGCTATTCCATTTGCAGCAGCAGATCCACTTCATGTTATACCATGTACAATGGTAGGAGCAGGTGTAGCAGGTTTCTTATCAGCACTGTTTAATTGCACACTTATGGCACCACATGGAGGAATATTTGTTTTTGCAACGGTAGGAAATCCACTTTTATATATTCTTTCCTGGGTTATAGGATCAGCAATCACATGTATAATGTTAGGAGTTATTAAAAAACCAATTCAAAATATATAATATAAAATCATTTAGGAGGATAAAAAAATGAAGAGTTTCGATTACACAATTAAGGATGCACATGGTATTCATGCAAGACCAGCTACAGATTTATTTAAACTTACAAAGAACTTTGGTTCTGCTGTAAAGGTTGCAAAGGGTGACAAGGAGGTCCCATTTAAAGGAGTTATGGGAGTTATGGCACTTGGAGTAAAACAGGGTGATACAGTAAGATTTTCGTTCGATGGTCCTGATGAAGAGGAAGAAATGAATGCAGTAAAAGAATTTATGGAAGCAAATCTGTAATATTTTAAGCTATGCCCGGCATTGATTTTAGATGTCGGGCGTGGGTAGTTTTAGAAAATGGGAAGAGGTGTAGTGACAGATGAACATACTAGAGGGAAAAGCTGTTTTTGAGGGCATTGCAATTGGAAAAATTGCTGTTTTTAAGAAGGCAGAAAAACTGGTCAGAAGAGAAAAAATAACTGATATTGAAAACGAAATAAACAGATATGCACAGGCAAGAGAAACAGCAGTTAATCAGCTTCGCGCGTTATATGATAAAGCCCTTAAAGAGGTTGGAGAGGCTAATGCAGAAATATTTGAGGCTCATGAACTTATGGTTGAAGATGGAGATTATATTGATTCGGTTGAGAATATCATAAGGACTCAGAGCGTAAATGCTGAGTATGCGGTTGCACAGACTGGAGATTCTTTTTCAAAGATGTTTTTAGAAATGGATGATGAATATTTTCGAGGCAGAGCTACAGATATAAAGGACATTACGGAGAGAATAATAAATGCTCTTGTTGGTGGAACTGATGGTTCTATGGATAGTGATGAACCAGTAATAGTGGTGGCTGACGACCTTGCACCATCTGAAACTGTTCAGATGGACAAAGACAAGATTTTATCTTTTGTTACAGTGCATGGATCTGTAAACTCACATACATCTATTCTTGCTAAGACTATGAATATTCCGGCAGTTATCAGCTGTGATATTTCTCTTGAAGATGATATGAATGGCAAGATGGCTATAGTAGACGGATTCCAGGGGAAGGTTTATATTGAACCAGACAAAGAAATATTAAAAGAAAAGAGAGAAATATTATCAAGAGAGCAGGAAAAGAGAGAACTTCTCTTAAAACTTAAAGGCAAAAAGAACATTACGATTGATGGACAAAAGATAAATATTTATGCTAATATAGGAAATATCAAGGATCTTGCTATGGTTATAAAGAACGATGCAGGAGGAATTGGACTTTTCAGATCAGAGTTTATTTATCTTGAGTCTGAGGACTACCCAACTGAGGATTATCAGTTTGAGATTTACAAAGAAGTTGCAACAGCTATGGCTGGTAAAAAAGTAATTATAAGAACACTTGATATCGGAGCAGATAAACAGGCAGATTATTTTAATCTTCCAAAAGAAGAAAACCCTGCAATGGGACTGAGAGCAATAAGAATATGTCTGACTAGGCCAGAGATTTTCAAGACTCAGATAAGAGCGTTGCTTAGAGCATCTGCTTTCGGAAAAATATCAATAATGTATCCAATGATAATTTCCGTTGATGAAGTCAGAGAGATAAAAGCAATAGTAGAAGAAGTTAAAGCAGAACTTGACAAGGATAGTATTCCATATGACAGGAATATCGAACAGGGTGTAATGATCGAAACACCTGCAGCTGTCATGATGGCACCAGAACTTGCTAAGGAAGTTGATTTCTTCTCAGTTGGAACAAATGATTTAACACAGTACACACTGGCGATTGATCGTCAGAACCAGAATCTTGATAAGTTCTACAATCCACATCATCCAGCAATTTTAAGAATGCTAAAGATGATAGTTGACGGAGCACACTCAGCTGGTGCATGGGCTGGTATTTGTGGGGAACTAGGATCAGATCTTTCTCTTACAAAGGAATTTCTTGCTATGGGTTATGATGAATTATCTGTTTCTCCAGGAAGAATTCTTCCACTCAGAAAACAGGTAATTGAAACAGATGTTTCAGAATACAAAAAACAAAAAGAACAACTTAAATTAAAAAAAGAGGCGCATAAATGCTAACAGAGAATAGAAGAAATCTTATTTTAAATGAAGTAAATAAAAGAAAAAGCGTAACTACCCAGGAATTGATGGAGATAGCAGGTGCTTCGGAGTCAACAATAAGACGAGATATTACATATCTTAATAAGACGGGCCTGCTTGTAAAGGTATTTGGAGGTGCTGTTGCACTTGATAAGAGTGCCTTTGCCCTGGAATTATCAGTACTTGATAAGGAATCCATCAACAAAGAAGAGAAGATAAAAATAGCAAAGAAAGCAGCAGCTATGATACAGCCGGGAGATTATATATATATTGATTCCGGAACAACAACGGAATACATGATTCCATTTATAAACGAAAAACAAGCTACCTATGTAACAAATGCGGTAACGCATGCAAGAGATCTTGTTAGAAAAGGTTTAAAGGTTCTTCTGATAGGAGGAGAATTAAAGGAAAATACAGAGGCAATCGTTGGAGCTGATGCGATACTTCATATACAAAAGTATCATTTTTCAAAAGGATTTTTTGGTACAAATGGCATAAATATGAATCAGGGTTTTACGACCCCTGATGTGAGAGAAGCATTAGTGAAGAGAGTGGCTGTGGAAAATACTAGATTTGGACAGCGATATATCCTGGCAGATTATGATAAGTTTGGAGAATCTCTGGCAGTAAAGTTTGCGGATTTTGCAGGTTCTGTAGTAATAACTAATAAGGATCCCGGTGATTTATATAAAAATGTAATGGAAATCATAGTTGCTTAGAATAAGAGCCTTGGTTAACATTCCCTTGTAATAATTGAGATAAAGGAGAATGGAACCAAGGCTCAATTTATGGTATAATAGTTAAATAAAAATTAGTAAAAAAGGAGAAACAAAATGGTAAAACACGTAATTTTATGGAACTTAAAGGATGAATATGATGATGATAAGAAAAAAGAAATAGCAGAAGGAATAAAAAAAGGACTTGAGGGTCTGGCAGGACAAGTACCAGGACTTGTTGAAATAAATGTGAATAATAATCCGCTTCCAAGTTCGAATTGTGATGTTATGCTTGATTCAAAATTTGAAAGCTATGAAGCGTTAAAAGGGTATTCAGTACATCCAGCACATGTAAATGTAGCTAATACATTTGTAAGACCATTTACAAAGACTAGAACATGTATGGACTGGGAATTAGACGAGTAATGTAGAAGCAGAAGGGAGGAAATATTTTGTTATTTGCACATTTGGCAGATTTACATTTGGGGAAATCAATTTATGGAAAATCAATGATAGATGATCAGAGGAACTTTATTATTAATTTTTTAAAAATCTGCGATGAGAAAAAGCCTGATGCTGTTCTCATTGCGGGGGATGTATATGACAGAGGTGCCCCGGGGGAGGAAGCAGTTAAATTATTAGATATGCTTCTCACGGGGCTTTGTGGTATGAGGATTCCAGTGCTTATGGTTGCTGGTAATCATGATAATGGAATGAAACTGGCTTTTGCTGGGGAAATTCTAAAAAAAGAGGGAATATATATTGCGGGTCGTGCATGTAAAGAGATGACGCATGTGACATTAGAAAATCCAGATGGCATGGGGGATGTTAATTTCTACCTGATGCCATATATTTTTCCTGAAGAAATTAAGAGACTTCTTGAAAATGATGAAATCAGAAATTATGACCAGGCTGCAAAGGCATTAATTGCATGTCAGAATATAAACTTTTCGGAGAGGAATATACTTATAGCACATCAGAATGTTATAGCCAATGGAAAGAAAGCTGAGTATGGTGGATCTGAATCTATGGTTGGAGGAGTAGGAGAAATAGATTACAAGACATTTGATGGGTTTGATTATGTAGCTCTTGGACATATTCATTCTTCTTATCCTGTTGGCAGAGAGGAAGTTAGATATGGAGGAACTCCACTCTGTTATCATTTTGAAGAGACAAAACAGAAAGAACGAGGAGCATTATTTGTTGAAATTGGTGAAAAAAATGGTGCTATAAATATATCAAGAGAAGTAATAGAACCTCTTCATAAAATGAGATATTTAAGGGGAACAAAGCAAGATATATATTCTCAATTAATAGATGACTCTGGCAGGGGTGAGTATATAGGAGTAAGAATTACTGATGAGAGAATCTCACCTGAAATAAGTGTCTATCTTAGAACACTTCTTGAAGGCAGGGACAGTGTTTTGATGGATTTGAAATCTGAGTACAGCACATATGATTTACCAGAAAGTGAATCAAGGATAAGTGATATGGAATCTAAATCCCTGGAGGATTTATTTTCGGAACTCCTAAGGGATAGCAGTGAGGAGGGACTTCCTTCGGATGGCGAATATGAGCTTATGAAATTTGTGGGTGAGCTTACCAGAAATTCTGATTTTAGTGAGCAGATAAAAGAAGAGGATATAAATAAGATATTAGTAAAAGCTAGTGAGATAGGGGGAGATTCAGATTGAGACCAATTAGATTAGAAATGACAGCTTTTGGATCCTACAAGGATAAATCGGTAGTTGAATTTAACAGAATTTCGGGACTGTTTCTTATAACAGGTGACACAGGAGCAGGTAAGACAACAATATTTGATGCAATTGTATTTGCGCTCTATGGACAGTTAAGCGGAACTAACAAGGAAGACAGAAAGCCAGAGATGATGCACTGCGATAAAGTGCCAAAGTCCCAGGATACAGAAGTAAATTTTGAATTCATGCAGAATGGAAAAAAATACATTGTCAACAGGACAATTCATTTTCCTAAATCGAGGGGAAAAGATAATCAGTACGGCAAAGCAAGTTTTAGCGCGGTATTATATGAACCAGATGGCAACACTTTATCAGTGGCCACACAGATAGATAAACGCTGCGAGGAAATTGTTGGATTTGATAGGACTCAGTTTTGCCAGGTAATTATGCTTGCACAGGGTGAATTTCAGAAATTTTTAAAGGCTGATAGTAAGGACAGAGGAAATATTCTTGGAAAACTTTTTGATAATTCATCGTATTTAAGGTACCAGGAATATTTTAAAATGGCGGCAGGTAAACTTGAGGCTGAAAGAAGTGAAGAGATTTTATCAATTGAAAACCAGATGATAAATGTATTTAAAATTCCAGAGGATGCAGAGGATGCAGAAAGAGAAAAATACATACCGGGATCTCCATCTCTTGAATCTAATATTAGTGAACTTTTGCAAAAAGAAGAAAATTACAGGAAAATTCATGAGAAATTATTTAATGATGCAAAAGAAGAAAGAGAAAAATTAAATATCAGCAGGGGAAAGGCCGAAAGTGACAATAAATCTATTGAAGCATTAAACTTAAATGAAAGTAGATTGTCGAAGTTGGAATCTGAAAAAGATGAGATAGAGAACGCAAAACTGGTAAAAGAAAAAGTGAATAAAATCAGATTTATTATATACCCCGAAAAAGAGAAGGCAGATAAGGCGGTTATTGATTTAGACAATAACAGGAAAAAGATAGAGGAGCTAAAAATAAAGGCAGAAAAATCCAAGATGGCAGTAGAAAAGGCAGAGATGGAAATGTCAAAAGATGGTGAACTAAAGGCAAAGAGCCAATCTCTATCAGTTCAAATTTCAAAAATAGAAGAAACTTTAGGTGATTATGAGAAATTTGATAAAAACATTTTGGAGTACAAAAAATGCAATGCCAAACTTGAAAAATTAAGAAAAGATACCGACAAGCTAAAGATAAGTATTTCCTCTGCAAATGATAATATAATCAAATGGGAAGCGGAAAAAGAAAATTTAAAAGATGCAGAGAATGAGAAAAATAGACTTGAAAATGAACTGAAAGATCTGAAATCAAAAGTTGAATCATTAAATGAAATCAAGAAAAAGATTGATAAGATTACAGATGAAGAAGCGGAGTATGCGATATGTGAACAAAAACTTTCGAAGACTATGATTGAAGCAAAAAAACTAGGTGATGAGTTTAATGAATTAAATAAAAAATTCATCAATGGATATGCAAGTCTATTAGGTATTAATTTAAAAAGTGAAATTCAAAAGAAGGGTGAGGCATTCTGTCCAGTGTGCAGAACACATCTTACAAAAATAGAGGATTTAAAAGTTGAGCAAGCATCGAATAATATCGTTACTAAGGATATGGTTGATGATTCAAGAAAGATAGTAGATGAAAAAAATCAGCAATGGCAGATGCAGAGCGAGAATCTGACAAGACAGAAAACACAGATAGAAAATAGCAAATTGGTGATCACAGAACTGGCAGTTAGAGTAGGTTTAAATATTACAGAGTACAATGAAATAATTAATGATAGTTTAATTGATAAAGAACTAGAAGCAGTTAAGGCAAACGGAAGAGAGAAAAACACCAGATATAAGGATGCAAAAAAGAGTGTAGACAGAAAAAATGAACTTGAAAATATTTTGAAAAATGCCAGAGCAGAAATTGATAGTTTTCAGAAATCACTGGATATAAATAAAAATGAAATAAGCAAAAAAGAAAATGAAGCAGGAAGACTGGAAACAGAGATTAAGAATTTAAGGGATAACCTTAAGTTTGAGAGCAAGGCACAGGCAGAAAATATTATAGAGGAAATGAATACAGAGAAAAAGAGGGCTGATGATACTATAAAATCTCACGATGAGGATTTGAAAAAGGCCAGAGAGCTAATGAGTGAGGTACTTGGAAATATAAATTCTCACAAGGATGCCACAGAATCTCTAAAGAAGGAAGTGGATAAAACACAGAATAGTCTGCTTGTGACCTTGTCAGAAAATGGATTCGCATCTTGGGATGAAGCTAATTTATATCTTACTAAAGTAGGTACTGATGTGTCTCTTGCTGAAAAATGGATGAGAAGTGAGGAAAAAAGAATAAGTGATTTCAATTCGGAATATGATGGTATAAAGAATACGGTCAGTCAGCTAAGAGACCAGACAAAAGATATGATATATTCTGATTTATCTGAGATAGATATAAAAATCCAGGAGTCAACTAATAAATGTAATGAAATTAACGATTTCCTTAATACAACTAATAATAGAATTGAAAATCATCGAGAGGTGTTAAAGAAAATAAAAAAGAGTTTTTCAGTATTAAAAGATACAGATGCATCATATAAACTTATAAAGAAACTCTCCGATCTCTGCAATGGCAGTAATGGTGAAGGTGGACAGCTTACATTTGACAGATATGTTATGGGAACAATATTTCATGAAATAGTGGACAGATCCAATATGAGGTTAGATGGCATGTCTGGAGGAAGATATAGTTTAAAACATATTGTTGAGGCTAAGAGAGTTAACGGAAAAGCAGGACTTGAACTTCGAGTTCTTGACAGAGAAAGCGGAGTGGAGAGAGAGGCAGCATCCCTTTCAGGAGGAGAAACTTTTCTTGTTTCAATGTCGCTTGCACTAGGACTTTCTGATACAGTGAGGAATCATGCGGGAGGAAAAGAAATAGATGCACTTTTTATTGATGAGGGATTTGGATCTCTGGATGATAATAAGCTAGATGGAGCAATTGAGGTACTAAAACAGCTTACAAATGGAAATGGAATGGTGGGAATAATATCCCATGTGGATAAATTAAAGGCTGGTATAAGTAAAAAACTTATAATACATCAGACAGAAAATGGAAGTGTTATAGAACATGAGGGATTTGAAAGTTAGAATCTATGAAGGAGGGGAATTGTATGGATATCGATGTTGATAAATTAAGAGAAGATTTAAAACAAGAATGCTATGGTGCTTTTTTCGGAGCAGGAATAGGGGGCGCATTGATAGAATCCTTTGATATCGAAAATGCCAGTGATGAGGAAATTATTGATAAAGCAAAATCAAAAGGTATAGATATTGAAGATTATAGATAATAATATATAGATTTAAGAATATAAAATTGTAACAAAAAAGAGCAGATGGTGTATATTTTACAACTTTCCAGTTACGGATAAGCAAAATATGTACCTCTGCTCTTTGATACTAAATATAATTTAATTAATCATCTTCGTAAGATTTAGATTTTTTATCGGTATTATCTGCATCTTTTTTGTCGTCTGGTTCCTCAACTCCGGTCTCATTTATGATGTAATCATTAATATCATCAATTACTGATGAAGGAGTATATGTTTTATCAGGGAATAAGTCTTTGTGGAGTCTCACGACATTCTGCTTAAGACCCTGTGGAATTACATATCCAAAGTAGGTTTTACCTTTTTCTGGTGTGTAAGTGTCATATGGAAAACCAAATGTGCTGTTTAGATTACAATCTACAGCAACTGTCAACAGGTCAACCATTCGATTCCATTTAATATTAGTTGCAATGATTTTCCTTCCGTTTGAGTTATTCTTTTTAATAATTGTATCGGCTACATCTAAGAGTTGTGATACACCTGCTGTTTTTGCTTTTTCAAGTACAGTATTCAAGATGTATCTCTGTCTTGCTGTACGGCCGTAATCGTTGTGGTAAACATTACCATCAGAGTCTGTGAATTCTGTATATCTGATTCGACAGTAAGCAGTTGCCTGAAGTCCAGACAAATGTACCTTGCCAGTTTTCTTTACATCAGGGGCATCCATACCAGTGATTTCTCTGGTTTCCACAAGATAACCATTAATTAAATCTCTTTCTGCATCTGTGATACTTATGTCTACACCGCCAAGGGCATCTATGATATCAGCTAGTCCTTCAAAATTGACAATGGCATATTCTGTAATATCAAGATCAAAATTTTCGTTTAGCATATTGATAGTGGATGAAACACCACCGATAAAATATGCATAGTTTGCTTTTTCATAGATTGCTTTCTTTGATTTTTCACCTTTCATCTTTAAAAAAGAATCTCTGTATACAGATACAAGCTTCACATCGTGGGTTTTATTATTAATACTTACAATCATAATTGTGTCTGAGTGAGTTGAATCATCAAATTCACCATCTCGTGGGTCAATACCCATTAATGCAATATTTGTGTATCCGTTACCCAAATTAACTGTTCTGATATTTTTTGCATCATTTTCATAGACATTTGCATCGTAATTATTTTTATATAAGGTTTTGAGAATCATACGTCCTGCAGGACAGCCGGTAAAAGTTCTGACCATAAATGCCTTTGAATTTGGCATAAACATTATAGATGCAAACGCTATGGCGAGAAGTATAACCACTATCTCTATAATAAGTAAAACTCTTCTATGTCTTTTTTTTCTTCTTCTCTTTCTTCTTGACTGATTTTTGGATAAATCTTTCTTTGACATTATTCCCTCCAAATAAATATCTACTGCTATAAGGTAGAGTTATAAAAAGTAGTATACTTCAAAGTAAATTCAAAGTAAATATTTTATTTATTAAAATTATACCATCATATTATCTTGAGTTTCCGCATATTGTAATTTAAAAATGAATATAACTTCCCAAAGTACCAAACTGCCAAATTTTTGAACTCTTAGAAAGGCAATTCTGAGAAAT